>JAQIJH010000084.1:0-12078 GCA_036946345.1 Gordonia paraffinivorans | reverse complement strand
CGGGAACAATCGCTACGGATGCCGGAGATCGGTCGGAAATCAACACCCACGTTCGATCGATAGCAGTTCGTGTCGCCTGGCGGCACGAACTGCTACCGATCTGTGCGACGGTGGGGCGGTGAGCATGCCGGGCGTCGAGGAGATCCTGTCGACAGCGCGGGTGGTGGCGTTGCCCGATGCGAGAGCGGTTCCGCGGCATCACGACCCGCGAGGTGATGGTGTTCCGCGGTCCGGCCGGGTGGGGTGAGTTCGGTCCGTTCCCCGAGTACGACGACGCCGAGGCGGCGTGGTGGCTCGTCGCGGGGATCGAGGCGGCCTGGCTGGGGCCGCCGCCCGCCGTGCGCGACAGCGTGGAGGTGAACGCGACCGTCCCCGCCGTCCCTGCCGACGACGTCCCGGCGATCCTGGACCGCTTCCCGGGCGCGACGACTGCGAAGGTCAAGGTCGCAGAACCGGGTGATTCCCTCGACGACGAGGTGCAGCGCGTCGCGGCCGTCCGCGATCGCATCCCGAACGTCCGCGTCGACGCGAACGGGAAATGGACGCCACAGCAAGCGATCTCGGCGATCCGGGCACTCGGCGAACTCCAGTACGTCGAACAGCCCTGCGCGACGGTGGAGGAGCTGGCGACGGTCCGCGCGGCCGTCGACACCCCCGTCGCGGCCGACGAGAGCATCCGTCGTGCCGAGGACCCGTTGCGCGTCGTCCGGGCCGGCGCGGCCGACGTCGCCGTGGTCAAGGTCGCGCCACTCGGTGGCATGCGTCGGGTGCTGGCGGTAGCCGCCGACATCGACCTCGACGTCGTCGTGTCGAGCGCTCTCGACTCCGCCGTCGGCATGGCCGCTGGTGTCGCCTGCGCCGCGGCCCTGCCCGGCGATCTCCTCGCGTGCGGGCTGGGCACCGGGACCATGTTCACCCGCGACGTCGCCGCCCCGTTCGTCCCTGTCGACGGCCGGGTCCGACCGCGCCACGTCGACCCTGACGACGACCTCCGCCTTGCCGACGCCGAGCGCACGACGTGGTGGCGCGAGCGCCTGGCCCGCACACACGCCCTGGTCGCAGCAGGTCACCCGGCCGCGGAGTGGGCTCAAGTGTGACCTGGTAGACACTGAGCGCCTCCAAAGATACGATTCTTCGTATCTGTTCCAATGGAGGTGCATGAGATGACGGCCACGACGTTCCGGGCTCCGACCGACAGCGGCTTGAAGGAGGTCCCGGTCCAGAAGAAGAACGGGGTCCTGGCCGTTCTGCAGATGCGCCACGACCCGTTCGGGTTCCAGCGCAAGCGACTGGCCGAGTACGGCAAGATCTCCGCGCTGAAGATGTTCGGGCGCGACTGGGTCGTCGCCTCCGGCCCGGAGGCCACCGAGCAGGTCCTGATGAACAAGGAGAAGGCGTTCGCCAACGGCCCCGCCTGGACCTTCCTCATCGGCCCGTTCTTCAACCGTGGCGTGATGCTGCTCGACTTCGACGAGCACCGCAGCCACCGGCTGATCCTGCAGCAGGGCTTCAACCCGGCGGTGTTGAAGAAGTACATGGCGCTGATGCAGCCGATGATCGCCGAGCGCATGGAGAAGTTCCCGACCGGTGAGGTCGAGCTGTTCCACGAGTTCAAGGCGTTCACGCTCGACGTCGCACTCGAGGTGTTTCTCGGCCTCGAACTCCCCAAGGCCGAGGCCGACCGCATCAACAAGGCGTTCCTGGAGACCGTGCAGGCCGGCGTCGCGGTGATCCGCAAGCCGATCCCGGGCACTCGCTGGGGCAAGGGGATCCGCTCGCGCAAGATCCTCGAGGACTTCTTCTACTCGCACATCCCGGCCAAGCGGGCCACGAAGACCGACGACCTGTTCTCGGTGCTTTGCCACGCCGAGAGCGAGGAGGGCAAGACCTTCTCCGACGAGGACATCGTCAACCACATGATCTTCGTGCTCATGGCCGCCCACGACACGTCGACGATCACGATGACCCAGATGTGCTACCGCATGGCGAAGTCGCCGGAGTGGCAGCGCCGTGCCCGTGAGCAGTCGCTGTCGATGGACTCCGAGCTGACCTACGACGACCTCGGGAAGCTCACCGAGCTCGACCTGATCCTCAAGGAGTCGCTGCGCATGTGCACCCCGGTGCCGGCGCACCCGCGTGCGGCGGTGAAGGACACGCAGCTGCAGGGCTACTTCATCCCGAAGGGCACCTACGTCTCGCTGACCGCCCTCAACGACCACTACGACCCCGAGATCTACAGCGACCCGTGGCGTTTCGACCCCGAGCGCTTCGGTCCCGATCGCGCGGAGGACAAGAAGCACCGGATGGCGTGGCACCCGTTCGGCGGCGGCGTGCACAAGTGCATCGGCCTGTACTTCGGCCAGATGGAGATCAAGACGATCATGCATCAGCTGCTGCGCAACTACGAGTGGTCGGTCCCGGCCGACTACGAGCTGCCGATGAACTACAGCTCGCTGCCCATCCCGAAGGACGGTTTTCCCGTGACGCTGCGGAAGCGATGAGCCGCAAGACGCGCAACACCGACGACCCCGAGCTGCAGGAGGAGGCGATCCTCACCGCCGCCGCCCAGGAGTTCACCGAGGTCGGGGTGCGCAAGGCGTCGGTCGACGAGATCGCCCGCCGTGCGGAGGTGTCGCGCAGCACGCTCTATCGGCGCTTCCCGAACAAGGAGTCGTTGCTGGTCGCCGTGGCCACCCGCCTCTACAAGGACGGGATGCGTCAGATGGAGCAGGCGATCGTCGGGCTCACCCCGCCCGAGGCGATCGCGGAGGCGTTCGCGGTCGGCGCGCAGTTGATCCTCAAGGACCCGCTGATGCACCGGCTCGTCGTCGACGACCTGGAGATGAAGGGCATCACGTCGTCGTCAGTCACCTCGATGTTCATCGACGCCGTCACCGCGCGCACCGTCCGGGCGCTGCGCGGTGTCGGGGCCGTCCGACCGGATCCCGACCTCACCGACGCCGTCGAGATCATCGTCCGACTCGTCATCTCGCAGCTCGAGGTCCCGGGCTCCGAGGAGAAGCAGGAACCCGAGTACGTCCGCGGCTTCGCCGCCAAACATCTGTCCCCCATGGTGTGGTGACGCGCCCCGTGGCCCGTCCGATCACCGAGAAAGCAGGAGTACACGCATGAGCCCCAAGACCGGGATCCTGTCGCGGGTACGCGGCCGACGTTCCGAGCGCGCCGACGTCCGCGGCCTCACCATCGCCATCACCGGTGCCGCCCGCGGCATCGGACTCGAGACGGCCAAGACCCTCCGCGACGCCGGCGCGACCGTCGTCATCGGTGACATCGACGACGAGGCCGTCGGCAAGGCCGCGGCCGACCTCGGTCACGAGGGCTCCGTCCTCGACGTGACCGATCCCGACTCGTTCGAGAACTTCCTCGACGAGGTCGAGAAGGTCGCCGGACCGATCGACGTCCTCATCAACAACGCCGGGATCATGCCGACCGGGCCGCTGCTGAACTACGACCTCAACGTCATCAAGCGGAACTTCGACATCGACCTGCTCGGCGTCGTCATCGGCACCCAGGCCGCGGCGAAGCGGATGATCGCCCGCGGCGGCGGCCAGATCATCAACATCGGTTCGGTCGCCGGGCGTCTGCCCGTGCCGGGCCTGACGATCTACAACGCCGCGAAGTCCGGCGTGATCGTGTTCTCCGAGGCCGCGAACACCGAGCTGTCGCCGCAGGGCGTCCGGATCAAGACGGTGAACCCGACCTTCACCCGCACCGCGCTCATCTCCGGCATCGCGACGAACAAGTTCGTCCAGACCGTCGGCCCGGAGGACGTCGCCCGCGAGGTGCACAACAGCATCCTCGGGTCGACCACCCACATCACCGTCCCGCGCTCGATGGCGTGGGTGCACGCGAACTCGGTGATGGCGCCCGGCCTGAAGAAGAGCCTGGGTCGTCTGACGGGCATGGACCGCATGTTCCTGAGCTACGACGACGCCGAGCGCGCCGAGTACCTCAAGCGGGTGAACGGCACCCCCGTCACCATGTAGAGCCCGAACACGACGAGACCCCGCCGGCCGATGCCGACGGGGTCTCGTCGTCTGTGTGGGGTCTGGTCACCACTCGTCGAGGCGCGTGTACCCGTCCTGGATGGCGCGGGCGAAGAGATTGGCCTTCGAGCGCGCCGGCCGACCGACGGCCGTGTACTTCGCGCGGATGCGCGTCAGATGGGTGTTGACCGTCGACGCCGTGATGTAGAGCGAGGCGGCGGCCTCGGCCTTCGACTCGGCGGCGAGCCACGCCAGCAGCACCTCGACCTCGCGCCGCGACAGCGACGGTCGGGGCGCCGGGGTGGCGGAGGGAGCCTCGACGACGGGCGCGGGGACGACGTGCAGTGCGGGGGCGTGCCGGACGGCGGGAACGCGGACGGGCGCGTACGTCGTCACGCGGGCGTGGCGCGGGGCAACCGGCAGATGGGGGGCGACGGACATGGGTACGATTTCCTCCGGTCGGGGGACCTGCACGGCACCTGCTGCGTGTTGCACAGGTGTGCGATGCAAGAACCATGCCCGGCGGGACGCCGTCGTTCCAGCGGTGGCGGCCTGTGCGGGGAGGTCCATACACAGGTCCGTACGTCGTACGGCCGGACTACGGGTGAAAGCCCAGGTGGAGGGGAGTCCGTGCGACCCGAGTCGATCGAGACGAAGACCGAGTTCGCACGCGCACTGACCGAGCTGAAGACGGCCGCGGGATTGTCGATCCGGGAGATCGCGGGCAAGGCGGGGGCCAGCGCGGCCACCGTCGGCGGCTGGTTCTCCGGGCAGCACGCACCGCAGGCGGCGATGGAGGACGCCCTGCGGGCGGTCCTCGTCGCCCTCGGTGTCGAGGCGAGCGACCATGCGCCGTGGTTGCAGGCGGCCGCCCGGGCGCGGCGACCGGCGCCGCGCAAGGGCACCGAGCCGGCCCCGCCCTACCGGGGTTTCACGCCCTTCGAGGTCGACGACCACGCCGTCTTCTTCGGCCGCGCCGACGTGACCGATCTCGTCATCGAGACGGTGCTCGAACAGGCGGAGCGGTCGACGGCCATCGTCACCGGGATCGACCGGCTGCCCGTCGTCACCCTGGTCGGGCCGTCGGGCGCAGGCAAGTCGTCGGTGCTGCGGGCCGGGCTCCTCGCCCAGATCGGACGAGAGGGCCCCTTCGAGGAGTGGCGGTATCTCCTCTTCACGCCGGGCGGCGATCCCGTCGACGCGTTCCACTCGGCCGTCGCGGCCCTGCCCGACGGCGACGGTCCCGTGCTGATCGCGGTCGACCAGTTCGAGGAGATGTACACGGTCAACGACGCCGAGACCCGTCGGGCGCTCATCGCGGCTCTCGCGGCCTTCACGCAGTCGCGCCGAGAGCTCACCTTCGGAGTCATCACCGTCCGCGCCGACTACTACGGGGTGCTCGCCGAGAACCCCCGCGCGGCGCGCGCGCTGCAGAACGCCACGGTGCTCGTCCCCGCGCTGGACCACGGGCAGCTGCGCGACGTCGTCGTCGGGCCGGCCGGCGTCGCGGGCATCACCGTCTCCGACGACCTCGTCGAACTGCTCATCGCGGACCTGCGTCCGGGACTCGCCGCCGCCGGTCTGGGCAGCGCGCTGCCGCTGCTGTCACACGCCCTGCTCTCGACGTGGTCGCAATCGAACAAGCGGACCCTCACCGTCGCCGACTACGTCGCGACCGGGCGCATCCGCGGGGCGGTCGAACAGACCGCGGAGCGGGCGTACGGCGAACTCGACTACGCGAAGAAGATGGTGGCGCGCCGCCAACTCCTGGCGATGACGATGGTCGACGACGACGCGACCTCCCGCCGTCGGGCGTCGCTGGCCGAGCTCGGCGTCCCGTCACCGGACAAGCCCGACACGAAGCGTGACGTCCGCGAGCGTCGCGCCGCCGGCGTCCTCGACCGTTTCGCCGCGGCCCGCCTGGTGTCGGTGTCGGAGACGCACGCGGAGATCGCCCACGAGGCGCTGTTGTCGGCGTGGCCGCGGCTGATGCGGTGGATCGACGAGGACCGCGACCAACTGCTGATCGCCCGACGGCTGCAGGCCGCGGTCGAGCTCTGGGTCGACGGTGAGCGTGCGCCCGAGCTGCTGCCACTCGGCGGACGACTAGACCTGTTCACCGATTTCGCGGACGCACCCGAGAACGCGACCCGCGTCAGCGCCGAGCAGCGGCGGTTCCTGGACCGTGCGGTGGACCGCCGCGACGACATCGCGAACCGTGGCCGACGGCAGACGCGCCGGATGCGCGCCATCACGGTCGCCGCGTCCCTGTTCGCCGTGGTCGCCCTCGTCGCGGCCGTGCTCGCGGTGGTGGCGCGGTCGGAGGCGGTGTCGCAACGCAACGCCGCGGAGCAGAGCCGCCTCGACGCGACGTCGGCCCGGTTGGCGAACGTCGCCGACGAGCAGCGACTGCGCAACCCGGCGCTGGCGCTGCAGCTGGCGCTGGTGGCGTACCGGCTGTCCCCGACGCTCGAGTCCCGTTCCGCCCTGCTCGATCTCACCTCCGGGCCCATCCCTGCCCGCCGCGCCACCGCCGGCGGTGGTGTCGGACTCGCCGTGTCGCCCGACGGGTCGCTGGTCGCGGCGGGCTCGTCGGATCACCGCGTCCGGCTGTTCCGGATCACCCCGACGGGGCTGTCGCAGTCGATCGCCACCGTCGGGCAGGTCAGCGCCGACCAGCGTCTGGTGGGCGTGAAGTTCTCCCCGGACGGGTCGACGCTCTTCGCCGCGGGCACCGACGGGCTCGCCGCCTGGGACGTGCGCGACCCGACGGGTCCCCGCCCGCTGTCCGACATCCCGCGGGTGACGACGTCGATCGCCGACCTCGCGCTCGACCCCAGCGGGCGCATGTTGGCCCTCGCGCTCGACGGGCCGGGTGTCGCGGTGTATCGCCGCGACGCGCAGGACCGGTGGACCCCGATGGCGGTGCCGCCGTCGTTCGTCGGGTCCGCGACCATGGTCGCCTTCAGCCGCGACGGGAAGCTCCTCGCGAGTGCCAGCGCCCTGCAGCGCGTCGACATCAGCGCCGTCGACCCCGACGCAGTCCGGCCGCTGTCGACGATCACGCTGCCGGGGGCGACCAACATCAGCGCCGACGACGGCGACTTCTCGCCCACCACCGGTGAACTCGCGCTGGCGCTCAAGAGCCGAGACATCAAGACGTACTCGATGGTCGACCCGACACGGCCGACGCTCACGGCGGACTACACCGATTTCGGCAGCTACGTGAACGGTGTCGCCTACAGCGCCGACGGCACCCATCTCGTCGGCTCGAGCAGCGACGACACCGCCCGCGTCTACGACCTCGTGAACAGGACACCGCCGCAGGCGCTGCGGGTGGGGAACACGGTGTCGCAGGCGGCGTTCGCGGGCAGCAAGGTGGTCACCTCGGGCGGCGACGGGGCCGTCGCCGTGTGGCCGCCTCGCCAGTACTCGGTGCAGGCCGGGCCGAAGAACACCTACCTGTTCGCGTTCCAGGACGACGGGCCGCGGTTCACCGTGAGCAATGCAGACTCGAACGGGGCTCTCTCTCAGTGGCGAATCGACCCACGGGCAGGGATCCAGCGCGCCGGGCCGGACGTGATGCCGCCCCCGGGGACCGGCTTCACCGCGTTCGACATGACCCGCGATGGGGATCTCGTGGCTGCCGGCACCGTCGACGGTCGGATGTACCTCGCGGACGTCTCCGACCCCAACCGAGCGTTCGTCACCTCGCCACCCGTCGACATCGCGCCGGGCAAGCTCATCGAGACGGTGGCGGTGAGCGGGGTGTCCAAGGTCGCCGTGAGCGGGTCGTCCCTCTCGCCCGAACTGCCGGTGATCGACGTGTCGAACCCTGGCGCGCCGCGACGGACCGGAACGCTCGACCTCGGCGATGGGATCGCCTGGGCGTCGATGTCGCCGAGCGGACGGATGGCTGTCGTCGCGACCGCGAACGGGTTCGTCGCCCTCGCCGACGTCTCGGATCCGTCGGCTCCCCGGATCCTGTCGAGGAAGAAGGTGTTCGAGTCGGGTGCGCGCGCATCCCGGTTCTCACCGGACGGAAAGCGGATGGTCGTCACCTCCGCGAGCAACGAGGTCCGGCTGTTCGACGTCTCCGACCCGTCTGCACCTCGGGTCCTCTCCGACCTGGTCGGGCCCACCGGCGCGGTGTACAGCGCGACGTTCTCCCGCGACGGCACGCGTGTCGCCGCCGGTGGGGCCGACGGCCGATTGTGGATGTGGGACGTCCGGGATCCGCGGAACCCGGTCGCGGTGGCGCGCCTGCAGGCGTTCCCCGGTCGCATCTACGACGTCCAGTTCGGTCCGGGGGATCGTCAGGTCCTCGCCACCGGCGCGGCGGGCGTCGTCGGGTCCTGGGACACCGACGTGGCCGGCGTCGTCGACGCTGCGTGCCGCATCGACACCGACCCCATCTCCCGGGACGAGTGGAGCCTCTACGTCCCGGGCCTGCCCTACCAGCCGCCGTGTCGGTGAGGTCGTCGCCGTCGGCGTGACACCTACGATGTGCGGACCGGTCCGCGCCAGAACTCCTCGCGGTTCCGGTCGACGGAGGTGGGTGTGGGATCGGAGCGAACCGCCGCCCGTCGCGCGGTGCGCGCGGCGGAGGCCGACCTGCGGTCCGCCGAGGCCGAACTCGCCCGCCTCGAGGGCACGTCGGCGTCGTCGTCGGTGCCGCGCTGGTTCGTCGTGGCGCTGGTCGTCGTGCTCGCCCTCGCCGTCACCGCCGGTGTGGTGGTCGTCCGGCGGGCGGCGGCGACCGTGTGGTCCGACGCGGACGTCCTCACCGCCGCCCGGACCCTCGTCACGCCGCTGCTCACCCCCGACGCCCGCGACGCCGACCGGGCGGGTCGGGTCTTGGACGACGCGACGGGCCGGTTCCGCGACGAGTTCGCGCAGTCGAGTGGCTCGTGGAGCGCGGTCGTCGCCCGGCTCGGCACGCAGACCACCGGCGTCGTCGACGGTGTGGCCCTCGCGGATCGCAGCGGCGACGACGCGTCGGTCCTCGTCACCGCGGTGCTGGCGACGCAACGGACGGGTGGGGCACAGGACGCGGGACCGCGGCGGCTGCGGCTCGTCGTCGACGTCGCCCCCGACGACGGCCGGTTGAAACTGGCCGGGGTGGGTCTCGTCCCGTGAGGGTGCTGCGCAGGATGGTCGACGTCTGGGTCGACGGTGTGGGCGCGGTGGTCGCCGTCGGCCTCGTCGCACTGATGGCCGTGGTCGTCGGGGCGCCGTCGTGGTGGGTCTCGCTGCTCGTGACGGCGGCGGTGGTCGCGGTCGCGGTGATCGTCGGCGCACGGTCGTCGTCGCGTCCCGGCCGCCCCCTGCTCACCGTCGCCGTGAGCGCTGCGGTGCTCGCCGCGGCCGGGGGACTCGTCGGCGTGGCCGTGGCCGCGTGGTCGGACGCGCGGTCGGTCGACGCGGCGCGTACCGAGGTCGCTCGGA
Organism: Gordonia paraffinivorans; assembly: GCA_036946345.1. Lineage (GTDB taxonomy): Bacteria > Actinomycetota > Actinomycetes > Mycobacteriales > Mycobacteriaceae > Williamsia_A > Williamsia_A paraffinivorans_A. Next base: position 2,623 of record JAQIJH010000084.1, on the reverse strand, counting down.
TCGGCGCGACGACGGTGTGCTCGGTCCTCGACCGCGGCAGCCCCGAACGACAGTCCGCCGCGCTCGCCGCGTCGACCGGTGTGCTCGCCGACCGCCTGCGTTCGGGCGCAACCGTTCTCGGGTCCGGCGCCGGCGAGGCGACCTGCGCCCCGGTCGCCACGGCGGTCGCCGACGCCTCGGCCGATGCCGTCGAGGTGCTCGCGCTGGTCGACGTGACGACCGACGGTGGACGCGGCACCCGCGCGGTGTCGGCGGACCTCCACCGTGTCGACGGCCGGTGGGCCGTCGCGAGCCTGCAGGTGGTGCGATGAGCGACGACGAGACGACGGCGGGGGAGTCGTACCGTCGGACCGCGGCACGCGAGCGCGTCGTCGCGGCTCGTGAGGCGCTCGGCGTCGCACGGGAGCGTCTGGACCAGAACGCGTCTCGAGGCGTCGGTGTCGACGGACGGCTCGGCGCGGCTGTCGTCGTGCTCACCGCGATCGTCGCCGTGGTCGCGGTGGTCGCGGTGGTCGTCACGCTGATCCTGCACGACCGCAGCGGCCCCGGCCGCGAGTCCGGCCTCGTCCGGTCGGCGTCGACCGCGGTCGCGACGATCCTCACCGCCGACCCCGCGCATCCGGATCGCTATCTCGCCGCCGCGCGCTCGGTGAGCGGCGGCGAGTACCGCCGCCGGATCGACGCGGCCGGACCCGCCATCGAGGCTGCCGTCGCGTCCCTGGGATCCCCGGGCACGGGACAGGTGGTGGCCGCGGGCGTGACCGGGACGGTCCGGGCGGACGGGCCCGGCGAGGTTCTCGTCGTCGCCGAGACGACGGCCCCGCAGCTGGTCGGCGGCAGTGTCGGGGATCGTCGGATCGTGGTGTCGGTGACCATGATCCGCGAGGCGGGCGCCTGGGTCATCGGACAGGTGGCCCTGCGATGAGGATCCTGCGGGGCGTGACCGCGGCGTTGACCGTCGCCGGCCTGGTGGCCGTCGTCGGGGTGCTCGGTGTGCCGGGGTGGGTCGTGCCGCCTGCGGTCGTCGTGGGTGTGGTGGCGCTCGCCGCCGCCGTGGTGCGCACACGGAGGATCGTCGCCGACGCCGTGCTCGTCGGTGTCGCGGTGGTCGTGCTGGCGTCGACGATCGTTGCGGCCTTCGTCGTCCCGCGCTCGACGACCCGCGACGACGCCGCGCTCCGGGACCGGGCGCAGGCCGCGGTCGCCGGGTATCTGACAGTCCCGACGGGTGCGTCGAGCGCCGACGCCGTCGCCGCCCGGCTGCGCGCGTTGACGCCGCTGCTCACCGATCGGGCCCTCGACGACCTCCGCAGCCAGGGACCGGACGCGGCGCTGCCCGGGGCCGTCGCGACGTCGGGGACGCAGCAGGCGGCCGTGCAGTCGGTGGGCGTCGCCGAGGTCGACGGGGACAGCGCGCGGGTCCTCGTCTACGCCGCACTGCGCGTGACGATCCCGGCCGTGTCCCCGGACCCGTCCGTGGCCTCGATCGCCCGCTGGGCGGTCATGCGTAGAGTCGACGGCACATGGCGACTCGCCGACCTCTACCCGGTGGGTCCGGGCGGATGACGGCGTCCTCGCCCGACATGCTCTGAGCGAGACGTGCAGGAGGGTGGTCCGATGGGTGCCGGTGTGGTGATCGTGGGGGCGGGTCTCGGCGGTGTGCGACTCGCGGAGAACCTCCGCCAGGCCGGTTGGTCCGACCCGGTCACCCTGATCGGCAAGGAACCGCACCTGCCCTACGACCGCCCGCCGCTGTCGAAGGCCGTGCTGCGGGGCGAGCGCGGACTCGTCGAGCTGAAATCGCGGGAGTGGTACGACGACAACCACATCGCGCTCCTGCTCGACACCGAGGTCACCGCCGTCGATCTGGACGGGCAGACCGTGTCCGTCGGCTCCGGTGAGACACTCGCCTTCGAGTCCCTCGTCCTCGCCACCGGCCTCGACCCCCGGTTCCTGCCGGACGACGTCCTCGACGGCCAGGACGCCTCGTCCGTCGCGGACGTGACCGGGGTACACGTCGTGCGGACCGCCGACGACGTGACCGCCCTGCGCGACGAGCTGCGCGACGGTGCGCGGGTCGTCGTGGTCGGTGCGGGCTTCATCGGGTGCGAGACCGCCGCGAGTCTGTCGACACTCGGCGCGCAGGTGACGATCGTGGAGCCCGCGCCGTCGGTGCTGCACGCGGCACTCGGACCGGAGATCGGTGCGCGCGTGGAGAAGATCCACACCGACCGCGGCGTCACGGTGCGGACCGGCGTCGGTGTGACCGGGCTCCGCGTCTCCGACGGTGCCGTCTCGGGCGTCGTCCTCGACGGCGGGGAGACGCTCGACGCCGACCCTCGTCGTCATCGGGATCGGGTCCATCCCGATCACCGGCCTCGCCGAGTCGATCGGCTTGACGATCGCGGAGCGCTCGGTCGGCGGCGGGATCTCCTGCGACAGCAGCGGTCGCACGTCGGCGGCCGGTGTCTACGCGCTCGGTGACGTCGCGAACTGGGCCGACGAGTCCGGCGAGTTCGGTCGACGCGTCGAGCACTGGAACCACACGGTCGAGCAGGCCAAGGTGCTCGCCGACGAGATCGCCGGCAGCGACAAGGCCGCCGCGGCGCCTGCGGTGCACTAC
>JAQIJH010000083.1:0-22067 GCA_036946345.1 Gordonia paraffinivorans | reverse complement strand
ATCTCGGTGCTCGTCGGCGCCAGCTACGGCGCCGGTCACTACGGCATGTGCGGACGGGCGTTCGACCCGCGGTTCCTGTTCGCCTGGCCGAGCGCGAAATCGGCCGTCATGGGCGCACAGCAGCTGTCGGGCGTCATCGCGATGGTGTCTCGCACCGCCACCGAGGCGCGTGGTGGCACCGTCGACGCAGAGGCCGAGGCCGGCATGCGCGCCATGATCGAGGCGCAGATCGAGGAGCAGTCGCTGCCCGCGTTCCTGTCGGGGATGCTGTACGACGACGGCGTGATCGACCCGCGGGACACCCGCACCATCCTCGGTATCGCGCTGTCCGCCATCGATTCCGCACCGGGTCGAGGGGGACGTCGAACTTCGGCGTCTTCCGGATGTGAGGGGAACGCAGTGATCACATCCGTTCTGGTGGCCAACCGCGGCGAGATCGCCCGCCGGGTGTTCGCCACGTGTACGCGTCTCGGGCTGTCGACGGTCGCCGTCTTCTCCGACCCCGACGCCGCAGCCCCCCCACGTGGCAGAGGCCGACCGCGCGGTCCGACTGCCCGGCAGGACATCGGCCGAGACCTACCTCGACATCGACGCGATCATCGCCGCGGCGCGGGCCTCCGGTGCCGACGCCATCCATCCCGGGTACGGATTCCTCTCGGAGAACGCCGCGTTCGCGCAGGCCGTCGTCGACGCCGGTCTCACCTGGATCGGCCCGCCTCCGGCCGCGATCACCGCGATGGGCTCCAAGGTGAACGCCAAGGCGCTCATGGCCGACTCGGAGGTGCCGATCCTCGGTGACCTGGACCCGAGCACCATCGACGCCTCGGACCTGCCGGTTCTGGTGAAGGCATCGGCCGGTGGCGGTGGCCGCGGCATGCGCATCGTCCGCGACATCGCGCGGCTCACCGAGGAGGTCGAGGGTGCGGCGCGTGAGGCGGCGTCGGCGTTCGGCGACCCGACCGTGTTCTGCGAGCCGTACGTCGAACGCGGACACCACATCGAGGTGCAGGTCCTGGCCGACACCCACGGCACGGTCTGGGCCGTCGGGGAGCGGGAGTGCTCCATCCAGCGGCGCCACCAGAAGATCGTCGAGGAGGCTCCGGCACCGCTCGTCGAGCGGATCGGTGGCGACCTGCGCGAGCGGCTGTACGCCGCGGCGCGGTCCGCGGCGTCGGCCATCGACTACGTCGGCGCGGGAACGGTCGAGTTCCTGGCCGACGGCGCCGGCCGGTTCTACTTCCTCGAGATGAACACCCGCCTGCAGGTGGAGCACCCGGTCACCGAGGCCACCACCGGCCTCGACCTCGTCGAGTGGCAGCTGCGCATCGCCGACGGTGAGCCCCTCGGCGCCGAACCCCCGTCGACGCAGGGGCATTCGATCGAGGTCCGCCTCTACGCCGAGGACCCGGCGAACGACTGGGCACCGCAGTCGGGCACGGTGCACCACGTCGACATCCCCGCCGACGTGCGGTTCACCGGTCTCGATCGCGCCGGAGTCCGCGTCGACTCCGGCATCGCCGACGGCAGCGAGATCTCGGTGTTCTACGACCCGATGCTCGCCAAGGTCATCACGTGGGCCCCCACCCGTCGGCGTGCCGCGGCGATGCTCGCCGACACCCTCGTGCGATCGCAGGTGCACGGTCCGGGCACCAATCGCGATCTGCTGGTCCGCATCCTGCGCGACGAGACGTTCGCGACCGGTGACACCGACACCGGCTACCTCGACCAGGTCGGCCTCGACGTCCTCGCCCGTCCACTGCTCGACGACGAGGCCGCGCGGCGGGCGGCTGTCGCCGCGGCGCTGGCGGCGTCGGCCCGCGAGCGGTCGACCGCGTCGGTGCAGCCCGGCGTGCCCGCCGGGTGGCGCAACCTCGCGTCCGCCCCGCAGAGCCGGGCGTTCGTGGACGCCGACGGCGACGAGGTGACGGTCCGCTATCGCGCAACGCGGACCGGTGTCGAGCTCCCCGACGATCCCGCGGCCACGGTGGTGTCGACGTCCGCCGCCCTCGTCGTCCTCGAGATCGACGGGGTGCGGCACCCGCACCGCGTCGCCGCGTACCCCGACGCGGACGGGATCGCCACCGTCCACGTCGACACACCGACCGGCTCGGTGGCCCTCACCGAGGCGCCGCGGTTCGTCGACCCGACCGCGGTCGGCGCGCCGGGTTCGTTGCTCGCGCCGATGCCGGGGGCGGTGGTCCGCGTGGCCGTCGCCGTCGGTGACCGCGTCGTGCAGGGACAGCCCCTGCTGTGGCTGGAGGCCATGAAGATGGAACACACGGTGCACGCCCCGGCCGACGGCGTCGTGACCGAGCTCGCAGTGTCGGCCGGACACCAACTCGCGGTGGGTGATGTACTCGCCGTGATCAGCGAAGAGGAAGTGACCGCATGACCGCGACATCCGAGCGCCCCACCACCGAGGCCCCCGTCAACCCGTTCGTCGAGACCCCCGAGCGCGCCGCGCTGCGTGCCTCGGTGGCCGCACTGGCCGCGCGATTCGGGCCCGACTACTTCCAGAAGTGCGCCGTGAGGGACGAAAGACCGACGAACTGTGGGCCGAGGCCGGCAAGCTCGGCTTCCTGGGCGTCAACCTGCCCGAGGAGTACGGCGGTGGTGGCGCGGGCATGTACGAGCTCGCCATCGTCATGGAGGAGCTCGCCGCGTCGGGCACGGGCCTGCTGATGATGGTCGTGTCGCCGGCCATCTGCGGCAACATCATCGCGCGCTTCGGCACCGACGAGCAGCGGCAGCGCTGGCTGCCGGGACTCGCCGACGGCACCATCACCATGGCGTTCGGCATCACCGAACCCGAGGCGGGCTCGAACTCGCACCAGATCACCACCACCGGCCGTCGCGACGGCGACGAGTGGCTGCTCAGCGGTCGCAAGGTGTGGATCTCCGGTGTGGACCAGGCGGAGGCCGTCCTGATCGTCGCGCGCACCGAGGACGCGAAGACGGGCAAGCTGAAGCCCGCGCTGTTCATCGTCCCCACCGACGCGCCGAACTTCGAGTACCGGCAGATCGAGATGGAACTCATCAACCCGGAGAAGCAGTTCCAGCTCTTCCTCGACGACGTCCGGCTGCCGTCGGACGCGCTCGTCGGGTCCGAGGACGCCGCGCTCAGCCAGCTCTTCGCGGGCCTGAACCCCGAGCGCATCATGGCCGCGGCGTCGGCGATCGGCATGGCGCGTTTCGCGTTGAGCAAGGCCGTGGACTATGTGACCACCCGCACGGTGTGGAAGACGCCGATCGGCGCGCACCAGGCCATCGCACACCCGTTGGCGCAGGGCAAGATCGAGCTCGAGATGGCCAAGCTGATGATGCAGAAGGCCGCGTCGTACTACGACGCGGTGACGACTGGGGTGCGGCCGAGCCGGCGAACATGGCCAAGTACGCCGCGGCGGAGGCGTGCGTGAAGATCGTCGACCAGGCCGTGCAGTCCATGGGAGGCAACGGCCTGTCGACCGAGTACGGCGTCGCACCGTTGCTCAACCTGTGCCGCATCGCCCGTGTCGCGCGGTCAGCCGTGAGATGGTGCTCAACTTCGTCGCGCAGACCAGCCTCGGTCTGCCGAAGTCGTACTGAGTCCCGTGGCCGACGCCGACACCGTCGTCACCCGGTCCGACTCGGGTGGCGTCGCGACGATCACCCTGGACTCGCCGTCGAACCGGAACGCGCTGTCGCCGGCGTTGACCGGTCAGCTCCGCGAGCACCTGGCCGCGGTCGAGGCAGACCCATCGGTGCGGTCGGTGGTGCTGACCCACACCGGCGGGACGTTCTGCGCCGGCGCCGACCTGTCGGCGGCGATGGCGTCGGGACTGTCGCCGGAGGAGGCCTCGGCGGCCGGGACCGAGGCGATGACCGCGATCCTGCGGGCCGTCATCACGTCGTCGAAGCCGGTGATCGCACAGATCGACGGGCACGTCCGGGCCGGCGGTCTGGGCATCGTGGGTGCCTGCGACATCGTCGTCGTCGGACCGTCGACGACGTTCGCGCTGACCGAGGGCGCGTCTCGGGCTGGCGCCGTCGATGATCTCGCTGACGCTGTTGCCGAAGATGGATTCCCGCGCGGCGAGCCGGTACTTCCTGACGGGCGAGAAGTTCGGTCCGGCGGAGGCGCAGGCGATCGGGTTGGTGACGGTCGCCGTGGACGACGGCGAGGAGGTGGGTGCCGTCGTGCAGCAGATGACCGCGAACATCGCCAAGGCGTCACCGCAGGGCCTGCGGGAGTCGAAGAAGGTCGTGAACACGGTCACGACGGAGCTCTTCGAGCGACTCGCCGACCAGCGGCGCGACGAGTCCGCTGCCCTGTTCGCCTCCGACGAGGCGCGTGAGGGCATGACGGCGTTCCTGCAGCGTCGCGAACCGGCGTGGGTGTCGGGGCCCGGGGTGTCGACGTGACAGCCGTGCGGGAGCCACAGCAGAGCCGGTCGCGGGCGACGCGCAAACGCCTGCTCGACGCGACGATCGACATGCTCGCCGCCGAGGGGTGGTCGGCCACCACCGTCGCGCTCGTCGCCGAACGCGCCGGCGTGTCGAGAGGGGCTGCGCAGCACCATTTCCCGACGCGCGAGAGCCTGATCACCGCGGCGCTCGAGGCAACCTTCGACGAGTTGACCCTGCGGGCGTCTGCCGTCGACGACACGATCCCCGAGGGCCCCGGCCGCGTCGAGGCCGTCGTGGGTCGGGCCGTCGACGTCTACACGGGCCTGCACTTCAAGGCCGCCCTCCAGGTGTGGAGCGCGGCCGCGTCGGATCCCGTTCTGCGGGAGATGATCCTGCCGCTCGAGCAACGGTTCGGCTCGGCGGCGCATCGGATGACGGTCGAGGCGTTGGCGGGTACCGACGCCCCACCGCACGTGCACCGACTCGTCCAGGCGACGCTCGACATGGCGCGCGGACTCGGTCTGGCCGACACCCTCTCCGACGACTCCGCCCGACGCAAACAGGTCGTCGCAACCTGGTCCGAGGTCCTCGCCGCCGCACTCCGCTGACGCGGGACCGCCGCCGAGCGGGCCAAAAACCGTCGCCGAGCGTGCCAAAACCCGTCGCCGAGCGTGCCGAAACCGCCCACTCGGCGGGTTGTTTCGGCACGCTCGACGGGGAGTTTTGGCACGCTCGGCGGATGGCCGGGGGTGTGGGGGAGCGTCGGGCGCGGTCAGGTCAGACGAGGCCGGTCGCGTCGAAGATCCAGGAGGTGTCGGCGGTGCCGAGGTCCTCGAGCCATGTCGGCGGCGCGGTGTTCGCGAGACCGCCGAAGTCCCAGTAGTCCTTCCACAGCGTCACCTTGCCGTCGCGGACGCGGTGCACCGAGACGAACGGCAACTCGGCGGTCTCACCGGTCGACCACTCCCACGACTCCGAGTGTTCGTACATGACGACATCGCCGTCGGACACGAGGGTCCCGGGGTGGTTCCGATAGGCCGCCAACGGCGCGATGCCGACCTTCAGTCGCTTCACGATGTCGACCGGTCCCCCGCGCGGCCAGCGTCGGACCGACAGGGATGTCGACGTAGATGCAGTCGTCGGCCAGGTGTTGTGCAAGACGGTCCCAGTCACGGTCGGACAACGCGGCCCACAGCCCGACGACCGCGTCGTGCTCAGACGGCACCGGCGACCGCCCGTCGCGGTCGGGTGGTGCGCGCCCGCTGTCCGGCGCGGAGGAAGTGTCCGGTGCGCTCGACGCCGACGATCTCCGTCGGCACCCCGTGGCGCACCACGATCTGCCCGCCGACGAGGACGGCGTCGACCACCGCGTCGTTGCGGTTGACCATGCGCGCGAGTCCGCCGAACGCCTCGACGGGACTCTCGTGGTACTCCTCCAGGCGTTCGTCGAGCGCCGTCGGGTCCAGGACGACGAGATCCGCCCTGTCGCCGACGCGTAGGTGTCCGGCGTCGATGTCGTAGAAGTCGGCGAGCTCGCCGGTGAGCCGGTGCACCGCCCGCTCGATGCTCAGGAACTCGCGGCCCGCACGCTGCTCGTCGCGGACGTGGCGGAGGAGTCGCAACCCGAAGTTGTAGAACGCCATGTTGCGAAGGTGTGCACCCGCGTCGGAGAAGCCCATCTGGATGCCGGGTTCGCGCGCCATCTGGCGCAGCACCTCGGGCCGGTGGTTCGAGATCGTGGTGCGCCACCGCAGTTCTCGGCCGTGCTCGACGACGAGGTCGAGGAAGGCGTCGACGGGATGCAGCCCGCCGCGGTCGCGACCCACCTCGCCGAACGACTTCCCGACGACCGACGCGTCGGGGCATGCGACGATCTGCGCGTCGAACAGGTCGCGATGCCACACGCGCGGGCCGTACTTCTTCTCGTAGTCCGTGCGGAAGCGGCGCCGGTACTGCTCGTCGCGGATCAGGGAGTCGCGGGCGACGTCGTCGCGCAGGTGCAGGGCCGCTGCGCCGGAACCGAACTCCTCGAAGATGACGAGGTCGATCCCGTCGGCGTACACCTCGAACGGCACCGGCAGGTGCTGCCATCGGAAGTCGCCCCCGAACCGGTTCACGAACCCGGCCAGCGGCCCCATGATGCGCACCGCGTGCGGGTTGGCCTTGATGTCCGCCGCTGACAGCAGGCTCGTCTTCAGGCGCGGTCGGCCCACGCCCAGCGACTGCAGCGCCTGCGACAGCACGTTCAGGGGGTGGGTGATGTCCGGCCCCGACTGCAGGACCCGTCCGGTACGGCGGACAAGGTCCTTGAGACGCCGCAGCTCGTGCGGGCGCGCGTACGTCGATGGGAGCGTGCGGGACCGGCACGTCTCGCCGTCGAGCTTGTCGAACAGGAGCTGTTGCGAGGACAGGCCGACGAACCCGGCGTCGAGCGCGTCGGCGAGCCACCGTTCCATCTGCGCCAGCTCGCCACGCGTGGGTCGGGTGTCGGATCGGGTGGCGCGGTCGAGGCCCATCGCCGCGGCACGCATGTCCGAGTGACCCAGGAACGCCGCGACGTTCGGCCCCAGCGGGCGCGACTCGAGGGCGTGGATGTACTGCTCGCAGCAGCGCCATGACTTGTTGCGGTCGACCGCGGAGATCACGTGGTCGCGGGGGATGGCCTCGACGCGTCCGAACAGGTCGCCGGCATCGGTGCCGTCGACGTGCACCGTCGACAGCGAGCACGATCCGAGCAGCACTGTTGTCACGCCATGCCGTAGTGACTCCGACAGGCCGGGCGCGTCGAGCACCTCGATGTCGTAGTGGGTGTGGATGTCCACCATCCCGGGGATGACCCAGGTGCCACGCGCGTCGATCACTTGGGTGCTGTCGGACGCGTCGAGTGGACTCTCACCAGCCTCCACGACGACACCGTCGCGGATGCCGAGGTCACGGACCGAAGGAGGCGCACCGGTGCCGTCGAACCACAGCCCGCCGCGGACGATTGTGTCGTAGCTCACACACCCACGGGACCACCCGGGCCGGGCCATGTCAAGACGTCTGTCTGGACAGCTGTCTCATCCGACGTCGACGGTCACCTTGTCCGAGTAGAAGGCGACGTGTGCGCGGATGTCGGCGACCGCGGGGAACGGGTCGGTGTAGGTCCAGACCACGTCCGTCGCGGTGTCGCCGCCGACGGCGACGTCGAAGTAGGAGGCCTCGCCCTTGTAGGGGCAGTACGACGTCGTCTCCGAGGTCCGCAGGACGGCGGGGTCCACGTCATCGAGGGGGACGTACTGGACGGCGTCGTACCCGGCCTCGCGCAGCGTCACCGCGCCGTCGCTCTCCGCGATGACGGTGTCGCCGACGCGGACGGTGACGTGGCCGGCGGTCGGCTCGACGGTGATGGGGTGATCGGGACCGGGGACGAGGTGTTCGCGTTTCATCTCGTCACGAACGTCTGTCGGCGTGTTGTCGTTCCCGGGAGCGTGATCCCGTCAGCGCAGGGCCTCGACGATGGCCCGCTCGACCGGTGACGTCGGGTGCGCGAGGTCGAACTGGTCGCGCAGCATGATCCCGGGTTGGCTCATGAACCGCGGCCGTCCTCGCCGGTTCACCTGCGCCGCGTGGACGAGGAAGGGGTGGCAGAGGAACACGTCACCGGCCGATCCGGTCGCGAGGATCTCGGACCGAACGGGGTTGTCCAGCAGCCCTGCTCGGTCCATCTGCGCGCAGACCGTGACCATGTCGACTCCCTCGTCGCCGCAGGGCTCGAGGAACGGCGGCACGTCGCGGTGGGATCCGACGCGGATGCGCGTCGGGGCGTCGTCCCCGTCGACGTCGGAGATCACGAACAGGGCAAGCAGTCCGCGATCGCGCGACGACACCGACACCCGGTACCCGGAACCGTCCGGTGCAGGGAAGCTCGCGTCGATGTGCCAGCCCGTGTCGTCCGACTCCCGGCCGACGGGGAACCGCACGGGCACAGTGCCCAGTTCGACCCGCTGGACCCACCGACCGGGTCCGATCAGGGCGTCGTAGGCCGCGACGAGTGCCGGCGATTCGGCGGCGCGGGCGAACGCCGGTGTCATCGGGCTGTCCACCCACCGCACCGGCTCGGTCCACGTCGACGGGTCGTCGGGCGACTCGGGGATCGCGTCCCAGAGTTCACGGCGACACTCGTCGATGGTCGCGCGGTCGACGGCCCCGCGGAGCACGACGAACCCGTCGCGGACGAATGCGTCGATGTCGGCGTCGGAAAGAGTCATCGCGGCCGAGTGTGGCCCCGTTTGCGCCAACGCACGAACGATTTTCACCTCACCGCAGGCGACGATGCGGCGAGTGCGGACAGATCGGCTGCGACCTCGTCGGGTGACGGCATCGCAGCGATCTCCGCGGCGACGTCGGTGCACGCCGATCGAACGAGGCTGTCCGACAGGAGGAGTCGCTCGACGGCGCTCGTGATGGTCGCGACGGACACCTCGACGGGAAGCACCTGCTCACCCACGCCCCGGGTGACGACGGCCTCGGCGTTGCGGAACTGGTCGGCGCCCTGCGGGACCACGAGATGCGGCACCCCGGCGGCGCAGGTGCCGAGCGTGGTCCCGGCGCCTCCGTGGTGCACGACGAGCGCGGCGCGGTCGACGACGGCGGCCTGGGGGACCCAGGCGGCCACCTCGACGAGGTCGGAGTATCCGCCGAGCGCCGCGGCGTCGATCGTCGGACCGGCGGCGACGAGGACGCGGCGATCACCGGTGTCGATCGCGCGCACGATCACGTCGAGAACCGCCGCACTACCGAACTCGGTACCGAGTGTGACGTAGACGAGGGGGAGCGTCGTGTCGCGGTCGACGATGGGCGGGAGTGGTCCCTCCCCGGTCGCCGACACCGACCGCAGTGGTCGGAGGCCGGGCAGGTCGAGCACCTCGCGGTCCTGCATGGACGGTGGGTAGATGTCGAGATGCGGGAGCTCCTCGGCGAGGTACCCGAAGGTGAGCCCGCGTCCGATCCCGTGGCGGACGGAGGGGACGCCCGCCACCGCGGCCGCCTGCATCGCGCCGATGTTGCCGGCCTCGGCGACGACGAGATCCGGCCGGTCTCGGGCGATCACGTCGAGGAGGTCGGCACGGTAGGCGGCGGGGAGGATTTCGCCGAATGCGCGCTGGATCGACTCCTGGATGCCGGGGATCCGGGCCCGGTCGGCCGGGGCGACGTCGGCGAGACCCAACTGGGCGAAGGCCTCGCGGATCGCAATGCCCACGCCGACCGTGCGCAGGCCCGCGGCCGACAACGTCGGCGCCATCGCCTCGGTACTCGCGAACGCGACGTCGTGACCGGCGTCCGCGGCCGCGCGGGCCAGGGGGACGAGCGGAAGGGTGTGCCCGTAGGAGCCCAGGGAGGAGAACAGCACGCGCATGGGAGAAGATTAGTCGAGCTAAGGGGAGCGGGTCCTCAGTCGGGCACGTACCCCGGTCGAGCCAGCAGCTCCCGCAGACCGGCGTCGATGAAGTCGGTGTCGACGGAGTTCGCCCCTCCGCCGGCGAAGTGCCCCCAGACACCCGGGATGATCCGCACCTCGCCGTGCTCGATGTACTGGCTCGCCCACTGCTCGTCCTCGGGCGGGAAGTACAGGTCCTTCTCGGCGGGCATCGCGAGCAGCGGGCAGCGGATGGATGCCAGCGCCCTCGTCACGTCGCCGTCGAACCCGGGGGTGTTGCCCACGTTCCCGCCGTGCCAGGTGCGCAGCATCGCGATCAGGTCGTTCGGATCCCGTCCGTCGCGGAAGAACTTCTCCCAGAACCCGACGAGGAAGTCGTCGAGGGAGGTGAACCCCAGCTCCCGCCACGTCTCGTTCCAGTAGAAGGCCTGCGAGTACCCCCAGCCCGAGTAGACCCGCGCGAAGGCGCGGAGTCCCTTCACGGGCCATCTGTCCGGGGCGTAGTCGCCCTCGGCGAACACCGCATCCGCCGAGAGGGCGGCGACGAGGGACTCCAGGAACACCTTGTTGTGCGGCGACGTGATGCTGGAGCCGCAGAACGGGGCGGCGCGCTGCACCATCTCCGGGTGGCTGACCGCCCACTGGTAGGTCTGGCCGGCGCCCATCGACCACCCCGTGACGAGGGAGATCGACGAGATCCCGAACTTCTCGGTGACCAGTCGGTACTGGGCCTCGATCTGGTCGTGGAAGGTGACCGTCGGGAACCGCGGACCGTCGTGGGGCGACGGCATGGTCGACGGTGAGCTCGACAGCCCGTTGCCGAGCATGTTCGGCACGATGATGAACCGCTCCGCGGGGTCGAGTGCCCGCCCGGGGCCGATCAGCCACTCGTTGTCGCTGTGCCATCCCGAGTACCAGGTGGGGTAGACGACGACGTTCGACCTGTCGTCGGCGAGCGTGCCGTACGTCTTGTAGGCCAGCGTCGCGCCGCGCAGCGTGATGCCGCTCTGCAGCGTGATGTCCCCCAGGTCGAAGTACTCGGCATCGGTGGGTGCGGGCATCGGCAGGCCTCTCGATCGACGTCCGCGGAGCCTATCGGCCGGAGACGGTCCCGGCTCGCTCTCGCGCCGAGGCGCGGGCTTCTCTGACCCCCATCGCGGTCACGGTCAGCGCGATGACTCCGAGTCCGGTCCACTGCGACCAGGTGAGGCTCGTCCCGAGCACCAGCGCGCCCACGACGGCGGCGGTCGCGGGGAACGACAACTCGGCCAGCGTCGCGCGCGACGCGGGCGTCGTCTGCAGTGCCCGGTAATACAGCGTGAGTGCGAGCAGGCCCGGGATCAGCGCCAGCAGCACGAGCCCGACGACGTCGCCCCACGCCGGCACCACCGCAGCGCCGGTGACCCCGACGACCCCGAACGCGCCGACCGTGCCGAAGGCCAGCCGCAGGGTGGTGAGATCCCGCGGGCTCAGCGACGGCGACACCAGGCGGCCGAGGACGGTTCCCGCGGCCCAGAGCGCGGCGGCGCCGAGGGCGAGCAGGGCGGGTTCGAGTTCGGACACCCGCAGGTGGGTGGGGTCGGCGAAGGCGAGCAACCACGCGCCGGCGAGCGCGGGGATCACGTACAGCCCGAAACGGGGGCGCAGGCGTTCACCGAGGATGAGGACAGCCAGCGCGATCGCCAGCACCGGCTGCAGCTTCTGCAGCACCAGCGGCGTGATGAAGTCGCCGCTCTCCCCGGCGATGGCGAACGCGCGGGTGAACAACGCCGTCGCCACGGCGGACGCACCGACGCCGATCACCACGACCGCGGCCTTGTCGCGGAGGCCGAGGCGCAGGAACGCCCGCCCGGCCGCCGGCAGGAACGGTGCCAGCACGACGATCGGGATGATGTGTTCCCACAGCACGACGGTGCCGGCGGCCAGATCGGTGGCGAGCGGCTTGCGGAGCAGACCGTCGAGACCCCACAGCGCAGCGGAGACGGCGACCAGCCAGGTCGCGTCGCGCCGGCCGCGCGGGGTGGACGACCGGTCGGGGCGGGTGACGATGACCGTCTCGCTCACGTGGATCCCCCGGGTTCTTCCGTCGGTCTGGGTCGTGCGTCGTGACAGCGCTGTCGCCAGGGGAACACCGCGAGGTCGCCGTACGTTCCACTGCCGGACGATCGCGCTGCGAGCAGCCTCGTCAAGGATTTTGACCGCATGAAATGCGGTCGGTAGAGTCGAGCGCTGGTGTCCGGCCCAGGCCGGGCAAGTCCGCGTGCCCGCAGTCGTCCACGGAGACCCTCCGAGGGCGGGAGTGTGCCCCGGGCTGAGGTGACATCCGGTCGCGGGCAAGCATGACACGCCCGACAACGGGGTGAGAAAACAACGACTGACCAGTGCTTTCGGGCCTGGTGGGGCGATCTGTGGAGTCACGTGCCGACGACGTCGGTCGCGACTGCCCGGAGCACCAACCACAGAGAACGACGAACATCGCCGACACAGAGGATGAATTTCTAGTGCCAACCATCAATCAGCTGGTCCGCAAGGGCCGTCACGACAAGGCTGCCAAGCAGAAGACGGCGGCCCTGAAGGGCAGCCCGCAGCGCCGCGGCGTCTGCACCCGCGTCTACACGACGACGCCGAAGAAGCCGAACTCCGCGCTGCGCAAGGTCGCGCGCGTGCGTCTTACCAGCGCGGTCGAGGTCACCGCCTACATCCCGGGTGAGGGCCACAACCTGCAGGAGCACTCGATGGTGCTCGTGCGTGGCGGTCGTGTGAAGGACCTCCCCGGTGTCCGCTACAAGGTCATCCGTGGCTCGCTCGACACCCAGGGCGTGAAGAACCGCAAGCAGGCGCGTAGCCGCTACGGCGCGAAGAAGGAGAAGGGCTGATGCCACGTAAGGGACCCGCTCCGAAGCGTCCGCTGATCAACGACCCGGTCTACGGGTCGCCGCTGGTCACCCAGCTGGTCAACAAGATCCTGCTCGACGGCAAGAAGTCCACCGCCGAGCGCATCGTCTACCAGGCCCTCGAGCAGGCCCGGGACAAGACGGGCACCGATCCGGTCATCACCCTCAAGCGCGCGCTCGACAACGTGCGCCCCGCGCTCGAGGTCAAGAGCCGCCGCGTCGGTGGCGCCACCTACCAGGTGCCGATCGAGGTCAAGCCGAACCGTGCCAACACCCTGGCGCTGCGCTGGCTGGTCACCTTCAGCCGCCAGCGTCGCGAGAAGACGATGGTCGAGCGCCTGGCCAACGAACTGCTCGACGCGAGCAACGGCCTCGGTGCCGCGGTGAAGCGTCGTGAGGACACCCACAAGATGGCCGAGGCCAACCGGGCGTTCGCGCACTACCGCTGGTGACGACGTCGGTCCGCGGACGGACGACGTAGTCCGCCCGCGGACCACACACCACACACCCTCAACGCGAAAGAGCGAGGAAAAGACGTGGCACAGGACGTGCTGACCGACCTGAACAAGGTCCGCAACATCGGCATCATGGCCCACATCGATGCCGGCAAGACCACGACGACCGAGCGCATCCTCTTCTACACCGGTATCTCCTACAAGATCGGTGAGGTCCACGACGGCGCCGCCACGATGGACTGGATGGAGCAGGAGCAGGAGCGTGGCATCACGATCACCTCTGCCGCCACCACGTGCTTCTGGAACGACAACCAGATCAACATCATCGACACCCCGGGCCACGTCGACTTCACCGTCGAGGTCGAGCGCTCGCTGCGCGTCCTCGACGGCGCGGTCGCGGTGTTCGACGGCAAGGAGGGCGTCGAGCCCCAGTCCGAGCAGGTGTGGCGTCAGGCCGACAAGTACGACGTGCCGCGTATCTGCTTCGTCAACAAGATGGACAAGCTCGGCGCGGACTTCTACTTCACCGTGCAGACCATCAAGGACCGCCTCGGCGCGCGTCCGTTGGTGATCCAGCTGCCGATCGGTGCCGAGAACGACTTCGAGGGCATCGTCGACCTGGTCGAGATGAAGGCCAAGGTCTGGTCCGGCGAGACCAAGCTGGGCGAGAAGTACGACGTCCAGGACATCCCGGCCGACCTGGCCGAGCGTGCCGAGCAGTATCGCCAGGAGCTGCTCGAGGCCGTCGCCGAGTCCGACGAGGAACTGCTCGAGAAGTTCTTCGGCGGCGAGGAGCTGTCGGTCGAGGAGATCAAGGGCGCCATCCGCAAGATGACGGTCAACTCCGAGATCTACCCCGTGCTGTGTGGCTCGGCGTTCAAGAACAAGGGCGTGCAGCCCATGCTCGACGCCGTCATCGACTACCTGCCGTCCCCGCTGGACGTCGAGTCGGTGCAGGGCCACGCGGTCGGCGACGAGGAGAAGATCCTCACCCGCAAGCCGTCGGCCGACGAGCCGTTCGCCGCGCTGGCGTTCAAGATCGCGTCGCACCCCTTCTTCGGCAAGCTGACCTACGTCCGGGTGTACTCGGGCAAGGTCGACTCCGGTGCCCAGGTCATCAACTCGACCAAGGGCAAGAAGGAGCGTCTGGGCAAGCTCTTCCAGATGCACTCCAACAAGGAGAACGCGGTCCCGACCGCCTCGGCCGGTCACATCTACGCCGTGATCGGTCTGAAGGACACCACCACCGGTGACACCCTCTGCGATCCGCAGGACCAGGTCATCCTGGAGTCGATGAGCTTCCCGGACCCGGTCATCCAGGTCTCCATCGAGCCGAAGACGAAGTCGGACCAGGAGAAGCTGGGCACCGCGATCCAGAAGCTCGCCGAAGAGGACCCGACCTTCTCGGTCAAGCTCGACGAGGACACCGGCCAGACCGTCATCGGCGGCATGGGCGAGCTCCACCTCGACATCCTCGTGGATCGCATGAAGCGCGAGTTCAAGGTCGAGGCCAACGTCGGCAAGCCGCAGGTGGCCTACCGCGAGACGATCCGCAAGACCGTCGAGAAGCACGAGTTCACCCACAAGAAGCAGACGGGTGGCTCCGGCCAGTTCGCGAAGGTCATCGTTAAGCTCGAGCCGCTCCAGGACGCCGAGGACGGCGCCACCTACGAGTTCTCGAACGAGGTCACCGGTGGTCGCGTACCGCGCGAGTACATCCCGTCGGTCGACGCCGGTGCGCAGGACGCCATGCAGTACGGCGTGCTCGCCGGCTACCCGCTGGTGAACCTCAAGCTGACGCTGCTCGACGGCGCGTACCACGACGTCGACTCCTCGGAGATGGCGTTCAAGATCGCCGGTTCGCAGGCGCTCAAGGAGGCCGCGCGGATGGCGGGGCCCGTCATCCTCGAGCCCCTCATGGCTGTCGAGGTCATCACGCCCGAGGACTACATGGGCGACGTGATCGGCGACCTCAACTCCCGCCGTGGCCAGATCCAGGCCATGGAGGAGCGCAGCGGTGCCCGTGTCGTCAAGGCATTGGTCCCGCTGTCGGAGATGTTCGGCTACATCGGAGACCTCCGGTCGAAGACCCAGGGCCGAGCGAACTACTCCATGGTGTTCGACTCGTACGCCGAGGTTCCGGCGAACGTGTCGAAGGAGATCATCGCCAAGGCAACGGGCGAGTAATCACCGCTGCCGGGGCGCGATCCCTCGCACCACGGCGACAACGTAAGAGAGAAAATCCCAGTCCCTCACCGGGATCCCCCCGGTGTAGGCAACAGTCCAGGAGGACACACAAGTGGGCAAGGCGAAGTTCGAGCGGACCAAGCCGCACGTGAACATCGGCACCATCGGTCACGTCGACCACGGCAAGACCACGCTGACCGCGGCGATCACCAAGGTTCTGCACGACAAGTACCCGGACCTCAACCAGAGCTTTGCGTTCGATCAGATCGACAAGGCGCCTGAGGAGAAGGCCCGCGGCATCACGATCAACATCTCGCACGTCGAGTACCAGACCGAGAAGCGTCACTACGCTCACGTCGACGCCCCCGGTCACGCCGACTACATCAAGAACATGATCACCGGTGCCGCCCAGATGGACGGCGCGATCCTGGTCGTGGCGGCCACCGACGGCCCGATGCCGCAGACGCGTGAGCACGTGCTGCTCGCCCGCCAGGTCGGCGTGCCCTACATCCTGGTCGCGCTGAACAAGGCCGACATGGTCGACGACGAGGAGATCATCGAGCTCGTCGAGATGGAGGTCCGCGAGCTGCTGGCCGCCCAGGACTTCGACGAGGACGCGCCGGTCGTCAAGGTCTCCGCTCTCAAGGCCCTCGAGGGTGACGAGAAGTGGGGCGAGTCGATCGCCGAGCTCATGGCCGCCGTCGACGAGTCGGTGCCGGACCCGGTCCGCGAGACCGACAAGCCGTTCCTGATGCCCGTCGAGGACGTCTTCACCATCACCGGTCGTGGCACCGTCGTCACCGGTCGTGTGGAGCGCGGCGAGATCAACGTGAACGAGGACGTGGAGATCGTCGGCATCCGTGAGAAGTCGACCAAGTCGACCGTCACCGGTATCGAGATGTTCCACAAGCTGCTCGACTCGGCACAGGCGGGCGACAACGCCGGTCTGCTGCTGCGTGGCCTCAAGCGTGAGGACGTCGAGCGCGGTCAGGTCATCGTCAAGCCGGGCACCACGACCCCTCACACCGAGTTCGAGGGCCAGGCGTACATCCTGTCGAAGGACGAGGGTGGTCGTCACACCCCGTTCTTCAACAACTACCGTCCGCAGTTCTACTTCCGCACCACGGACGTGACCGGCGTCGTGACCCTCCCCGAGGGCACCGAGATGGTCATGCCGGGCGACAACACCGAGATGAGCGTCAAGCTCATCCAGCCGGTCGCCATGGACGAGGGCCTGCGCTTCGCGATCCGCGAGGGTGGCCGCACCGTCGGTGCCGGCCGCGTCACCAAGATCAACAAGTGACGGCAGGTCCGCTGCGCGGACCTGAGTCACGGATCAACAAGTGAGTTGATCTGACTCCCTGAGTCACACACGAACGCCCGATCCCCGTGAGGGGGTCGGGCGTTCGTCGTCTCCTGCGGTCGGTCAGGCCGCCGGCGCGGTGAACCGGTGGACGACCTCACGGTGGAACGGTTCGAGGTCGTCCGGTCCGGCGAGGTCGCGGTCGAGTTCGCTGACGCGGTACCACTCGGCGGCGTCCTGGTAACGGACGCGGACCGTGGCGTGCGCGGACTCGTCGCAGGCGCAGACGATCTCGACCGAGCCGGTGATGACGCCGACCTCGTCGGTCATGACGGCGCCGGGGGTCACGGTGGTGACGGTGGACAGTTCGGGCATGACGGCTCCTCTCAGCAGGCGTCGAGTGCGGCGGACAGTGCGGACTTCTCGGAGGACTGCAGGCTCAGGCCCCACGCGTCCTTCGATCCGATCCACATGCGTGCGTAGGTGCAGCGGTAGGACGTGACGGTCGGCTGCCACGTCGACGGGTCCTGGTCACCCTTCGACCGGTTCGAGCTCGCCGACACGGCGATGAGCTGCGAGTGCTGCAGGTCGTTGGCGAACGCCTGCCGCCGCGACGTCGTCCAGGACGCCGCGCCCGAGCGCCACGCCTCGGCCAGCGGCACGATGTGGTCGATGTCGACGTCGGCCGCCGCGCTGAGCGTGGTGCCGTCGTAGGGGGAGTACCAGCGACCGGAGGTGGGATAGCAGTCGCTGCCGGTGACGACGTTCGTGCCGTCGCGCTTGAGGACGGTCTCGCGGGTGTCACAGGTGCCCGACTGGGCGATCCAGTGGGGGAACAGGTCGCGGGAGTACCCGGACATCGATCCCTCCGCGGCGACGGTCAGTCCGGCGAGCATCGAGCGCGCGGTGGTCGCCGACGGGATGTCGGGTGGTGTCGCGCCTGCCGGTCCTGCGGTCAGAGTTGTTGTCAGGGTGACGAACACGAACAGCAGTACGGCGAGTAGCCGCCCGCGTGAGAGCGTGGACATGGGTTGTGGATTCCTTCACTCGACCCCCCTCGCGCGGACGCTATGCAGGTCGGGTGGACGGACCGTTGCGTCGACACGAATGCTGCGCGAACTAACGATCGGTCGATCGCTGCCGCCCGCGAGCCGCGCATGGCAGGCTGGTCGACATGACTGCGGTGCACGACGACGTGCGGGTGACGACGGCGGCAGGAACCCTGCGAGGCTCCCGGGTCACCGTGGGGGACAGCACGGTCCACGCGTTCCTGAACATCCCCTACGCCGCGCCGCTGATCGGTGCCGCGCGTTGCGAGGCACCAGGACCGGTCGGGGCCTGGGACGGTGACCGCGACGCGACGTCCCACGGCCCGACGCCGCCGCAGACGCCCTACGTCGCGCCGTTCTCCGAACTGCTCCCGTCGGCGGTCTCCCCGGGTGACGAATCACTGAACCTGTCGGTGTGGACGCCGGATCCCGGCGCCCGTGGACTCCCGGTGATGGTCTGGATCCACGGTGGGGCGTTCGTCCGCGGCGCGCACAGCATCCCGACCTACGACGGGTCGACGTTCGCGCGCGACGGCGTCGTCATGGTCGGCATCAACTACCGCCTGGGCGCGCTCGGGTTCCTCAGCCTCCCCGGTGCGCCCGACAACCGCGGTCTGCTCGACCAGATCGCCGCGCTGCGGTGGGTGCAGGACAACGTCGCCGCGTTCGGCGGCGATCCCGACCGCGTCACCGTGTTCGGGGAGTCCGCCGGTGGGATGAGCATCGCGTCGCTGCTGGCGTCACCGCTCGCCGCGGGACTCTTCCGTCGCGCGATCATCCAGAGCGGCAGCGGCGTCGCCGCCGCCGAGGTCGCCGACGCGCGACTCGTGGCCGCCGATTTCACCGAGCGGTTCAGCCTGCCGCCCACCGTCTCCGGGGTCGCGCAGCTCGACGACGCGACTCTCCTCCAGGCGCAGACCGACCAGACAGTCGCGCTGATGAGTGACCCGTCACCGAACCGGTGGGGCCGCACCATCGCCTCCCGCGGTCTCGGCATCATGTCGCTGTTCCCGACCATCGACGGCGCGGTGCTCGATCAACTGCCCATCGACGCGGTGCGCGCGGGCGCGGGAACGGGAGTCGACGTCCTGGCCGGCACGACGCGCGACGAGTTCCGCTTCTTCCTCGTGCCGACCGGCGTCGCCGGCGGCATCACGGAAGAGATCCTGCCGATGGCGTTCGCCCGGTTCGGTCTCGACCCGGAGGCGGCAGCGGTCTACTCGGCCAACCGTCCGGGGGCCACGGCCGGAGACGTGTTGTGTGCCGCGCTGACCGATCACGCCTTCCGGTCGGGCACCGCCGACATCGTCGACGCGATCGCCGCACGGGATGGCCAGAGCGCGTGGCAGTACGAGTTCGCGTGGCCGACGGCGGTGCGTGACCTGCGGTCGGCGCACGCGCTCGAGTTGCCGTTCGTCTTCGACGCCCTCGACAAGACCAGGGCGATGACCGGCCCCGATGCGCCGCAGTGGTTGGCCGACGACGTGCACGCCACCTGGGTCCGCTTCGCCACCACCGGCGACCCGGGGTGGGACGCGGCCCGGCCCGACTCGCCTCGCCCGGTCCGCACCTTCGGTGATCCTGACCTCGAACCCGACGCCGTCGTCCTCGACCCCCGCGCCGACGAGCTCCCCCTCACCGGCGTCCGCTGACCGGGGATCCGTGGTGATCGTTCTCGCTCGGCGGGAAATTCGGTCGACGCGCCTGCATCCGTAGCGATTGTTCCCGCTCAGCGGGAAACATCTCTACGCCTGCGTGATCGGCGCGAAGTGTTCGACGATCGGGAACGGGTCGTAGAACCGGTGTAGCAGTGCCTTCCACCGCTCGTACCCGGCCGACCCGCGAAAGCCGTCGGTGTGTGCCTCGACGGACTCCCACCGGACGAGCAGCAGGTACGTGTCCGGGGACTCGATCGATCGGAGCAGCTCGAGACCGCCGAAGCCAGGTGATGCCGCGATGATCGCTTTCGCCTCGTCGAATGCCGCCTCGAACTCGCGGCTTCGTGCGGGGTCGACGGGGAGCAGGGCGTGTTCGGTGATCACCGCCTGATCGTCGTCGATCCGAGGCGATCGGTCCCGCTCAGCGGGAAGAACTGCCTGAAATCCGGTCGACCAGCGTGGTCGTCGGGCCGTACGGTGCCCGCTCGTGGACATCAGACGGCTGACCGGCGACGACTGGGCGGAGTACCGCGCGTTCCGGATCGCTGCCGCGACCGAGTCGCCCCACGCGTTCGGGGCCACGCCACAGGAGATGGAGGATCGCCCCGACGAGTCGTGGCGGTCGCTGCTGGAGGCTCATCACGATCCTCACGGAGTCGCGTTCGTAGTGCATGACGACGTGCGATGGGTCGGCTCGATGCGCGCTCTCGTCGAGGGCGACGCGGCCTGGATCTACAGCGTCTACGTCGCCCCGGACGCACGTCGACGCGGTGTCGCGTCGGCGCTGATGACCGAGCTCCTCACGTGGTCCGCTGAGCACGCGCACGCCGCGATGCTTCATGTCGGCGAGTTCAACGACCGCGCACGACACCTCTACGAACAGTTCGGCTTCGCGTCCACCGGTGTCACAGTGCAGAACCCCGCCTACCCGGCGAACACCGAGCTCGTGATGGCCCTCTCGTTGCATCCGTAGCGATTGTTCCCGCTCAGCGGGAACCATCACTACGCCTGTGTGATCGTCATCGATCCGGGGTGCAGATCGGTGGCACTTGGTGTCGCCTGTCGACACGAGTTGCTACCGATCTGTGCGACGGTGGGGCGGTGAGCATCCCGAGCGTCGAGGAGATCCTGGCGACCGCGCAGGTGGTGGCGTTGCCGATGCGAGAACGGTTCCGCGGCATCCTGGTCCGCGAGGTGATGGTGTTCCGCGGGCCGGCGGGATGGGGCGAGTTCGGGCCGTTCCCCGAGTACGACGACGCCGAGGCGGCGTGGTGGTTGTCCGCAGGGATCGAGGCGGCGTGGATCGGACCGCCCCCGGCGGCCCGCGACAGCGTTGAGGTCAACGCCACCATCCCGGCCGTCCCCGCCGCCGACGTCGCAGCCATCCTCGACCGCTTCCCGGGCGCCACGACGGCCAAGGTCAAGGTCGCCGAGCCGGGGGACACCCTCGACGACGAGGTGCAGCGCGTCGCGGCCGTCCGCGACCGCATCCCGAACGTCCGCGTCGACGCCAACGGGAAATGGACACCGCAGCAGGCGATCTCCACGATCCGAGCCCTCGGCGAACTCCAGTACGCGGAACAACCCTGCGCGACGGTCGAGGAGCTCGCGGCTGTCCGCGCCGCCGTCGACACCCCCGATCGCGGCCGACGAGAGCATCCGACGCGCCGAGGACCCACTGCGGGTGGTGCGTGCCGGGGCGGCCGACGTGGCGGTGGTCAAGGTCGCGCCGCTCGGTGGCATGCGACGGGTCCTGGCGATCGCCGACGACATCGACCTCGACGTCGTCGTGTCGAGCGCACTGGACTCCGCCGTCGGGATGGCCGCCGGGATCGCCTGCGCCGCGGCCCTCCCCGGCGAGCTGCTCGCCTGCGGGCTGGGCACCGGCACTATGTTCACCCGCGACGTCGCCGACTGGTTCGTCCCCGTCGACGGCCGGGTGCGACCGCGCGCCGTCGAGCCCGACGACGATCTCCCTCTCGCCGACGTCGAACGCACGACCTGGTGGCGTGAACGTCTTGTGCGGACACATGGCCTGCTCACGGGCGGACACGCCGCCGCGGAGTGGGCGCAGGTGTGACCTGGTAGACACCGAACGCCTTCAAAGATACGATTCGCCGTATCTGTTCCAATGGAGGTGCATGAGATGACGGCCACAGCGTTCCGGGTACCGAGCGACAGCAACCTCAAAGAGGTCCCGTTCTCCAAGCAGAGCGGGATCGCAGCGGTGATGCAGATGCGTCGCGATCCGTTCGCGTTCCACCGCAAGCGTCTGGCGCGATACGGGCGGGTCTCCGGACACCACCTCTTCGGTCGGGAGTGGATCCTCGCGTCGGGCCCTGATGCGACCGAGCAGATCCTGATGAACAAGGACAAGGCGTTCGCCAACGGTCCCGCGTGGACCTACCTCATCGGGCCGTTCTTCAACCGCGGCGTGATGCTGCTCGACTTCGACGAGCACCGCAGCCACCGACTGATCCTGCAGCAGGGCTTCAACCCGGCCGTGTTGAAGAAGTACATGGCGCTGATGCAGCCGATGATCGAGCGGCGGATGCAGACGTTCCCGACCGGGGAGGTCGAGCTGTTCCACGAGTTCAAGGCGCTCACCCTCGACGTCGCACTCGAGGTGTTCCTCGGCCTGGAGCTGCCGAAGGCCGAGGCCGACCGCATCAACAAGGCGTTCCTCGAGACGGTCCAGGCCGGTGTCGCGGTCATC
>JAQIJH010000082.1:0-12122 GCA_036946345.1 Gordonia paraffinivorans | reverse complement strand
CGGGAGATCGGCGACGCGGTGGGTCTGACGTCGACGTCGTCGGTCGCGCACCAGCTGCGCACCCTCGAGCGCAAAGGCTTCCTCAAGCGGGACCACAACCGCCCCCGCGCGGTGAACGTGCAGAGAACGACCCGGGTGACGGCGGTGACAGCGGGGCGACGCCGCTGCCCACCCCGACGTTCGTACCCGTGTTGGGCCGGATCGCCGCCGGTGGTCCGATCCTCGCCGAGGAGGCCGTCGAGGACGTCTTCCCGCTCCCCCGGGAGCTCGTCGGCGACGGTGCGCTCTTCCTGCTCCGCGTCGTGGGCGAGTCGATGATCGACGCGGCCATCTGTGACGGCGACTGGGTGGTCGTGCGACAGCAGAACGTGGCCGACAACGGTGACATCGTCGCCGCGATGATCGACGGCGAGGCCACCGTCAAGACCTTCAAGCGTGCCGACGGCCACGTCTGGCTGATGCCGCACAACCCTGCGTTCGACCCGATCAACGGCGACGACGCCGTCATCCTCGGCAAGGTCGTCACGGTGATGCGGAGGATCTGAGCCCTCCACCCGACGGCCTCTCCCGTCGCGACGACGAGGCGCCCCCACCGCTGACGGTGGGGGCGCCTCGTGTCGTCGGATCGGGCTGTCAGTTCTCCAGCGCAGCGGCGGCCGCGGCCCGTGCGTCGGCGGGGTCGGCGGTCGCGAGCACCGCGTCGGCGGCGGCCCGGCACGCCGCACGGGTCACGCGTCCGAGCGCCGCACCGACAGCCGCGGCTGCCGCGGGCGCACTCGACTGCGACGTGACTCCCATGCCGACGAGGACGCACGCGAGCAGCGGGTCGGCGGCTGCCTCGCCGCACACGCCGACCGGCTTCCCCGCCGCCGCACCCGCGGCGGCGACGCGGTCGATCAACGCGAGCACAGCCGGCTGCCACGGGTCGGTGAGGGTCGCGAGCTCCGCGGACATCCGGTCGGCGGCCATCGTGTACTGGGTCAGGTCGTTGGTGCCGATCGACACGAAGTCGACCTCGGCGAGGATCGCCGGCGCCAACAGTGCCGCCGACGGCACCTCGATCATCACGCCGGCCACCAGACCGCGCTCACGCACCTGCGCGGCGAATCCCCGCGCCTCCGCGGCCGTCGCGACCATCGGCGCCATCACCCAGGGGGTCGTGCCCGTCTCCCGAGCGGCCGCGGCGATCGCGTCGAGCTGACGGTCGAGCAGGGCCGGGTGGTCCTGGGCGACCCGCAGACCGCGGACGCCGAGAGCGGGGTTGGCCTCCGTACCCGAGTCGACGAACGCGAGCGGCTTGTCACTCCCGGCGTCGAGCGTGCGGATGACGATCTTCGCGGGGTCCGGTGTCGCGGCGAACGCCTCGATGACCTCCCGGTACAGCGTGGTCTGCTCGTCGACGGTCGGTTCGGACGCGCGGTCGAGGAACGCGAGCTCGGTGCGGAACAACCCGACGCCGGCGACCGGGTGGTCGGTGGCCGACCGGGCCGACGCACCGTCCTGGACGTTGGCGAGGACGGCCACCTCGGTGCCGTCCGCGGTCCGGCCGGGGCCCGTCCACCGGGCGACCTCGGCGGCGACCCGGCGCGCGTCGGCGACCGCCTCCTCGGCCGCGTTGGCGTCCGGGTCGACGGTGATCTGTCCCGTCGCACCGTCGACCAGAACCTCTGCACCGGCAGGGATCTCGTCGAGATCGCTCACCGCGACCACGCACGGGATGCCCAGCTGCCGGGCGATGATGGCCGTGTGGCTGGTCGGCCCGCCGAGCCGGGTGACCAGGGCGGTCACGACCGCCGGGTCGAGCCCCGACGTGTCGGCCGGTGCGAGGTCCTCGGCGAACAGGACGACGGGGTGGTCCGGGCGGGCGATGCCCGGCTCGGGGTCACCGGCGAGTTCGGCGAGCACCCGATCGCGGACGTCCTGCAGGTCGGTGACCCGCTCGGCCATGAGACCACCGAGCTTGGTGAACAGCGTCACGAACTGCTCGGTGGCCGCGACCGCGGCGTTGGGGGCCGGCGCCCCGGCGCGGATCTCCTTCTGTGCCGCGCCGATCCAGCCGCGGTCCTCGGCCAGGGCGGCCGTCGCCGACAGCACCTCCGACGCGACCCCCGTGGCGGCCGACGCGCGCGCACGCAGACGGTCGGCGACCGCGGAGGCCGCGGCGGCGAAGCGCACGCACTCGGCCTCGACGTCGGCGGGGGCCGCTCCCGGACCCGGCAGCTCCGGACGCGCGCCGGGCCACATGACCGGACCGAAGGCCACACCCGCGACGACCGGTGTCCCGACGAGGACCGTCCCGGCGCCCGAGGCTGCGGGGGCGGTGCTGGCGTGCGCTGTCATGGGGTTCACCTCTGGTTCGTGAGGCGCCCTCGCGAGCGCCCCGTCGGGGTCGTCTGCAGTGTCCCCGGCCTGTTCGACCGGCTGATGTGACTCAAATTACAAGAAATGCTTGACTTGTCAACACAGTCAAGCGTAAACAGAAACGAACCAACACCGACCCCCACAGAAATCCACATGGACCGCCGATCCGGCGGACCGAACCAGGGCCGACGACGACAGGAGCCACGGTGTACGCCGAGGAGCGACAGCAGGCCATCGCCGACGAGGTGGCGAGCCACGGACGGGCGTCGGTGACCGCCCTCGCCCGCGAGTTCGCGGTCACCAGCGAGACGGTGCGCCGGGACCTCGCGGTGCTCGAGCGGGCCGGCGCGGTGCGCCGCGTCCACGGCGGCGCGGTGACGGTCGACGCGATCCGTCCCTCGGAACTCGACGTGACCGAGCGCGCCGGGGCGCGTCCCGACGAGAAGATGCGGATCGGTGCCGCCGCATGCCGGTTCCTCCCCTCCGACGGCGGCAGCCTCGTCGTCGACGCGGGGACAACCACGATCCAGGCAGCCGCGCGTCTCCCCCGCGATCGTGGTCTCACCGTCTTCACCAACTCGCTGTCGGTGGCGTCCACCGTCGCCGACCATCCCGGTGCCGACCTGCACTTCCTCGGGGGCCGCATCCGCGGCATCACGCAGGCCGCCGTCGGACCGGCGCCGTTGGCGTCGCTGAGCGACCTGCGCGTCGACGTCGCGTTGATCGGCACCAACGGGCTCACCGAAGACCACGGCCTGTCGACCCCCGACATCGAGGAGGCCGCGGTGAAGTCCGCCATGATCGCGTCCGCACAGCGGGTCGTGGTGCTCGCCGACTCGACGAAGATCGGCCGCGAGGACCTGCGCAGCTTCGGCGACGTCGGCGCGATCGACGTCCTCATCACCGACGACGGCATCGACCCCGCGTTCTCCGCCCGCCTGTCCGCCCTCGGCGTCGAGGTCGTGATCGCATGATCGTGACCGTCACCGCCAACCCCAGTCTCGACCGCACCGTGGTCCTGCCGGGCGTGCTCGAGCGCGGTGCCGTCGTGCGCGCACTCGGCAGCCGTAGCGAGCCAGGCGGCAAGGGCATCAACGTCTCCCGCGTCGCCCAGGTCGCCGGCGTGCCGACGACCGCGATCCTCCCCGCGCCCGACGGTGATCCCCTGCTCGTCGGTCTCGACGCCGTCGGGCTGCACCACCGCACCGTCGAGGTCCGCGACGAGGTCCGCACCAACATCACGGTGACCGAGCCGGACGGGACGACGACGAAGCTCAACCTGCCGGGCGCGACGCTCACCACGCCGCAGGTCGAGGCGCTCTTCTCGATCGTCCTCGATGCCGCCGAGGACGCCGACTGGGTGGCCCTGTGCGGATCGCTCCCGCCGGGCGCCCCCGCCGACCTGTACGCCCGCATCGCCGCGGCCCTGTCCGGATCCCGCTGCCGCGTCGCGGTCGACACCTCCGGCGCCCCGCTCGCCGCGCTCGTCCCCGCTGTCACCGACGGCACCGTCGACCTGATCAAGCCCAACACCGAGGAGTTGTGCGAGCTCACCGGTGCCGACGTCGTCGCTCTCGACACCGCCGCGGCCGGAGGGGATTTCACCCCCACCCTCGAGGCCGCACGGTCGATCGTCGGGTCCGCCGGGTGCGCGGTGCTCGCGACACTCGGCGCCGCGGGCGCGCTGCTGGTCACCGCCGACGGCGCGTGGCAGGCGTCGCCGCCGCCGATCACCCCGGTCAGCACCGTCGGGGCCGGGGACGCCACGCTCGCCGGCTATCTCCTCGCCGACCTGTCGGGACACGGCCCCGCGGACGCGTTGCGCGCCGCGGTCGCCCACGGCTCCGCCGCCGCGGCACTCCCCGGCACCCAGCCGCCCTCCCCCGATGACCTCGCGCTGCACGCGGTGCGGGTGAGCGAGGTGTCCACACCATTCGTCTGACGATCACGGTCGTCGAGCAGAGACGACCGACCCGGTCCCACAGAACTTCTCGTCATCACCGATCCACCTGAACAGAAGAGGCACCATGTCCACCACCCATCCCGGCCCGGTCACCCCGGGCTCCGACCCGCAGGCGTCGGCGATCATCGAGCAGGCGACCGTCGCGCTCGACGTGAACGCCGGGTCCGACACCGCCGCGGTGATCACCCATCTCGCCGGCCTGTTGGTCGCGACCGGCCGCGCGACGCAGGCCGACGGCCTCGTCGAGGCCGCGCTCGCCCGCGAGGCGCAGTCCCCGACCGGCCTGCCCGGCGGCATCGCCATCCCGCACTGCCGCACCGAGGGCGTCGCCCGAGCGAGCCTCGCCTTCGCGCGCCTGGCCCCGAAGGTCGACTTCGGCGCCTCCGACGGCCCCGCCGACATCGTCTTCCTCATCGCGGCACCGGCATCCGGCGGCTCCGAGCACATGAAGCTGCTCAGCGCGCTGGCACGGGCACTCGTCCGTCCCGATTTCGTCGCCGCGCTGCGCTCGGCGCCCGACGCGGCGACGATCGTCGACCTCGTCGGTGAGGTCGTCGCACCCGCACCCGCGAAGGCCCCCACCGGCACCGCGACGACCGCTGCCCCGGCCGCCACGGCGCCGGCCACCACCGAGCCGGCCGCCGACGCGATCTCCAGCAAGCGCACCTCGATCGTCGCGATCACCGCGTGCCCCACCGGGATCGCCCACACCTACATGGCGGCGGACTCGCTCACCTACGCGGCCGAGCGCGCCGGCGTCGACTTCGTCGTCGAGACCCAGGGCTCCTCGAAGTCGACCCCCGCGGACCCCGCCGTCATCGCGGCCGCCGACGCGGTCATCTTCGCCACCGACGTGGGCGTCAAGGGCCGGGAGCGCTTCGCGGGCAAGCCCGTCGTCGAGTCCGGCACCAAGCGCGCCATCAACGAGCCCGGCGCGATGATCGCCGACGCGGTCGCCGCGGCGAGCAACCCTTCGGCCGCCCGGGTGTCGGGCTCCGCGGCCGCCGCCGGGGACACCCCGGCCGCGTCCGGCAGCGAACTGGGCTGGGGCACGCGTCTGCGTCAGATCCTGCTCACCGGCGTGAGCTACATGATCCCGTTCGTCGCCGCCGGCGGTCTGCTCATCGCCCTGGGGTTCCTCCTCGGGGGCTACGAGCTGGCCAACACGCCCGACGGCGCCACCGACGCGATCGGCAAGACGATCGCGCTGACCAACAGCCTGACGAACCTGCCGCCCGAGGGGTTCGTGCACTACCTCGGCGCGATCGCGTTCACCATCGGTCAGCTGGCCTTCTTCTTCCTGGTCCCGGCGCTGGCGGGCTACATCGCGTTCGCCATCGCCGACCGGCCCGGCATCGCACCCGGTTTCACGGCCGGCTACATCGCCGCGACCGTGGGCGCGGGCTTCATCGGCGGCCTCGTCGGCGGCCTCATCGCCGGCTTCGTCGCGCTGTACATCGGACGGATCCCGCTGCCGCAGTGGGCACGTGGTCTCATGCCGGTCGTCATCATCCCGCTGCTGGCCACCCTGATCACCGGCGCGTTGATGCTCATGGTGCTCGGCCGCCCGCTCGCGTGGGTCACCACCGAACTGCAGGACGCGCTCGGGAGCATGTCCGGCAGCTCGGCGATCGTCCTCGGGATCGTGCTCGGCCTGATGATGTGCTTCGACCTCGGCGGTCCGGTCAACAAGGCCGCCTACGCCTTCGCCGTCCAGGGCCTCGCCACCGCGGGCCCCGCCGAACTGCACATCATGGCGACCGTGATGGCCGCCGGCATGGTGTGCCCCCGCTGGCGATGGCGCTGGCCACGGCGGTGCGCCCGAAGCTGTTCACCGCACCCGAGCGGGAGAACGGCAAGGCGGCATGGTTGCTCGGGGCGTCGTTCATCTCCGAGGGCGCGATCCCGTTCGCCGCGGCCGACCCGCTGCGCGTCATCCCCTCGATGATGGCCGGCGGCGCGGTCACCGGCGCCATCACGATGGCGCTCGACGTCGGGCTGCGCGCCCCGCACGGCGGCATCTTCGTGTTCTTCGCGATGAGCAACATCCTGGGCTTCCTGATCGCCCTGGCCGCGGGCACCGTGGTCGCCGCGGCGATCGTCGTCGCCCTCAAGGAGATGCGCGTCCGCACCACCAAGGACACCGTCGTCACCCCCGGCCGCCGCTCCCGTGGCAGCCTGAGCACACCCGTCAGAGAAGAAGGGACCCGATCCATGCCCAGCACCACCGTTCCCGTCGGCTCCGCCGTCGGTCTGCACGCCCGACCCGCCACGATCATCGCCGAGGCCGTCGCGGCCGCGGGCTCCGCGGTCACCCTCGCCGTCGAGGGCGGTGAGCCGGTCGACGCCGGCTCGGCGCTCATGATCATGACGCTCGGCGCGGAGAAGGGGACGCAGGTCGTCGTCACCGCCGACGACCAGCCGACGCTGGACTCCATCGCCGAACTCGTGGTGAAGGATCTCGACGCCGACTGACACCACGGCGCACGCGACACGGCCCCCGATGCTCTCCAGGAGCATCGGGGGCCGTGTCGTCGGTCGGGCGACGTCTCAGACGACCATGGTCTCCAGTTCGCCGGCCAGTGCCGCGGGAACCCGGACGTGCAGGCGTGTCCCGTCCGCGACGTGTTCGGTGTCGAGCACGTCGCCGTGGGCGTGGATGCGCGACACCAGGTCTCCCCGGGAGTACGGCACCAGGACGGTCATGTCGACGTCGTCACGGCTCGCGACCTCGCGCACCCGGGCGAAGAGGTCGTCGAGACCCTCGCCGCTCACCGCGGAGACGAACACCGCGTCGGGGAACTCGCCACGAAGGGCAGCGAGCACCAGGGGGTCGGCCCGGTCGATCTTGTTGATCACCAGGATCTCCGGCGGCGCGACCGCGTCCTCCTCGACGACGACGTCGGCGACGACCCGGCGGACCGTCGAGATCTGGTCCATCGGCATGGGATCCGACGCGTCGACCACGTGCAGGACGACGTCGGCGTCGACGACCTCCTCCAGGGTCGACCGGAACGCCTCGACGAGCTGCGTCGGCAGGTGACGGACGAAGCCGACGGTGTCGGTGAACGTCACCTCACGACCGTCGTCCAGCGTGGCCCGGCGGGTGGTCGGGTCGAGTGTGGCGAACAGCGCGTCCTGCACCAGCACGCCGGACCCCGTCATCGCGTTGATGAGGCTGGACTTGCCGGCGTTGGTGTACCCCGCGATGGTGATCGTGGGGACCACCGACGACCGGCGCCGGGTGCGGCTGACCGTCCGGGCGGTCTTCATCCCGCGGATCTCGCGGCGCAGCTTGGCCATCCGCTCGCGGATACGTCGTCGATCGGTCTCGATCTTGGTCTCACCGGGACCGCGCAGACCCACGCCGCCGTTGCTGCCGGCACGACCACCGGCCTGGCGGGACATGGACTCACCCCAGCCGCGCAGACGCGGGAGCATGTACTCCATCTGCGCCAGCGCGACCTGCGCCTTGCCCTCCCGCGAGGTCGCGTGCTGGGCGAAGATGTCGAGGATGAGGGCGGTCCGGTCGATGACCTTGACCTTCACGATCTTCTCCAGCGCGGTCAGCTGGGCCGGCGTCAGTTCACCGTCGCAGATGACGGTGTCCGCACCGGTCGCGAGGACGACCTCGCGCAGCTCGTGCGCCTTGCCGGACCCGATGTAGGTGGCCGGGTCGGGACGGTCGCGCCGCTGGACGACGCCGTCGAGGACGTCGGAGCCCGCCGTCTCGGCGAGCGCGGCGAGTTCGGCCATGCGTCCGTGGACGGCCTGCTGCGAGCCCTCGGTCCACACCCCGACGAGCACGACGCGCTCGAGACGGAGCTGCCGGTACTCGACCTCGGTGATGTCTGTGAGTTCGGTGGACAGGCCGGGCACGCGCTGCAGCGACGAGCGTTCGTCGAGCTGAAGCTCACCCGTGGTCGGTGCGCGTCGGACGGTCCGCGCGAACCCCGTCGGTGCTGGTTCGGTCGGGGCGTGATCGGTCGGGGCGTCGACGGTCGTCGTGTCGGTCCCGGTGGTGTCGGCCTCGGTGATGTCGTCGGCGTAGGCCACGCCGGAGGTGTTCTCGGTGAAGAAGGTGGTCTCCTCGGTAGTGCGGTCGGACGGGGATCCCCGTCGACGGGATGTCGGGTCCGGACCTCGCGGGTCCGGTGGTCCCGGGGTGCGTTCGGGTGCCGCCATCAGTGACTCACACCGACGGTGTGACGTGCATCCGGTTTTCGGCCGTCTCGGGGAGCGAGACGGTACCGATCGCGACGAGGCGCGAGGGCCCGCGCAGGGTGGCGCCGTCGTCGGTGATCGTCACGGTCACGGTGCCTCCCGGTATGTGAACGTCGAGGGTGCCGTGGGCCTTCCCGGTCTGCGCGAGCAGGGCCGCGGCCGCCGCGGCGACGGTGCCGGTGCCGCAGCTGCGCGTCTCCCCCACGCCGCGTTCGAGGACCCGCATGTGCACCGAGCCGTCCCGGGCGGGCGTGATCACCTCGAGGTTCACGCCCTGGGGGAACACGCCGCTGTCGACGACGGCCCCGCCGGTGAAGTCGAGGGCGCCGAGCTCGGCGACGGACAGGTCGTCGACGACGCAGGCCAGGTGGGGGTTGCCGACGTCCACCGCCACACCCCTCGAGCGACCGGCCGAGCGTGGCGGCGCTGCGCGGACCGAGACGGACGGGGCCCATCTCGACGGTCACGTCCGCGTCGGTGTGATCCGCGTCGTGGACGTGCACTCTCCGCCCCCCGGCGCGACTGCCGACGGTGAACTCGGGACCGTCGACGAGACCGGCGGCGACGAGATGGTGGGCGAACACCCGGACCCCGTTGCCGCACATCTCGGCGATCGAGCCGTCGGCGTTGCGGTAGTCCATGAACCAGTCGGAGGTCGCCACGCCGGGCGGGACCTCGTCGAGCACGCCGGCGACGACGAGTGCGTCGGTGCGGGCGACCCGGAGCAGTCCGTCCCCGCCGAGTCCGGCCCGCCGGTCGCAGAGTGCCGCGACCAGCTCGGTGGTCAGCTGCAGGCGCGCGTGGTGGTCCGGGAGCAGCACGAAGTCGTTCTCGGTGCCGTGTCCCTTGACGAACGGGAGCGCGGTGTCGACGTCGGCCATCACCCCAGGGTAGTCACCGCGTCACGCTCAGCCGTCGGCGAGCAGGGCCGCGACCTCGTCGACCAGGCCGTTCGCCGCCGCGTCGAGCCACCGCACACGGTGATCACGGCGGAACCACGACCGCTGCCTCCGGACATAGCGACGGGTGCCGACGAACGTCGCCTCCACCGCGTCGGTCACGTCGAGCTCGCCGTCGAGCACCCCCCAGCGCCTGGGCGTACCCGATGGCGCGGGACGCCGTGCGACCGTCGCGCAGACCGCGGGGGACGAGGGGCGGCCACCTCCTCGACCAGGCGCCCGCCGGCGAACATCGCCTCGGTCCGCGAGCGCAGACGCGCGTCCAGCTCGTCGGTGTCCCGGTCGAGGCCGACGACGAGAGTCGACCACCGCGGCTCCCCCGATCCGCGGCGCGGACGCCGCGAACGGGGCGCCGGTGATCTCGACGACCTCGAGCGCGCGCACGATCCGTCGGCCGTCGGTGGCGAGGATCGTGGCCGCCGCATCCGGGTCGACCGCGGCGAGACGGCCGTGCATGGCCGCGACACCGCGGTCGGCGAGTTCCTGTTCGAGACGGGACCGCACCACCTCGTCGGTCGCGGGGAACGTCCAGTCGTCGAGCAGCGACTGCACGTACATCATCGAGCCGCCGACGATCACGGGGCGCCGACCGCGGGCGAGGATGTCCTCGACGTCGGCGCCGGCGGCCCGCTGGTAGCGCGCGACGGTCGCGACCTCGGTCACGTCGAGGACGTCGAGCTGGTGGTGCGGGATGCCGCGCCGCTGTGCGACGGGGACCTTCGCGGTGCCCACGTCCATGCCGCGGTACTGCTGCATCGCGTCGATGTTGACGATCTCGCCGTCCCAGCGGTGCGCGACGTCGAGCGCGAGGTCGGACTTGCCGGTGCCCGTGGGCCCGACGATCGCGATCGGACGCGCGGTCACCGGGCGGGCACCCACCACGCGGCGTGCCCCCCGACGCCGAGTGGTGCTCCGCGCCACAGGGATTCGACGACCGGGGCACGGGGCGTGCTGCGCCGCCAGACCTGCGCGGCGATCTGCAGCGGGGCACGGCCGTCGATACGGACGCGGGCGCACTCGGCGACGTCGAGGGCTGCGATCGCCGCGAGGTCACCCGCGGCGATCGCGGCGTCCACCGCCGCCTGGACGACCTCGGCGCCCTCGATCAGCCCTCCGGGCGCCTTCGGGGTGAGTCCGGTCGACCCGTCGGCGACGACGAGCAGCCCGGTCGGCTGCTCGTCGGCCGTCAGGAGGTCGGCGATCAGGTCGGCGGCCGCGTCGAGTCGCTCGCCCTCGATCGCGGGGTCGACGAGGACCGGGTCGACGGTCACCTCGGGCGCGACCCTCGCCGCGCAGCCATGCGGCCGCCAGCACCGTCGTCGCCATGCGGTCAGGGACGGACGCGGGTGGTGTCCCGGGCCGCAGCCGCACCCGGACGTCGACGCCGAACCCGATGTACGTGCCGTCGACGGGCAGGTCGGCCCGGACGACGCCGTCACCGTCGACCCGCTCCGGATCGTGGATGTCCCCCGCGCACACCGCGATCCACCGTCGGGGTGCGACGTCGGCGAGTCGTTCGCCGACCTGCCGTACCGCGGCGCGCGGTGCACCGAGGTCGGGGACGTCGGGCCCGGTGAGGGCGGGGACGAGCGACGGCGACCCGGGCACGATCGCGACGGCAGCGAGCACGCCTGCACACGCTACCGATCGCCGCACGCCTGCCTGTCGCTCGACGTCCCGGCGGGACGCCGGTCGTGAGCGCGGCGCGACGCCGGTCGGGGGCCCGACCTGTCGGACGAGTGCACACGAAATCGGACGGCACCTGTTTGAATGGTCTGCACCGCGCCCCCGGCGTGGGCTCGCCGCGCGGCGCGCGGCACGAGGACGGCAGCCGTGACGCGCGGCGAGGACAAGGGAACAGACGATGAGCGAGGACCCGGGCCGGCCGGCCCCCCAGGAGACCGACAGCGTCGACACCCGCGCCGGCGCCGCCGGCGGAGGCGCCCACCGACACCCGCGGTCGCGAGTCCCCCGCCCACACCCGCGTCGGTCCCCTCTCCGTCGGTCCCCTCTCCGTCGGACCCCCCTCCGTCGGACACTGCCCCGTCGACCGCTGCCCCCGGCGGCCGCTCCCCCGCGACCCGGCCCGAAGCCCGGGCCCCGACCCGGTCCCCGTCCCACCCCGGGTCCCCGCCCGTCCGCTCCGCACGTCGAGACGCATGCCCGTCCGGCGTCCGACCCCTCGGCGTTCGGACGCGTCGACGACGACGGGACCGTGTGGCTCGTCGAGGACGGCACCCCTCGGGTCATCGGCTCGTGGCAGGCGGGTACCCCGGCCGAGGGCCTCGCCCACTACGGCCGCCGTTTCGACGATCTCGCCACCGAGATCGAACTGCTGGAGGAACGTCTGTCCGCCGGGACGGGCGATCCGCGCAAGACGAAGGCGTCGGCCACGACGCTGCGCGACACGCTCGCCGACGCGGCGGTGATCGGCGACGTCGCCGCGCTGCGGACGCGGCTGACCGCGGTCATCGACGGGGCCGACGGCGTCGCGGTGGAACGCACGCGCGCACGGGAGTCGGCACGAGCCGCTGCGGTGGCCCGCAAGGAGGAGCTCTGCGCCGAGGCCGAGACGATCGGCGCCGAGAGCACGCAGTGGAAGCACGCCGGCGACC
>JAQIJH010000081.1:0-12572 GCA_036946345.1 Gordonia paraffinivorans | reverse complement strand
AGACCCGCGTCGGCGACCTGTTCGACCACGTCCCTCTGGACGCCCCGACGTGGACCTACGTCCGCCACGACACCACCACCGGCGGGCCGGGGGTGACCGCAGAACTCGCGGTCAAGCCGGTCGTGTCGTTCGGCACCACCGTCGTCACCGGGCATGTCACGAAACTCGCGGGCACCTACACGCACTCGTACGAGTTGGCGCGGGACTTCGAGGTGTTCGCCGCGGAGATGGTGCCTTCCGAACTCACCCGCACCCTCATCAACGCCGAGTCGGCGTTCCTCCTCAACGGCGCCCCCGAGGACGAACCAGGCGGTGCGGCACCCACCGCGGACGGCCTCCTCGGCGCGGCGGGCCTCACCGCGCAGGTGTCGACGTCGGACACCGCACCCGGATCACCCGGCCTGCGCGCGATCAACAAGGCCGTCACGACCCTGCGGTCGGGGGCGGCGTTCGCGGTCGCCGACACGATCGTCCTTTCACCGAACACATTCGGCGAGTTGCGGGGCGCGGTCGACAGCATGGGACGGTTCCTTCTCACCGACGCCGCCGGTGACGGCGCGGTCCCGAAAATCTGGAACCTGCGCGTGTGCACCACCACGCAGATCGCCGACGGAACCGCCCTCATCTGCGACTCAACGCAGTACGCGCGGGTCATGGTGCGCGACGCGATCCAGCTGATGTCGTTCATGGACGGCGCGCAACTCGCGTCGACCAACTCGGTGATGCACGTCGTGGAGGAGCGGGTCGGCCTGTCGATCCCGCGCCCGGCGGCGGGCCTGGTGCTCACCGGCATCACCAACTAGGACTGGTGACCGCCCGCCCCTGGACGCCGCACCCGGCACTCGTCGGCCGGGTCCCGCGGACGGGGTAGGCGGTCACCGCTGCGAGTTCGGTCCCGACGGCTCTCCCGGCATGGTCGGCCGTCGGGGCCGAACTCTGTCAGCGACGCGGATGAAAAACCGCGCGAAAGCGTCGGCGCACCTCGTCGCCAAGCGAGTCAGGCGCGGTGCCTTTGTACCGCGTGAAGAAATCCATCTCGGCAAGACGGCACGCATTCAAGAGCTCCGCACTAGCACCATAGAATTCGCCCGTTTTATCGCCATAGAATTCGAACGCGTCATCCTCGCTTTCGAACTTTTTAAGTGTTAGCTCTCTGGTGTAACTCATAAACTTCGGATGCGCTTGGAGAATGCTATCCCATTCTTCGGTTGGTGGTAGGGTAGCCGCAATATACCTGACAACAGTGCGCTTTTCGTGGGCGCGATCGAGATATTTTTCGTCGAATTCGGTGCGGTCGTCCTGGGTTCTTATCCAGAAATATTTTTCAGCGGCCGATTCGCAAGCCATCACGGCAGTCACATACTCGTTCAATTTCTCCATCTGTTTATCAAGGACTTTATGCTGGGCCTGCAGGTTCGCTATATCGCGTGTGGTCGCGCGTGTGATTAGGGTCGCGAGAATAACAAATACTGCACCGATGATCGCCGCGGTCATCGGCGGATCGTATCCGGCAATTCGGCAGTACGTCAGTAATCGGGCTATGGCGGTCTTCCGGGTTGGTCGCAGGCACAATCAGGACCGTGACCACACGCGCCGAAATGCACGATCTGTCTATCCTCGCCCAGCGGAAGGGTCTCGCGGTCGTGCATAGCGGCGACCGCGTCGACGTCATCAAGCACGACCCGTCGGTCGCCGACCCCGAGAAGCTTCGGCCAGGATCGTTCCAACACGCCGGCCAGGTCGTGGTGTTCGGCAACCTCGACGTCGACCAGGCCCGCGAGATGCTCGAGGCGCTACCCGACCACGCCGAGTAGTCGCGCCCGTCACGCGTGTGGCGACGTCCGCCGCCGCTGAGCTGGTCGACAAAGAGGTGGAACCGTGACTCGCCTCGCAGCATCCAATGAGGGTGAGCACAATTCTCGACGCCATAGGCGACCTCATCGGACTAGTGGTCCTGACGACCGCGGTGACGTGGGTGGTCCTCGAGGTCGTCTACCGGCGGTAAGTCGCCGCGATAGGTGATCGCCTCGCACTGACGACAGACCCACGTCCGGCAGGGGACCGGTCGGGTGTTGCTCCACCCGACCAGGTGCGAGCGGCGTACCCGCCAGTCGGCGCCGCAGTGCGGGCAGCGGCGGGGTTTCCATTCGATGACTCGCGACACGTCGCGTCGACCTCCCTCGGCCCGCGACGAGTGTTTCGACCGTAGCGACCGCGTCCGACGGAACGCTCCCGTGTCGGAACGGATTCTCGGCAATAGCCTGTGTCCGTGACGGATGACCCGATGATCGACCCGTGGGGCTGGATGGATGAGTTCCGCCGCAGAATCGAACGTGACCGCCTGAACGAGGCGGCGTCCTTCGTCCCGGACGCCCAACTCGAACGCTCGGCGCTCAACCTCCTCGGCGGGTACGAAAATGTGCGCGTCCGCGTCCAGTACTTTCGCGCGCAACTCGCCAGCAGGGGCGTCGTCCTCGGGCTGAAAGATCGGGACCGCCCCCCGAAGG
The DNA here is from genome assembly GCA_036946345.1 of Gordonia paraffinivorans. Taxonomy (GTDB): domain Bacteria; phylum Actinomycetota; class Actinomycetes; order Mycobacteriales; family Mycobacteriaceae; genus Williamsia_A; species Williamsia_A paraffinivorans_A. Next base: position 10,065 of record JAQIJH010000081.1, on the reverse strand, counting down.
TGCTCAATCGGATCGCCGAGGTGTCGGCTATTGCCTGGCCTCACAACGAGTTCTCGGCCATGTTTTATGGCGCGCACCGTGTGCGTACGCACCTTGCCCACATGTGGTGGATTCACGCGGTCGAGGGCGAACGGCCGGACCGTGTCATGACGTTGGTCGTTCCCACGGACCGGGGCTGGACTGACACCACGTGGTCGACACCCATGTATTCGCTCGAGAGGGTGACTGAGGCAGAAATCCGCACTGCACTCAACTCGCTGCGGCGCATGCGCGCATACGTGCACGCGCTGCAGCGCATGATCAAGCTGTTCGGGGAGATGCCGAACACTCCGGGCGACCACCTGTACCGGCGCGACTGGCTCCCGCTCCCGTGGTGGCTAGAAGAATGGGGGACGGAGTCCAAGGACTTCGTCCGGGCGGACCAAATTCGAACCGACCGGTGACGTGACGCGCCGAGTCACCTACGGCCTGGCAAGGCGCGCCCGCCACATGTCGGCGGAGTCCGCCGCCTCGACCAGATCAGCGGCATATGCGCGCAGACCGTCGACGGTGGTCACGAGGATCGTGTCGTCATTGCCGACGTACACAGTCGCGGCAGCCGTGTCCGTCGAGGACATCGGCAATTCGACGGTGACCGACGCGTACGGACCGCGATGGACGTCGACCTCCAGGACTCCACCGATGCGCCGCCAGGGATGGTCGAACAACTCGGCGGGCGCGGTCATCGGCCGACCTCGATTCGTCGCGTCGCAGGTATTTGGCGTTCGCTCTTAAGTCCGTTCCGAACGGTAAACGGAGACAACACATTACGGGTCATGGCGATCACGGTACCCGCCGCAAGCAACCAAGACGCTCAAGCTCGACGTCGTGCATTTACATGCTCTCCGACTGGCGTGGACGTTGAGCGACCTGCGCGGCGGCGTGACACCGACGCAGGACGAGGTGGCCCAGGCGTTGATGTTCCGCGACCGGGAGCGGGTATGACCGCGCCCCGGTCGAGGCCCGACGGTGTGTCACGGTCGGAGAGCGACGGTGTGTCACCGTCGGGCACCGACACCCGTCGTCTCCACGCGTGGGCCTACCTGTCCCGTGTCGCCGAGCCGCCCGCGGCCGGAGTGGCCCGACTGGTCGACGACGTCGGCGTGGAGGAGGCCGCCGCAGCGATCCGGTCTCGAACGGTGCCGCCCGCGCATCGGGGCGTGCTGCGCACCACGGCGGCCCGGTGCGAGACCGACTGCGCGGCGGACGATCTCGCCCTCCTCGATCGACTCGGCGGGCGGCTCGTGACACCGGACGACGACGAGTGGCCCGGCTGGGCGCTGCACGCGCTGCAGACGGCGGACACCGCGGCGCGTGGGGGACCACCGCTCGCGCTGTGGGTGCGAGGCCCCGTGTGTCTGGCCGACGTGGCCGACGACGGTGTGGCGGTGGTGGGGTCCCGTGCTGCGACGGCGTACGGGACGCGGATGGCCTCGACGGTTGCTGCCGGGGCCGTCGAGCGGGGCCGGGCCGTGGTGTCCGGCGGCGCCTGCGGCATCGACGGGGCCGCGCACCGACGCGCCCTCGCCGACGGGGGCTCCACGGTCGCGGTCCTGGCGTGCGGACTCGACATCGACTACCCGACCGACCACCGCGCCCTGTTCGCCGAGATCGCGCGCACCGGTGCGGTGGTGAGCGAGTACGCGCCCGGCACCACCGCCGCTCGCCATCGCTTCCTCGCGCGCAACCGACTGGTGGTCGCACTGTCGGCAGCGGTCGTCGTCGTGGAGGCGGGCCGTCGCAGCGGAGCGAACAACACGGCGGCGTGGGCGCGGATCGTGGGCCGCCCGCTCGGCGCGGTGCCGGGGCCGGCGACGTCGGCCATGTCGGTGGGGTGCCATGCGCTGATCGCCGACGGGTACGCGCACCTCGTGGACGGCGCCGCTGCGGTCGAGCGTCTCGTCGCCCCCGACGGCGGGGACGACTCCGCGAACCCCCGCACCGCCGTCGACGATCTCGACCCGGTCGTCGCCCGGGTGCGTGAGGCCATCCCTGCCACCGGTCGCGCGAGCGTCGCGGAGATCGCGTTCTCGGCGGGCGTGGACGCGAGCACCACCCGCTCGGCGCTGGCGACACTCGACATGCACGGTCTGGTCGACGGGGACGGGGCCGGATGGGCCCTGTCGCGGACACGCCCCGCACGCACACCCGACGGAGGTGATCGCCGACCGCGATTGTTCTGACGACCGCGATGACCGACTTGCACGGTTAGGCTTACCTAACCCAGCGTGTACGCTGTCCGTCATGGCAAAGCGACTGAACACCATGCAGGTCCGTCGGACCGAGTGGATCACCCCGCACATGGTGCGTGTGCACCTCGGTGGACCTGGGTTCGCGGACTTCGCGGCCACCGAGGACACCGACGCCTACGTCAAGTTCATCTTCGGTGCGCCGGGCGTCACCTACCCGGAACCGTTCGACCTCGACCGCATCCGCGCCGAGTTCGCCCCCGACGCCCAGCCCGTCCTCCGTACCTACACGGTGCGGTCCATCGACGTCGCCCGTGAGGAGATCGCCGTCGACTTCGTCGTGCACGGGGACACCGGCGTCGCCGGACCGTGGGCCGCTGCAGCGCAGCCGGGCGAGACCGTCCGCTTCCTCGGGCCGGGCAGCGGCTACCGCCCCGACCCCGAGGCGCCGTGGCACCTGCTCGCCTCGGACGAGGCCGGTCTCCCGGCTCTCGCCGCGGCCCTGGCGGCGCTGCCCGACGACGCGACCGCGCAGGCGTTCATCGAGGTTGCCGGCCCGGAGGACGAGATCGCCCTCGCCGCGCCCTCGCGGGCCACGATCACCTGGGTGCACCGCGGGGCCGGGTCCGACGTCGCCGACGACACGGTCGCGGGCGACAACGCCCCGCTGGTGGCCGCGGTCCGCCGCGCGCCCTGGCTGCCGGGGGAGCCGCAGGTGTTCATCCACGGCGAGGCCCAGGCGGTGATGCACAACCTGCGTCCGTATGTGCGCAAGGAACGGGGCGTGAGCGCACGACGCGCGTCGATCTCCGGGTACTGGCGTCGTGGGCGCACCGAGGAGGGCTTTCGGCAGTGGAAGGCCGACCTGCGGCGCGCGGAGGAGGCCGTGCCGGCCGTCTGATCGGCGTCGTCATCGACGTGTGCCACACGCGGCAGGCGTCGCTTCGGTCACGACAGGCGCGTCGGACGCGACGCGGCCGGCCTCTCGCGCCAGGGTGGGGACATGCACGACGCCGGACGACTGGCCGACTTCGAGGCGTACCTGCGTCACGAGAAGGGCCACAGCGAGCACACCGTGCGCGCCTACTGCGCCGACGTCCGGTCACTCGTCGCGTTCGCCGGGTCGCGGGCCGTGCCACTCGCGGACATCGATCTCGACCTGCTCCGCGCCTGGTTGGCGCAGTCGGCGCGGCGGGGCTCCGCGCGGACGACGATCGCACGACACGTCTCGTCGGCGAAGACGTTCTGCGCGTGGGCGGTTCGGGAGGGGGTGCTGGCGCGCGATCCGTCCCTGCGCCTACAGGCGCCCCGTGCCCATCGCACGCTGCCCCCGGTGCTCACCGCCGATCAGGCCGCCGCGGCGGCCACCCGTCCCGCACCGGACGGTTCGCCGATCGCCCTGCGGGACGCGGCCGTCGTGGAGGTCCTCTACGGCACCGGGATCCGCGTCGGCGAGCTGTGCGGGCTGGACATCGACGACGTCGACGACGACCGCCGGGTGCTGCGCGTGATCGGCAAGGGCGACAAGGAACGCAGCGTCCCGTTCGGCGCGCCCGCGGCCGAGGCCCTCGCGCGGTGGCGTCACGACGGCCGACCCTCGCTGGCGATCGCGGCCTCCGGTCGAGCGCTGTTCCTCGGCGCCCGCGGCCGACGACTCGACCAGCGTGCCGCCCGCCGCGTGGTCCACGAGGCGGTGGCCGCCGTGGACGGCGCCCCGGACATCGGACCCCACGGGTTGCGCCACTCGGCGGCGACACACCTGCTCGAGGGCGGCGCCGACCTCCGGGTGGTGCAGGAACTCCTCGGTCACTCCTCGCTCGCGACCACGCAGCTCTACACCCACGTCGGAGTCGACCGCCTGCGGGCCGTGCACCGACAGGCCCATCCCCGCGCGTAGCGCGTCACCTGTCCCCAACCGGCAGCAGCCGCACCCGGACGGCCCCGACCAGGGCCCGCGGGTCGAGGTAGGTCGCCGATCTGCCCGTGCCGCGGCGGGCACCCCAGTGCAGGCACGGCGTCGCGCAGCCCGGGTGACCGGGCAGAAGCGTCCCGATCGGTGAACCCCGCGCGACCACGGCGCCGACGGTGACCACCGGCTCGACCGGCTCGTAGGTGGTCACGATGCCGTCGGCATGCAGGATCGACACCACCTGCTTGTCCGCGACGGCGCCGGCGAACCGCACGGTGCCCGCCCCCGCGGCCAGCACGGCGCCTCCACCGACGAGATCGACACCGCGGTGACCGGTCAGCCAGCGTTGGGCCGGCGGATCGAACCCCCGGGACACCACGGGGCGGGGGAGCAGGGGCCAGCCGTACCCGCCGGGGATCCGCGCGTGCGCGGCCCCACCCACGACCAGGACCGACAGCACCGCCACCAGGACCACCCGCACCACACCCGACATCCCCACCTCCATGGGACGCAGGCGCGGTCGGGGCGGTTCCACACGGATTTCGTCGCGCGGGCGGGCCGTGACTACACTGGCCGACGCACTCCGCCTCCGGGTGGGTGACTTCGCACGCCCGGACACCGGATGCGCACCCCCGCGGGGCCCGCGCACCGACTCCCACCGGCCAGGCGGTCCCGAGTCCTCATGGATCCGGGTTCTGACCGGCCCGGGCGTCAGGGTCGGCCGCATCCCGCGTCCGACGACCAACTGCACACGAGAGAAGACACGACATGGCTGTCGTCACCATGAAGCAGCTGCTGGACAGCGGCGCCCACTTCGGCCACCAGACGCGACGGTGGAACCCGAAGATGAAGCGGTTCATCTTCACCGACCGCAACGGCATCTACATCATCGATCTGCAGCAGACGCTGACCTACATCGATCGCGCCTACGAGTTCGTCAAGGAGACGGTCGCCCACGGCGGCACCATCCTGTTCGTCGGCACCAAGAAGCAGGCGCAGGAGTCGATCGCCAGCGAGGCGACCCGCGTCGGCATGCCCTACGTCAACCAGCGGTGGCTCGGCGGCATGCTCACCAACTTCTCCACCGTCCACAAGCGTCTCCAGCGCCTCAAGGAGCTCGAGACCATGGAGCAGACCGGTGGCTTCGAGGGTCGCACCAAGAAGGAAATCCTCATGCTGACGCGTGAGATGACCAAGCTCGACCGGACCCTCGGCGGTATCCGCGACATGGGCAAGGTGCCGTCGGCCATCTGGGTCGTCGACACCAACAAGGAGCACATCGCCGTGGGTGAGGCGCGCAAGCTCAACATCCCGGTGATCGCCATCCTCGACACCAACTGCGATCCCGACCTCGTCGACTACCCGATCCCGGGCAACGACGACGCGATCCGCAGCGCGGCCCTGCTGACCCGCGTGGTCGCCTCGGCCGTCGCCGAGGGTGTCCAGGCGCGGGCCGGCCAGTCGGCGAACGCCGACGCCAAGCCCGAGGCCGGCGCCGGCGAGCCCCTCGCCGAGTGGGAGCAGGAGCTGCTGACCCAGGCGTCCGCGCCCGCCGACGCCCCCGCGGCCGAGGCGACCGCGGCCCCCGCCGCGGAGGCCCCCGCCGCCGAGGCGCCGACCACGCAGGCCTGACAGCCCGACACACCGACACCACCACGGTGCCCGCCCCACCGGAGGATCCTCCGGTGGGGCGGTCCCCGTCACACGAGAAGGAGGCTCGCCACCGATGGCGAACTACACCGCCGCCGACGTCAAGCGGCTCCGTGAGCTGACCGGCTCGGGGATGATGGACTGCAAGAACGCCCTGGCCAACAACGACGGTGACTTCGACAAGGCGGTCGAGGAACTGCGCATCAAGGGCGCGAAGGACGTCGGCAAGCGTGCCGAGCGGTCCACCGCCGAGGGCCTCGTCGCCGCCCGCGACGGCGTCATGGTCGAGATCAACAGCGAGACCGACTTCGTCGCGAAGAACGCCGAGTTCCAGGAGCTCGCCGACAAGGTCGTCGACGCCGCCGTGGCGTCGAAGGCGACCGACCTCGACTCGCTGTCCGCTGCGCAGGTCGACGGCCAGACCGTGGCCGACGCCGTCGCCGCCCTGTCGGCGAAGATCGGCGAGAAGCTCGAGCTGCGTCGCGTCGTGTCCTACGACGGCAACGTCGCGAGCTACCTGCACAAGCGTGCCTCCGACCTGCCGCCGGCTGTCGGCGTGCTCGTCGAGTACACCGGCGACGGTCCCGAGGCCGCCGAGGCCGCCCGCGGTGCCGCGATGCAGGTCGCCGCGCTCAAGGCGAAGTACGCGACGCGCGACGAGGTGCCCGCCGATGTCGTCGAGAACGAGCGGCGCATCGCCGAGCAGACCGCCCGCGAGGAGGGCAAGCCCGAGCAGGCGCTGCCCAAGATCGTCGAGGGCCGGGTCAACGGCTTCTACAAGGACGTCGTGCTCATCGACCAGCCGTCGGTGCAGGACTCGAAGAAGACCGTCAAGGCGCTGCTCGACGAGGCCGGTGTCACCATCACCCGCTTCGAGCGCTTCGAGGTCGGCCAGGCCTGACGCCACGCACGCGAACGGACCCCGGGACCACCACGGTCCCGGGGTCCGTTCGCGTCGGGGACATGGACGACCCCGGGCACCACATAGGATTGTCCCCGGCGACCACCCGGCCCGTCGCCACCGGACTTCGTGAGGAGCGGCGAGTGACCGACGGTTCTGCCCCGACAGCCGACACGGCGGACACGACACGACCGGGGTTCTCCCGCGTGGTGCTCAAGCTCGGCGGTGAGATGTTCGGGGGTGGGAAGGTCGGCCTCGACCCCGACGTGGTGTCCACGGTCGCCGCGCAGATCGCCGAGGTGGTGCGCACCGGCGTGCAGGTGGCCGTCGTCATCGGCGGCGGCAACTTCTTCCGCGGCGCGGAACTGCAGCAGCGGGGACTCGAGCGGTCCCGCTCGGACTACATGGGCATGCTCGGCACGGTCATGAACTGCCTTGCGCTGCAGGACTTCCTGGAGAAGGAAGGCATCGTCACGCGTGTGCAGACCGCCATCACGATGGGTCAGGTCGCCGAGCCCTACATCCCGTTGCGCGCTCAGCGTCACCTCGAGAAGGGGCGCGTGGTCATCTTCGGTGCCGGCATGGGCATGCCGTACTTCTCCACCGACACGACCGCCGCGCAGCGCGCGCTGGAGATCAAGGCGGAGGTGGTGCTGATGGCCAAGGCCGTCGACGGCGTCTACAGCGCCGACCCCCGCACCGACCCCGACGCCACGCTCTTCCGCGAGATCAGCCACCGCGAGGTCCTGGAGAAGGGGCTCGCCGTCGCCGACTCGACCGCGTTCAGCCTCTGCATGGACAACAAGATGCCGATCCTGGTCTTCAACCTGCTGCAGGAGGGCAACATCGCCCGTGCGGTGGCGGGTGAGAAGATCGGGACACTGGTCATGTGAGCGCCGCCTCCGCACCACCGCGCACCGCGAGCGTGTTCACCGACGACCGACGACGAAGGGCGAGACCATGATCGACGAAGCACTCTTCGACGCCGAGGAGAAGATGGAGAAGGCGGTGGGCGTCGCCCGCGACGACATGGGCTCGGTGCGCACCGGCCGGGCGAACCCGTCGATGTTCAACCGCATCGTCATCGACTACTACGGCGCGACCACACCCATCACGCAGCTGTCGTCGATCAACACCCCCGAGGCGCGCCTGGTGGTCATCAAGCCCTACGAGGCGTCGTCGCTGGGCGCGATCGAGACCGCGATCCGCAACTCCGATCTCGGTGTGAACCCCACCAACGACGGCTCGCTGATCCGCGTCGCGATCCCGCAGCTGACCGAGGAGCGTCGCCGCGAGCTGGTCAAGCAGGTCAAGTCCAAGGGCGAGGACGCGAAGATCTCGATCCGCAACGTCCGGCGCAAGGCGCTCGACGAGCTCAAGCGGATCCAGAAGGACGGCGAGGCCGGCGAGGACGAGGTGACCCGCGCCGAGAAGGATCTCGACAAGACGACCGCAGGCTACGTCGCGCAGGTCGACGAGCTCGTGAAGAACAAAGAGAACGAACTGCTGGAGGTGTGAGCACCGGCGGCGAGGGCGTGGAGATGACCGACGAGACGGTTCCGCAGGCGACCACGGCGACGGGGGAGGACCCCGCGCCGAAGAAGTCGCGCGCCGGTCGCGACCTGCCCGCGGCATTCGCCGTCGGTGGGTCGCTGGGCGTCGGGGTCATCCTCGTCCTGGTCTTCGCGCCGCTGGTGTGGATCCCGGTCGTCGCGGTGTCGCTGGCCGTCGCGACCTGGGAAGTCGTCAAGCGGGTCCGTGACGGCGGATACGACGTCGGCGTTGTCCCTCTCCTGGTGGGCGGGCAGGCCGTCATGTGGTCGGCGTGGCCCTGGGGACCGACCGGCGCACTCGTCGCGTTCGTCGCGACCGTCCTGGTGGCGATGGTGTGGAAGCTGCTGAGCAACGGACGCACCACGGCGCCGGAGCACTACCTGCGGGATCTCGCGGTCACCGTCCTCGTGCTCGCGTGGCTGCCGCTGTTCGCCTCGTTCGCGATCGTCATGGTGACGCAGGACCACGGCTGGGCCCGCGTCCTCACCCTCATGATCGTGGTCGTCTGCTCCGACGTCGGCGGTTACACCGCCGGAGTCCTGTTCGGTCGGCACCCGATGGTGCCCGCGATCAGTCCGAAGAAGTCGTGGGAGGGGATGGGCGGGTCCCTGGTCTTCGGCACGGTCGGGTCCGTGCTGCTCGTGACGTTCCTGCTCGACGCGCACTGGTGGATCGGCCTCGCGCTGGGCCCGGTGCTGGTGATCTGCGCGACCCTCGGCGACCTGGTCGAGTCGCAGGTCAAGCGTGACCTGGGGATCAAGGACATGGGCACATTGCTGCCTGGGCACGGCGGCATCATGGACCGGCTCGACTCGATCCTGCCGTCCGCGTTCGTCGTCTGGGCAGTCCTCGGCGCCCTGCTGTAGGCCGCCCCGGGAGGGTTCCCGTGGGGCGGCCCACAGGCGTCAGGCCTTGCGGACCGCGCGTCGCACCTGGAACATCCGCGCACCGCCGACCACGGCGGTGATCAGGGCCCCGGCGATCGCGGCGATCAGCAGACTGACCCCCTGCGGCAGGTTGACCTGCCAGAAGAACAGCTGGATCTCCTGCTTGTCGAGGTTCTGCAGGATGAACACGAGCAGGAGGATCAGCACGATCGCCCCGACGATGATGCCGACCCATGCCGACTTCGTGCGGGTGTGCCTGACGTCTCTGAGTGCCTCCTTGACGGGGTCACCGTGCTTGCCCGCGTCGCCGTGGGGCGGCGGGGGACCGTCGGTCGACGAGAGCGGATCGGGATCCGAGGCGGGGGACTTCGGGTTCGTCATGGCAGACATCATCCCCCGAGGTGTGACTCCGGGAGCGGTGTCGCGTCCGGACGGTGCCGAGATCGTGACCGGCGCGCGGGTCGGGTGACGATTGGATTTCCGGGCGCGGGTGCGGGACCGTTGTCTGCGTGTCCGGTCCCGCTCTGCCCCTGGTGTTCGACGCGCCGAAGCGTGGTCGGCCGCCGACGCATCTGGCCGATCTGGACCGAGCGGGTCGCCGCGCGGCGGTGGAGGCGCTCGGCCTGCCGGGTTTCCGCGCCGACCAGCTGGCCCGTCAGTACTACGGACGGCTGTGCGCCGACCCGGCCGAGATGACCGACCTGCCCGCGGGCGTGCGGGAGAAGGTCGCGCAGTCGCTGTTCCCGACGCTCATGACGCCGGTCCGTCACATCGCCTGTGACGACGGCACCACCCGCAAGACCCTGTGGCGGCTGCACGACGGCACGATGCTCGAGTCGGTGCTCATGGGCTACGCCGACCGGACCACGGTGTGCGTGTCCAGTCAGGCCGGGTGCGGCATGGCGTGTCCGTTCTGTGCGACCGGCCAGGGTGGTC
>JAQIJH010000080.1:0-9977 GCA_036946345.1 Gordonia paraffinivorans | reverse complement strand
ACTGGTGTCGGCCACGGCCGAGCTGTTGCGCGACCACGGGCCGGCGCAGATCAAGGCCCGGCGGGTCGCCGAGGCGGTCGGGGCGTCGACGATCACCATCTACCACCACTTCGGCGGTGTGCCGGAGTTGCTGTCCGCAGTCGTGACACAGGGGTTCTCGCAACTGGGGTCCGCCTTCGCGGCGGCATCGGAGCTGGCCGACGACCCCTCCGCCGAGCTGTTCGCGATGGCGCTGAGCACCCGCGCTCTCGCTCAGGCCAACGCGCACCTGTACGACCTGATGTTCGGGCTGTCGACGAGAGGCACCTACCGCCCGTTGTCGGCGAGCCCGGACTCGCCCAGCAATCGGTTCGCCGAGTGCTACGCCATGCTGGCGGCCGCGTGCGGTCGGTTGATCGCCACGGGCCGGTTGCATCCGATCAGCGCCGACGACGTCGCTTCCGAACTGTGGAGTGCGGTACACGGTTTCGTGACCCTCGAGGCGGCGGGACAGTTCGAGCGCTACGTCGACCCGGCGGTCGCGATCCTGCGGCCCCTCTGCACGCGCATCATCGTCGGGATGGGGGACTCCCCCGACTCGGCGTCGCGCGGCGCGGAGACGGCGATCCGGTGGTGGGCTGCGCGAGACGGCCGCGACGGCTGAACGAGTCCGGCAGCGGGGTCAGATCGCGTCGGCGACGAGGACCGCCAGTTCCTTCTCGACGTCGTCGAGTGCATCGAGGGACCGCTGTGCGAGCGCGATGACGACGGCGCCCTCCACCGCGGCGACGGTGACGGTGGCGAGTGAGTGCGCACGTGTCGAGGCGACCCCGTGCTCGGTCAACGCCTCGGTGAGGATCTCGTGCCACCGGGTGAACGCCTGCCCCGCGGCGTCGGTCGCCTCCGGTGCCACCGACCTCGCCGTCGCGGCGGCGGCGACGGGGCAACCGGCCTCGAAATCGGTGTCGCGCAGCAACGACTTCCAGTGCTCCACGAACTGTGCCAGCGCCTCACGAGGTGGTCTGCCCGTGCACGCCTGGGTGATCTGATCGGCGATCCACTGCCCGCTCCACCGAGTCGCCTCGGCGACGAGTTCCGTTTTGCCCCCGGCGAAGTGGAGGTAGATCGACCGCCGCGAGACCTTGCTGTCCTCGAGGATGTCGGCGACGCCGGCCGCCGCGACGCCCCGTCGTTGCATGAGGCCGACGGTGCTGAGGATGAGCTTGTCGCGCGCCGACACGGTGCTCCTTCCCGCCGCGCGCTGGGAGGCGCGACACCCGTTGAAGAATACCAATCGGTGTACTACCGTCCCGGGCTATACCGATTGGTCTACCTCCGATCGGCCGAACGGACAGGGGGCACGGATGCCGACAGGGAACAGTGATCAGCGGTGGGACGCGGTGGTGGTGGGAGCCGGGCTCGGCGGACTGTCCGCCGCCGCCTACCTGGCCGCCGCGGGCCAGAAGGTGCTGCTGCTCGAGCGGTACTCCGCGCTGGGCGGGTCGTCGCATGTCTTCCGACGACGCGGCCGGTGGGAGTTCGACTGCGGCGTCCACTACGTCGGCGAGTGCGGCCCGGGTGGTCTGGTGTCGCAGATGTTCTCGGGGCTCGGGCTCGACGACCGCATCGAGTGGTTGCCCATGGACCCCGACGGCTTCGACCGTGTCGTCGCCCCCGGCTTCGAACTCGCCACCCCGGTCGGGTGGGACCGTTACCTCGACAACCTCCTCGACGCCTTTCCCGACGAGCGGCGTGCGGTGCGTCGCTTCCACGCGATCATGCGGAAGATCGCCGAGACCGGTGGTCGCGAGAACCTCGGGTCGGCCGCCGGGCTCGCGCGGTGGGCCGCCCGCGCCGGGTGGGCGGCACCGTTCATGCTGCTCCCGCACGCCGTCACGCTCGCCGCGTGCGGGCTGTCGCCCCGTGCGGTCCTGGCGCTGTCGGTGCAGTGCGGTGCGTTGGCGAGCACCCCCGACGTGCTGCCGACGGCGGCGATGGCCACGTTCTTCGGCGACTACGTCGGCACCGGGTCGTACTACCCGAAGGGCGGCGGCCAGATGCTCGCGGCGGGCTTCGCCGAGGTGGTCGCCGCGCACGGGGGCTCCATCCGGACCCAGGCCGACGTCGCCGAGATCGTGATCGAGGGCGGGCGGGTGGCCGGTGTCCGGCTGATGGACGGTGAGACCATCCGCACGTCGGTCGTGGTGTCCGACGCCGACATCGTCAAGACCTACACCGATCTCGTCGGACTGCAGCACCTCCCGCGCGTGCTGCGCGCGCGGATCAGGCGCTGGAGGATGTCGCAGCCTTTGATCAACGGCTTCATCGGCGTCGATCTCGACCTGTCGGACCGACCGAACAGCAACTACTTCGCGATCCCGTCCTGGGACGACGCGACATCGCTGCGATCGCTGGCGGCGTTCGGCGCCCACGTGGGATCGGGCAAGGGCTTCGGTGACGGCGCCACGTGGGCACGGGCGATGGCCGCGCGCCAGCCGATGTTCGTCCAGTCGTCGTCGCGCCGCGACCCGTCCTACACACGTGCCGCGCCGGCGGGACATTCCACCATCGAGGTGCAGACGATCACGCCGAGCAACCCGGCGATGTGGGGACACGCCGGGTACGACATCGAGACAGGCGAGTACCGCGAGAGCCCCGAGTACGCCGAGATTAAGAAGATCGTGATCGACGGGATGTTCGACCGCATGGAGCAGGCGTTCCCCGGTTCGTCGTCGAGAGTCGTTCTGTCCGAACTGGGTACGCCCGCGACCCAGACGAGGTTCGTGAACAACACACGCGGCGCGGCGTTCGGGCTGCAGACGCGCGCGACGCAGATCGGTCCGCTGCGCCCGACCAGTGCGACCCCGATCCCGGGCTTGTTCACCGTGGGGACGAGCACCGCCTGGGGACCGGGGACGGTCGGTGCGATGTACAGCGGCGTGCGGGCCGCCGGCGCGATCGTCGGCCGGGACCTCGCGGCCGAGATCCGGTCCGGTGCGGTCATCGGCGACGTCGCGTCACTGCCGACGTGGCCCGACGACTTCGATGCGCTCTCCGCCACGCGCGGCCTTCACGGGGCGGACCGATGACGTTCCCGGCGCAGAAGGCCCCGGCGCGCCCCGATGCGATCGCGCCGGGGTCCGCTCTGCGCTCGATGTTGTGCGACGCCACCATGCTCGTCTATCCGCTGCCCGCTTTCCTCCTGCCGCTGCTGCATCCGGCGACCGCGCACTCGACGGCCGTCCACGACATCGCCGTCGCCGAGGGTGCGCACGTCGGGCAGTTGATGCGGCGGGTGGTCGAGACCTTCGACATGGTCGGTGCGGTCGTCTACGGGGGCGACGAGGCCGATCGGGTGGCGCAGTCGATCCGTGACCTTCACCGCGATCTCGGCGGGTCCGTCGGCGGCGAGTCCTACCACCCGTGGTCCCGTGAGCTCTGGACGTGGAACTGGGCGGCCATCACCGCGGCGATCATGGGCGTGTACGGCGCGATCCGCGGATGGCCGTCGGAGCGATTCCGGGCGGAGGCCTACCTCGGGATGGTCGAGGTCGGTCGACGTTTCGGCGTGCTCGGGATGCCGGCGTCGGTCGAGGTGTTCGACGCGATCTGGCCGGCCGAGCGCGATCGTGTCGCCGACACCGACAGTTCGACCCTGCGCCGTGTGGCGTCCACTATCCGGACCGACGGACTGGCGCCGCCACCCCGGTTGGCATGGTTACCGACGGCGATGTGGGCCGTCGTCAGTGCACCGCTACGGCACCTGTACCGGGTGTCGATCCGTGCGGCGGTCCCGCCCGCGCATCGCCGGGCACTCGGTCTGCCCGTCGGGCGGCGTGACGACGTGTACCTCGCGATCCACCGCCTGTTGTGGCGGCTCGTCCCCCGGACGGTCACCCACCAGATGGGTGTCCGGTACTTCGACCGACTCCGCGCGCACGGCCGACCGGTCTGGCGGACACGATTCTCAGCGGAGACGCTCGAGAGACGCCGTCGGTCGTCCGTCTGATCCCTCCACGAAAGGCTCATCACCATGACGTCCTCCTCACCCGGCCGCGAGCGCACGCTCACCGCATTGTTCCTCGCGTCGCTCGTCGGACAGAACGCGATCGCCCTGCCATACGTTCGTGCGAACGGATGGCGTTCTGCCGCCGACTTCTTCGTCGGCGACATCCACCGGACCGTCCCCGGGCGGTTCGCGATGTTCGACCTGCTGTTCGTGGTCCTGTCCTTCCACGTGTGGGCGTTCGGCGAGGCGCGACGACTCCACATCGTCCCGGCATGGATCGCGTCGTTCGTGCTCACCTTCGGTGTCGGCATCGCGACGGCGATCCCGTTCTTCCTCCTCGCCCGCGAGCGCCGGATCAGCCGCGACGGCGGCCTCTGAGCGCGTCGAACCCGTTGCGGCGCACCGTCGTGATCACGGTGCGCCCGATGGACCGCTGCATGTCCGGGTCGTGGCCGTCGCCCATCCGGTGCAGCTGATCGGTGTGCCACTGCAGGTCCAGTGCCCCCTCGAGCGATCGGGCCGCCGGGGACGTCGCGAGGCGACGGGGCAGCGGGAGCCGGAGGTCCTTGGCGGGCAGGGCGGCGGCGGTCCCGTCGATCATCGACTGTGCGGCACGCGGCGCGATGGCTGCCGGTCGTCCGATCCCGACGACGTCGCACACACCGGCGGAGACAGCGTCGAGCATGGCTGTGCGTGTCCGGAACCCGCCGGTGACGGCCAACGGCACCGCGCCGGCGATCTCCCGCACGGTCTCGGCGTAGTCGAGGAAGTACGCCTCGCGTCGACGTGTGCTCGCGGCCTGCGGCCGGCCCATCATCGCGGGGGATTCGTAACTGCCGCCGCTGATCTCGATGAGATCGACGTCGTGTTCGACGATGGCGGCGACCACGGCCCGGGAGTCGTCCTCGGTGAAGCCGCCGCGCTGGAAGTCGGCCGAGTTCAGCTTGATCCCCACACCGAAGCCCGGTCGGACGGCGGCCCGGACGGCCCGCAGCACCTCCAGGACGAACCGCATCCGTCCCGCGATGTCGCCGCCCCAGCCGTCGGTGCGCTCGTTGCTGATCGGGGAGAGGAACTGCGAGATGAGGTAGCCGTGCGCGCCGTGCAGCTGCACACCGTCGAAACCGGCGTCGTCGGCCCGCGCCGCGGTGACGGCGAACCGGTCGACGATCTCGTGGATCTCGTCGTCGGTGAGGGCGCGCGGTGCCGGCAGGCCGGCGATGGCGAGGGCCTTGGCGGTCGGGGCGACGGGTTGCGATCCCGACGCGATCGGGTTCGCCTGTCGCCCGGGGTGATTGAGCTGCATCCAGACGGGCGACCCGCCGTCCTGGGTGGTCTTGGCCCAGGTCCGGAAGCCCTCGAGCTCGGTCCCCGCCTCGAGGACGACGTTGCCGGGCTCGCCGAGGTGACGGCGGTCGACCATCACGTTGCCGGTGACGACGAGGCCGTACCCGCCGTCGGACCACTGGCGGTAGAGCCGGGTGAGTCGGTCACCCGGCAGCAACTCGGACGTCGCGAGTCCCTCCGACAGAGCCGATTTCATGATCCGGTTGGGCAGGACCTGGCCGTTGGGCAGCCGCAGAGGCGTGCCGAGGGTGGTTGCCACCGCGTCCGGGTCTGTCGTCATGGGGTCCCCTCCTAGTGCGTACACCGATTGGTATACCACGAGTGCGACGGTGACCGCATCGCCGGGCCGCAGCATGATGGGGGAATGGCCACCCTCGACATCCCGACCGCACCGCTGACCGACGCGCCGCCGATCCCGCTCGTCGGCCTGGGCACTTACAAGCTCCTCGGTCGGCCGGGTGCGGAGGCCGTCGCGACGGCCATCCGGTGCGGCTACCGGATGATCGACACCGCGACGCGGTACAGCAACGAGAAGTGCGTCGGCATCGGGATCGCCGACTCCGGTGTCGACCGTGACGAGATCACCGTCGTCACCAAGCTCGGAGGCGGTGACCACGGCTTCGACCCGACGGTCACCGCAGCGCGGGAATCCGCGCGACGCCTCGGCGTCGACCGGATCGACGTATATCTCATCCACTGGCCCTGTCCGAGCCTCGGTCTCACCGTCGAGACCTGGAAGGCGATGCTGACCCTCGTCGACGACGGCCTCGTCCGTGCCGCCGGTGTCTCGAACTTCACCGCCGATCAACTGCAGATGCTGTTCGACGAGACGGGCAGGTGGCCCGTGCTGAACCAGATCCAGTGCTCGCCGGCGCTGCCGCGTCAGGACCTGCGGGCCTTCATGTCCGAGCGCGGCATCCACGCCCAGGCATGGAGCCCGACCGGCCGCACCGAGGGTGTCCTCGACGACACGCGGGTGCAGGCCATTGCCGACGCGCACGGCCGGTCGCCGATCCAGGTCGCCCTGCGGTGGTCGGTGCAGCAGGGGATCGGCGTCATCCCGAAATCGGCCGACCCCGACCGACAGGTGCAGAACGCGGACCTCTTCGGTTGGGAACTGACCGACGACGACATGGCGTCGCTCGCGAGACTCGACCTCGGCGAGTCCGCCGCCCGAGATCCCCACGTCGACGAGGAGTTCTGACCCTCACACGAGATGGTCGGGAGCCGCCTGCGTGATCAGCTCGGTCAGTGCGGCCAGCAGGGGCGACTCGACTCCCCAGTGCTGCCAGAACAATTCGACGTCGACGTGGGTGTCGGAGAGGACCTGCACCGTCCCGCGCGCGAGCGCGGGCGCGATCTGGGCCTCGGGCACCGTGCCCCAGCCCGCGCCGCGCTCGACGGCGCGGTGGTACTCCGTCGAGGCGGGGATGTAGGTCGTCGGCGGGGCCACGTGGCGACGGGTGTGGCGGCGGATCAGCGTCGCCATGATCGTGTCGGCACGGTCGAAGGCGACCATCGGTGCCCGGGCGAGGTCGGGACCACGCAGGCCGTCGGGGAACCAATACTTTGCGAACGCCGGTGTCGCGACGGGTAGATAGCGGGTGGCACCGAGTCGGTGGACCACGCACCCGCGCACGCGACCGGGCTCGGAGGTGAGTGCCCCGACGACGCGTCCGGCCCGCAGGAGGTCGGTGTTGCGGCTCTCGTCGTCACGGAGCACCTCGATGCTCACCGGGTGTCGCTGCTGCATCTCGGCGATGACCGGCAGGAGCCAGATCGCGAGCGAGTCGGCGTTCGAGGCGATCGGCAACGACACCCGCGGTTGGTCTCGCGGGTCGTCCGACGGTTGTTCGGGTTCGCCGGCCAGTTCGGCGAGGGCGCTGGTGCGCAACAGGTCCCACTGCTCGGCGAGACGCAGCAGTACCTCGCCGTCCGCGGTCGCGGCGCAGGGCCGGGTGCGGCGGACCAGCAGCCGACCCGTCTCGGTCTCGAGTGCCTTGATCCGCTGACTGACCGCCGACGGTGTCACGTGCAGGCTGCGCGCCGCGGCGTCGAACGTCCCCTCCCGAACGACGGCGACCAGGGTGGCGAGACCGTCACTGGAGATCGACATGCAGTCATTCTAATGAAACGTGAAAATCATTCGCTGGGCTGATCTGCGATCGAGCTCTAGCGTCGACGCCATGACCTGGATCTACACCGCGCTGGCCGGCCTGCTGACGGGCGCCGGGCTGATCGTCGCGATCGGGCCGCAGAACGTGATGGTGCTGCGTATGGGGGTCGCGGGCACCCACGTCCGCTCGGTGGTCGCGGTGTGCGCGACGTCGGACATCGTCCTGATCCTCGGCGGTGTCGCGGGACTCGGAACGGTCGTGAGCGGGCATCCGTCGCTGGTCGTCGTGGCGACCGTGCTGGGCGGGGGCTATGTCATCGTGCTCGGGCTCCTCGCCGCGCGACGGGCCTTTCGCGCCTGGCGCGGCAGCGGAGAGGCGCTGACGGTCACGGAGGAGGGCCGGCAGGTGACACGCACCGCCGTCGTCGCGACCGCGCTGCTGCTGACGTTCGGCAACCCGCACGTCTACCTCGACACGGTCCTGACACTGGGCGCTGTCGCCAACGCGCACGGTCACCACCTGCGCTGGGCATTCGGGCTTGGCGCCTGCGCCGCGAGCATCCTGTGGTTCTCCGCGCTGGGCTTCGGTGCCGGGCGGCTCGCGCCGTGGTTCGCCCGACCCCGCGCCTGGCAGATCCTCGACGCCGTCATCGCCGTCGTGATGATCACCTTCGGGACCCTGCTCCTCGTCTCAGCGACCAGACTCTGAGGTCCGGCCGGTCACAAACGTCCGCTCCACGCGAGCAGAGGGCAATATGCCCTCCGCTCACGTAGAGCGGACGTTTGTGACGACGGTCAGCCCGCGGCGACGGCGTCGAGTTCGGTGAGGACGTCCGAGCTCAACTCGAGGCCGGCACCGGCGACGTTCTCGCGCAGGTGGGTGACCGACGACGTGCCGGGGATGAGCAGCATGTTGGGTGAGCGGTGCAGCAGCCACGCCAGGGCAACCGCCAGCGGTGTCGCGTCGAGGCGCGTCGCGATGTCCGACAGCTTGTCCGACTGCAGCGGCGAGAACCCGCCGAGCGGGAAGAACGGCACGAACGCGATCCCCTGATCGGCGGTGCTGTCGACGAGCGCGTCGTCGGCGCGGTGGACGAGGTTGTAGTAGTTCTGCACGCAGACGATCTCGGCGATCCCCTGCGCCTCGGCCAACTGTTCGGCCGTCACGTTGCTGACGCCTATGTGCCGGATGTCGCCGGCCTTCTGCAACTCCGCCAACGTCCCGACCTGCTCGGCGATCGACCCCGGTTCGGGTCCGTCGACGGCGCCGACGCGCATGTTCACGACGTCGAGGGCCTCGAGCCCCAGGTGGTCGAGGTTCTCGCGCACCTGCTGGCGCAGCTCCTCGGGACTGCGCGCGGGCGGCCAGTTGCCCTCGTCGTCACGCCGGGCGCCGACCTTGGTGACGATGTGCAGGTCGTCGGGGTAGGGGTGCAGCGCCTCGCGGATGATCTCGTTCGTCACGTACGGGCCGTAGAAGTCCGACGTGTCGATGTGGGTGATGCCCAGCTCGATCGCCTCGCGCAGGACCGCGATGGCCGCGTCGCGGTCCTTCGGAGGGCCGAACACGTGGGGCCCGGCGAGCTGCATGGCGCCGTAGCCGACACGGGTGACGGCCAGGTCGCCGAGGTGGTAGGTGCCACCGGGAAGTGTGGTGTCCGACATGGGTGATTCCCTTCGTCGTGGTTCGCGGTCTCGCCCGCGCTGACTTCGACGCTAATCGCGTGCGTGTCGTCGAACGAGGGACTCCTGGTCCTACCCTGATCGTCGTGACCGACGCCGCGCACCACTCGCACGAGGAATTCGCGTCCCCGCACGCACCGATGCCGATCGAGCTCCCGCTCGACGACGCCGAGGCGTCGACCGACGTCCCCCTCGTCACCCAGCTCGTCCGTTTCGTCGTGACCGGCGCCGGATCGGGCGTCCTCGACTTCGGCGTGACGCTGCTGCTGCAGTACGTGATCGGCGCGCCGTACTGGCTGGCCAAGGCCATCGGCTTCATCTGCGGGACGACGACCGCCTACCTCATCAACCGCCGATGGACGTTCCGCGCCGAACCCAGCCGCTCCCGCTTCATCGCGGTCGTCGCGCTCTACCTGGTGACCTTTGCGGTCCAGGTCGGCATCTACTCGTGTCTGTCCCACGTCTGGGAGGAGACGGTGCTGTACAGCTTCTTCGCCTACGTCATCGCGCAGGGCACAGCGACGGTCATCAACTTCGTCGTGCAACGCGCCGTCATCTTCCGGATCCGCTGATGCAGATCGACGGAACGGTCGCCATCGTCACCGGGGCCGCAGCAGGGATCGGCGCGGCGACCGCGCGGGCGCTCGTCGCACAGGGTGCGCGTGTGGTGGTCACCGACCTCGCCGCCGACCGTGTCTCCACGGTCTCGGCGGAGATCAACGACGCCGCCGGCGGTGAGCGCGCGGTCGCCGTCGCGGGCGACGCGAGTGACCCGGACCTGATCGCCCGTACCATCGAGATCGCCCGCGGCGAGTTCGGTCCCGTCGACCTCTACGTCGCGAA
>JAQIJH010000079.1:0-11907 GCA_036946345.1 Gordonia paraffinivorans | reverse complement strand
ACGAGGTGGTCGACGAGATCGCCTGGCTCATCGTCGACCCGTCACGATCGGTCTGAGGGTATCCACAGCCCCCGTTTGTCCCGTGCATACGTACGTGATTAACTCTGCTCAACTTATTGGGGGTTGCGGTCTGAGCGGGGTCGATCCCCGGCTGCCGCCTGACCGATCACGAGGAGTGTGACCGTGTCACAGCGTCATTCGCAGCGGATGACCCGCACGACGGCCGGGGTGGTGCTCGCCGCCGCTCTCGCGGCGGCCGCCGCCGGTCAGGCCGGCGCCGCGCCCGCGCCGGGGATGGCGCCAGGTACCGCGCCGCCGACCACCGACGTCGCACCCGGGACCGCTCCGGGCACCGCACCGGCGACGCCGACCCCGCAGGCGCCGCCTCCGCCGGCCCGCAACAGCATCATCCCGGCGCCGACGTATGACGCGCCGGTCATCTACGAGGACTCCCCCGGCTACACGCCGCCGGTCTACACCGGCACCTACAACCCGGTGCCGCCGATGCTGACCGCACCGCGCCGTGTCGCGCCGGTCAACCCGATCCTGCCGCGGCCCGGGACCATCAAGCTCGGCAACATCCGGACCCCGCAGCCCCGCGTGGCTGTCGGATGCCGACGCCCGCAACCTCAACGGCCAGGCCGCCACCATCGAGGCGCGCGTCGCCACTACTACGAGTCCATCGGCTTCCCGAAGGACCCGGCCGCCCGCACCGCCGCGTCGACCACCGTCGGCATCCTTGTCGGCGGTACCGCCGGTGCTGTCGCACTGGGCATCCCATCTGCAGTGGTCGGCGGCCTTGTCGGCGCCGGAGTCGGCGCGGCAACCGGCGCGATCATCGGGCGGCGCCACGAGCGGCGGAACACTTGCGCCAGCGGGTGCACTGATTGGCCTCGGAGTCGGTACGGGCGTGGGCGTGGCAGGCGGTGCTGCCGGTGGTGGTGCACTGGGAGCAGTGATCGGCGGAACGATTGGCGGCGTCATCGGTTACGCCGTCGGCGCCGGCGATCCGGGTGGCAACCCGAATGCCCCGCTCGGTGGCGCGACGAGCGAGAACCCGAACAAGTCGAAGCCTGCTCCGCCGAACCCGGACGCCAACCAGTACGAGCTGCACGGCGCCGGCGTCGACTACGTCGTCGCGAAGAACGGCGACGTGTCGGGTGCGGTGAAGCTCGGTGCCGTGAACGTCCCGATCTCCATCGGGCACGATGCCGCCGACGCGCCGTACAAGGCTGCCGGGGTGTTCGCGCAGAGCGCGCGCGACTCCGTCACCGCCGCTGTCGTCAACTTCGGCAAGGAAGCGCAGAAGGCGTTCCCCGGCTTGCAGATCGAGTACCCGCAGTACGCCTCCGCGTCCGCCGGGGGCAAGCACCGCAAGTAACCTCCCTGAGGTGTCGAACGACCACACTGTCGGGCCACCCCCCTCGCCGTCGTGCGAGGTCGGGTGGCCTGACGGCGTTCGGGGTCGTCGCGATCGCGGTCGGTGTGACGGCGTGCGGTGGCGGATCCGACGCACCCGACTACGCGACTGCCCCGTCGGGATCGGTGTCGATCGCTCCCCTGCCGGCGCTGAGCCCGCTCGCCTGCGACCCCCTCGACCGCCGCGCCCGGTGAGACCGTCACGAACGGTCCCGGCGACTACCGGACAGCGGAGTCTGTGGTCGCCGAGTACCACTGGTCGATCATCACGGCGCGCGACGCCGCGCGGGCAAAACGCGCCATCCGCGACGGCCAGCCGATGGGTTCCGACACCCTGATCTCGCAGGCGCTGCGCGGGTTCCCCGTCGGCAGCACCTACTGCATCCGGATGCGGCAGACCCAGCCGGACACGGTCCTGCTCACCCTGAGCACACGACCCGCCGGGCGGGAGCGTCGTCGACTTCCGCCTGCGGGCGACCGTCGACGGCACCCCCGGCGACATGAGGATCCGGGGGGAGGTGTCGCAATGACCGACGGCCCCGACCGGCCCGACGAGCCCGAGTCCACGCCCGAGGACGAGCCCCGCCCCGAACCGCCCCGGGCGTCGCTGCCCGAGCCCCCGTGGTTCGCGATGCGCGATCCCGAGCCGCCGCGCGGTTCACCCGAGGCGCCTCCGCTCGCCGCGAGTGAGTACCGATCGCCGGAGTCGTGGTCGGCGGGCCTGGAGCAGCTCGCCGTCGCGGGCCAGCAGCGCGCCCGGACCGGTCGGCGACGTCGGCCCGTCGGCGTGATCGTCGGCGCGGTGGTCGTCGTGATCGCCGTGGTGGTCGGCGTCGTGGTGTTCCTGCTGCCCGTCAACGACTCGTCGGGATCGTCGGATGCGCGGGTCGCGTTCTGCGATCCCGGCACACGCGGCCCGACCACGACGATCACGGCCGGCCAGCAGCCGACCACACCTGTCGGCGTGGTCGCGGCGTTCCTCGACGCCGCGGTCACGGGCCGCTCAGCGGACGCTGCCCGGGCGACACTGTCCTCGGGTGCAGTCTCCCCGTCGAGCCAGGAGCTGCAGGCGTGGATCGCGGCCCTGCCCGCGTCGACCGACGGCTGGTGCGCGAGCGTCACGACGACGGACTCGACCGCGCGAGTGCTCGTCGACGTCCGCGTCCGCACCGCCGACGGTGTCGCGACGGTCGCCCGTCAGGACACGTTCTTCGTGTCCTCCGCCGCGGCCGACAAGTGGTCCATCGACGCGATCGTCGCCGGGAGCAGCGACACCCGCTGACGTCGGATCAGCCGACCGAAGCCGTTCGTGCTCGGTGGCGCCGGACGGCGGCGCGGTTGGCGCACCGTACCGAGCAGTACTTCTGGGTGCCGTTGCGACTGACGTCGACGATGACCATCTCGCAGTCACCTTCACCGGGCCGCCCCGCCGCGCACCGCCCGATGCGGTGCATCCCTCGCGTCGTCAGGTGCAACGCCGTTCCCACCGAGATCACCGCGGTCAGCACATGGGACAGCGACTGGTCGGAGTCGCGGTAGTGGAGGTGCCAGCCCTCGTCGTCGTGGTTGGTGAGCCGGGGGTAGGCGGCGACCTCGCTTATCGTCCTGTTCAGCAGGGCGGCTCGCTCGTCCTCGGTGGTGGCGTCGACCATCCGCAGCCAGTCGTCGATCATCGCGCGAGTCCGTGCGTGGTCGTCGGATCGGATGACGAACCGCCCCGTCATGCCGAACTCGCGGGCGCGCTCCTCGATACCCGCACAGTCGGCCGGCCATTCGTTCGCCAGCGACGCCGCGAGGAGGACCGCGTACTCGCCGTAAGGGTTGAGATGCACAAGGCCATGACATCACAGTGGTGCGCATGCCTTCCAGATCTCTCACCCACGGCACCGCCGACCGGATCCCCACGCCGACGCATGAGCACGCGTGGGTCACGGAGTCGTCGCATGCGACGAGTGACGGCCGAGTCCTCTACGTGCGGTGCGCCGGCTGCGGCGTCCGACGCGTCGACACCTGGCCGACCGGCGAAGTGGCACCCGCACCGGCCAGCACCGTCATCCGGTCGAGAACGGCCCCGAGGGCGGATTTCGCTCTCGACGAACAGGCGGGTTGAGCGGGAACACCTCAAGTCCGACGACAGTTGAGCCGTTCATGCTCAACACTGGAGGAAGCATGAGCGAACGTCTCCCCGTCCTGTTCCTGACCGACCCGATCGTCCTGCCGGGGATGGTCGTCCCCCTCGAGCTCGATGACGCCGCACGCGCCGCGGTCGACGCCGCGCAGGCCGCCGGCGGCTCGAACAAGCTGCTCGTGGCCCCGCGCCTCGAGGACCGCTACCCGTCGCACGGCGTCGTCGCATCGATCGTGCAGGTCGGGCGCCTCGCCGGCGGAGAACCCGCCGCCGTCGTGAAGGGCGAGTCCCGTGCCCACATCGGGTCCGGCACCACCGGCCCCGGCGCCGCACTGTGGGTCGAGGTCGACCTGGTGGACGAGGCCCCGGTCACCGACGAGGTCCGCGAACTCGCCGCCGAGTACAAGAAGCTCGTGCTGGCGATCCTGCAGCGCCGGGAGGCATGGCAGGTCATCGACTCCGTCAACCGTCTCACCGAGCCGTCGGCCCTCGCCGACACCGCCGGGTACGCGTCGTACCTGAGCGACGTCCAGAAGCGGCAGCTGTTGGAGACACCGGATGTCGCCGACCGCCTGCGTGCGCTCATCGGCTGGACCACCGACCACCTCGCCGAGGTGGAGGTCAACGACAAGATCGCCGACGACGTCCGCGACGGCATGGAGAAGCAGCAGAAGGAGTTCCTGCTCCGTCAGCAGCTGGCCGCCATCCGCAAGGAACTCGGCGAAGGTGAGCCCGAAGGCTCGGACGACTACCGTGCCCGCGTCGAGGCGGCCGATCTGCCCGACGCGGTCCGGACGGCCGCGATGCGCGAGGTCGACAAGCTGGAACGCGCCAGCGATCAGAGCCCGGAGACCGGCTGGATCCGCACCTGGCTCGACACCGTCCTCGATTTGCCGTGGTCGGTGACGACCACCGACTCCACCGACATCGTCGAGGCGCGCCGCATCCTCGACGCCGATCACCACGGGCTGTCGGACGTGAAGGACCGCATCGTGGAGTACCTCGCCGTGCGTGCCCGCCGCGCCGAGCGTGGTCTCCAGGTCGTCGGCGGCCGCGGCTCGGGTGCGGTGCTGGCGCTCGCCGGTCCTCCCGGAGTGGGCAAGACGTCGCTCGGCGAGAGTGTCGCGAAGGCGTTGGGCCGCAACTTCGTCCGCGTCGCCCTCGGCGGCGTACGTGACGAGGCCGAGATCCGCGGGCACCGTCGCACGTACGTCGGCGCCCTGCCCGGCCGCATCGTGCGGGCCATCAACGAGGCCGGCTCGATGAACCCTGTCGTCCTGCTCGACGAGGTCGACAAGGTGGGCTCTGACTTCCGCGGTGACCCGGCGGCGGCCCTGCTCGAGGTGCTCGACCCGGCGCAGAACCACACGTTCCGCGACCACTACCTCGACCTCGATCTCGACCTGTCCGACGTCGTCTTCCTCGCGACCGCCAATGTGGTGGAACAGATTCCGGGTCCGCTCCTGGACCGCATGGAGCTGATCACCATCGACGGGTACACCGAGGACGACAAGGTGGCCATCGCGCGTGACCACCTGCTGCCGCGGCAGCGGGAGCGGGCGGCGCTGACCGAGGACGAGGTCGTCATCACCGACGACGCGCTGCGCGAGATCGCCGCGAACCACACCCGGGAACCCGGTGTGCGGCAGTTCGAGCGGTTCCTCGCGACCGCGCTGCGCAAGGCCGCGACGCGTCTCGCCGACGGAACGACGGAGTCGGTGACGGTCGACGTCGACACCCTCACCGACTTCATCGGGAAGCCGCGCTTCACGCCGGACTCCGACGAGCGGACAGCGGTGCCGGGTGTCGCGACGGGTCTGGCCGTGACCGGCATGGGTGGCGACGTCCTCTACATCGAGGCCACCGCCACCGACGGCAAGCCGGGGCTGAACCTCACCGGACAGCTCGGCGACGTGATGAAGGAGTCGGCGCAGATCGCGCTCTCGTACGTGCGCTCGCACGCGGCGGAGCTCGGCGTCGACCCGGCGTCGCTCGACAAGGGCATCCACGTCCACGTCCCCGCGGGTGCGATCCCCAAGGACGGGCCGTCGGCCGGCGTCACCATGGTCACCGCGCTGGTGTCGATGGCGACCGGTCGCCGCGTCCGTGCGGATGTGGGGATGACCGGCGAGGTCACGCTGAACGGCCGGGTCCTGCCCATCGGTGGCGTGAAGCAGAAGCTGCTCGCCGCCCAGCGGGCCGGGTTGTCGACGGTGTTCGTGCCGCATCGCAACGCACCGGATCTGGACGACGTCCCGGCCGAGGTCCTCGAGGCACTCGACGTGCGCCCGATGACCGACGTCGCCGACATCGTCGCCGTCGCGCTGGAGGACGCGGAACAGGCCACGACTGTGGCTGCCTGATCGGGTCGGGTGACGCATCATGGACGGATGCCGCAGGGATCGGTTCGTGATCGCGTCACCCTCCTGATGCAGAGGCGGGTCGCCAACCCCGTCACTCGTCTGGTGCCGTTCCAGACACTGATCGAGACGACGGGACGCACGTCGGGCCTCCCTCGCCGCACACCCATCGGTGGGCGGAGGGTCGGCGACGCGTTCTGGCTCGTCTCGGAGTTCGGTCGGCGCTCGCAGTACGTCAAGAACATCGAGGCCGACCCTCGGGTACGGCTGCGACTGCGCGGCAGGTGGCTCACCGGCACGGCGCATCTCGTGCCTGACGACGATCCCCGGGCGCGGCTGCGGGACCTGCCGACCGTGAACAGTTTCGGGGTGACGACGTTCGGCAGCGAGCTGCTGACGCTGCGAGTCGATCTCGACTGACGACCGGTCCGGCCACGGGCCCGCCCTAGACTGGCGCCCATGGTGATGGCGGATCGTCCCGAGGTCGAGACCGCGTCGGCACCGGTGACGGCGCTGGCGATGGTCGGGTTGGCCGAGAGCATGCTCAACGGCCTCGCCCGGGTGCCCTTCCGGAAGTTCTGGAAGGGGCCGGGAGGTCTGCTCGACAACATCGGCCAGTCCGTGACGCGGCAGACCATCCGGTCCTTCATGGGCTACGCGATGTCGCTGCCGATCGACGAGTTCCGGTCGATGGAGAAGATCCTCGACGAGATCTGTCGCACCGTGATGCCCCCGTTCATCAGCATCACCGACGGCGTCGAGATCACCGACGACACCATCGGCGGCGTCGACGGGATCTGGTGCCGGTCGAAGGCCAGCTCCGACGAGTACGTCGAGCAGGTCACCGACAAGGAGACCATCACCGCGACGGTGCTCTACCTCCACGGCGGCGGGTACATCGGGACGTCACCGATCATGTACTCCGCCTTCGCCGCATCGTTGGTGAACATCACCGGGTACGAGGTGTTCATCGCCGACTACCGGATGGCCCCCGAGTTCCCCTTCCCCGCAGGTGTGCACGACGCCGCCGACGTCTACCGCGGCCTGCTCGAGCGCGGCGTCGACCCCGAGCACCTCGTCATCGCCGGCGACTCCGGCGGCGGTGGCCTCGCGACGTCGCTGGTGTCGTACCTGCACGACCACGAGCTGCCCAGACCCGCTGCGGTGATGCTGTTCTCGCCCGAGGTCGATCTCGATCTGAACCACCCGTCGATCACCGAGAACGCCCAGCTCGACATCCTCCCGTGGAACGTGCCGGTGAGCCCGTACCTGCAGGGCGTTCAGCCGAACGACGGTCGGGTCACTGCCATCTACGCCAAGCCGGACCCGTCGTGGTTCCCTCCCACCTTCGTCTGCTGGGGTGCCGACGAGATGTTCCGCGACGGCATCCGCGCGTTCGCGAAGGCCCTCTCCGCAGCCGACGTCACGGTGTACGCGATGGAGGAGGACGGCATGTTCCACGTGTTCCCCATCCTCATGCCGTGGGCCGAGTCGTCGCGCCGTGTGTTCCGGGCGCTGCGCGAGTTGTCCCACCGCCACGTCGAATCCGACCCGAACGCGATCGCCACCCACTGAGCAGATGCCGTACGACGAGGCGCTGGCCGACCGCATCCGCGATGCGATGGAGACCGAGCCGCACCTCACCGAGAAGCGGATGTTCGGCGGGCTCGCCTTCCTCGTCGACGGCCACATGGCGGTCGTCATCCTCAGCAAGCAGCAGGGATTGATGATCCGCGTCGACCCCGCCGAGGTCGACGCGCTGCTCGCCCGCGATCACGTGAACCCGATGATCATGTCCGGCAGGCCCGCTCGCGGGTGGCTCCGCATCGACCCACCCGGCTTCGTCGACGATGACGTCCTCGGTGACTGGGTCGACCGCGCCGCCGCCTACGTGCTCACCCTGCCCCAGAAATAGGCACTTTCGGCGGTACCGGCGATGTGCCCGTCCGCGAGACGGTCATCGCATGATCAGACTCGAGAACGTCACGAAGCGCCACGGCAGAACCGCCGCCCTCGACTCCGTCACCGTCGACATCAGACCCGGTCTCGTCACCGCGCTACTGGGCCCGAACGGAGCGGGGAAGTCGACGTTGATGCGGGTGGTGATGGGGCTCGATCGGCCGGACGGCGGGGTCGCGATGATCGACGGCCGTCCCTACGCTGCGCTCGACCGTCCGCTGTCGACAGTCGGTGCCCATCTGGGGGGCCGGCCCTGGCATCCCGGTCGCACTGCTCGATCACACCTTCTCGCGGTCGCCCGCGCCGCCGGGATACCCGTGTCTCGTGTCGACACGGTCCTCGCTCTCACCGGTCTGCACACCCGATCCCGGCAGCGGGCGGGGCAGTACTCGCTCGGCATGGGTCAGCGGCTCGGACTCGCGACCGCGCTGCTCGGCGATCCGAGGTTCGTCCTCCTCGACGAGCCGGTGAACGGCCTCGACACCGATGGGGTCGTGTGGATTCGCACACTCCTGCGCGACCTCGCGGATCAGGGACGAACGGTGTTCCTCTCCAGCCATCTGCTCAGTGAGGTCGAGCTCGTCGCCGACCGCGTCGTCGTCCTCGGCCGGGGACGGCTGCTCGCCGACTCACCGATCACAGACCTCACCCGACGGTCCGCGCGCTCGGTGCTCCACACGACCGGTCCGGGCTGCGTCGACCGGCTCGTCCGAAGCCTCGGCGGAGCCCCCGTGCGATGGACGACTCGCGAGGACATCACCGAGATCTCCGTCGACCTCGACACCCACTCCGTGGGGCGGGCTGCGTATGCGGCCGGGCTTCCGGTACTGCGACTCGAGCAGGAATCGTCGCTGGAGTCCGGGTACACACAACTCGTCGACGGCCACGTCGACCACGCCGCACAGGCAGCGCGATGATCGCCGCGATCCGATCGGAGTGGGGGAAGACCTGGTCGGTCCGGGCGCCGGCCGTCTGGCTCACGATCGCCGCAGTGGCCGGGATGGTGACCGCGTTCTCCCTCGCCAACGACGCCCTGCTGGGCATCACGTCGGGCGAACCCGGCGCACCCGCGGCGATCGACCCGATCGACGCCATCACCCCGGGGGTCCAGGTCGCGCAGATCGCGGTCGCCGCCTTCGCGATTCACCTCGTGACGCCGGAATGGGCGTCGGAATCCATGCGGGTGACCGTCGCGGCCTCACCGCGGCGGTGGCGGGTCCTCGTCGCCAAGGCGTTCGTCGCCGTGGTCACAGCCTCGGTCGTCGGCGCACTCGTCGGCGCCGGGATGCACGTCGCTCTCCGGGTGTTGCTCGACGGTCACATCGGCGCGGACAGCACGCCGGCCGCCACAGGGCTCGCGACGGCGAGCATGGCGGTGGTCGCCGCGTCGCTCGGTGTCGCATTGGGATTCATCGGCCGCAGCGCTGTCGCTGCCCTGTGCATCGCGGCCGTGCTCCTCGTCGGTTCACTCACGATGCCTCGGTCGGTGGGGCAGTTCATGCCCGGACCGGCAGGTGCGGACGTCATGGAGCAGATGTCCGCAGGGACCGTCCCGATCGCCGGCCTGCTGGCGCTCGCCGCCTGGTCGACCGTTCCTCTGCTCGCCGCGACCGAGGTCCTCCGCCGTCGTGACATCTAGGATTCCGGTCATGCGTGCGACGCTGCAGGGGGTGGGTGTGCTGCTCGCCGCGGCTCAGGCGGCGATCGTCGGGGTGGCGGTCGTCACCGGATCCGCAGTGCTCACCGTGCTCGCGGAGATCGCGCTCCTCGCGGTCGTCGGCGTGGTCGCCGTGGCAGCACGCTATCGGGCTCTCCGGCAGCGTTTCGCGCAGCTCCGTCGTGACGCTGCGGATGCCGTTGCACGCCAACGGCTGTCCGATGAGGTGCACGATCTGATCGGACATGAACTGAGCCTGATCGGGTTGCAGGCCGGCCTTCTCGAGATGTCCCCCGATCCCGAGGTCGCCCGACGCGGCGCAGCCATCCGCCACCGCGCCGCCGAGGCGGTGGCGACCCTCCACGACACGATCCGTCGGCTCGACGAGGACCCTGGCCACGACGATCTGCAGACCGTGATCGCGAGAAGCGTCGAAGCCGGGGCTGAGATCAGTGTGACCGGGACGGAGTCGTGGACCCCTGAGATCAGTCGAATGTCGGTCATGGTCGTCCGCGAGGGATTGACCAACGCCGCGCGTCACGCCCCAGGACGTGCAGTCCACATCCACCTCGGGACGACCGACGACACGGCGGTCATCGAGGTGGTCACCCACCTCGCGGCGGACGCCGACGCACCGACCGCCGACGGCCGCGGGATCACCGCCCTGCGACGTCGCCTCGACAGGATCGGGGGCGAGGTGTTCGCAGAGACGACCGAGGGGGTCCACCGCCTCACCACCCGTATCCCTCTCGCCGATCCCGTACCGGCCGCTGCCTCGCCGCGCCCCTCACGCAAGGCACTGGCGGGCGTCCTCCGGGAGGCAGCACTCCCGCTCGCCGTGACCGCGGCGCTCACCGTCGGCGTGTACGTCTGGTCCACGGCGCACAGCACGATCGACGACACCGCGGTGATCACGGTCGGGATGTCGCGCTCCGAGGCCATCCGCGCGCTTCCCCCGCGGCAGGCTCCCGTCCGACTGATCCGATCGCCCGCTCGTCCGGCGTCCTGGGACTGTCGCGTGTACTCGAACGGCAACTTCCCCCTGGGCATGGCGACGGTGCAGATCTGCCTGGACGGGGACCGCGTGGTCAGGGTGACCGACCTGGCCGAGATCCCGCTGCTGTGAACCGGTCCGAACCTGTCGTGCGGGTGATGATCGTCGACGACGAGTCCGACGTGCGCGCCGGCGTCCGCGACATCCTCGCCTCGTCGTCTGCGTGCCGCGTCGTCGCAGAGGCGGGCGACGGTCGTGAATGCCTCCGTCGGCTCGACAGCGCCATCGTCGACGTCGTCGTGCTCGACGTGCGGATGCCCGTGATGGACGGACTCGCCACCCTCCGCTCGATCCGGTTGCGATGGCCCGCGACGCGGGTCCTCCTGTTGACGACGTTCTCCGACACCGACTACGTCCGGGACGCAGTCGAGTCGTCGGCGGACGGATTCCTGCTGAAGAGCGGTGACCCCCGGGAGCTGATCGCGGCCGTGACATCACCACCGGGTGAGGGGCCGTACTTCTCCCCCTCGGTGGTCGGGGTGTTGGCCGACGATCTCCGGCGGACGGCGACTCGCCGCGAGCAGAGCAGAGCGGCGCGACACCGACTCGACTCGCTCGCCCCGCGTGAGCACGACGTCGCCGAGCACGTGGCACGCGGTCGTACGAATTCCGAGATCGCCGACATCCTCTTTCTCGGCGAGAGCACCGTGAAGAGTTATCTCGCAACGGCGTTGCGACGTCTGGGACTTCGCAACCGCGTCGAGCTCGCCGCGCTCGTCTGGGAGAGCGACACCCACGTCGACCCGGAGTGACTCACCCCTCCGGTTCGGCGGTGTCGCTGTCGATCTGACGGGAGTCGGCGAGGACGAAGAGCGCGACCACGACCATGGCCGCGGCGCAGACGGCGACCGCTGGGGTGCCGAGCCGTCGGGAGACCACGGCGCCGACCACTGCTCCCCCGGCGAACGCAGCGACAACCGCGGAGTAGAGCGCGCAGCGACGACGACTCTCACTGTCGCGCTGGGTCACCGCGGCGTGTACCGACTCGACGAAACGCATGAGATTGCCGGTTGTCGCAATGGTGATGATCGGCAGACCGCCGATCGTGCGGAAGAGCTCCATCTGCATCGCGGCGACGAACGCGATGGGCACGGTGACAAGCACATTCGGCCACGACGACGGCACCGCGGCCACCAGACCCAGGACCACAGCCTGCGCGAGCGTCACCGACAGCAGGAGTGACGCGCTGGTCGCGTCGCGCCACCACGTCCGCAGCATCGTCGCCACCAGGACGCCGACGACGAACGCCAGGATCGACCACAGGTGCGCGACCGCTCGGTGCCACTCCCCCGCCGCACTCGACGTCGCGAGCAGGATGACGTTGCCGGTC
>JAQIJH010000078.1:0-11633 GCA_036946345.1 Gordonia paraffinivorans | reverse complement strand
CGGGTACCCTGCCGGGAGCGCCTGGCGAACTTCAAGGTGCCGCGATCGGTGGTCGTCGTGGACGCGTTCCCCCGCAATGCGTCCGGGAAGATCCTCAAGCGCGAGTTGCGCTGAGTCGTCGCGGGGCCCTCAGTGGGCGGCGTTTGTAGAGGTCGACGATGTCGCTCGCGACGCGGGCCGCGACTGGACACCCCGATGCCGTTGCGTCGGGCCCAGTCCCGGATGGCGGCGGCGGTGCCGGGGTCGTGCCGGAGAGTGGCGGTCGGGCGGGCCTCGCCCTCGACCTGGCGTGCGTGCTCGACCCAGGTGCTCAGCTGCGACCGGAAGCGCTGGGCGTTGGTCCGCGAGAGGTCGATCTCGTAGGTGACCCCGTCGATCGCGAACTTCACCGTCTCGTCGGCGCGCCTGCTGTCGTCGACGTCGTCGACCAGCGTGACCGTCACCTTTTTCGCCATCCGCGATTCCCCACAGCCGTACCGATTCTGCCCGTCGCCGAGGGGTCCTGCGGATTCCCCCCGCGGATCCCCCGATCGAATTCAGATGGTAACCACAAGTTTCCGACCCGACAATTCATCGGCGAGAATTCGTCCGGTCGGTGTCGTCATTCCGACGGTTTGACGAACGGGAACAGGATCGTGTCGCGGATACCGAGGCCCGTCAGCGCCATGAGCAGGCGATCGATGCCCATCCCGGTGCCCGTGGTGGGGGGCATCCCGTGCTCCATGGCCGTCAGGAATTCCTCGTCGAGGACCATCGCCTCGTCGTCGCCGGCGCGCGCGAGACGCGCCTGATCGACGAATCGCTCGCGTTGGATGACGGGATCGATCAATTCCGAATATCCGGTCGCGAGTTCGAATCCGCGGACGTACAGATCCCATTTCTCGACGACCCCCGGAATGCTTCGGTGATCTCGGGTCAACGGGGAGGTCTCGACCGGGAAATCCCGGACGAAGAACGGCTCGTCGATGTGGGAGCCCACGAGGTGCTCCCACAGTTCCTCGACGAGCTTGCCGTGGCCGTACCCCTTGTCGGTGGGGACGGCGAGGCCGACGCGGTCGGCGAGACGGCGGAGGTCGTCGACGGGTGTCCCCGGGGTGACGTCCTCGCCCGCCGCCTCCGACAGCGACGGGTACATCGAGATGCTGCGCCACTCCCCCGACAGGTCGTAGACGGTGCCGTCGGCGAGGGTCGGGGTCAGCGTCCCGAGCGCCCGCCGTGACACCTCCTGCACCAGCTCGCGGGTCATGCGCGCGGAGTCGTCGTACGTGCCGTAGGCCTGGTAGGTCTCGAGCATCGCGAACTCCGGCGAGTGCGTCGAGTCGATGCCCTCGTTGCGGAAGTTGCGGTTGATCTCGAAGACCCGGTCGATCCCGCCGACGACGGCGCGCTTGAGGAACAACTCCGGCGCGATCCGCAGGTACAGGTCGATGTCCAGGGCGTTCGAGTGGGTCACGAACGGTCGCGCCGCCGCACCGCCGTGCTGCGTCTGCAGCATCGGCGTCTCCACCTCGACGAAGTCCTGCTCGGTGAGGATGTCGCGCACGGCGCGGACGACCGCGATGCGGGTGCGGGCCGTCTCGCGGGCGGCGGGGTTGAGGACGAGGTCGACGTAGCGCTGCCGGACCCGTGTCTCCTCGCTGAGCTCCTTGTGCGCGACGGGCAGCGGTCGCAGCGACTTCGACGCCATCTGCCATCCGTCGGCCATGACGCTGAGCTCGCCGGTGCGCGAGGTGATCACCTCGCCGTGGACGAAGACGAAGTCGCCGAGGTCGACGTCGGCCTTCCACGCCGCGAGCCGCTCCTCACCGACGCCGTTCAGGCTGATCATCACCTGTAGCTGGGTCCCGTCGCCCTCCTGCAGCGTCGAGAAACACAGCTTGCCCTTGTTGCGCACGAAGATGACGCGTCCCGCGACGCCCACGTGCTCACCGGTCGCGGTGTCGGTCGGCAGGTCGGCGTGAGCGGCACGGACCGCGGCGAGCGTGTGCGTGCGCTCGACGGCGACGGGATAGGCCTCTCCGCCCTCGGCGAGGATCCGGGCCCGCTTCTCCCGACGGATGCGCAGCTGTTCGGGCAGGTGGTCGGCGTCGGGGGCCTTGCCCTGGGGGGTCTCGCTCACCCGGACGACCCTATCGTCCCGATCGGGACCACCCGATCGCCGCCGCGGGCACCCCGGGCAGGCGTCAGTGGGCGGTGATCGACGCGACCTCGCGCCGCTGCGCCGCCGTCGTCGGCAGAGTGCCGATCGGACCCGTGCGCAGGGCCCGGGCACCCCCGAGGAGGAAGCGTGCACCGGTCACGCCCGCGGCGTGCAGGTGCCAGGTGAGCCACTCCGCGTCGTGACCGTCGGTGCCGACGAGTACCCACAGCGACGACGGTTCGGCGAACCGCAGAGAGGTGTGGGTGCCCGGAGTCAGACGGGCGACCGCCACCTCGGGCGCGAGCGCGATGGCGCCGGCGACGACACCGTCGACGTCGCGGTCGCGTTGCGGGCGGACGTCGACGAGGCGGTGACCGGAGGTCAGCGCGGGTCGCAGGTCGGCGACCGGGAGACCCAGCGGCGCACGGGCGGTCGCGGTGACCGGATGGGCGGAGAGACGGGTGTGGGAACGCAGAGTTACGTCGGGCATGAGAGGGAGTCCTCGAGAGGTGATGCGGGCAGGGTGAGGTGGGGCCGTCAGGCCCGACAACACTCGCGACAGCGCATCATCACGCCGTCAGTCTGACACAGCGGTCCGACGGGCGCCATCCCGGTTCTCCGCCTTGCGCCGCAGCTCCTGCTGCCGCTCGAACACCAGGCGCAGACCCTCGAGCGTCAGATACGGATGCGCGACGTCGAGGGTGCGGCACTCGTCGAACACCAGGGGCGCCAGGAACCCGGTGGCGACGACGGTGACGTCGTCGGACTCGGAGAACCCCGGCACCTCGCGGCGGACCCGCGACACCAATCCGTCGACCTGCCCGGCGAACCCGTAGAGGATCCCCGACTGCAGCGCCTCGACGGTGTTCTTGCCGACGACACTGCGCGGCGGCAGCAGTTCGACGGTCCGCAGCGTCACGGTGCGCTGCGCGAGTGCGTCCACCGCGATGTCGATGCCCGGTGCGATCGCCCCACCGAGGAACTCACCCTTCGCAGACACGACATCGACGAGGGTGGTGGTGCCGAAATCGACGACGATGCAGGCGGTCCCGTACGTCTCCCGCGCGGCCAGGGCGTTCGCGACGCGGTCGGTGCCGACCTCCCGTGGGTTGTCGACGAGCAGCGGGACACCGGTCCGCAGACCCGGCTCGAACAGCACGTGGGGACCGGAGCCGAAGTACTTCGGCACCATCACGCGCATCTCGCGCAGCAGCGACGGCACGGTCGACAGCGCCGCGACGGACACGACGCGGTCGGTGTCGTCGCCGAGGAGACCCTCCAGCGTCAGCGCGAGCTCGTCGGCGGTCGTGCGCGGCTCGGTACGGATTCGCCAGTCGCGCACCAGCGTCGCGTGGTCGCCGCGGCCCGCGAACACCCCGAGGTGGATGTTCGTGTTGCCGACGTCGAGGACCAGGAGCATCAGCGCGAGACGGACTCGGAGAGCAGCGAGGTGTCGAGGACGCGCGGGTCGAGGAGGTCGGCGCCGTCGGGCACATGGGCTGCGTCGCTGCCGAGGTCGACGATCCGGTTGGCGGAGTCGACGAACACCACCCGGGGCGCGTAGTCGGCGAGTTCCTCCGGGCTCAGCATCCCGTAGGCGATGATGATGACCAGATCACCGGGATGCACGAGATGCGCTGCGGCACCGTTGATGCCGATGACCCCGGTGCCGCGTGGCCCGGCGATGGCGTAGGTGACGAGGCGCGCGCCGTTGTCGATGTCGACGATGGTGACCTGCTCGCCCTCGAGCAGGCCGGCGGCGTCGAGCAGATCGGCGTCCACGGTCACCGACCCGACGTAGTGCAGATCGGCTTGGGTCACGGTGGCGCGGTGGATCTTCGACGTCATCATGGTGCGGAGCATGGGATGTCCTCGGTGCCGGTGTGGGTGGTGGTCAGGAGACGGGGTCGGGGGTGGTGCCGCGGGCCAGGAAGCCGGTGCCCACGGCCACGCCGACGTTGTCGATCAGTCGGGTCGAGCCGAGGCGGGCCGCGACGAGCAGCCGCCCGTCGCCCTGCTCGGGCGGCGGCCCGAGATCGGTGCCCCGGACCTCGAGGTAGTCGACGTCGATCTGGGGGTACGCGGCGAGTACGCGGCGCGCGGTGTCGACGATGGCCTCCGCCCCGCCGGCCGCGGCGTGCGCACCGGCGACGAGTGCCGCGGACAACGCGGTCGCGGCCTCCCGCTGCTCCGGGGACAGGTACACGTTGCGGCTCGACAGGGCCAGGCCGTCGGACTCACGCACCGTGGGCACCCCGACGATGTCGATGCCGAGGTCGAGGTCGGTCACCATCTGGCGGATCAGGACCAACTGCTGGTAGTCCTTCTCCCCGAAGAAGGCGGCGTGCGGTGCGGTGATCGTCAGCAGCTTCGCCACGACGGTCAGCATCCCCGCGAAATGGCCGGGGCGGGAGGCGCCTTCGAGCTCGTCGCCGAGCGGGCCCGGGTGGACCGTGGTGCGCCGACCGGCCGGGTACATGTCGGCGACCGTCGGCGCGAAGAGCAGTTCGACACCCGCGTCCTCGCAGATCGCGCGGTCGGTGTCGAACGTCCTCGGGTAGGCGTCGAGGTCCTCGTTCGCGCCGAACTGCAACGGGTTGACGAAGACCGAGACGATGACGACGGCCGGGCCCTGTGCACGCGCGGCACGGATGAGCTCACGGTGTCCGGCGTGCAGTGCACCCATCGTCGGGACCAGCACGACACGCTTGCCGGTCTGACGCAGCGCCCGGGACACCTGGGCGAGAGTGGCCGGATCGCGGTGCACCGTCAGCGATCCCGGGGTGTACGGGCGGGTGGCGGTGGTCATCGGCTCCCTCTCGGTCGGTCGGTGCGCAGGACGTCCCAGACGGCGTCCGGGGCGGCGGAATGGTGGGCGGCGCGGGCCGCCATCGCCCGATAGGCGCCGGCGAGATCGGGGTCGGCCTCGTCGAGCGCCGCGAGATGCCGTGCCAGCGCGGCAGAGTCACCGCGGGCCACCGGTCCGGTGAGGGCGGACGGACCGAGTTCGAGGGTGTTCTGCAACGCGGCGGTCACCAACGGCCCCAGGACGCGTGCCGGTAGTCCCCCCGCGCGGTCGTCCACGACGTCCTGCCCCGGCAACTCCTGGCCGGCCAACGCGATCCTGAGCCCGTCGAGGGCGTCGGAGATGAGGGCGACGAGGTGGTTGGCCCCGTGGGCGAGCGACGCGTGGTACAGCGTGCGTGCCTCCTCGCGGACCCGGACGGGCTCGCCGCCCATCTCCAGGACGAGGGCGGAGGCGACCGCATACCCCACCTCGTCGGCGGCGGTGACACCGAAGCACGCGGTGTGCAGTCGGCGGACGTCGTCGTCGGAGTCGACGAAGGTCATCGCGGGGTGCAGGGCGAGTGTGGTGGCGCCGAGATCGGCCAGCGGGGCGAGGACGCCGATGCCGTGGGCGCCGGCGGTGTGGGCCACGAGCGTTCCGGGGGTGAGCGCGCCGGTCCCGGCGATGTCGGCGACTACGTCACCGAGGACGTCGTCGGGCACGGCGACCACCAGCAGTTCACTGCGGGCGACGACCCCCGCGAGGTCGAGGATCTCCGAATCGGGCAGCAACCGTGCGGCACGGGCGCGGGATCGATCCGACCGGGCGACCACGCCTCCGACGACGTGTCCCGCTGCCTCGAGAGCCGCGCCCACGGCAGAACCGACCCGACCGGCCGAGACGACGCCCACCGTGAGTCGTGCGGGCGCGGGCCAGTTCGAGATGCCCGATGAGGTCACCGATGTCCTCCTGATCACCGTTCCGGTCCCGCATGGCGGGTACCGGACGTTCGGCATCGAGGATAGGCGCAGGGCGGGACGGTGCGGAACGCGGAGTGACGGGGGTCACCGGCCGCTGTGCGTCGAGGTCAGTCCTCGCGACGGCGGCGGCGACCGCCACCACCGGAACGCAGCGATTCCATCAACTCCGACACCGATCGGCCGTTGCTGTGGGCGCCGCTGTCGACCTCCCGGGCGCGGTGTCGGTCACGGCGCGCCGGTGCGTCGACGGACGTGCTCCACGCCGGCGTCGCGTCGTCGATGGCCTCGTCGGGAGCGTCGGACGCCTCGGGCGTCCCGGTTTCGGTCGGCTGCGGTGCGGGCGTGCCGCGGCCGTGCCGACCCCGACCACCGGCGTCGTCGGGAGCGGGCTGTCGGTGGGCACCGGCCGCAGACGGCGCCTCGGGCGTGGACGCGGCCACGGCCGGCTCCGGGGCCGTCGTGGGCACGGCGGGCGGGGCCGCCGCAGGGGTCACCGCGGAGGTCGCCCACTCGTCGGTGGGGGTCTCGTCGACGAACTGCGGACGGTCGGTGGGCCTGTCGACGGCCGGGTCGGCGGGCGCCGGGGAGTCGACAGGTGCCGACGGCGCGGGTTCCGGTGCGGTGCGGGCGAAGTCCCGTTCGGCGGTCGCACCGTCGGACACGACGGGATCGTCGACCGGGCCGAGGGCTCGCAGGCGCTCCGACTCGAGGGCGACGCGCTGGTCCGGCAGCTCCCCGACCAGCGCCTCGACGCTCGCGCGCAGCGAGGCCACCTGCTCCTGCAGCGCCCGGAGCTCCTCGGACGACTCGGCGCGCACCTCGCGCCGGATCTGCGCCTCGACGCCGAGCTCGTACTGCTTGCGCGCGGCGATCTCCCGTTCGAGCTGCAGCTCGTAGACGACCCGGAGGTCACGCGTCTTGGCCTCGGCCGAGTCGGCCTGGCGCCGGAACTTGGTGACCAGGATGGCGCCGATCACCGCGGCCCACAGCGCGGCGATGACGGCCAGAGACGCGACGATGCTGCGGTCGGGGGAGAAGATCATCGCGACCGAGGCGCCGATCGCGAGGACGAGCAGCAGTCCGAGAAGCCACTGGGCCGGTCCACGCCGCGACCGGCGCACACCGGAAGAGCGACCGCCCGAGACTGTCATGCGCGTCACCCTACTGGCGTCGGGCGCCCGGACGTGCGAGCCCGGCGCCGGTGTCGGGGGCTGCCCGTCCGGTGTCCACGGACGGCTCATGTGCCCGACGGCGAGGCACCCGCGGCGTCCTCGGGGTCGTCCGGTGTCCGACAGCAGTATTCGAGCCACACCGCCGCCGCCGCGAGCACCACACCGCCGACGAGACCCACGATGGCCGCGGGTCGATCGTGGTCGGCCGCAGACGACTCCGACAGCGACAGCAGGTAGATGCCCAGCCCCGCCCACACGCCGACGGCCAGTGCACCGAGCAACGCGGACGCCTTGGCGAGCGCGAGCACGCGAGCGGCCGTCAACGGATGCAGCTGTCCCGACGCGCGTCCCACCTGCGAACTGGACACCCGGGACCGGACGATCACGGCGATGATCGCCTCGAGCGCGGCCAGGACGTACAGCACGATGCCGGCCAACAGCGGCAACGGAGGCAGTTCGCCGTAGCTGACGCGGACCACCAGCCACACGATCACCGCCGTCACCGCGGCGACGCCCAGCAGATCCCGGACACGGGTCGGCGCCATACCCTGCTGATCGGGGTCGTCGCGGCGAGGGCGTCGCCCGTCGTCGCGGGTCACCGGTCGTCCTCCCCGACGACAGTCCATCCCGCGACGTCGCGGCGGCGGACGCCGGCGCGCTCGTCGGCGGGCAGACCCGCGACGAGATCGGCGACCGACCGCTCCCCCGCCGGCGTCCAGAGGACCGCGTCGGGATCGGC
The DNA here is from genome assembly GCA_036946345.1 of Gordonia paraffinivorans. GTDB lineage: Bacteria > Actinomycetota > Actinomycetes > Mycobacteriales > Mycobacteriaceae > Williamsia_A > Williamsia_A paraffinivorans_A. Next base: position 3,814 of record JAQIJH010000078.1, on the reverse strand, counting down.
GTCGAGCCACGGGATGAGCACGAAGGCGCGCAGGTGGGCACGCGGGTGCGGCAGGGTCAGGTCGGGGTCGTCGTCGACGACGACGCGCCCGTCGACGGTCACCGACACGATGTCGACGTCGAGAGTGCGCGGGCCCCAGCGCACCTCACGTGTGCGGTCGGCGGCACGCTCACAGGCGAACCCCTCCTCGAGCCAGTCCCGGTGGGACGTCGCGGGGTCCTCGACGACGAGTACGGCGTTGTCGAAGTCGTCCTGCGCGACCGGGCCCCAGGGCGGCGTCGCGTGGATCGCCGACGCCGCGACGACACGCTCGCCGAAGTGGTCTCGGACGGCGCGCAGCGCGGCGACCGTGTCGCCCATGTTGGCGCCGATCGACAGCACGGCTCTGCTCACGGCTCTCGGCTCACTGGGCTCGGCTCACTGGGGCCGTCCCGGCTTCCGCGATCGCCGCGTCACCACGGCGACGTCGGCGAAGGTCAGCGGTATCGGCGCGGACGGCTTGTGCACGGTGACCTCGCAGGCGGCGACGCGGTCGTCGGACATGATGTCGTCGGCGATCTCGGCCCCGACGGTCTCGATGAGGTCGCGCGACGGGCCGGCGACGATGTCGTGGGCACGCTGCGCCAGTTCGCCGTAGTGGATGGTCTCGGTGAGGTCGTCGGTGGCGGCGGCCGTGCTGAGGTCGAGCCACAGCACGAGGTCGATGACGAAGTCCTGCCCGTCGCGCTTCTCGTGGTCGAAGACGCCGTGGTTGCCGCGGACGACGAGACCTCGCAGTTCGATGCGGTCAGCCACCGTGGGTCCCCTCGCGTTCGCCGTCCACCGAACCGCGGCGGCCGCCGGTGGTCCACGCCGCGGCGACGGCCACGGCATCGCGCCCGGCGACGACGTCGTGCACACGCACACCCCACGCGCCGTGCGCGGCGGCCAGGGCGGTGACCGCGGCGGTCGCGACCTCACGACCGTCGGGCGGCCGGGGGTCGCCGTCGCCGCCGAGCAGGGCACCGAGGAACCGCTTGCGCGAGGCGCCCACGAGGATCGGGTAGCCCAGTCCGACAAGCGTCGGCAGCGCGTGGAGCAGCGCCCAGTTGTGGGCGGGCGCCTTGGCGAACCCGAGACCGGGGTCGAGCACGAGGCGGTCGGGGCCGACACCGGCCGCGACGGCCGCGTCGACCTGGGCGAGCAACTCGGCGCTCACCTGCGCGACGACGTCGCGGTAGCCGCCGACGTCGTCGACGCGGTGGGCGAAACGGGTGACGCCGGAGCCGTCGACGGTGGGGCGCCAGTGCATGAGGATCCACGGCACGCCGGTCTCGGCGGCGACGCGGGCCATGTCGGGATCGGCGCGACCACCCGACACGTCGTTGATCACGGCGGCGCCGGCGTCGACGGCCGCGGCGGCGACCGAGGCGCGCATGGTGTCGACGGACACGGCCACGCCCTGGTCGGCGAGGGCACGGATCACGGGGACCACGCGATCGCGTTCGACGTCGGGGTCGACGCGGGTCGCGCCGGGGCGGGTCGACTCACCGCCCACGTCGACGAGGTCCGCGCCCTGTCGCGCGAGGAGCACACCGTGCGCCACGGCACGATCGGGATCGAGGTAGAGGCCGCCGTCGGAGAAGGAATCGGCCGTCACGTTGAGGACCCCCACCACTCGGGTGCGGGTGCCGGGCGTCAGGTCGACCGCGGGGAACACGCCGTCCACGGTAGGCGTGGGCGGCGTGAGAACGGACGTCAGGTCCGTCGCGCGATGAGCTCCAGCGCCTCACCGCGGCTGATCGCGTTCGTCTTGAAGATGCCGCGCACGGCGGAGGTGGTGGTGCTCGCGCCGGGCTTGCGGATCCCCCGCATCGCCATGCACAGGTGCTCTGCCTCGATCACCACGATGACGCCGCGCGGGTCGAGCTTGCGGACCAACGCATCGGCGATCTGGGTGGTGAGGCGTTCCTGGACCTGCGGCCGCTTGGCGTACAGGTCGACGACGCGCGCCAGCTTCGAGAGCCCTGTCACCTGCCCGGTGGTGCCCGGGATGTACCCGACGTGCGCGACACCGTGGAACGACACGAGGTGGTGCTCGCAGGTCGAGTACATCGGTATGTCCTTGACGAGGACGAGCTCGTCGTGGCCTACGTCGAACGTGGTCGCCAGGACCTCGTCGGGGTCGACCCAGAGGCCGGCGAACATCTCCCTGTACGCCCGGGCGACGCGCGCCGGGGTGTCCTGCAGACCGTCGCGGTCGGGGTCCTCGCCCATCGCCAGGAGGAGCTCGCGGACCGCGGCCTCGGCGCGCGGCTGGTCGAACCCGGTCTGTGTCGGTGCTTCGGTGGTGGTGTCGGTCATGGTGGGGTGCCTACCCATTTCTCGAGGATGGCGTGGAGATGCCGTCGTCCCCGGTGAGGGGTCGGCGATGTGTCAGTAGCGGGACGGCGGGGTGCCGTTCGGCGGTCGCTGGTCACCGTCGCGGGGTGGCCAGCCCGGGGCGGACCAGCCCTCGGGGGCGCCGTAGTCCGGACCACTGGGACGATTCGCGCCCGACGGGTCCTGGTCGCGCGGGACGGGTTGCGGCGTCGGCTGATGACCGGGGTTCCCGTAGCCGGGTCCGCCGTAACCGGGCGCCGGGTAGCCCTGCGGGTAGCCGGGGTAGTCGTCCCCGCGGCCGGGCGGCGTCGGCTGTCCGTACGAGGGACCACCCTGGCCGTAGCCGCCCTGGCCGTACCCACCGTTCGGTCCGTAGCCGCCGCTCGGGCCCTGGCCGTGGCCGTTCTGGCCCTGCGGCCCGTACCCGCCGGCACCGTGACCGTTCTGGCCGTGGCCGTTCGGGCCGTACCCGTTCTGGCCGTGGCCGTTCGGGCCGTAGCCGTTGGTGCCGTCGGGGCCATGACCGTTCTGGCCCTGGCCGTACCCGCCCGGCGCGCCGACGGGCTCCTTGCGGAGGTCCGGGGCGGGCTCCGGGGGCCACGGCTCGCCGCGCTCGGTGGCGAGCTCCTTCGGCGTCTTCACCGGCGGCTTGTCGCTGGGCGTGCGGTCACCGAAGTCGTTGAACGTGGTGATCCTCGGCCGCTTCTCGACGCCGGAGAAGATGGCCTCGAGGTCCTTGCGGGTCAGGGTCTCGCGCTCGAGGAGCTGGGTCGCCAGCTCGTCGAGGGTGTCGCGGTACTCCGACAGGATCGCCCAGGCCTCGGTGTGCGCGGCCTCGATGAGTCGACGGACCTCGTCGTCGATCTCGGACGCCACCTCGGCGGAGTAGTCGCTGTGGGTGCCCATTGAGCGGCCCAGGAACGGGTCGCCCTGTTCCTGTCCGTAGCGGACGGCGCCGAGCTTGGCGCTCATGCCGTACTCGGTGACCATCGCGCGGGCGATCTTCGTCGCCTGGTCGATGTCGGACGAGGCACCGGTGGTCGGCTCGTGGAAGACGAGTTCCTCCGCGGCACGGCCACCCATCGCCATGACCAGACGCGCGATCATCTCCGACCGCGTCATCAGGTCCTTGTCCTGCTCGGGGACGGCCAGGGCGTGACCACCCGTCCGTCCGCGGGCGAGGATGGTGACCTTGTAGATCGGGTCGAGGTCGGGCATGGCCCACGCGGCGAGCGTGTGACCGCCCTCGTGGTACGCGACGACCTTCTTCTCGTGCTCGCTGATGATCCGACTCTTGCGGCGGGGACCACCGATGACGCGGTCGACGGCCTCCTCGAGCGACTCCGCCGAGATGGTCTGCTTGTTCTCGCGTGCGGTCAGCAGCGCCGCCTCGTTGATCACGTTCGACAGGTCGGCACCGGACATGCCGGGTGTGCGCTTGGCGAGACCGTCG
>JAQIJH010000077.1:0-21077 GCA_036946345.1 Gordonia paraffinivorans | reverse complement strand
AGGCGTGCACCGATGTCGAAGGAGATGAGGCACAACCGGGAGAAGCGGAACCCTGCGTTCTCGTTCCGGCGCGCGGCGCGGAGGTACGACTGCTGCTGGTAGGACGCCGGGACGTCACTCGTCGGCGCGACTGCTGCTGCCTCGACCGAGGCCGGTGTCGCGTGCCAGGTGGTGACCCGCCCCGGCTGCGGCGTCCATTCGTCGATCAGTCCGAAATTGATCATGGCCCATCCCCTCCGGCGCGCCTCGAACGCGCCTCTCCCCACCGGCGGCTCACCCGTTCGCGACGACGGCACACCTCGACGTGCACGCGTCCGCCCGCCGGCACTTCCAGAGCGGCGAGAGACCTTGCGTCACAACAGATGTTGAGACGTGATCACCCCCACACCTACGGGACGGTAACTCGGACACCTGAGCAGAGGCAACTTTCACGTCTCGCCACGAGCTGATGCTGTGACCTGCATTACCGTCGGGTAGGGTCGCTCGCGCACCGCGGGCGCACGATGCCCGAGGCGTCCGCCGGAGCCGATGCGATCGCGACCGCCCGGCGCGGGGACGAGGGGGATGACGGGTGGGAGCAACACGCGCGACGGTGCGACGCGGCATGGTCGTGGCGATCGCCACGGCGTTGGCCCTGGCGGGAGTGGGCACGACGACATCGCCGGCCATCGCCGACCCCGTGGCGACCGTCGTGTCCGAGAAGCCCGGTGTGCCCGGCTCTCTCGCTCTCACGGTGGCGTCGCCCGCGATGCGTTCCGATCTCCGGGTCGAGGTGATCCCGCCCCGGGATCCCGCCGCCCCGCACCCGACCGTCTACCTCCTCAACGGCGCCCAGGGCGGTCTCAACGGCAGCAGTTGGCTCGACCAGACCGACGTCGTGCGGTTCTTCGCCGACAAGAACGCGACCGTCGTCATCCCGGTCGGGGGTCAGGCGAGCTACTTCGCCGACTGGCGCGCCGACGACCCCGTCCTCGGCCACCAGAAGTGGACCACGTTCCTCACCCGGGAACTGCCCCCGCTGATGGACGCCCGTTTCAGTGGGGACGGGCGCAACGCGCTCGCCGGGATCTCGATGGCGGGGACGTCGGTGCTGCAACTCGCGATCGCCGCCCCCGGGCTCTACCAGGCCGTGGGTTCGTACAGCGGTTGCGCGCAGATCTCGGACCTCCTGGGCCAGGCATACGTCCGCCTCACGGTCGCCCGCGGTGGGGGCAACGCGGACAACATGTACGGGCCCGTGGACGACCCCGCCTGGGTCCGCAACGACCCGTACGTCAACGCCGAGAAGTTGCGCGGCACGGCGCTCTACATCTCCGCGGCGACCGGCGCGCCGGGTCCCTACGACCGCATCGACGGTCCGGGGATCGACGGCAACGTCGCCGAACTCGTCTCCCGCATCGGTGTGGGTGCGGTGATCGAGAGTTCGGTGCGCCGATGCACCGTCGCGCTTCAGGCCAAGCTGGAACGACTCGGCATCCCGGCGACGTTCTCGCTCCCCGGCCAGGGCACCCACAGCTGGCCCTACTGGCAGGACAGCCTGCACCGGTCGTGGCCGTTGTTCGCCCGGGCGCTCGGAGTCGACTGACACTCCCCAGTTCTCCCGGTCTCCACACCTTCGGGGCCCCTGTGCCGCCACCGGCTCGTCGGCGACGGCGCCACGCACCACAGTGGCGTCCGTGGAGGACAGCGGACGGCCACCGAGCCGACAACTGATCGGGCGCCGGGGCGAGGACGCCGCGGCCGAACACCTGCTGCGGCAGGGCTGTTCGGTCCTCGAGCGGAACTGGCGGTGTCGTTGGGGCGAGCTCGACATCATCGCCCGCGAGGGGTCGACCCTCGTGGTCGTGGAGGTGAAGACCAGGACGGGTGACCGCTTCGGCACCCCCGCCGAGGCCGTGACACCGGCGAAGTACCGGCGGTTGCGGCGTCTGACGGGGCTGTGGCTCGAGGGTCAGACGGACCGCTGGTCCGCCATCCGGTTCGACGTCGTCGCGGTCCTGCTCGACCTGCGCACCGACGGCGTCGCGCTGACCCACATCCGGGGCATCTCGTGAGCGGGCTGGGGCGGGCACGATCGGCCGCCGTGGTGGGGGTGTCGGGCACGCCGGTGGAGATCGAGGCGTTCGTCAACCAGGGGCTGCCGGGGGTGGCGCTGGTCGGTCTCGCCGACGCGTCGCTGCGGGAGGCGAAGGACCGTGTCCGCGCGGCCGTGAGCAACTCCGGGTGCAAGTGGCCCGACGGTCGGGTCGTGCTGAACCTGTCGCCGGCCACCATGCCCAAGAGCGGGTCCTCCTACGACGTCGCGATCGCGGTCGCGGTCCTGGCCGCGAGCGAGAAGGTGCCGCCGCATCTGCTCGACGAATGTCTGTTCCTGGGCGAACTCGCCCTCGACGGTCGGGTCCGGCCGGTGCACGGCGTGCTCCCGTCGGTGATGGCCGCCGTGGAGGAGGGGCTGACGCGGGTCGTCGTGCCCCGCCGCAACGCCGCCGAGGCCGCGCTGGTCCCCGGTGTCGAGGTCGGCGCCGTCGACCACCTGCGGGACGTCATCGCGTGGCTGGCCGGTGAGCGTGCCCTCGACTCCGTCGACGACGTCACCCCGTCCGCCGTCGCCCCGACGGGTGACGGTGTCGACATGGCCGACGTGGTGGGGCAGGAGGAGGCGCGTCACGCGCTCGAGATCGCCGCCGCCGGTGGGCATCACGTCTTCATGAGCGGACCGCCGGGGATCGGCAAGACGATGCTCGCGCGACGTCTGCCGGGCATCCTCCCGCCGCTGACCGAGGCGGAGGCGTTGGAGGCCACCGTGATCCACTCGGTGGCGGGCACGCTGCCGACCGGTGGGCCGTTGCTCGTCGAACCGCCGTTCATCGCGCCACACCACTCCACCTCGCACACCGCCCTGGTCGGCGGCGGGACGGGGATGGCGCGTCCGGGCGCGGTCTCCCGCGCGCACCGGGGTGTCCTGTTCCTCGACGAATGCGCCGAGATGGGCGTCAAGGCACTCGAGTCGTTGCGGACCCCGTTGGAGGACGGTCAGACCCGGGTCTGGCGCCGCGACGGTGTCGCGACCCTCCCGGCGCGATTCCTCCTGGTGCTGGCGGCGAACCCGTGCCCCTGTGCACCCGCGCAGGACGTCGACTGCGTCTGCACCGCGCAGGTGCGGCGGCGGTATCTCGGCAAGCTGTCGGGACCGCTCATGGATCGCGTGGACCTCCGCGTCCGCATGGACCCACCCGGAACCGCCGCGCTCACGGGTGGCGTCGGCGAGGCGAGTGCCGACATCCGTGCGCGGGTCGTCGCGGCCCGCGAGGCCGCCCGCGACCGGTGGTCGGAACACGGCTGGACCACCAACGCCGAGGTGCCCGGATCCGCACTCCGGGTGCGGTACGCGTTGCCCTCCACGGTGACCCGGCCGATCGGGATCTATCTCCGCGACGGTCGGGTGACCGCACGCGGGGCGGATCGCGCGATCCGACTGGCCTGGACGCTGTGCGATCTCCGAGGTGGCGTGACGCCGTCCCAGGACGAGGTCGCCCAGGCCCTCATGTTCCGCGACCGGGAGCGCGTGTGAGCGCGCCACCCTCGGGCACCGACACCCGGCGTCTGCGCGCGTGGGCGTTCCTCGCGAGGGTCGCCGAACCACCGTCGGCGGGGATCGGACGACTGGTCGACGACGTCGGTGTGGAGGAGGCGGCTGCGGCCATCCGATCGCGATCGGTGCCGACGTCGCACCGCGGTGTGCTCCGGTCGACCGCCGCCCGGTGTGACACGGACAGCGCGGCAGCAGATCTCGCGACGGTCGACCGGTTGGGAGGACGACTGATCACCGCGGACGACGACGAGTGGCCGGGGTGGGCCCTGCATGCACTGCAGACCGCTGACACCGCCGCCCGGGGTGGCCCGCCACTGGCGCTGTGGGTGCGTGGACCTGCGCGCCTCGACGACGTCGCCGATGCCGCGGTGGCCGTGGTCGGGTCGCGTGCGGCGACCGCCTACGGCACGCGCATGGCGTCGACCGTCGCCGGAGGCGCGGTCGAGCGTGGTCGTGCCGTCGTGTCCGGTGGCGCCTACGGGATCGACGGAGCGGCCCACCGCCGAGCCCTCGCCGACGCCGGGACGACGGTGGCGGTGACGGCGTGCGGCCTCGACGTCGACTACCCGAGCGACCACGCAGCCCTCTTCACGGAGATCGCGCGGACCGGCGCGGTGGTCACCGAGTACGCCCCCGGCACGACCGCCGCCCGACACCGGTTCCTCGCCCGCAACCGGCTCGTCGTCGCGATGTCGTCGGCGGTGGTCGTGGTGGAGGCCGGCCGGCGCAGCGGCGCGAACAACACGGCGGCGTGGGCGCGCATCGTCGGTCGACCCCTCGGGGCCGTGCCGGGGCCCGCGACCTCGGCGATGTCGGTCGGGTGTCACGCACTCATCGCCGACGGCTACGCACAGCTCGTCGACGGCGCCGCCGCGGTGGAGCGGCTCGTGGCGCCCGACGGGGGAGGCGACGCCGCCCGCCCTCGGACCGCCGTCGACGACCTCGACCCGATGGTCGCCCGCGTTCGCGAGGCGATCCCGTCGACCGGACGTGTCACGATCGGCGAGATCGCCTTCTCGGCCGGTGTCGACGTGGCGACCACCCGCGCGGCGCTCGCGACCCTGGACATGCTCGGACTCGCCGACGGGGACGGCGAGGGGTGGGCGCTGCCGCGGTCGCGGACGGCGCGGCCGGCGGGAGGTGGACGTCCGTCCCGGCTGCTCTGACGGCGACGGCGGCGATCGGGTCAGGATTGTCTGGTTAGGCTCACCTAAGTCGCGGTGTACGCTGTCGGGCATGGCCAAGCGACTGAACACCATGGAGGTCCGCCGGACCGAGTGGATCACCCCGCACATGGTGCGTGTCCACCTCGGCGGGCCCGGCTTCGCCGACTTCGCGGCGACCGACGACACCGACGCCTACGTCAAGATCATCTTCGGTGCGCCCGGGGTCACCTACCCCGAGCCGTTCGACCTCGACCGCATCCGCGCCGAGTTCGAGCCCGGGCAGCAGCCCGTGCTGCGTACGTACACGGTGCGCGCCGTGGACACCGAGCGTGGCGAGATCGCCGTCGACTTCGTGGTCCACGGTGACGTCGGCGTCGCGGGCCCGTGGGCCGCGTCGGCCCAGCCGGGGGAGACCGTGCGCTTCCTCGGCCCCGGCAGCGGATACCGCCCCGACCCCGAGGCGCCGTGGCACCTGCTCGCCTCCGACGAGGCCGGACTCCCGGCGCTGGCGGCGGCGCTCGCGGCGCTGCCGGCGGACGCCACCGCCCAGGCGTTCATCGAGGTCGCGGGACCCGAGGACGAGATCGCGCTGGACGCACCGGCGGGGGCCAGCGTCACCTGGGTGCACCGCGGCGCGTGCTCGGACGTGGCCGACGACGCCGTGGCCGGGGACAACGCCCCCCTCGTCGACGCCGTCCGTCGCGCACCCTGGCTGCCCGGGGAGCCGCAGGTCTTCATCCACGGTGAGGCGCAGGCGGTCATGCACAACCTGCGTCCCTACGTGCGCAAGGAGCGCGGCGTCAGCGCGGCGCGGGCCTCGATCTCCGGCTACTGGCGCCGTGGTCGCACCGAGGAGGGTTTTCGGCAGTGGAAGGCCGACCTGCGGCGCACGGAGGAGGCGGTCGCCGCGAGTTGAGCGTCGCGCATCGCTTCGGTCACGACCGGGCGCGTCGACGCACGGGCAAGCGGTCGGTCGGGTGACGCTGGGACTCGTGCACGACACCGGGCGACTCGCCGACTTCGCCGCGTTCCTGCGCCACGAGAAGGGCTGCAGCGAGCACACGGTGCGCGCCTACTGCGCCGACGTCCGGTCGCTCGTCGCGTTCGCCGGTGCGCGTGAGGTGGCGGTCGCCGACATCGACCTCGACCTGCTGCGCGCCTGGCTCGCGCAGTCCACGCGCCGCGGGTCCGCGCGCACCACCGTCGCGCGGCACGTGTCGTCGGCGAAGACGTTCTGCGCGTGGGCCGTCCGTGAGGGAGTTCTCGCGAGCGACCCGTCGCTGCGCCTGCAGGCACCGAAGGCGCACCGCACCCTCCCGCCGGTCCTGACCGCGGACCAGGCCGCCGCCGCGGCGTCGCGCGGTCCGGCGGACCCCGACGGCGACCCGGCCCTCACCCACCGGGACGCGGCGATCGTGGAGGTGCTCTACGGCACGGGCATCCGCGTCGGCGAGCTCTGCGGCCTCGACCTCGACGACGTCGACGACGAACGCCGGGTGCTGCGGGTGATCGGCAAGGGCGACAAGGAACGCAGTGTCCCGTTCGGCGCTCCCGCCGGGCGCGCCCTGGACAGCTGGCGACGGAGGGGTCGGCCGCGCCTCGCCGTCGCCGACTCCGGGCGTGCACTGTTCCTCGGCGCCCGGGGTAAGCGGCTCGACCAGCGCGCGGCGCGGCGGGTCGTGCACGCGGCGGTCGCGGCGGTCGACGGCGCTCCGGACATCGGGCCGCACGGGCTGCGCCACTCCGCCGCGACCCATCTCCTCGAGGGCGGCGCTGACCTGCGGGTCGTGCAGGAACTACTGGGTCACTCGTCGCTCGCGACGACCCAGCTCTACACCCATGTCGGCGTCGACCGACTCCGAGCGGTGCATCGTCAGGCGCATCCCCGCGCGTGACCTGCTCAGTCCGGCTCGACCGGCAGCAGCCGCACTCGGACCGCCCCCACCAGGGCCCGCGGGTCCAGGTACACCGCCGACCGCCCCGTCCCGCGGCGGGCGCCCCAGTGGAGACACGACGACGCGCAGCCGGGGTGTCCGCCGAGCAGCGTCCCGATCGGTGACCCGCGTGTCACGGCGGTCCCCACCGTCACGCTCGGCTCGACCGGCTCGTAGGTGGTGACGACGCCGTCGGCGTGCAGGATCGACACCACCTGCTTGCCCCCGACGGTGCCGGCGAAACGCACCGTGCCCGTGCCGGCGGCGAGGACGGGCACGCCACCGACGAGGTCCACCCCGCGGTGGCCCGCGAGCCAGCGTTGCGCGGGTGGGTCGAACCCCCGCTCGACCGTCGGCCGGGGCAGCAGCGGCCATCCGTAGCCACCCGGGATGCGCGCCGACGCGAGTGCCCCCGGGCCGGGGACCGCGACGACCAGGCACGACAGCACGGCCGCCAGTGCGACCCCGACCACGCGACGCATCCCCACATCCATGAGACGCGGACACCCGCCGGACGGTTCCGCGCGATTTCGTCGTGTCGGGCGTCGGTGGCTACACTGGCCGACGCACCCCGCCCGCGGGCGGGGTGACTTCGCGCGCCCGGACACCGGCTGCGCACCCGCAGGGGCTCGCGCACCGACACCACCGGTCAGGCGGTCCCGGAATCCCTCGCGGATCCCGGGTCCTGATCGGCCCGGGCGTCAGGGTCGGCCGCATCCCGCGTCCGACGACCAACTGCACACGAGAGAAGACACGACATGGCTGTCGTCACCATGAAGCAGCTGCTGGACAGCGGCGCCCACTTCGGCCACCAGACGCGACGGTGGAACCCGAAGATGAAGCGGTTCATCTTCACCGACCGCAACGGCATCTACATCATCGATCTGCAGCAGACGCTGACCTACATCGATCGCGCCTACGAGTTCGTCAAGGAGACCGTCGCCCACGGCGGCACCATCCTCTTCGTCGGCACCAAGAAGCAGGCCCAGGAGTCCATCGCCAGCGAGGCCACCCGCGTGGGCATGCCGTACGTCAACCAGCGTTGGCTCGGCGGCATGCTGACCAACTTCTCCACCGTCCACAAGCGTCTCCAGCGCCTCAAGGAGCTCGAGACCATGGAGCAGACCGGTGGGTTCGAGGGTCGCACCAAGAAAGAAATCCTCATGCTGACGCGTGAGATGACCAAGCTCGACCGCACCCTCGGCGGCATCCGCGACATGGGCAAGGTGCCCTCGGCGATCTGGGTCGTGGACACCAACAAGGAGCACATCGCCGTCGGCGAGGCCCGCAAGCTCAACATCCCGGTCATCGCGATCCTCGACACCAACTGCGATCCCGACCTCGTCGACTACCCGATCCCGGGCAACGACGACGCGATCCGCAGCGCGGCGCTGCTGACCCGTGTGGTCGCATCCGCCGTCGCCGAGGGCGTGCAGGCCCGCGCCGGCCAGTCGGCCGACGCCGACGCCAAGCCCGAGTCCGGCGCCGGTGAGCCGCTGGCCGAGTGGGAGCAGGAGCTGCTGACCCAGGCGTCGGCCCCCGCCGACGCCCCCGCCGCCGAGGCGACAGCGGCCCCCGCTGCCACCGAGGCGCCGACCGCCCAGGCCTGACAGCTCGACACCGATCACCACCACGGTGCCCGCCCCGCCGGAGACTTCCGGTGGGGCGGTCCCCGTCACACGAGAAGGAGGCTCGCCACCGATGGCGAACTACACCGCCGCCGACGTCAAGCGGCTCCGTGAGCTGACCGGCTCGGGGATGATGGACTGCAAGAACGCCCTGGCCAACAACGACGGTGACTTCGACAAGGCGGTCGAGGAACTGCGCATCAAGGGCGCGAAGGACGTCGGCAAGCGCGCCGAGCGGTCCACCGCCGAGGGTCTCGTCGCCGCCCGTGACGGCGTCATGGTCGAGATCAACAGCGAGACCGACTTCGTCGCGAAGAACGCCGAGTTCCAGGAACTCGCCGAGAAGATCGTCGACGCCGCCGTCGCGTCGAACGCGACCGACCTCGACTCGCTGTCCTCCGCCCAGGTCGACGGCCAGTCCGTCGCCGACACCGTCGCCGCCCTGTCGGCCAAGATCGGCGAGAAGCTCGAGTTGCGTCGCGTCGTCTCCTACGACGGCAACGTCGCGAGCTACCTGCACAAGCGGGCGTCCGACCTGCCGCCGGCCGTCGGCGTGCTCGTCGAGTACACCGGCGACGGGCCGGAGGCGGCCGAGGCCGCCCGTGGCGCCGCGATGCAGGTTGCCGCGCTGAAGGCGAAGTACGCGACCCGCGAGGAGGTGCCCGCCGACGTCGTCGAGAACGAGCGGCGCATCGCCGAGCAGACCGCCCGTGAGGAGGGCAAGCCCGAGCAGGCCCTGCCGAAGATCGTGGAGGGTCGCGTGAACGGCTTCTACAAGGACGTCGTGCTCATCGACCAGCCGTCGGTGCAGGACTCCAAGAAGACGGTCAAGGCGCTCCTCGACGAGGCCGGTGTCACCATCACCCGCTTCGAGCGCTTCGAGGTCGGCCAGGCCTGAGGCCACGCGACCACACGGGCCCCGGGACCATCACGGTCCCGGGGTCCGTTCGCGTCGGGGGGCATGGGAGACCCCGCGCACCACATAGGATTGCTTCCGGCGACCACCCGGCCGCGTCGCCACCGGACATCGTGAGGAGTGGCGAGTGACCGACGGTTCTGCCCCGACAGCCGACACGACGGACACGGCACGACCGGGGTTCTCCCGCGTGGTGCTCAAGCTCGGCGGCGAGATGTTCGGGGGTGGAAAGGTCGGACTCGACCCCGACGTGGTGTCCACGGTCGCCGCGCAGATCGCCGAGGTCGTGCGCACCGGGGTGCAGGTCGCGGTGGTCATCGGCGGCGGCAACTTCTTCCGCGGCGCGGAACTGCAGCAGCGCGGACTCGAGCGGTCGCGCTCGGACTACATGGGCATGCTCGGGACGGTCATGAACAGCCTCGCGCTGCAGGACTTCCTGGAGAAGCAGGGGATCGTCACCCGCGTGCAGACCGCCATCACGATGGGTCAGGTCGCCGAGCCCTACATCCCGCTGCGCGCGCAGCGTCACCTCGAGAAGGGCCGCGTCGTCATCTTCGGCGCCGGCATGGGCATGCCGTACTTCTCCACCGACACCACCGCGGCGCAGCGCGCTCTGGAGATCAAGGCGGAGGTGGTGCTGATGGCCAAGGCGGTCGACGGGGTCTACTCCGACGACCCGCGCACCAACCCGGACGCGACGCTGTACAGCGAGATCAGCCACCGCGAGGTCATCGAGAAGGGGCTCGCCGTGGCCGACTCGACCGCGTTCAGCCTCTGCATGGACAACAAGATGCCGATGCTGGTCTTCAACCTGCTGCAGGAGGGCAACATCGCGCGCGCGGTGGCGGGTGAGAAGATCGGGACACTGGTCATGTGAGGGTCGCGTCCCGACGTGACCGCACACGACCCACACCATCGACGACCGACGACGAAGGGCGAGACCGTGATCGATGAAGCACTCTTCGACGCCGAGGAGAAGATGGAGAAGGCGGTGAGCGTCGCCCGCGACGACATGGGCTCGGTGCGCACCGGCCGCGCGAACCCGTCGATGTTCAACCGCATCGTCATCGACTACTACGGCGCGACCACCCCGATCACGCAGCTGTCGTCGATCTCCACGCCGGAGGCGCGTCTCGTCGTCATCAAGCCCTACGAGGCGTCGTCGCTCGGCGCGATCGAGACCGCGATCCGCAACTCCGATCTCGGCGTCAACCCGACCAACGACGGCTCGCTGATCCGCGTGGCCGTCCCGCAGCTCACCGAGGAGCGCCGTCGCGACCTCGTCAAGCAGGTCAAGTCGAAGGGTGAGGACGCGAAGATCTCGATCCGCAACGTCCGACGCAAGGCCCTCGACGAGCTCAAGCGGATCCAGAAGGACGGCGAGGCCGGCGAGGACGAGGTGACCCGCGCCGAGAAGGACCTCGACAAGACGACGGCCGGCTACGTCGCGCAGGTCGACGACCTCGTGAAGAACAAAGAGAACGAACTGCTGGAGGTGTGAGCACCGGCGGCGAGGGCGTGGAGATGACCGACAAGGCGGGTCCGCAGGCGGCTCCGGCGACAGGGGACGACCCCGCGCCGAAGAAGTCCCGTGCCGGCCGCGACCTGCCCGCGGCCTTCGCCGTCGGTGGGTCGCTCGGTGTCGGGGTCATCCTGGTCCTCGTCTTCGTGCCGCTGGTGTGGATCCCGGTCGTGGCGGTGTCGCTGGCCGTGGCGAGCTGGGAGGTCGTGAAGCGGGTCCGCGACGGCGGCTACGACGTCGGTCTGATCCCGCTGATGGTCGGCGGGCAGGCGATCATGTGGTTCGCATGGCCCTACGGCCCGACCGGTGCGCTGGTCGCCTTCGTCGCGACCGTCCTGGTCGCCATGGTGTGGAAGCTGCTCAGCGGCGGCCGGCACGGCGCGCCGGAGAACTATCTGCGCGACCTGGCCGTCACCGTGCTGATCCTCGCGTGGCTGCCGCTGTTCGCGTCGTTCGCGATCGTGATGGTCACCCAGGACCACGGATGGGCGCGGGTTCTCACGCTCATGATCGTCGTCGTCTGCTCCGACGTCGGCGGCTACACCGCGGGTGTGCTGTTCGGCCGCCACCCGATGGTGCCGGCCATCAGCCCGAAGAAGTCGTGGGAGGGGATGGGCGGCTCGCTCGTGTTCGGCACGGTCGGGTCGGTGCTGCTCGCGACGTTCCTGCTCGACGCCCACTGGTGGATCGGCCTGGCGCTGGGACCCGTCCTCGTGATCTGCGCGACGCTCGGCGACCTCGTCGAGTCGCAGGTCAAACGTGACCTCGGCATCAAGGACATGGGCACGCTGCTGCCCGGGCACGGCGGCATCATGGACCGTCTCGACTCGATCCTGCCCTGCGCGTTCGTCGTGTGGGCCATGCTCAGCGCACTGCTGTAGGCCGCCCCGGTCGGTCGCCGCACCGGGACGGCCGGGACGCGTCAGGCCTTGCGGACCGCGCGACGCACCTGGAACATCCGCGCCCCACCGACCACGGCGGTGATGAGCGCGCCGGCGATGGCGGCGATGAGCAGGCTGATACCCTGCGGCAGGTTCACCTGCCAGAAGAAGAGCTGGATCTCCTGCTTGTCCAGGTTCTGCACGATGAACACCAGCAGCAGGATCAGCACGATCGCGCCGACGATGATGCCGACCCACGCCGACTTGGTCCGTGTGTGCCGGACGTCGGCCAGCGCCTGCTTCACCTGATCACCCTGCGGGTGGTCGCCGTGGGGCGGCGGGGGGCCGTCCGTCGGCGGCAGCGGATCGGGGCCGGGCTCCGAGGCGGAGGACTTCGGGTTCGTCATGGCACACATCATCCCCCGTGCGGCATCGGCAGGAGGGATGTCGCACGCCGACGTCGACAGATCGTGACCAGCGGCGCGTCGGCGGTGACGATTGGATTTCCGGCCGCGGGTGCGGGACCGTTGTGGGGTGTCCGGTCCTGCTCTGCCCCTCGTGTTCGACGCGCCGAAGCGCGGTCGGCCGCCGACGCATCTGGCCGACCTCGACAAGGCCGGTCGTCGCGCGGCGGTCGAGGCGTTGGGGCTGCCCGGCTTCCGCGCCGACCAACTCGCCCGCCAGTACTACGGGCGTCTGTGCGCCGACCCGGCGGAGATGACCGACCTGCCCGCCGCGCTGCGTGACTCCGTCGCGCAGTCGCTGTTCCCGACGCTGATGACGCCGGTCCGCCACATCGCGTGCGACGACGGCACCACACGCAAGACGCTGTGGCGTCTGCATGACGGGACGATGCTCGAGTCCGTGCTCATGGGCTACAGCGACCGCACCACGGTGTGCGTGTCGAGCCAGGCCGGCTGCGGCATGGCGTGCCCGTTCTGCGCGACCGGCCAGGGCGGCCTCGACCGCAACCTCTCGACGGCCGAGATCGTCGACCAGGTGCGTGCCGCGGCCCGGGCGGTCGCCGACGGGGAACTCGCCGGCGCCCGACGTCTCTCGAACGTCGTGTTCATGGGCATGGGGGAGCCGCTGGCAAACTACGCCCGCGTCCGCGACGCGGTCCACCGCATCACCGCGCCGGCCCCCGAGGGGCTCGGGATCTCCCAGCGGTCGGTGACGGTGTCCACCGTGGGCCTGGCGCCGGCGATACGCCGCCTCGCCGACGAGAAGATGCAGGTCCGGCTGGCCGTGTCGCTGCACACCCCCGACGACGAACTGCGCGACACGCTCGTGCCGGTGAACAACCGCTGGCCGGTCGACGAGGTGCTCTCGGCGGCGCGCTACTACGCCGACGTGTCGGGGCGTCGCGTGTCGATCGAGTACGCACTCATCCGCGACGTCAACGATCAGCCGTGGCGGGCGGACCTCCTCGCGAAGCGACTGCGGCAGCACCTCGGACACCTCGCCCACGTCAACGTCATCCCGCTCAACCCGACCCCGGGCAGCGAGTGGGACGCGGCGCCCAAGGCCGTCGAGCGGGAGTTCGTGCGACGCGTCAACGACGGGGGCGTCGCCTGCACCGTCCGCGACACCCGCGGACAGGAGATCGCCGCCGCCTGCGGTCAGCTCGCCGCCGAGGGCTGATCCCGTGCCCGACGCCGACCGTCCCGTCCACGACGTTGTGGTCGTCGGCGCGGGCTTCTCCGGTCTGGTCGCGGCCCGGCAGGTGCGGCGCGCCGGCCTCGACGTCGTCGTGCTCGAGGCGTCCGACCGGTGCGGTGGTCGGACGCTGACGGTGACGTCGTCGCTGGGGTCGGCCCTCGACCTCGGTGGTCAGTGGATCGGCCACGATCACCTTCGGCTCCGCGCCCTCGCCGACGAGTTCGGCGGCACCCGCTTCCCGATGCACACCGCCCGCATGCCCGCGATCGTCCGGGGATCACGACGGCTGTCCGCGGTGTCGCCGGCGACAGTTCTCGCCGCGGGAGCACTCGCGGCCGCGGAGATCGCGCGGCGCCGCCGGCCGTCCGATCGGTGGTCGCGGGTGTCGGTCGACGATCTGCTGCGCCGGGTCCCCGGCGGGGCGCGCCGGATCCTCGAGGTGACCGCACTCATCTCGTGGACGGCCGACCTGAGCCGGATGTCGGTGCGGACGGCGGCGCAGATGATCACCGGGCAGGGTGGGCTGTCGACGATGCTGGCGACGCGCGGCGGTGCGCAGGACTCGCTCCTCGTCGAGGGTACGGGCCGCCTCGTCGACGCCCTGGCCGCCGAGCTCGGGCCGACGGTCCGGCTGCGATCGCGGGTGACCGGCCTCGACCGCGACGATGCCGGTGTCACCGTCCACGTCGACGGGGACGCCGTGCGTGCCCGACGCGTCGTCGTCGCCGTGCCGCCGCCGGTCGCCGGGCGCATCGCCCACACCCCGCCCCTGCCCGAGCAGCGCCGCGCGGTGGAGGCCGGGACGGAGATGGGTGCGGTGTACAAGGCCATCGCGGTGTACCCGTCACCCTTCTGGCGCGAACGGTCGTCGGCGGAGATGCTCGTCCTCGACCGGCCGGGCTGCGCCGTCTACGACACGTCGGCACCCGACGGACCCGGTCACGTGTGCATCATCGTCGGCGGCCCCGAGGCCCGCGAGCTCGATCGGCTCACCGCGTCGGAACGGCGCGAGCTGCTTCTGCGGCGCC
The DNA here is from genome assembly GCA_036946345.1 of Gordonia paraffinivorans. GTDB lineage: Bacteria > Actinomycetota > Actinomycetes > Mycobacteriales > Mycobacteriaceae > Williamsia_A > Williamsia_A paraffinivorans_A. Next base: position 6,748 of record JAQIJH010000077.1, on the reverse strand, counting down.
TGGCCGAGCACCTCGGCCCGCGGATCGCCGACCCGGTCGACTGGCACGAGAAGTCGTGGGACACCGACGATGTCGTCGGGGGCGGCTACAGCGCGGCGCCGACCGTCGGCGGCGACGTGGACCTGCCGCTAAGGGTCGAGGCCGCCGGGTGCGTGCATTTCGCGGCGACGGAGACCGCCGCCGACCATCCCGGATACATCGACGGGGCGATCGAGGCGGGGGAGAGAGCGTCGCGCGAGGTCATCGACGCGCTGTGCCCGTGAGGGTGGGTGTCAGTTCTTCCACTTGCCGCGCGACAGGACGAGGTCGCGGAGGAGGACGAACCACAGGAGCGCGGTGAACCCGATGAGGTAGAGGTCCTCGACGTGGCCCTTGTGGTTGCCGATGATCATCGCGAGCAGGGCGAGTCCGGAGATCCAGCCGGCGATCCGCATCGCTGTCTTCGACTCGCCGTGCCACCCGAACCGGGCCGACGGCGCGTCGGTGGGTTCCCGCTGCCAGCCGGTGTCCACGACCTCCAGCTCGTGCGAGTGCTTCTCGGTCTGGGCGATCTCGGTGTCGGCCACGGATCCTCCTGGCTGGGCGCACCGGGCACGGGGCGCGGCGTCAACGATGGCGTGTAGTAGGCCCCAGCATATCGGGGGGCACAATGACGGTCGTGGCATCACCCCCGCCCCCCGCACCGCAGCCCCGTCCCGACACCCGCACCCGGGTCGCGATCCTCGGTTCGACGGGGTCGATCGGGGTGCAGGCCCTGGAGGTCGTCGCCGAGCACCCGGACCGTTTCGAGGTCGTGGCGCTGGCCGCCGGGGGCGCCGATCCCCGGGCCGTGGCCGAGCAGATGGCGGCCACCGGTGTGACGTCCGACCGTGTCGCGATCGCCGACCCCGCCGCGGCGCGTCGACTCGACGACCTGCTGGCCGACGGTCCTCTCGCCGCGGGGCCGGTCCGTTCCGGAGACGACGCGCTGGTCGACCTGGTCGGCTCGGTCGAGTCCGACGTCGTCCTCAACGGTGTCGTCGGGTCGCGGGGCCTGCGCCCGACGCTGGCGGCGTTGGCGACCGACGCCCGTCTCGCACTCGCTAACAAGGAATCGCTCGTCGCGGGCGGTGCGCTGGTCCTCGCGGCCGCGTCACCCGGGCAGATCGTCCCCGTCGACAGCGAACACTCGGCGATCGCACAGTGCCTGCGCGGCGGTTCGGCCGGCGAGGTCGACCGTCTGGTGCTCACCGCGTCGGGTGGGCCGTTCCGCGGGTGGACGGCCGAGCAGGTGGCCGACGTCACGCCCGAGCAGGCGGGCAAGCACCCGACCTGGTCGATGGGGCCGATGATCACCCTGAACTCGGCGACGCTGGTGAACAAGGCGCTCGAGGTGATCGAGGCGCACCTGCTGTTCGGCGTCCCCTACGACCGCATCGACGTCACGGTCCACCCGCAGTCGATCGTCCACTCGATGGTGACGTTCGTCGACGGCGCGACCCTCGCCAAGGCGTCGCCACCGTCGATGAAACTGCCCATCGCGCTGGCCCTGGGCTGGCCCGAGCGGGTCCCGGGGTCGTCGACGGCGTGTGACTTCTCCCTCGCCGCGCAGTGGACGTTCGAGCCGGTGGACTCAACCGTCTTCCCTGCCATCGACGTCGCGCGCGCCGCAGGGACCCGCGGCGGGTCGCTCACCCTGCGTGTTCAACGCCGCGAACGAGGTCGCCGCGCAGGCGTTCCTCGACGGGGCCATCGCGTTCCCGCGGATCGTCGGCGTCGTGTCCGACGTGCTGGAACGAGCCGACGAGTGGTCGCGCGAACCGGGTACCGTGGACGACGTCCTCGCCGCCGACGCCTGGGCGCGTCGCAGCGCAGAGGACCTGGTGGCAGCGTCGTCACGCTGACCACGCCGCATCGGGCGGCAGAAGATCCGACGGGCTGAGGAGGGCACGGGCAGGTGGGCTTCGTCATCGGCGTGATCGTCTTCGCGCTGGGGCTGCTGCTGTCGATCGCGTGGCACGAGTGCGGACACATGTGGGCCGCCCAGCGCACCGGGATGGTGGTGCGGCGCTACTTCGTCGGCTTCGGGCCGACCCTCTGGTCGACGCGACGGAACGGCACCGAGTACGGGGTGAAGGCGATCCCGCTCGGCGGCTTCTGCGACATCGCCGGCATGACCACCTACGACGAGATCGCCCCCGAACACGCCGATCGCGCGATGTACCGACAGAAGGCGTGGAAGCGCCTCGTCGTGCTCGCCGCCGGCCCCGCCCAGAACTTCATCCTGGGCTTCGTCATCATCGTCATCCTCGCGATCGGGTGGGGACTGCCGAACCTGAACCCGTCGCCGCCGCCCGCGAAGGTCGCCGAGACCTCCTGCGTGTCACCCACCGTCGCCGGTGACGGCAGCAGCGCGCCGTGCGCCGGCGCCGGGCCGGCGGCGGCCGCAGGGCTGCTGCCGGGCGACGAGATCATCTCGGTCAACGGGGCGAACGTCACCTCCGCCGCGCAGATGACGCCGCTCGTCCGGTACTCGTCAGGCCCTCTGGACCTGCAGGTGCGGCGCGACGGTGTGGTGCGTCAGGTCCAGATCTCCCCGGCGACGGTCACGTACGAGCCCGGGGAGAGAACCGGCCTCGACGCGCCCCTGACCTTCCGACAGATCGGGATCGCATACCCGCAGGACACCTACCGGACATTCAGCGTCGCGGGGGCCGTGCCGGGTGCCGTCGTGTTCACCGGGCAGCTCGCGCACGCGACGTGGGATGCGCTGATCTCGTTGCCGCAGAAGGTCGGAGCGCTGTGGACCGCGGTCACCGGTGGCGAGCGCGCGACGGACACACCCGTCAGCGTCTACGGCGCGACCGTGCTCGGTGGCGACGCCGCGGAGGCCGGCCGGTGGCAGTCGCTGGTGCTGCTGCTGGTGAGCATCAACTTCTTCCTCGGCCTGTTCAACCTCGTCCCGCTGCTCCCGCTCGACGGAGGGCACATGGCGATCGTGGGCTACGAGAAGCTGCGTGACGCCGTACGCCGCCGGTTGGGCAAGCCGAGGGGTGGACCCGTCGACTACCTCAAGCTGATGCCCGCCACCTATGCCGTGCTCGCGGTGATGGGGTGCTACATGGTGCTGACCCTCACCGCCGACATCGTCAACCCGCTGAAAGTCTTCTAGAAGGTGACCAGATGACTACCGAATCCTCCGCTGTCCCGGTCGGTCTGGGGATGCCCGCGCCGCCCCCGCCGGTGCTCGCCCCGCGACGGAAGACCCGGCAGATCATGGTCGGCGACGTCGGCGTCGGCAGCGACCACCCGATCTCGGTGCAGTCGATGACGACCACCAAGACCCACGACATCAACGCGACGCTGCAGCAGATCGCGCAGCTGACGGCGAGCGGCTGTGACATCGTCCGCGTCGCCTGCCCCCGGCAGGAGGACGCCGACGCGTTGGCGACGATCGCGTCGAAGAGCCAGATCCCCGTCATCGCCGACATCCACTTCCAGCCGCGCTACATCTTCGCCGCCATCGAGGCCGGTTGCGCCGCGGTGCGCGTGAACCCGGGCAACATCAAGGAGTTCGACGGCCGCGTGAAGGACGTCGCGCTCGCGGCGAAGGACGCCGGCATCCCGATCCGGATCGGCGTCAACGCCGGATCCCTCGATCCGCGGCTGCTCGCCAAGTACGGGCGCGCCACCCCCGGAGGCGCTCGTCGAGTCGGCGCTGTGGGAGGCGAGCCTGTTCGAGGAGCACGGCTACGGCGACATCAAGATCTCGGTCAAGCACAACGACCCGGTGATCATGGTCGAGGCGTACCGCCAGCTCGCGGCCCAGAGCGACTACCCACTCCACCTCGGTGTGACCGAGGCCGGCCCGGCCTTCCAGGGCACGATCAAGTCCGCCGTCGCGTTCGGGTCCCTCCTCTCCGACGGCATCGGCGACACCATCCGCGTGTCGCTGTCGGCGCCGCCGGCCGAGGAGGTGAAGGTGGGCGACCAGATCCTGCAGTCGCTGAACCTGCGTCCCCCGCAAGCTCGAGATCGTGTCGTGCCCGTCCTGCGGCCGCGCCCAGGTCGACGTCTACACCCTCGCCGATCAGGTGACGGCGGGACTCGAGGGCATGGAGGTGCCGCTGCGCGTCGCCGTGATGGGCTGCGTCGTCAACGGTCCCGGTGAGGCCCGCGACGCCGACCTCGGTGTCGCGTCGGGCAACGGCAAGGGACAGATCTTCGTCAAGGGCGAGGTCATCAAGACCGTGCCCGAGGCGCAGATCGTCGAGACCCTGATCGAGGAAGCCCTTCGCATCGCCGAGGAAACAGGGGACACTGGCGAGGGGACCACCAGCGGGTCGCCGGTCGTCAGCGTCGGGTAGACGCGACACCGTCGACCGGCGACGTCCCGACCCGCCCCGCCGCCCGGTGAGGACGGTCCCCGCCGACCAGCGCACAGGAGAGACGGTGCTGAAGCTCGTGGGCGACAAGCCGCTGGGTGCGCGGGACGCGCAGGCGGTCGGGCGTGCCTCGACTCCGACCCGGTGGCGATGTGCATGGTCGCGGCCCGCGTCGAGGAGCACGGTGTGTCGCCCCGGATGCTCGGCGGCGAGCTGTGGACCGCCGGCGACCCGGAGACCTCGCTCTGTTTCTCGGAGCCAATCTCATCCCACTGCTCGGCGACGCCGACGACATCGCCGGTTTCGCCGCCCGGGCGACCCGCTCCCCGCGGCACTGCTCGTCGATCGTGGGCCGTGCCGAGTTCGTCCTGCCGTTCTGGGAGCACGCCCGCGAGCACTGGGGTCCGGCCCGCGAGGTCCGTGATCACCAACCGCTGCTGGCCATGTCGGGACCGCCGACGATCGCGCCGGACCCTCGCGTGCGCCGGGTCCGCCTGTCCGAGATCGACGCGTACCTCCCCGCGGCGATCGAGATGTTCCGCGGCGAGGTCGGGTGTCGACCCGTGCGCCGGCGACGGCGGACGGTCGTATCGGCGCCGGATCGCGGCCCTCATCTCCGCCGGGCGTGCGTTCGCCCCGCTTCGAGGACGGCGAGGTCGTCTTCAAGGCGGAGATCGGGTCGATGTCGTCGCGTGTCGGGCAGATCCAGGGCGTGTGGGTGGCCGAGCACAAGCGGGGTCGGGGTCTGGGCGCCTCCGGCACCGCGGCGGTCGTCGCCGCGATCGCCGCCCAGGGGCGCGTCTCGAGTCTCTACGTCAACGGCTTCAACGCCTCCGCCCGGGAGGTCTACCGCCGGGTCGGCCTCACCGAGGTCGGGATGTTCGCGACGATCCTCGTCGACTGAGTCGCTCTCACGCTTTTCACAGGTCGGCGCCCTGCGTGGCGCATCGGCGCGATGCCCGCCGCGCCCTAGCATCGCAGGCGCGATGGAGAGATCTGGGTACGGACGAGTGCGGCGACGACTTCTCGTCGCGTCGGTGGCCGCGGTCGCAGCCATCCCGCTAATCGTCGCCTGTGGTTCGGCCGACGACGGACCGCGTGCCGCAGCGTCGTCGTTCCTGGCGACGGTCGCCTCCCGTCACCTCGACGACGCCGCCGGTCGGACCGACTCGCCGGACACCGCGCGTACCGACCTCGCGGCCGCATGGAGCGGGCTGCAGGCGCAGGGTCTGCGCACGGAGGTCGGACGCAGCCGCGTCGACGCCGACACCGCGACCGTCGACGTCACGTGGTCCTGGGCGTTGCCCCGGCAGCAGACGTGGTCCTACGGCGCCCGTCTCGACATGGCGCGCAGCGACAGCGGGTGGCGCGTGCGGTGGACGTCGACCGACCTGCACCCCGATCTCGGTGCGACGCAGCGGATGTCGTTGCAGTCCATCGCGGCGCCGGTCGGGTCGGTCAACGAGTCCGACGGGTCGTCGGTGTTGGTCCCCCGGCTCGGTCTACCGCATCGGTCTGAACGCACAGCAGGCCGCGCAGACGGGGACGGCCGCGGATTCCGCGCAGCAGTTGGCCGACGTGCTGCGACGTTTCGACCCCACCCTCGACCCGCAGGCGATCGCCGAGGAGTCGACGGCGACGTCGGGCGTCTACGCGGTGGAGACGCTGCGCCGCGACCAGTACGACCAGGTGAGCGACCTGTTGGCGGCGATCCCGGGTGTCGATGCCTCCGACCAGGCGGATCTGGTGCCCACTGACCCCACCTTCGCGCCGGATCTGATGACCCCAGATCAAGAAGCAGGTCGCCTCCGACCTCGACGGCAAGGCCGGCTGGCGGGTGGTGTCGCTCAACCCGAACGGTGCGACCGCCGGTGTCCTCGCCGAGATCGACCCCGCGCCGTCCCCGTCGGTCTCGATCAGCCCTGTCGCGGGAGGTCCAGACCGCCGCGCAACGGGCCGTCGACGCGGCGTCGCGGTTCAAGACGATGATGGTCGTCATCCAGCCGTCGACCGGACGCATCCTGGCGATCGCGCAGAACCCGTTGGCGGACTCCGACGGCCCGCTGGCCACCATCGGGCTCTACCCGCCGGGCTCGACGTTCAAGATGGTCACCTCCGCCGCGGCGATCGGCACCGGGCTCGCACAGCCGTCGACGATGGTCGGGTGCCCGGGCACGGTCACCATCGGTCCCCGCACCATCCCGAACTACGACCAGTTCGCGCTCGGCACGGTGCCGCTGCAGACGGCGTTCGCGCGCTCCTGCAACACGACGTTCGCGAAACTCGCCAGCGAGATGGGCCCGTCCGACCTCGCCGCCGCCGCGGCGAAGATGGGTATCGGCCAGCACTACGACGTGCCCGGTGTCCCCGTCGACTCGGGGTCG
>JAQIJH010000076.1:0-22060 GCA_036946345.1 Gordonia paraffinivorans | reverse complement strand
CGGCGACGGCGTCGGCGCCGATGTACTTGTCGTCGTGTCCACGCAGCGCCAGCACCGGGATGCTCAGCCGACGGTTCATGAGGTGCATGAACGTGGCCCCGTCGCGGCGGAACTGCGAGCGGAACGCCCAGCGCCGGTACTCCAGTGAGCAGTGGGCCGCGCCGGGGATCTGGATGGCGGACCGGTTGCGCCGCACCACCTCCACGAACTCCGCGGTCTGCTGCCACGCAGGCGTCGACCGCTCGATGAACATACGCGCGACGAACGCGCCGTCGTCGCGGGTGAGTGTCTTCTCCGCTCGACGGGGGAGCTGGTTGCCCAGGAAGTCGGCCAGGAACGCGCTGCGCTGGCCGCCGTCGCGGAGCACCGCCCGCCGCAGGGCGCGCGGGTGCGGGGGAGGCCAGCGTGGCGATCGAGTCGACGGCGCGGGGGTGCAGCGTGGCGGTGGCCCAGCAGACCAGGCCGCCGTCGGCGTGGCCGACCAACGACGCGTGCGTGTGACCGAGCGCCCGGATCAGTGCGTTGGTGTCGCCGGCCAGGGTCCATCCGTCATAGCCGCGCGGTGGCTTGTCGGTGTCGCCGTAGCCGCGCAGGTCGACCGCGACGGCGCGATACCCGGCGGCGTCGAGGGCGGCGAGCTGGTGACGCCAGCTCCACCAGAACTCACCGAAGCCGTGCAGCAGCAGGACGAGAGGCCGGTCCAGACGCGACGGACCGCACTCGACCGCGTGGAAACGGATGCCGTTGGCGCGGACGTCGAGGTCGATCCAGGGACCCTCGATCCGCACCGTCGACGGGTCGGGCGCGGTCATCTCAGGCGGTCGGTCGGGAAGGGTCGGGCGTCACCGACGCGGCGCGACACCCGCCCCACCGGGCAGGTCGACCGGGGCGCCCTTGCCGGAGCCGGGGACCACCGACGGGACGGCCTTGACCGTCTCGATGGTCTTCTTCGGACCGCGGACCTTCTTGAAGAAGATCCACCCGACGATCGCCGCGATCACCGTGATGACGACGAGGATCCCGAACACGATCGCGAACGCGGCCCAGCGGGGCAGCCACACGTCGAGCAGCTCCGCGAGGAAGAAGAACAGGAAGAAGCTCGAGTACAGGGCGATCACCGCGGCGACGATGAACAGTCCCGCACCGATCGCGGCCTTCTTGGCCTCGCCGACGATCTCGGCCTTGGCCAGCTCCACCTCGGCGCGGAGCAGCGTCGACATGTGCGAGGTCGCGTCCTTGACCAGGCCACCGATCGACTGCGTCGCGGGGTCGTGCGGGTCGCTCAGCGGGATCGAGGAGACGGCTCGGTCGCCGGCGGTCGGGGCACGGTCGTCCAGGCTCACGGGGATCCCTTCATCGAGGTCGTCCTTCGTCGGGCGGCGGACCGCCTGTCGGTGAGTTCTCATCGTGCCATGCCGGTGGGGGGTCTCTGGGCGTCGGCAGGGGTCATGATCACCAGGACGGCCTCCGTCGCCTCGTCGCCGGCGCGGGTAGCGATGCGCGGAATCGCTGGCGAACACCGTCGACTCGCCCGTCCCGACGGTGCGCATCCGCGCCACCGGGCCGACGGAGAGCGACCCCGCGATCACGGTGATGTGCTCGACCACGCCCGGCCCGTGGGCGGGAGAGGTGTGGTCGGCACCGGCGGCGAACTCGAGTCGGAACACCTCGACGGTGTGCTCGGGGAGATGACGGACGTCGAGCGTCACCGACGTCATGCCACCGCTGCGGGTGTGCGGGTGGCCGCCGGGGGCGGCGGGTTCGTCGCCGACGAGCGCGGTCATGGGCACCGACATCGGTCCGCAGAGCGCGTAGAGCGTCTCGATCGTCGGGTTGCGTCGACCCGCCTCGATCTCCGACAGCGAGCCCTTGCCGATCCCCGCCCGACGGGCCAGCTCCGACAGGCTCAGACCCCGTTCGGTGCGCAGGGCGCGGACGCGGCGTCCGACGGCCGCGGAGGTCTGGTCGCGATGCACGGACCCAGTGTGTCATGGTGTTCCGTGAACAGAACGTTCCGCGAACAGAACGGGGTGTCGGATGCTGCGGGGAGATCGATCCGGGCTGGTGGCCGCCGGGGTGGTGTGTGCCCTCGTCGGGTTCACCAGTTCCTTCGCCGTGGTGCTGACGGGCCTGCGGGCGGTGGGCGCGTCGCCCGCCCAGGCGGCGTCGGGTCTGGTCGCGGCGTGTGTGCTCCAGGGCGTCGTGATGATCGGGATGGGACTGCGGTACCGGATGCCGATCGCGTTCGCGTGGTCGACGCCGGGCGCCGCGGTGCTCGCCGGCGTCGGCGGCGACATCGGCGGCTGGCCTGCCGCGGTCGGCGCGTTCGCGGTCTGCGGCCTGCTCATCGTGGCGACGGGGTTCGTCCCCGCGCTCGCCGCACTGATCAGGATGATCCCCACCCGCGTCGCGCAGGCCATGCTGGCCGGTGTGCTTCTCCCGCTGTGCACGGCACCGGTGACCGCCCTGGTCCACCACCCGGTCGCGGGTGGCACCGGTCCTCGTCGTCTGGCTCGCACTCAGCCGGTTCGCGCCGCGGTGGTCGGTGCCCTCGGCGTTCCTCGTGGCCGCGCTGGTCGTCGCCGTCGACCTCGTGCGGTCGGGGACCTCGGTCGCCGCGACCGACCTCGTGCCCCGGCTGGAGTGGACGACTCCGCACCTGACGGTCGCGGCCGTCACGGGTGTCGCGCTGCCGCTGTTCGTGGCGACGATGGCGGCGCAGAACATCCCTGGCGTGGCGATCATGCGGGCGTTCGGGTACTCCGTGCCGTGGCGGTCGTCGATGGCGGCCACCGGTGCCGCGACCGTGGCGGGTGCCGCCGTCGGTGTGCACGCACTCAACCTGGCGGCCATCTCGGCGGCGCTCGCCGCCGGCCCCGACGTCCACCCCGACAGGTCGCGGCGATGGGTGGCGTCGGTGACGGCCGGGTGGGTCTACCTCGTCCTGGGGGCGTTGTCGGCGGCCGCGGCGACGATCGTCGCACTCGCGCCGGACGGCGTCATCCAGGCGGTCGCAGGGGTGGCGCTGTTCGGCACACTCGCGGCGGCGCTGGCCGCGGCGGTCGGTCCGCGACCGGACGGGAACGCCCCGGCACCGCACGAGACGATCGCGGCACTGGCGGCGTTCGTCACGGCCGCGTCGCGTGCGACGTTCCTCGGAGTCGGAGCGGCGTTCTGGGCGCTGGTCGTCGGGATCGGGATCTGGGTCGCGCTGGGTGCTGGGCGTTCAGGTCCCCGACGGGTCGGCGGCCGCGTGGACCCGGCCACGGCGGATGAGGGCAGCCGCGCCGAGCAGTGACGCGGCCATCGAGCCGAGGAGCACGGCGGCCTTCGCCGCGTCGGCCTCACCCGGGGGCAGGGCGAGCTCGGCGATGAGGAGGCTCACCGTGAACCCGATGCCACCGAGGACCGACACGGCGAGCAGATCCCGCAGCGACAACCCGTCCGGCCGGTCGACCCACCGCATGCGGATGGCGACGAAGGACACCCCGAAGATGCCGATCGTCTTGCCGACGACGAGTCCGACGGCCACGCCGATGGCGATGCGGTCGGTGGTCAGGTCACCGAGGGCGCCCGCCGACAGGGGCACACCCGCGGCGAACAGTGCGAACAGCGGCACACACACGGCGGCGGAGATCGGCTGGATCCGGTGCTCGAGCCGTCCTGCCGGCGCGCACTCCTCGCCTGGGTCGGCGCGGACACGGGTGAGCAGCCCGAGTGCGACGCCGGCGATGGTCGCGTGGATCCCGGCCTGGTACATCGCGATCCAGGTGATCACCGCGAGCGGGACGTACAGCAACGACGACCGTATGCGGGCTCGCTGGGCAAGCGCGTACGCGATGCAGGAGGCGATCGCGACCACCATCGCCCACCAGTCGATCGACTCGGTGAAGACCACGGCGATGACGGCGATCGCGATCAGGTCGTCGACGACGGCCAGCGCGAGCAGGAACACCCGTGCGCCGGTGGGGATCCGGGACCCGACGAGCGCGAGGACACCCAGCGCGAACGCGATGTCGGTGGCGGCGGGGATCGCCCAGGCCCGATCGGCGCCGGGGGTGCCGTGTGCGATGGCCAGGAAGATGCCGATCGGTACGACGACGCCACCGACGGCGGCGATGATCGGCAGCGCCGCCTGCCGCGGACTCGACAGTTCGCCGACGGCGATCTCGCGCTTCAGTTCCAGTCCCGCGACGAAGAAGAACACCGCGAGCACGGCCTCCTGCGCCCAGTGGCCGACGGTCAGGTCGAGACCGAGGAACGACGTGCCGACGTGCGCATCACGCAGTGAGACATAGGAACCCGACCACGGGGAGTTGGCCCACAGCAGGGCGATCGCCGCGGCGACCAGCAGGACGACGCCGCCGAACGTCTCGGTGCGGAGGTAGCGGGCGAACTCACCGGGGCCCGGCGGCGACAGACGCGACAGGGTGGACGAGAGCGACACGGTTCAGATCCTCCGGGGTCGACGGCACAACCGCCGACCAGACTTCCCGGCACACCGGCGACCATCTTAACGGTCCCGATACACCCCTGTCGCCCCGCCCGACCGCGTCCGACTACGTGTTCCGGCGGCGGATGTTCTCGAAGACGGTGGGGTCGACGAGGGTGGAGGTGTCGCCGAGCTCGCGGCCCTCGGCGACGTCCTTGAGCAGGCGCCGCATGATCTTCCCGCTGCGGGTCTTGGGCAGCTCGGGCACGACGATGATCTCGCGCGGCTTGGCGATCGGCGAGATGTCCTTCGAGACATGCGCTTTGAGCTCGTCGATCAGGTCGTCACCGCGGTCCTCGACCCCACTGCGGAGGATGACGAACGCGACGATGCCCTGACCGGTGGTCTCGTCGGCGGCACCGATCACCGCGGCCTCGGCGACCCCGGAGTGCCCGACGAGCGCGGACTCGACCTCGGAGGTCGAGATGCGGTGGCCGGAGACGTTCATGACGTCGTCGATGCGGCCGAGCACCCACAGGGCGCCGTCCTCGTCGTACCGGGCGCCGTCCCCGGCGAAGTACCAGCCCTGCTCGGCGAACCGTGACCAGTAGGTGTCGCGGAAGCGGTCGTCGTCGCCCCACACACCGCGCAGCATCGACGGCCACGGCTGGTCGAGGACGAGGTAGCCCTGTTCACCGGCGGCGACGGGCTGGGCGTTGTCGTCGACGATCTTCGCGCTGATGCCGGGCAGCGGGCGCATGGCCGAGCCGGGCTTGGTCTCGGTCACGCCGGGCAGCGGCGAGATCATCATCGCGCCGGTCTCGGTCTGCCACCAGGTGTCGACGATGGGGCAGCGGTCGGCTCCGAGGACGCTGCGGTACCAGCGCCACGCCTCGGGGTTGATCGGCTCACCGACACTGCCCAGCAGCCGCAGCGACGACAGGTCGTGCGCGTCGGGGATCTCACGGCCCCACTTCATGAACGTGCGGATCAGCGTCGGCGCGATGTAGTACGTCGTCACCTTGTACTTCTCGATGATCTCGAAGTGCCGGTGCTCGTTCGGCGAGTTCGGGGTGCCCTCGTAGACGATCTCGGTCGCACCGTTCGACAGCGGCCCGTAGACCAGGTAGCTGTGCCCGGTCACCCAGCCGATGTCGGCGCCGCACCAGAACACGTCGGTCTCGGGTCGGTGGTCGAAGACGTTCGCGAACGTGTACGCGATCTGCGTGAGGTACCCGCCGGAGGTGTGCAGGATGCCCTTGGGCTTGCCCGTGGTGCCCGAGGTGTACAGCAGGAACAACGGGTGCTCGGCGTCGAACGCGGTATAGGAGTGCTGACTCGACGCGTTCCCGACGGTCTCGTGCCACCACAGGTCGCGGCCCTCTACCCAGTTCAGGTCGGGGTCGTGGTCGGTGCGCTTGACGACGAGGACGTTCTGGACCGACGGCGCGGCGTCGTCACCGGTCCCTAGCGCCTCGTCGACCGCGGCCTTCAGGGGAGCGGGCTTGCCGCGACGGAACTGTCCGTCGGTGGTGATGACCAGCTTGGCCTCGGCGTCGTCGACGCGGGAGCGCAACGCCGCTGCGGAGAACCCGGCGAAGACCACCGAGTGCGGCAGGCCCAGACGCGCGCAGGCCAGGATCGCGATGATCGCCTCGGGCACCATCGGCATGTAGATCGCGACGCGGTCGCCGGGCTGCAGGCCGAGCTCGCCGATGAAGTTGGCGGCCTTGCTCACCTCGGCGAGCAACTCCGAGTAGGTGAGGTCGCGGGTGTCACCGGGCTCGCCGACCCAGTGGATCGCGACCCGGTCGCCGTTGCCGGCGTCGACGTGGCGGTCGAGGCAGTTCGCGGCGACGTTCAGCTTCCCGCCCACGAACCACTTCGCGAACGGCGCGTTCGACCAGTCCAGGGTGTCGGTGAAATCGGTGTCCCACTGCAGCGTCCGGGCCTGCTTCGCCCAGAACGCGAGGCGGTCGGCGTCGGCCTCGTCGTAGAGATCCGCCGTCGCGACGGCCGCGGCCGCGAAATCCTCGGGCGGCGGGTAGGCCTTCGGGTGCTCGGCGGTCGCCGATTCCGTTCCGGACTGGCCTGCGCTGGACATGATCTGCTGTCACCTCTCGGTCGTCGGGCGATCGCCGTCATCGTGAGGGTAGTCACGTTGGATTCGCGTTGCAGTCACCCTGCGCGACGTCGGGTGCCCGAATGGTCCGATTGCCTGCCGCACCGACCGATGCGTAGGCCACGCAATTTCCCACTCACCGAGACGACCTGCGATTCCCCTGGGTATCGTCTGCCGAGTTCCATGACCTCCGTGCGTCCACCAGGTGCACAGGGCATGGACTCCACCGGCGGCCGGGACCCGGACGCCGCGCAGCGGTCGAGAAGAGAGATCAACACGGTGAGATTCAAGAAGCTGGCGGCTGTCGCCGGTGCAGTGGTCATCGGGGCGGGCGTGCTCGCCGCCTGTGGCGGGTCGTCGTCGGACAACGGGATGGTGACCGTCAACGGCAGCGAGCCGGAGGTCGGCCTCGTCACCACCAACACGAACGAGAACGGCGGCGGACGCATCGTCGACCGGCTGTTCACCGGGCTCTACTACTACGACGCCGACGGCAACCCGCAGCCCGGCATGGTCGACACGCTGCAGACGACGGACAACAAGAACTACACCATCACCATCAAGAAGGGATGGAAGTTCACCGACGGCACCGAGGTGAAGGCGCACAACTTCGTCGACGCCTGGAACTTCGGCGCGTACACCCCGAACGCGCAGCGCCAGCAGAGCTTCTTCGCCCCGATCGAGGGCTACGACGCCGTCGCCGCGGAGAAGCCGACCGCGAAGACCATGTCCGGCCTGAAGGTCGTGAACGACTACACCTTCACCGTCGCGCTGAAGAACCCCGCCATCGACTTCAAGCTCGGCCTCGGGTTCACCCCGTTCAAGCCCCTCCCCGACGTCGCGTTCAAGGACATCAAGGCCTTCGGCGAGAACCCGGTCGGGAACGGCCCCTACAAGCTGCAGAGCTGGCAGCACAACGTGCAGGCGACGCTGGTCCCCGACGACCAGTACCCGGGCACGAACAAGGCCAAGAACAAGGGTCTGGTGTTCAAGTTCTACCTCGACTTCGACTCCGCCTACAGCGACCTGCAGTCGGGCAACCTCGACTTCCTCGACACCATCCCGGTGAGTGCCCTGCGCACCTACAAGCAGGACCTGGGTGACCGCGCGATCACGAAGCCGACCGCGCAGAACCAGACCGTCGACATCCCCTACTCGTTGCCGCACTTCTCCGGTCCGGAGGGTGTCCTGCGCCGCCAGGCGATCTCGATGGCGATCGACCGCAAGCAGATCACCGACAACATCTTCGCCGGCTCGCGCAACCCCGCGAAGGACTTCACGGCGAAGACGCTGCCCGGCTACAACGGGGACCTGCCGAACTCGTCGAACCTCGACTACAACCCGACGAAGGCCGTCCAGCTGTGGAACCAGGCCAACGCCATCTCGCCGTGGAGCGGGTCGTTCGTGCTGGCGTCGAACTACGACGGCGGGCACAAGGAATGGATCGAGGCCGCGGTCAACAGCATCAAGAACGTGCTGAAGATCGACGCGCAGCCGCAGGCCATCGCGACGTTCTCGCAGCTGCGCCAGCAGGTGAACGCCCGGACCATCAAGTCCGCGTTCCGCGCGGGATGGCAGGGCGACTACCCGTCGATGCTGGAGTTCCTCGAGCCGATCTTCGTGACCGGTGCGGGATCGAACGACGTGGACTACTCGAACCCCGCGTTCGACGCGAAGCTGCGTGAGTCCGAGGCCGCCACGTCGGCGGAGCAGTCCTACCAGCTCACGGGCCAGGCACAGAGCATCCTGCTCAACGACCTCCCGGCCATCCCGATGTGGGACTACGTCGCCAACGGTGGCGAGGGTGTCGGCGTCAACGCGCCGATGACCTGGTCCGGTCTGGCCGACTTCGAGAACATCACCAAGAGCTGACAACTCCCACCCGGCGTCCTCCCGTCCCGGTCATCCCGGGCCGGGAGGACGCAGGTGTGTGTGCGAAGGAAGTGACCGACAATGGTCTGGTACACCGTCCGGCGGATCCTGCAGCTGATCCCGGTCTTCTTCGGTGCGACGCTGCTGCTCTACTTCATGGTCTACAAGCTGCCGGGTGACCCGACAGCAGCGCTGGGTGGGGGTCGTCCACTGACACCCGCTGTGCGCGAACAGATCCGCGAGCAGTACCACCTCAACGACAGCTTCTTCCAGCAGTACTGGATCTACATCAAGGGCATCTTCACGTTCGACTTCGGTCAGTCCTTCTCGGGCCGACCCGTTCTCGACGTGATGCAGCAGACCTTCCCCACCACGATCAAGCTCGCCGTGATGGCCCTGATCATCGAGGCGGTGCTCGGCATCGTCATCGGCGTGATCGCCGGCCTGCGCCGCGGCGGCTGGTTCGACTCGACGGTGCTGGTCGCCAGCCTGATCGTCATCGCCATCCCCATCTTCGTGTTGGGCTTCCTGGCCCAGTTCGTGATCGGCGTGAAGTGGGGCCTGGCCCCGGTGACGGTGGGTGGCAACACGTCGATCCAGAACCTCCTGTTGCCGGCCTTCGTGCTGGCGCTGGTGTCCATCGCCTACATCCTGCGGTTGACCCGCAACTCCGTCGCGGAGGTCGCCGGCGCCGACCACGTGCGTACGGCCACGGCCAAGGGGCTGGGCAGGCCCCGCGTCGTCACGGTGCACGTCCTGCGCAACTCGCTGATCCCCGTCGTCACCTTCCTCGGTGCCGACCTCGGTGCCCTGATGGCCGGCGCGGTCGTCACCGAGGGCATCTTCAACATCAACGGGATCGGTCAGACCGTCTTCCGCAGCGTGCAGATCGGCGAGGCGCCGACGGTGGTCTCCATCGTCACGGTGCTCGTGCTGATCTACCTCATCGCCAACCTGGTGGTGGATCTCCTGTACGCCCTCATCGATCCGAGGATCCGCTATGCCTGACCGCGATCCGGACGCCGTGCAGCCGGGTGTCCCGACCACCTACCCCCACCAGGACCGTTTCGTCGCCGGTGCGTCCGAGGCCGAGGTGCTGGCCGTCGACGCCGTCGTGGAGAGCGGTTCGTCGGCCGGCTTCTGGAAGGGCGCATGGCTGAACCTGCGTCGCCGTCCGCTGTTCATCGTGTCGGCGGTGATGATCCTGCTGGTGATCGTGGTCAGCCTCTTCCCGGGGTTGTTCGCGCACCAGGACCCCCGACTGTGCCTGGGGTCGCTGAGTCTGCAGAAGCCCTCGGGCGCGCACTGGTTCGGCACCGACCTGCAGGGCTGTGACATCTACGCGCGCACCATCTACGGTGCGCGGGCGTCGGTGGTGGTCGGTGTGGTGACCACGCTGATCGTGTTCGCGATCGGCACCGCGTTCGGTGTGCTGGCCGGGTTCTTCGGCGGCTGGCTCGACGTGATCATCTCCCGCATCACCGACATCTTCTTCGCCCTGCCGCTGATCCTCGCGGCGATCGTCATCATGCAGATGTTCGCCCAGCGCAGCGTGTGGACGGTCGTCACGATCCTCGCGGTGTTCGGGTGGCCCCAGGTCGCCCGCATCGCACGAGGCGCCACCATCTCGATCCGGAACGAGGAGTTCATCACCGCCTCGAAGGCGTTGGGTGCCTCCCGCGCCCGCATCATCGTGTCGCACGTGGTCCCGAACGCACTCGGTCCGATCATCGTCATCTGCACGATCAGCCTCGGCGTGTTCATCGTGACCGAGGCGACGCTGTCGTACCTCGGCATCGGACTGCCGGCCACCAGCGTCTCGTGGGGGATCGACATCTCGGCCGGACAGAGCCTGCTCCGGTCGGGCAACCCCATCCTGCTGTATCCCGCTGTGGCGCTGGCCCTCACGGTGCTCGCGTTCATCATGATGGGTGACGCGTTGCGCGACGCCCTCGACCCGAAGGCGCGCACCCGATGAGCGAGCAGACCGCCGCCGGCGCGACCTCCGCCGAGCCGATCCTGTCCGTCCGCGACCTGGCCGTCTCGTTCGGTGACAACGAGGCCGTGTCCGGCGTGGACCTGACCGTCTACCCCGGCCAGACCGTCGCGATCGTGGGGGAGTCCGGCTCGGGCAAGACCACGACCGCGAACGCGGTGCTGAACCTGTTGCCGGGGGCCGGTCACGTCACCCGCGGCAGCATCGTCTTCGACGGCGCCGAGTTGACCACCGCGTCGAAGCGGGACGTCGACGCCCTGCGCGGCAGCGACATCGGGCTGGTCCCGCAGGACCCGATGTCGAACCTGAACCCGCTGTGGCGGATCGGCTTCCAGGTCCGCGAGGCGCTCGAGGCGAACAACGTCGCCAAGGGCGCCGCGGCGAAGAAGCGGGCTGCCGAGCTCCTCGCCGAGGCGGGCATGCGCGACGCCGAGAAGCGGATGAACCAGTTCCCGCACGAGTTCTCGGGCGGCATGCGCCAGCGCGCGCTGATCGCGATCGGTCTGTCCTGTCGGCCCAAGTTGCTCGTCGCCGACGAGCCGACATCGGCGCTCGACGTCACCGTGCAGCGGCAGATCCTCGATCACCTCGACGGGTTGACGAAGGATCTGGGCACCGCCGTGCTGCTCATCACGCACGACCTCGGGCTCGCCGCGGAGCGTGCCTCGCACCTCGTCGTGATGTACCGGGGGCGCGTTGTCGAGAGCGGCCCGGCGCTCGACATCCTCCGGGATCCGCAGCACGAGTACACGAGACGGCTCATCGCGTCGGCACCGTCGCTCGCCTCGACCCGACGGTCCATCAGCGAGAAGCGTGCCGAGATCGTCGAGCAGGCAGCCGAGGCCGCAGAGGAGATCGCGCCCGCCGAGGCCGGCGCCGACGTGGTCGTCGCGTCCGGGCTGACCAGGGAGTTCTCCATCCGCGGCAGCGCACCCTGGCGCTCGTCGTCGCTGCTCGCCGTCGACGACGTGTCGTTCTCGATCCGTCGCGGCACCACGACCGCGATCGTCGGCGAGTCCGGGTCGGGCAAATCGACTGTCGCGCAGATGGTCCTGGGTCTGCTCGAGCCGACCCGCGGGACGGTCTCCTTCGACGGTCGCGACGTGCGGTCCTACACGGGGAAGGACTCCGCGTCGTTCCGGCGGCGGGTGCAGCCGATCTTCCAGAACCCCTACGGTTCGATCGATCCGCTGTTCTCCATCTATCGGGTGATCGAGGAGCCGCTGCGCATCCACAAGATCGGCTCGGCGAAGGAGCGGGAGGCGCGTGTGCGTGACCTCCTCGACAAGGTGGCCCTGCCGTCGTCGGTGATGAAGCGGTTCCCGAACGAGTTGTCGGGAGGCCAGCGGCAGCGCGTCGCGATCGCCCGTGCGCTGGCGCTCGAGCCCGAGCTGGTGGTCTGCGACGAGGCGGTGTCCGCGCTCGACGTGCTGGTCCAGGCGCAGATCCTCGACCTGCTCAACCAGTTGCAGGCCGACCTCGGGCTGACGTATCTATTCATCACCCACGACCTCGCCGTCGTGCGGCAGATCGCCGACGATGTCGTCGTCATGGAGCAGGGTCGTGTCGTCGAGAAGAACACGACCGACGCCGTGTTCGACTCCCCGCAGCAGGACTACACCCGCACGCTGCTCGACGCCATCCCGGGCGCCGCCCTGCTGCGCTGACACGTCGCGGCGGGTCCGCAGACGGCCGTCACTAGGGTTGGGCCCGTGAGTCCCGACCCCCTGGCGCCGCTGGTGGACCTGCCCGGCGTCGCCGCGGCCGCCGACGCGGCCCGCGATGCCCTGGCCGCCGTGCACCGCCACCCCGTGAACCTGCGCGGATGGCTGGATTCGTCCGTCGAGGCGTCGTGGCGCGCGGCGCAGTCGTCGGCCGCGCTGGACGGTGCCGCGGTCACCGTGCGCCGTGACGACGACGTCGCCGACCCCGTCCTGGCCGGTGCACTGCGCGTGACCCTGGCCCTCACCGGTGAGTCCCTCGACGCACTCACGGCGGTGTGGACACGCGCTCCGCTGCAGGCTCTCGCCCGACTGCACCTGCTCGCCGCGGCCGACGTCGTCGACGACCCCGATCAGCTGGGGCGACCCCGTGTGGACGCGGGTGTGTCGCACCGCCTCGAGCTGCTGGCCGACCTCGTGACCGGAGGGACGTCGGTGCCCGCGCCCGTCCTGACCGCGGTGGTGCACGGTGAGTTGCTGGCGATGACGCCCTTCGCCACGGTCAACGGTGTCGTCGCCCGGGCGGCGGCCCGACTGGCCGGGGCGGCCGCCGGCCTCGACCCCCACTGTCTCGGTGTACCGGAGGTGACGTGGCTGCGGCGGGCGCAGGACTACCGAGCCGGCGTCACCGGATTCGCCTCCGGCACCGCGGACGGGCTCGCTGCCTGGCTCGTGTTGCACATGCAGGCGCTGGAAAGTGGTGCGTCCGAGGCCCGTTCGATCGCCGAGGCCCGTCGCTGAGCCCGGACGGGAGAGCAACCGCCCCGAAAACCATTGCAGGCCCTGCGATCTGAGACAGATCGCAGGGCCTGCGAGCACGGACCCGAGTTACCAAGCGTGCTGGGTGGGTTGCGTGGGTGACCTCGGCGAACTCGTCGGGACGGCACGCCCGCGGCTCCCACCCAAGGGTGACCGGGGACATCCGCCTGCCGAGAAGTCGCAGGCCCGCAACACTTCTGCCTCTCGCGGCGCGCTCCGCGTGGGTGCTCGGTGTCCGTGCTGGGAGGCCCCTGCCCGGGGGTCCACTCCTTCTCTTCCGGGGTGGACGTTGCCGTCGGTGCCTTCCGTGCCACCAGTTCTACACCGTGACGACGGTCACATCAAGGGTGTGGACGCCATCGTTTCGATCGCGTCACCGAGACCTGCCGCGATGCAGCGCGGCGTACGTCAGGCCACCTGCGAGGACGGCCCCGACCCCGAGCGCGACCGCGCCGCCGGGTGTCGAGGGCCGCGACGGGTGCGGGATCCGGCTGCGGATGGAGACGGGCCGGCTGAACGAGACGACGGGCCATCCCCGGGTCGACGCGGCCCGTCGGAGCGCGCGATCCGGGTTCACCGCGGTCGGGTGCCCCACGGCGTCGAGCATGGGCAGGTCGGTCACGGAGTCGGAGTACGCGAAGCACTGCGAGAGGTCGTATCCGACGCGGTCGGCGAGCTCGCGCATCGCCGTCACCTTCGCGTCGCCGTAGCAGTAGAAGTCCATGTCGCCGGTGTAGTGCCCGTCGACGACGCGCATGCGGCTGGCCAACACCGTCGACACGCCCAGCATCTCGCCGATCGGTTCGACCATCTCGGCGCCCGACGCGGACACGATGACCACGTCGTGTCCCCGGGCCCGGTGGCCGGCGATGAGCTCCGCGGCCTCGGCGAACACCAGCGGCTCGACGATGTCGTGCAGCGTCTCCGCGACGATGCCCCGGACCTGGTCGACGTCCCACCCCGTGCACATCTGGGTCACGTGTCGCCGCATCCGGTCGACCTGGTCGTGGTCGGCGGCGGTCAACAGGAACAGGAACTGCGCATAACTGGACTTCAGAACCGCACGCCTGTTGATCAATCCCTCGTCGAAGAAGGGTCGCGAGAATGCGAGCGTGCTCGATTTCGCGATGATCGTCTTGTCGAGGTCGAAGAATGCGGCGATCGGCGCGAGTGGGGCCGCCGACGACGACGAGGCGAATTGTTCGGATCCGGGCGACGCCGAGTTCACGCACTCAGCGTACGTCCGGGCGCTGTCGCCGGCAGGGGTGTCGGCGGGGGACGCCGGTCCGGGCGCGTCCGGGGGATGACCGAACTTACGGCCCGGTAGGTCACACGCGAGGCTTGTGCAGGTCAAGTGGTATAAATTACCCGTCGGTAACCGATGCTCGGGGTTGCAATCATCGGGGTACGGGTGTGTATAGTCTGAGTCACCCGGTTCATCCGGGGCTTTCAGCCCGACCCCCCGGGGCTGAAACGCGACGACCCTGGCCTCCTCCCCCCCTGGCCGGGGTCGTCCTCTATTTCCGGCCTTTTTCCCGGCCTTCCTGCACATTTCTCTCGGTGACGTCGCGTGTCGAGAATCGTGCACACTTTCGTGCCGATCAACAGAAACCCTAACCCAGCATTTGTACGGGGCGCAGGATGAGCGACCGTCCGGTCACGATCTCCCCATGACGCACCCGCCGGCACCCGGAGACCTGCTCGTCGCCATGGTCGACGACGCCCTGCTCGACGACGTGACGCGCTGTGGCGCCGCCGCGGGATACCGGGTGACATCGGCCGACCCGGCCACCGGTCGTCGAGCGTGGACAGACGCCACCGCCGTCGTGCTCGACCCGTCGTGCGCGGCCGCCGTCGCCGACGCGGGGTGGCCGAGGCGGCCCGGCGTCGTCGTCGTCGGACCGGAGCACACCGAGGCGGAGCTGTGGCGGGCCGCGGTGCGTCTGGGCGCCGAGGACGCCCACGTCCTGCCCGATGCCGACCACGCGGTCGTCGGAGCGCTCAGCCGTCTGCGGATCCCGCACCGCGGTGCCGGCCTGTCGCTGGCCGTGGTCGGTGGTCACGGCGGGGCGGGGGCGAGTGTCCTGGCCGCGGCGGTCGCGACCCGAGCTGCCGACGACCTGACCGGTGACACCCTCCTCGTCGACCTCGACGATGTCGGCGGCGGCCTCGACCTGATCCTGGGTGTCGAGGAGTCGGCCGGGCTCCGATGGCCCGATCTCACCGTCGACAGCGGGCAGGTGGTCGCCGCGAGTCTGCATGCCGCACTGCCGCGCACGGCCGCCGGCGTCACCGTGCTCGGACCGCGCCGTGGAGTCGGCCACGACATCGGCGCCGACTCCGCACGTGCTGTCCTGGAGGCCTCGCGAACAGCGGGCGGGACGGTCGTCGTCGACCTGTCGCGCCGCGTCGACGATGTCGCGCTGGCCGTCGTCGAGGTCGTCGACCTGGTCGTCCTCGTGACCGCCGCGACGGTGCGCGGGTGTGCGGCCACCTGCGAGATGGCGGGTCGGTGGCGACCGGTGACCGACCGTTCGGGACTCGTGGTGCGTGGTCCTGCACCGGGCGGTCTCGGGGCGTCGGTCGTCGCGTCGACGGTCGGCGTGGACCTCGTCGCGGCGGTCCGCTCGGACCCACGGGTGGTGCACGGACTGGAGTCGGGGCGGTTGCCCCTCGGACGGCGGTCGTCCCTGGCGCGTGCGGCCGACTCCGTGCTCGACCGTGTCCTCGACCTCACGGAGCCGGCGGCGTGACCGGCGACGTCGACGCCCGCCGTGCGTTGCTCGCCCGCGTCAGGGAACGTCTCGCGGGCGACGCCGCGGAGCCGACCCCGCAGGTGATGGCCGAGGCGATCCGCGCCGAGTCCGGTGGCGTCCTCGGCGACACCGATCTGCTCGAGGCGCTGCGATTCCTGCAGACCGAGCTGGTCGGCGCGGGTCTGCTCGAGGAGATCCTCGGTGAGCCCGATGTCGCCGACGTTCTGGTGGTGGGTCCGGGTCAGGTCTGGGTCGACCGCGGTGCCGGGCTGCGCCTCACCGACGTCGTCTTCGACGACGACGCCGCGGTCCGCCGGCTGGCCGTGCGCCTGGCCGCCGGTGCGGGTCGCCGTCTGGACGACGCCGCGCCATGGGTCGACGGACAGCTGCGGAACGTCGGCCGACGCGGGTACAGCGTGCGGCTGCACGCGGTGATCCCCCCGGTCAGCGTCGACGGCACGTGCCTGTCGCTGCGGGTCCTGCGTCCGGCCACCCTCGACTTCGCCGCGCTCGTGGCACGGGGAGCGATCCCCGCCGAGATCGTCGACCTCGTCGACGAGATGGTCACGGCGCGTCTGGCCTTCCTCGTGGTCGGGGGGACGGGCGCGGGGAATACCACACCGCGATTAAGACACCTACTCATCCGCCGCCCTGTCGAGGCCAACGAAACCGGGACAGGGATCGAGGTGAAGGAGCAAAGAGCACGGCGAGCGAGCGGATAATCTCCGCCCGCCTCCCCGCGGGAGCGCCGAGCACGAAGAACAGCGAGACGGTTTGGCAGATCGGGCGGATGGATACCGCGACCGGTCGCGCCGACGCGGCGATGATGAGTGCGGTTTCAAATTCGGTGATTGCCACTTCTCGGCGTCCTCTGTCCGGGGTCATTGCATAAGAGAATGCCCGTTACCCGGGACAGAGCGAACGGCGCTTGTGGACCGATGTGTGCACATCCTGTGGACTGATGTGGCGATGGGTGTGCACTACCTTTTCGGGCCTGTGAATAACACGCGTGAAATTCGCCTGCGCTGACGCATTTGTCCTGCTCACGGGTGTGTATAACGGAGTGGAGAAATATTCGTCCAGGTCATACGGCGTGTCGCGTGAGAACCGTCAGCCGCGCGTGTCGCCGCAACCCTGCACCGTTAAGGGCACTATGAGCCGCGCTGTGAACGTGAAATTCTGCTGGCATGTCGCCCCGCCCACGCGTAGCAACGCTCCCGCTCATCGACCGCACCGACGATCAATTCGTCCTCACTGAGATCTTTTTCCGGCACAAGTTCGAGGGTTCGGCTTGCATCGAAGTCATCCGCACAACCAACCGACGCGACGGCGCGGTATCCGTCGCGGTCGAGGTCGACGGGTTCGCCGGCCAACCCGTCGACGTGGACGTCCTCTACGTTCATCTCGGCGCCGCGCGGGACGTTCGCGATCGGGTCCTCGCACTAGAATCGGACAAATGAGCCAACCCGACTACCTGAGCTTCGACCGCGACAACCTCGCCGACTTCGATCAGGAGCGTCTCGACCAAGCCCTCGCCGACAAACCCGAGCTGACGGAGAACCATCTGAAGATCGCGCTCTCGCTCGAGACGTGGGCCGACAACTTCGAGCACGACGTCGCTGAGCGGCCCTCCATGGAGGACAGCGACTACAACCGCGGTTATCGCGAGGCTCTCCGCGAGGTCGCCGCACACCTCCGACAGTGCGACTACCTCCCCGGCGGAGACATGCTCGTCATCGAGCCGCGCCGACAGAACTAGCTCCAGAACGCACGAAAGCGCCCCACCCCGCGAGAGTTGCGGGGTGGGGCGCTTCGTTGTGGTGAGTCTCGCCGGAGGTCAGCTCGCCGGCGCGGTCGCGATCTTCACGACACCACCGGGACGGAGCACCGACACACCGAACCGGCCCTCGACGCGGGCACGGATCAGGTTCTCGGCGAAATCGTTACCGACGGTGCCCCACGTGACCTGCACACCGCGGGTGTCCAGGTCGACGCGGACCGCGGTGGAGTCCAGGAGGACACCGACCTTCGACGCGAGCGCGGTACTCACGACGACCGGGACGCCGTGGAGACGCTGAGCCGCGCGGTCGACGGCGACATTCCCGAGATCGAAGGTGCCCGAGCCGGCGGCGCGCTGAAGGCTGATCGCCTCCCACGTCTCCGGGCGGAGCACGAACACGGCCGGCGTGTGACCGGACGCCTCCAGGAGCGTGATCGCCTTCCGCGTGGTGGTGATCGGGTCGACCGAGTACGGCTGGTTCACGATGCCGGCGGTGTTCAGGACGCCGCGCATGTTGGGCGCGGTGCCGTTGCCGGCGAGCACCTGAGCCTCGACCGCCTGCCGGAGACCGTGGAGCATCTCGGCTTCGACGAACGCGGCCAGCTCGTCGTTGTCGAGGAGATCGTAGGTTGAGAGCCCGTCGGTGATGTGCGGGATGACGACGAGCGAGCCGTCGACCGATTCCACCTGGAGCGAGGACTCCGGCTTCTGTCCCAACGTCCACGGCGCCGCGTTCATGTCCCGCGCCGACTGCCGCAGGTAGGTGTAGCTCGGCGTCTGGTGCTGCTTGGCCGGCAGGAGGTCGAGGAACGACGTCGGGATCCGCTTCTCCTCGATCGGCGTCTTCTCCTCCAGCGGAACACCGACGATCGTCGAGCCGGCCGCGACGAGCGACTTCGTTCCGACGCCGCCGAGCATCGCCTTCGCCAGCGAGCCGGCCGCGGTGCGCGCGGACTTCCCGTAGAACGAGACGTGACGCTTCGTCGACACGACGCCGGTCGACTTCTCGGTCTCGGCGGGCTTCGCCGGCTCGCCCTTCAGTGCGGCGACGGCCTCGACGAGCGCGGTCGAGGAGAGCTGCTTCGCGATCTCGGCATCGAACGACTTCACGCTCTCGACGAGCCCGGAGAGTTCGGTCTTCTGCTCGTCGGTGAGGTCGCCGGCCTTCGCGGTCGCGGCGAGATTCTCGGCCTTCGTCATGGCCTCGGCGCGCTGTTCGGTGAGAGTCTTGTTCATGGTGTCACCCTTCGTGGTGGTTGCTGCCTTCACGGACACGAACGCGGTCTCGCGGTTCGCGCCGATTGGGACGATCGAAACCTCATGCAAAGCAAGCGATTTCAGCGATTGGTAGTCGCCGTGCTGGTCGGACTTGACCGGTGCGGCGTCCAGGACGTCGTAGGCGAACGACAGGTTCGTCACCCGGCCGGACTTCACGAGCCGGTGGACGTGGGCGCCCTTCGGGGATTCGAGGTCGATCAGTCCGCGGACCTTCAGCCCGTGGTCGTCCTCGACGGCCTCGACGATGTGCCCGATGTTGTAGTCCGGGTCGTCCATCCGGTGGCTGAACAGCAGCGGGATCGGTGTCCCCTTCGTCGACCAGTCGGCGAGTGTGCCGGCGAACGCTCCGGGCTCGACGACGTCGCCGTGAGAATCCTTCGACCCGAACACCGCGGCGTACGCGGTGAACTCTCCGTCGGCGAGACCGTTGCCGGCGTCGGCCTTGATGAGTGCGTCGATGACGCTCTTATGCTGCATCGGCGGTGACCTCCTCATGTGTGGGCGGCTCGATCGGAGCCGTGTTCAGTGGCGCTAGCAGCTCGTCTCCGCCGGGTACAGCGGGGAGGTTGAGCTTCGCGCGGACCTCGTTCACCGTCATGTACCCGGTGGTGAGAGCTGTTGCGAGACTTGCGTTCTGCTCGTCGAAATTGCCTTCGAGCTTCTCGCGGAGGTTGAACTCGACGTAGACGTCGTCCGCGCCGGCGAACCGGGGGACGAGGAACGCGTTCAACCGGGCCTCGATCATCGCGAGGATCGGTCCGAGAGTGTCGCCGTAGAGCATCCGGCGGAACTCCTTCACGTTCGAGTAGTTCGCGTTGTCGAGCACGCCGACCATCGTCGGATTCACCTGGTAGACCGACGCGACCGTCGAGAGCGCGAGCTTCGTTCCCTCGACGTAGTCCTCGTCCTTCGCCGAGAACCCGATGCGCTTCAGCTCCATCCCGTCTTCGAGGAGCGGGACGCCGCCGACCTTCTTCCCGTTGCCGGTGTACGCGGCCTTCCACGATCGCTTGAACCGCTCTCGCGTCGTATCCGTCCACTCCGGCGAGTCCTTCGGGCGGCTGAGGTACGTCCCGACGCGACCGCCGTTGCGCCAAAGCTGCTCGCGGAACACCGCGGCGTGCTGTTGCTCCCGGAGGATTGCCCGGAGCGCATCAACCGGGGACGAGCCGACGCGGAGGTCGGCCGGGTTCCAGCCGTGGAGGACGATCACGTCCTCGGCCGGCACCTCGATCCGCGTCTCGCCGTCCGGGGCGATGACGAACCCGCCGGTTCGGAACGGTGACGATCCGGTGGTCTCGACTACCCACGGCTCCGGGATCCATCGCATCTCGGGATCGTCGGCGCCGCCTGTCACCCAGAGGATCGCGCGGTCGTAGAGCGCCAGGGACGCCACGATCGCGTACACCAGCTCGTGGAGGGTGGTGTCCGGGTTCGGTCGAGCGAGGATCCGCGCGACCGGGTGATCGGTGCCGCGGAGCCGCTTCCGGCCGTCGTCGCCGTCGCGCTCGAACGCGTGGATCCCGAGCTGTGCGACGTTGCGGGCAAGGAAGTCGACGACCGTCCGGAGGTGTGGCTGTTCGCGCCAGAGATCCTCGACTGTCTTCGTGTCGACCTCGTCGCCGTCGGCGGTGAGCGCCTCCAGACCGGGAACCGGTGTCGGCCGGCGGATCCGCCACCCTCGCGGCCGTACCGTCGCCGGCATCAGACGGCCTCCGGACGGCTCTCGGCCTCGATCAGATCCCGGCGGTCCCGCAGAGCGCGCCGGATCGCCACCCAATCGCCGCGGTACTCGGCCGCTACGCCGTCGATCACGAGGTCCGCGAGCGCGTGAATCAGTCGCTCCGGACCGCCGAGACGGTCGTAGACGGCGTCGATCTCGCGAGCCCACAGTTCCGAGTCCGCGTCATTGACCGCGATCACGGCGTCAATCGCCGCCAGACGGTCCACCGGCGAGATAACTAGCTTCGCCACGGGTAATCACCTACTCCCATAGAGAAAGCCGCCCAGAACGCATCTGAGCGGCTTTCGTATTCGTTTTCGTATGTAGTCACGCGCGGGTGTGCGCGATGGGCCTATCCCGTCGGGGGGAGAGGACACCTACCGGCCCGGAGGTGTCCGGTGTCCGCGGCGGTCGTGATTTGACCCCCTACGGCCGCTCCTTGGCTCCGTACATGTCGACGGACTCCCGGAGGAGCGCGGCGATTGCTACGGCAATCCGTGTGCTGCAATCCGTCAGCTCGTCGTATGCCTCAAGCGGGTTCAGTTTCATGAGATCGTGCCATTCATCAATCACCTCGACCAGGTTCGCGATGGCTTTTCCGACCTCGTCGCCACCCTTCAGCGCGAACGTGCCGACGACTGCGGCGTGCTGCACCGCTGCGCGGGCGGGATTCAGCGTGGTCTCACGGTAAGGAATTATCCCCGCAGCGCCTCCTAGGGCGTCGAGGTTGTCGTCCCGCTTCGCCGCCAGTGCGCAGCGAAACGCGTAACCGTAGGCAGCATCGCGAAACGTTCCGGCCGCCGCCAGTAGATCAGCGAGTCTGACCATTTCCTGGTCGATTTCCGACCGCCGCCGTTCGTCTCTCGCCCGGTTGTTTGCAGAACGGAGGACCAGGTAGCTCGTTCCGATATTCACCAGAACCGCGACACTTGCAACGCATACCGTCGCCCATTGCGATATCCCGCTCACCGCTGCAGTATTCCTGATGCGCTGAGTGCGTGAATAACTTCGCAAGATCGCTGCGGGCCTGTCTCTGCTGCTGTTGGCGCGAGGCCAGGCTTTCGAGGTGTCCTCGGCGTTGCGCGCGCGGTACGCGGTCGAGCGTGGTGTCGAGACGTTCCATGTCGGTTCTCCTCGTGGGGTATCAGTGCGGCGGAGCTGCTAGCAAGTCGGTAGCAAGTTGCTAGCCGGCCGCTACGCCGCCGCCAGGTAAGTCGTCGGGCGACCGTCCTCAGCCAAGCCCGGCCGTGATCCCCGGCTTCGCGGCCTCCTGGTTAATCCAGGAGCCGAACACCGCGTCCCAATTCGGGCGGACTTCGCCGCTGTCGAGGTAGTGAGACCGAAAGGTGTCGGCGAGGTCATCGCACGAGACGCCCTTCGCGGTGCATTGGCCTCGGTGCACGTTCTTCGGTAACCACTCTCTTCGGAGAGAGCTAACGCCGTCACCGTCAGCGCGGCTGACGAAGTCTGGGTAGTTCTATGGGTAGTTCCGTAGGGAGTTGGTGTGACACCGGTGTCTCCCTTTTTGGTCACCGGTGTCTCCCTTCCCGCCCCGGGTGTCTCCCTTTCCTCCGTGAATGGCCTCCCGACGGTGAGGAGGTACTCGGTGTTCTGCCCCCGG
>JAQIJH010000075.1:0-18258 GCA_036946345.1 Gordonia paraffinivorans | reverse complement strand
AAGGCGCACCCGAACGTGACGGTGAAGCCGACCTTCGACGGGTCGTCGGCCCTGGTCACCCAGATCAAGCAGGGCGCCACCGCGGACGTCATAGCGACGGCCGACGAGAAGACGATGACCTCGCTCGGCGCCGATGCGGTCGACCCGCGTCCGTTCACCCGCAACGTGCTGACGATCATCACCGCGCCGGGAAACCCGAAGCGCATCACCTCGGTCCGCGACCTGACCCGTTCGGGCGTCACGACCGTGCTCTGCGCGCCGCAGGTCCCGTGCGGCAACGCCGCCGCGACGGTCGAACGCAACACCGGCGTCGACATCCGCCCGGCCAGTGAGGAGACGTCGGTGTCGGGCGTGGTCACGAAGGTGACCAGCGGTCAGGCCGACGCCGGTCTCGTCTACACCTCCGACGCCAAGGCCGCCGGGTCCGCGGTCGCCGCGGTGAACGATCCCGCCTTCGCCGCCGTGGTCAACGAGTACCCGATCGCGACGGTCAAGGGCTCGCAGCACACCGCCGAGGCGCAGCAGTTCATCGATCTCGTCACGGGGGAGCACCGGCCAGAACGTGCTGCGTGAGTTGGGGTTCGGCGCAGGCACGTGAGAAGGCAGGACGTCGGCCGCGTTCCCGCCTGGCTCTACCTCCCGGCCGTCGTCGGGCTGGCCCTCGTCGTCATCCCACCGATCGCCCTCACGCAGCGCCTGCCGTGGAGCGACTTCTGGTCGTCGGTCACCTCCGAATCGTCCGTCCAGGCACTGGAACTGAGCCTGCGAACGGCGGGCGGCGAGCACCGTGCTGTGTCTGCTCATCGGGATCCCCATGGCCGTGGTGTTCGCACGATCCGACGGCGTCGTGCTGCGTGTCGTGCGCGCGCTGGTGCTGTTGCCACTCGTCCTGCCGCCCGTCGTGGGCGGCATCGCGCTGCTCTACGCCTTCGGCCGACGCGGACTGATCGGGGGAGCACCTGACCGTCCTCGGCATCGACATCGCCTTCTCGACGACAGCGGTGGGTCCTCGCGCAGACCTTCGTCGCCCTGCCCTTCCTGGTGATCAGTGTCGAAGGGGCCCTCCGGGTCTCGGGATCGTCCTACGAGCAGGTCGCGGCGACGCTCGGTGCCGGACCGACACGGACCCCTGTTGCGCGTCACCCATCCCGCTCGTCACGCCGGCGCTGCTGAGCGGGCTGGTCCTCGCGTTCGCCCGGGCGGTGGGGGAGTTCGGTGCGACGATCACGTTCGCGGGCAACGCACCCGGCATCACCCAGACGGCGCCGCTGAAGATCTACGTCGACGAGATCAACGACCCGCAGCAGGCGCTGCCGCTGTCCTTCGTCCTCATCGTCGTCGCGCTCGTCGTCGTGGTCGCGGTGCACCTGCGGCGGCCCGGGACCCGGGCGGTCCTGTGAGCGGCCTGACGGTCCGGGCCACCTCGACGGCCCCGGCCCTCGACGTCGACATCACCGTCCCCGACGGCTCCACCGTCGCGGTGCTCGGCCGCAACGGCGCGGGCAAGAGCAGTCTGCTGCACGTCGTCGCCGGGCTCCTGCGTCCACGGGAAGGCACCGTCCTCCTCGGTGGCCGAACCCTGTTCGGCGACACCACGTTCGTGGCGCCGCACCGCCGCTCGGTCGCACTCCTCGGCCAGCAGGCTCGCCTGTTCCCGCACATGACGGTGGCGCGCAACATCGCCTTTGCGCCCGCCGCGGCACGTCTGGGGCGCGCCGAGATCCGGCGCCGCGTCGATCACTGGGCCGACGCGGTCGACGTCACGGACCTCCTCGACCGTCGACCCCACCAACTGTCCGGCGGACAGGCCCAACGCGTCGCCGTCGCGAGGGCACTCGCGGCCGACCCCGCGGTGCTGCTCCTCGACGAGCCCTTCTCCGCGCTCGACGTCGATGTCGCGGCTCGCCTGCGTGCGCTGGTCCGCCGCGTGTTGGCCGACCGGGGGGCGGATCGCCCTCGTCGTCACCCACGATCTCGTCGACGCGGTCACGCTCGCCGACGAGGCCCTTGTTCTCGCGGACGGCCGGGTCGCGGCGCGTGGCCCGGTGCGCGACGTGCTGGCCCGGCCCACGGACGACTTCGCCGCTCGGCTGGCCGGCCTGAACCTGGTGTCCGGCACGTGGGACGGGACCGCCGCTGTCGTCGGCGACATCCGTGTGGTCGGCACGGCCGGCGACGTCGCGCAGGTGGGCGAGCGGGTGGTGGCCGTCTTCGATCCCACCGCGGTGGCGGTCTACACCGAGGCCCCGCCGCACGGCAGCCCCCGCACCGTCCTCGCCGCGACGGTGCGCGAGATCGAACCGGTCGGCTCCCGGGCGGCGGTGCGATGCGCGGCGGGCGCGGTGGAGGTGACCGCCGAGGTCACCTGGGGTGCGGTCACCGACCTCGGTCTCGCCGCCGGCACCTCGGTGTGGCTGGCGGTGAAGGCCGGTGAGGTGAGGGTCTACCCGGCTCGTTGATCCCTGGTGTCGGGCACCAGCCGAAGCCCCTCCTCGTGACGACGGACCCACCCGGCGATCGGGGCGGTGAAGTGCGTCCCGACGACGAGGGTGTCGGTGTCGGCGACGCGGTCGAGAAGTGCTCGTCGCGTGCGATCGGCGAGAGCGCCGTCGACGTCCGCACCACATCCGATGCACGGGTGTGCGATCTGCACCGGATGGTGCAGTGCGTCACCGGTTATCATCGCCGACGCCCCGTCGGACTCGACGAGTACCGAGCAGTGTCCCGGGGTGTGGCCGGGGGTCGGGACGAGGGTGACACCGTCGGTGATCTCGACGGGTGCGGTCACGTCGACCGGAATGGTCAGGTCCCGAACCGGGGTGACGGAGTCCGCCATCATCCGCTCCTGGTCGACGTCGAGGGACGCGGACCGCCAATGGTCGGACTCCGCCCGCGCCACCACGTACCGCGCCCGTGGAAAGGTCGGGACCCATCGCCGGCAGACCACCGGGTGTTCCAGCCGACGTGGTCGCGGTGCAGATGGGTGTTGACGACGACGTCGACCGCCTCGGGCGGTCCGGCAGCAGCGGCGAACGCCGAGAGGAACGCCGTCTCGAGGTGGTTCCAGGCCGGATTCACGCGGGTCTTGCCGTTCCCTACCCCGGTGTCCACGACGATCCGACTGCCCCCGATCTCGACGACGAGGCTGCGGACGTCGACCCGGATCCCGCCGTCGGGGTCGGACGCCGCCGGGTCCAGCCAGGGGACTCCGGCCACGAGTTCCGGTGTGACATCGGGGAGCAACCACGGCCCGACACCCTCGAGATCGAGTTCGTGCACCGCCGTGATCGTCGCCGCGCCGACGGTCCATCGTGAGAGGTGTGCTGTCATCGGTGAACGTCCCTCGAGTCGCGGTCCTGCCTACGGTGTCGTGGTGCGGCGGTCACGACGCGACGCCGATCTGCTTCGCGAAGGTCTGGTTGTCCTCCAGATGCCAGTCCCCGACGATCTGGGATGCCCCGACCTGTTGGATGTCGAACGCCGAGAACCGGACGGGTTGCCCGGTGCCGCGGACCCCGTGGAACACACCCGTGAAATGCCCGGTGTAGATCTGTCGGACGCTCACCCGGTCGCCGGTGATCAGCACGTCGGCGACGGTACAGCGCAGGTCGGGGACAGCGGCGCGGAACGTGCGGGAGGCGTCCTCGATCCCGGCGAGGCCCTGACGACGACCGGCGGGCAGGGTGTGGTCGACGAACCACGGGCTGTCGGCGCGGTGGAGGAGTCGGGTGTCGCCGGTGTCCCAGAAGGTGTAGAGCTCGCGTGTGCGTTGGATCATCACCGCGGCTCGTTGCGGTGACAGTCCTCGATCGACTGAGAGGTGCTGAAACACGACGGGTGTGGGCTCCGGTGGTGTCGGGGCAGCTTCTGCGACGCCTCCGCCGACGAGGGTGAGGGACAGCGCGACGGCGGCGATCGGGAAGCGGTGTGCGATGGACACGATGAGTCTCCTCGTGCGGGTCGGTGGTCGGACGCCTACGAGAACTGCACGGGTCCCGGTGCTACTCCATCGATGCATGAAAACGATCTGTGACATAAGTCTTCTGCATGTATACGGTGCGTGCCCTGCAATGTCTGGTGGCAGCCGTCGACCATGGGTCGGTCACCGCCGCGGCGGACGCGCTGGGGATCACCCAGCCGGCGTTGTCGCACCAGCTCGCCGCGCTCGACCGCGAGGCGGGCGTCACCCTGGTCGACCGGTCGCGGAGGGGAGTGCGCCCGACCCCCGCGGGTCGCGGCGTGCTCGAACACGCCCGTGCCTGCGTCGACGCCGAGCGACGATTCGCCGCAGCGGTCACACGGGCGGTGACCCTGGACGCCGGTGAGCTGCGGCTGGCGTGCGCCCAGTCGTTGACGGCAGGTCTGCTCCCGCCGGTTCTCCGCCGATGGCGTCGGGAACGACGTGACGTCCGTCTCTCGATCACCGAGCACGACAGCGCGGACAAGATCGCCGCGTCGGTCGCCGACGGCGAGGCCGATGTCGGTGTCGCACCGCGCCCCTCGCGGTGGGCCGGTCGGTTGGACGCGGTGGGGACGGAGGAGATGGTGGTCGTCGCGGCCGCGGATGATCCGCTGGCGCGGCGTGCCGCCGTGCGGACCACCGATCTCGTGACGCGACCGTTGGTCCACTATGCGGACGGGAGTGCGCTCGCGCGGTGGGTGGATGCGATGTTCACGGCCGACGGGGTCGACGTGACAGCGGCGGTCCGAACGTCCCAGACCACCGCGGCGGCGATGCTGGCGGAGACCGGTGTCGGTCCCGCGGTGGTGCCCGCGTCGGCTGTCCCGCCCCGATTCGCCGGTATGGTCCGACCGATGTCGCCGCGTCGCGGACGGGACATCGTCGCACTCCGTGTGGGCGACGACGACATACTCGGGGCGGCCTTCGTCGCCGATCTCGTCGCCGTGGGGGGTCCCTCGTCCGACACGGGGCCGAAGGGTCACCCCTGGATGACGTCGAAGACCTGCTTCTGGACGCCGTTGGCGTACACCTCGTGCTCCACGAGCTGCAGCCGCTCCATCTCCTTGTCGGCGGTGCTGAACAGGCGCCTTCCCGCGCCGAGCAGGACGGGGAACACCAGCAGGTGGTAGCGGTCGACGAGGCCGGCGTCGGCCAGTGAGGCGCCGAGGGTGGCGCTGCCCTGCACCAGGATCGGCCCGCCATCGGTCTCGGAGTCACCGTCGGTGTCCTTCAGGGCTGCGACGTCGTCGAGCGAGCGCAGGATCGTGGCCGGCCACCGGTCGTCGTCGGAGTCGAGCGTCGTCGACACCACGTACCGCGGCAGCGTGTTCATGTGGGCGAAGTCGTCGATCGTCGGCCACACAGGTGCGAACGCCTCGTAGGAGGTGCGCCCGAACAGGAGCACCTCGGCCTGCTGCTGTTCGCGGCCCTTGATCTCGTAGGCGGCCGGGTCGAACTCGACGGATTGCATCGTCCACCCCGAGTTGCGGTACCCGGGCTCGCCGCCGGGTGCCTCCATGACCCCGTCGAGCGAGATGAACGCGGTGACGATGAGCTGTCGCATGGGAACTCCTCCGAAGAGCCAGGTGCCTGTCAGCGGGGTAGACCGAGCCCGGCGGAAGAACTCATCGTCCGGCGTCGGCGTGGTCCCGGTTCCACTCGATGACGCGGGCCTTGAGGTGGCGGTACCCGCGGACACTGAGCGTGCCGATCGACTTGAAGTAGAAGCGGTCGTCCTCGACGACGTCGGACAGGGCGGCGTCGCACAGCGAGGTGCCGGGCCGTGCGGACCCGGTGAGGCGGGCCGCGATGTTCACCGGCTCGCCGAACACGTCGCCGAAGCGGGTGAGCACGCGCCCGTACGCGAGACCGACACGCAGCGGCGGGATGTCGTCGATCTCGGAGATGCGGTGCAGCTCGAGTGCGATCTCGACGGCGGAGACCGCGTCGGAGACGGCGAACATGACGGCGTCGCCGAGGGTCTTGATCACCTGGCCGCCGTGGTCGGTGACGATCTCGCTCGCCTTCACCTCGAACGTCTCGAGAAGCGTGTTCAGCTCCTCCATCCCGATCTTCCGCGACAGGCTGGTGTAGCCGACGATGTCGCAGAAACCGATGGTGAGGTCGTGGCGTTCGTCGCCGTTCGCCCCACGGTCGCCCGTGAGGTTGCGCAGTGCTGCGGCCAGGTGGCGACGCCAGATCAGCGTCTGCACCCGCCCCATGGCCGTGGCCATCTGCGCCATGCTGATGTCGGTGTCCGGATCGTTCGCCATCTCGTGCAGTCGGTAGGCCTGCCAGTCCGCGAGGCGCGACATCGTCTGCCCGATCGACCGTGCCGCGGCGACCGTGGTGCCCTCGGGCGCGGCGGCGTAGGCCGCGATGACGGTCCCCATGGCGGCGAGGTCGTCCTCGGTGAAGATGGCCTCGGCGCGGTCGTCGTGGGCGAAACCGAAGGCCCGCCAGAGGTCGTGGGCGGATTCGGCGTCGACCCCGAGCTCGGCGACGGCCTGGTCGCGGCTGAACACCGGCGGTCCGCCGAGCAGCGCATCCTCGATGTCGGAGAACGAATCACCCTCGCTCACAGTCCCAGGACACCTCTCATCAGGCAGGCGAGTTGCGCCGGCAGCTCCGGCCGCATCCGCCCCCGCCGCATCCGCACCGCGTCGTTGGCGATGCTGAGCGCGGCGTGCACGGTGACCGCGGCCTCCGCCGGGGCGAGACCGGGCTCGATCTCCGTCACCAGCGAGAACCAGCGTCGCACGTAGTGGTGCTGCGCGGCGAGCAGATCCTGAGCTTCGGTCTCCTTGAGGACGGGACCGTTGTTGAACGCCACAGACAGGTCGGGGGTCGCACTGAGCACCGTCACGTAGGACTCGACGAGCGCACCGAGGAACTCGTGCGGTCCGGCGGTCGCCGCCCGGGCGGCCATCGCGCCCGCCTCGAGTCGCGCGGCGCTGCGTCGACCGATGTCGACGAGGATCGCCACCTTGCTGGGGAAGTGCCTGTAGACGCTGGGCCCCGTGATGCCGACGGCCTCGCCGATCTCGTCGACGCCGACGTGGGCGTACCCGCGCCGCTCGAACAGGTCCGAGGCCGCGTCGAGGATCTCCTCCCGCCGGCTCACGGCGGGTGTGCCGGGCAGGCCGACATGCGTCAGGGGCGGCGCGTCGTCGGGTGCGACCACGATGGCCCGACGTACGAGCTCCACGAGCCGGGTCTGTGCGCGTCCGACCGGGATCCGCGTGCTGTGCGCCGAGGTGCTGCCCACGATCGACAGCACCGCCCAGGCGATCAGACGCGTGGTGCGCGGCGTGAGGTCGTCGCGGTCGAACGTCAGTGCGGCGGCCCACCGGTCGAGGATCTCACCGGTGCGTCGGCGCACCTGCACGTTCTGCTCGTCGGACAGGAACACCCCGTTCCACCGCCACAGGACGGCGGCGTCCGGTCGGTGCAGACCCATGCGGCAGGCCGCCTCGACCAGGGCATCACGCTGGTCGGCGGGATCGTCGACGGGCGACGAGAGCGCACCGTCGGTGCACGCCTGCAGGTCGTCGACGCGGGCCATCACCGTCTCCACCAGCAGCGTCTGCTTGTCGGCGAAGTGCCGGTACACACCCGGCGCGGTCACGCCGGCGGCCCGCGCCACGTCGGCGACGGACACCCGGGCGTACCCGCGCTCGGCGAACAGCGCGGCAGCCGCGTCGAGCAGGGCGCGACGGCGGTCCGGATGTCGGCGCGACCGAGTGGGGGCGGCAGTCATGGTGAACCGACATTAGCGCAGAGATGACCATCTGCGAACCTTGTGAGCACCGGGTATGGCGGCGTAAGTTATCGCCCGTTAGCCTACGGGCACCGATGTGAAAGGACCCGTCCATGAGTGACGCATTCATCTACGAGGCGATCCGTACGCCCCGTGGCAAGCAGCGCGGTGGTTCGCTGCACGGCACCAAGCCCGTCGACCTCGTCGTCGGACTGATCAAGGAACTCCGCACCCGTTTCCCGGACATGGACCCGGCCGACATCGACGACGTCGTCCTCGGCGTCGTGTCGCCCGTCGGTGAGCAGGGTGCGGTCATCTCGCGCACCGCCGCGCTCGTCGCCGGCCTGCCGGACACCGTCCCCGGCACCCAGATCAACCGCTTCTGCGCCTCGGGCCTCGAGGCCAGCAACCTGGCGGCCCAGAAGGTCGCCTCCGGCTGGGACCAGCTCGTCCTCGCCGGCGGTGTCGAGTCGATGTCGCGTGTCCCGATGGGATCCGACGGCGGCGCGATGTTCCAGGACCCGGCCACCGCGTACGACCTGTACATCGCCCCGCAGGGCATCGGCGCCGACCTGATCGCCACCCTCGAGGGCTTCAGCCGTGACGACGTCGACGCCTACGCCGTCGAGTCGCAGAACCGCGCCGAGGCCGCCTGGTCCGCCGGCTACTTCGCCAAGTCCGTCGTGCCGGTGAAGGACATGAACGGCGTCCTCGTGCTCGACCACGACGAGCACCGCCGCCCGGGCACCACCGTCGAGCAGCTGGGCAAGCTCAAGCCCGCGTTCGCCGGCCTGGCCGACATGGCCGGCTTCGACGAGGTCGCGAAGCAGAAGTACCACAGCGTGGAGAAGGTGAACCACGTCCACACCGGCGGCAACAGCTCCGGCATCGTCGACGGCGCCGCGCTGCTGCTCATCGGCAGCGAGGAGGCGGGCAAGCGCGCCGGCCTGACCCCGCGCGCCCGCGTCGTCGCGACCGCCCAGACGGGCAGCGACGCCACGATCATGCTCACCGGGCCGACCCCGGCGACCGAGATGGTGCTGAAGAAGGCCGGTCTGACCGTCGACGACATCGACGTGTTCGAGCTGAACGAGGCCTTCGCGTCCGTCGTCCTGAAGTGGATGAAGGACCTGAAGATCCCGCACGAGAAGACCAACGTCAACGGCGGCGCGATCGCGATGGGCCACCCGCTCGGCGCGACCGGCGCGATGATCCTCGGCACCGTCGTCGACGAGCTCGAGCGCACCGGCGGCCGCTACGGCCTCATCACCCTCTGCATCGGTGGCGGCATGGGCGTCGCGACCATCATCGAGCGCGTCTGACGCACGGCCTCACACAGGAGAATCCGAGAACACATGAGTGACAACATGATCGCGTGGGAGAAGGACGCCGACGGCGTCGTCGTGCTCACGATGGACGACCCCAACCAGGGTGCCAACACCATGAACGACCTGTTCATGAGGTCGTTGGAGGCCACGGTGGAGCGCCTCGAGGCGGAGAAGGACGACATCACCGGTGTCGTTCTCACCTCGGCGAAGAAGACCTTCTTCGCCGGCGGTGACCTCAAGGACATGACGAGCGGTCGAGGCGACAGGGACGAGGTCGAGGTCGCGACCGAGATCACCGACCGCACCAACCAGCTGAAGAAGAACCTGCGTCGCCTGGAGACGTTCGGCAAGCCCGTCGTGTCGGCGATCAACGGCGCCGCGCTCGGTGGTGGCCTCGAGATCACCCTCGCCACCCAGCACCGCATCGCCGCCGACGTGAAGGGCGCGTCGATCGGTCTGCCCGAGGTGACCCTGGGCCTGCTGCCCGGTGGCGGCGGCGTCGTCCGTACCGTGCGCCTGCTCGGCATCCAGAACGCCCTGATGAACGTCCTGCTGCAGGGTCCGCGCATGAAGCCGGAGAAGGCCAAGGAGACCGGACTGGTCGACGAGGTCGTCGCCTCGGTCGAGGAGCTCCTGCCCGCCGCGAAGAAGTGGCTGTCAGAGAACCCGGAGGCCAAGCAGCCCTGGGACAGCGACGGTTACAAGATCCCCGGTGGGTCGCCGTCGAGCCCGTCGGTCGCGCAGTTCCTCCCGGCGATGCCTGCCATCCTGCGCCGCCAGCTCAAGGGCGCCCCGATGCCCGCGCCGCGTGCGATCCTCGCGGCCGCGGTCGAGGGCGCGATGGTCGACATCGACACCGCCACTCAGATCGAGACCCGCTACTTCGTGTCGCTGGTGACCGGCCAGGTCGCGCAGAACATGATCAAGGCGTTCTTCTTCGACCTGCAGCACATCAACGCCGGTGGGTCGCGGCCCGACGGGTACGACAAGTACACGGCGAAGAAGGTCGGCGTGATCGGCGCCGGGATGATGGGTGCGGCCATCGCGTACGTCTCGGCCAAGGCCGGTATGGACGTGGTGCTCAAGGACATCGACATCGAGGCGGCCAAGCGCGGCAAGAACTACTCCGAGAAGCTCGAGGAGAAGGCGCTCAAGCGGGGCAAGACCACGCAGGAGAAGTCCGACGAGCTGCTCGCCCGCATCCACCCGACCGTCGACCCGCAGGACTTCGCCGGCGTCGACCTCGTCATCGAGGCCGCGTTCGAGTCGGTCGAGGTGAAGCACAAGGTGTTCCAGGAGATCGAGGACGTCGTCGAGCCCGACGCGGTGCTCGGCTCGAACACCTCGACGCTGCCGATCACCTCGCTCGCCGAGGGCGTGAAGCGGGCCGAGGACTTCATCGGCATCCACTTCTTCTCGCCGGTCGACAAGATGCCGCTCGTCGAGATCATCCGCGGCGCGAAGACGTCGGATGCGGTGCTGGCCAAGGTCATCGACTACACGCTGGCGATCAAGAAGACCCCGATCGTGGTCAACGACCACCGTGGGTTCTTCACCTCGCGCGTCATCGGCACCTTCATCAACGAGGCCATCGCGGCCGTGGGCGAGGGCGTCGAGCCGGCGTTCATTGAGCAGGCCGGGCAGCAGGCGGGGTACCCCGCTGCGCCGCTGCAGCTCTCGGACGAGCTGAAGCTCGGTCTCATGCAGAAGATCCGCAACGAGACCAACGAGGCCGTCAAGGCCGAGGGCGGCGAGGTGCGCGATCACGGGTCGTTCGCGGTCGTCGACTGGCTGCTCGAGCAGGGCCGCGACGGCAAGACCGCCGGCAAGGGCTTCTACGAGTACGACGAGAACGGCAAGCGCACCGGTCTCTGGCAGGGCCTGAGGGACCAGTACAAGTCGGGCAGCACGCAGATCCCGTTCCAGGACATGGTGGAGCGCATGCTCTTCGCCGAGGCGCTGGAGACGGTGAAGTGCTTCGACGAGGGCGTCATCACCTCGGTGCCCGACGCCAACATCGGCTCCATCTTCGGGATCGGCTTCCCGGCGTGGACCGGTGGTGTCGTGCAGTACATCAACCAGTACGAGGGTGGCCTGCAGGGCTTCGTCGACCGGGCCCACGACCTGGCGTCGAAGTACGGCAGCCACTTCGAGCCGCCGCAGTCGCTCGTCGAGAAGGCCGGCAAGGGTGAGAAGTACTGATCTGATCGTCTGATCCGATCTCAGAGCGGCCCGGTTCCCGATGGGAGCCGGGCCGCTTCTGTGTGCTGACCGGGCACTTCCCGCCCGCGGCGTGCGTTCTGGAGCCGCCGACAGTGGGGAAGCCCGTCGCCGAGTGTGCGTCGTTCGTCTGTCGCGTCGCGGAGCGCCGTCAGCACACTCGACGACGGTTTCCGCGCAGTCGGCGGTGTGGTTCCCACACAGTCGGCACCGCCGTCAGGGATACTGACATCCATGGATGGCATCGTTGCGGCCCCCGACCATGAGATCGTCATCGTCGGGGGTGGGTTCTCCGGCATCGGTGCAGCGATCCTGCTCGACCGCGCCGGCTTCTCCGACTGCCTCCTCGTCGAGGACGGCGACGGGCTCGGCGGTGCGTGGCACTGGAACACCTATCCCGGGGTCGGCGTCGACATCCCGTCGTTCAGCTACCAGTTCTCGTTCGACCAGCGGTCGGACTGGTCGCGGATCTACGCGCCCGGCAGAGAACTGAAGCGTTACGCCGACGACGTCGCACGTCGGTTCAGGGTCACGGACCGCACCCGGCTGAACACGCGCGTGATCGCCGCGGACTTCGACGAGGCCGCCGACGCATGGCGGCTGCGCACGAACGACGGCGACACGATCACCGCCCGCCACGTGGTCAGCGCGACGGGTGTCCTCACCCAGCCCAAGCGTCCCGACATCGCGGGCATCGACGACTTCGCCGGCGATGTGCTGCACACGGCACGGTGGGACCACTCCCTGGACCTGCGGGGTCGTCGGGTGGCGGTCATCGGGACGGGTGCGTCTGCGGTGCAGGCGATCCCAGAGATCGCCGAGATCGCCGAGCATCTGACCGTCTTCCAACGGACCCCGATCTGGTGCATGCCGAAGCCCGACGCGCCGATCCCCGCGGCCGTGCGGACGGCACTGGCCCGCATCCCGGGCGCGCGACGCGTCGCGCGGACCGTGTCCCAGGCGTTCGTCGAGGTGAACTTCCCGCTGCCGGCGCACTTCAACGGCGTGGTCCCGATCGCCTCGGCGGGCGAGAAGCTGGCCCGGGGGTACCTGCGTCGCACCGTGCACGATCCGGTGACGCGCGACAAGCTGACGCCGCGCTACGCGATGGGCTGCAAGCGACCGAGCTTCTCCAACGCCTACCTGCCGACGTTCAACCGCGACGACGTCGCGCTTGAGACCTCACCCATCGAGCGGATCGAGGCGACCGGGATCCGGACGGCCGACGGGACCCTGCACGAGTGCGACGTGCTCGTCCTCGCGACCGGGTTCAAGGTGTTCGAGAAGGGGAACATGCCGCCCTTCGACGTGCGTGGCGTCGGCGGCCGGGACCTCGACACCTACTGGGCCGAGAACCGGCTGCAGGCGTTCCACGGCGTCAGCGTCCCCGGCTTCCCCAACCTGTTCACCATCCTCGGTCCCTACGCCTACAACGGGTCGTCGTACTTCAACCTCATCGAGACGCAGAGCCGACACATCGTCCGGTGCCTGCAGCGCGCCCGCTCGGTCGACGCGACCCGGGTCGAGGTCACAGAAGAGGCCAACGCCGAGTACCTGCGGTCGATGCTCTCCCGCCGTGGCAACCAGGTGTTCTTCCAGGGCGGGTGCGGGTCGGCGAACAGTTACTACTTCGACGACCACGGCGACGTCCCGTTCCGCGCGTCGACGACGCTCGAGACCATGTGGAGCAGTCGCCGTTTCGACCTCGGCGCGTACGAGTTCAGCAGCGTCGGAGACCGAGAGCCGTCTGCGGTTCGCTGATGCTGCGCGGTCGTCGTGCGTTCTCGAGCCGCCGACAGTGCGGAAGCCCGTCGTCGAGTGTGCGTCGTTCGTCTCTCGTGTCGCGACGCGTCGTCAGCACACTCGACGACGGTTTCCACACAGTCGGCACCGCGGTTTCCACACAGTCGGCACCGCGGGTTTCCACACAGTCGGCACCGCGGGTTTCCACACAGTCGGCACCGCGGGTTTCCACACAGTCGGCACCGCGGGTTTCCACACAGTCGGCACCGCAGGGTTCCGCACAGTCGGCACCGAGTCAGGCGTCGGCGTCCCGCCACATCGCCCAGAGGGTCGGGCCGTCGTCGGGCAGTGTCATCTCGCCGGTGACGACGAAGCCGTGACGCTCGTACAGCGGCACGTTGCGGATGTTGCTGCTCTCCAGGTAGGCGGGTCCGGTGATGGTGGGCAATCGGTGCTTCAGCAGCGCCGACCCGTGGCCCCGGCCGGGTTCGATCGCCCCGAGTTGCGCGAGGTACCAGTGCGGCTGCTTCGGTCGGTGCTCCTGCATGAGCCGGGTCGCAGCGGATCCGCGTCCGGCGGCGCTGGGCCGCATGGCGGTGAGCAGGCTGGGGATCAGCAGGAGCCGGTGCACGAGCGACGGTCGGAACGACGGGGGATCCCACAGGGCCGCGCCGACCGCACGGTCGCCGTCGAAGCGGAGGTCGGCGGCGTCCGGCGAGCAGTGCTCGTGGCGGGCCGCGACGCGGAAGTATCCGCCGGGATCGTCGCCGCGGAAGATCCACCGCACGACGGGGTCGTCGGCGAACGCCTCCGCGAGGACGCCCGCGACGACCTTGCGCTCGTCGGGGCGCGCGCGTCGGGTCTGTGTGGTGGCGGCCATGGCACCCTCCGATGGTCCGATTTCTGGAACACGTTCTAGTCTGTCGGGGTGGACGTCACCTTCGAAGACACCCGTCGTGAGCTTGCCACCGACAACGGCGTGTTGCGGTATCACGAGGCCGGCGATCCCGACGCGCCGCCGCTGATCCTGCTGCACGGGTCGGGTCCGGGTGTCACGGGATGGCGCAACTACCGGGGCAACCTCGGGGTCTTCGCCGAGCACTTCCACACCTACGTCCTCGAGTTCCCCGGCTTCGGGGTCAGCGACGCGTGGGGCGGGATGCCGGTCCTCGACGCCGGCAAGTCCGTGAACGTCTTCATGAAGCAGCTCGGCATCGGCTCGGCCGCGATGATCGGCAACTCGATGGGTGGCGTCGTCGGGGTCAACCTCGCCATCCGCAAGCCTGAGCTGGTGAGCAAGCTCGTGACGATCGGCGGTGTCGGGGCCAACCTGTTCAGCCCCCAGCCGACCGAGGGGCTGCAACTGCTGCAGGAGTTCGCCGACGACCCCGACCGTGACCGACTGGTGCGGTGGCTGCGGTCGATGGTGTTCGACAAG
The DNA here is from genome assembly GCA_036946345.1 of Gordonia paraffinivorans. GTDB lineage: Bacteria > Actinomycetota > Actinomycetes > Mycobacteriales > Mycobacteriaceae > Williamsia_A > Williamsia_A paraffinivorans_A. The sequence continues at coordinate 3,808 of JAQIJH010000075.1, read as the reverse complement.
TCGCTCGTCACCGACGAGCTGATCGAGGAGCGCTGGGAGGCGGCCACCCATCCCGACGCCCGCAAGACCGGCGAGACCATGTACGGCTCAGCGGCATTCGCGATGCAGCAGGAGTTCCTGGCCGCGTCGGACGCGCCGCCCTACTGGGCGACGATGCACAAGGTCGCGTGCCCGACGCTGCTGACGTGGGGACGCGACGACCGGGTGAGCCCCCCGGACATGGCCCTGGTCCCGATGCGACTGATCCCCGACGCGCAGCTGCACGTGTTCCCGCGCTGTGGTCACTGGGTGATGATCGAGGCCAAGGAGGCCTTCGAGGCGACGGTCCTCGCCTTCCTGCGGGACTGAGCGCTACTTGCCCGGTCCCGCGTCCACCACCTGCGCCGCGACGTCGGCGAGTTTGGTGTTCGAGTCCTGGGACAGGCGGGCCAACAACTGGAAGGCGTCGTCGGCCGACAGCGAGTACCGCTCCATGAGCATGCCCTTCGCCTGACCGATGATGTCTCGGTTGGTCAGCGCGGACCGGATCTGTTCCTTCTCCCGTACCGAGGAGAAGGCGATCGCGGCGTGCGCCGCGAACAGGCTGCCGATCGACTGCGACTCGTCGTCGAAGGCGTGCAGGCGCGTGCTGTGCAGATTGAGGGCGCCGAAGTTGTTGCCCTCGACGTACAGACAGAAGCACAGCATCGAGCGGATACCGAGCTCGGCGGCGGCGCTGCTGAAGCGCGGCCAGCGGGCGTCGGTGAGCATGTCGTCGATGACGATCGTGTCCGCCTGCATCGCCGAGGTGACGCAGGGGCCTTCCCGCAGCTCGGCCTGGAGGCGATCGGACTCGGCGGCCAGGTCACCGATGAGGACCGGGCTGGTGATGGAGGACGAACCCTCGACCAGCGTGATGCTGGCGTACTCCGCGTGCGGGATCGACTCGACGGCGGCAGCGCTGATCGCGCGCAGGATCGTCTCGGTGTCGCGGCTCTCCGACCGGAGACGACGCGCCAGGTCGGCCATCTGGGACGAGAGCGTCGCCAACGGCCCGGATGCTTCCGTGCCGTGGTCGAGCAGGTCCGACGGCGTGCCGTCGGCGGCACCGTCCGGCATCGCCGTCATGCGCGTGTCCCCACGGCCGGGGATGCAGGTCGACGAGAGTCGTGAGGGGTCGTTCATCGCAGCAGCTTCCTTCACCGCTCGACGTTCGGGCCACACAGGCCCACCAGCGGACACCTGTGTCTAGATGTCGGTGACGGGATTGTAATCACCCGATGCCGCACGCGCGGTGGGAGACCGGCAAAGCTCAGGCGCTCAACGCCTTGTAGGCGTGGAACCCGAGGTGGGCCCCGTAGGCGAGAAGCCCGAGCGTGGCGAGCTTGCGGGTGGCGGGGATGAGCAGTCCGACGCCCACCGCGGTCTCCATCGCCCCGTTCCGCAGCACCCACGTCCGTGTGTCGTCGGGGGAAGGCGGTCGCGGTGAACGACTCGAACTTCTCCGGCGCGACGTAGTGCAGCGGGCCGACGACGGCGAGCGACGCGCCGACGAACGTGAGTGCGGCCATGGACATCCACCTCGGTTCTCCGGTCCCGCCCGGTGTGGGCGGGACGTCGGAGTTCACCGTAGCGGGGCCCTCACCAGATGCGGACGCGCTCCGTCGGCTCGAGATAGAGGTCGTCACCCTCGGCGACGTCGAACGCCTCGTAGAAGGCGTCGATGTTGCGGACGACCCCGTTGCAGCGGAACTCCGGCGGCGAGTGCGGGTCGATCGACAGCCGGCGGATCGCCTCGGCCTCGCGGGTCTTGGTGCGCCACACCTGCGCCCACCCGAAGAACACGCGCTGCATCCCGGTCAGCCCGTCGACGACCGGCGGTTCGGTCCCCTCGGTGGCGATGCGGTACGCGGCCAACGAGATCGACAGACCACCGAGGTCGCCGATGTTCTCCCCGATCGTGAACTCGCCGTTCACGGTGTGCGACGGGTCGAGCCCGGCCGGGGTGAAGGTGTCGTACTGGTCGATCAGCGATCGGGTCCGCTTGCCGAACTCGGTGCGGTCGTCGTCGGTCCACCAGTCGACGAGGTTGCCGTCACCGTCGTACTTCGCGCCCTGGTCGTCGAAGCCGTGGCCGATCTCGTGTCCGATGACCGCGCCGATCCCGCCATAGTTCGCCGCGTCGTCGGCCTCGGGGTCGAAGAAGGGCGGCTGCAGGATGGCCGCGGGGAAGACGATCTCGTTCATCCGGGGTTGTAGTAGGCGTTCACCGTCTGCGGCGTCATGAACCACTCGTCGTGATCGACGGGACCGCCGATCTTCGCGAACTCGCGGTCCTGTTCGAACGCCGACGCGCGGGCCACGTTCCCGACGAGGTCGTCCGGGCGGATGTCGAGACCCGAGTAGTCGCGCCAGCGGGCCGGGTAGCCGATCTTCGGCGTGAACTTGTCCAGCTTCGCCAGGGCCTTCTCCGGGTGGCCGGGCTCATCCAGTCGAGGTCGGTGATGTTGCGGCGGTACGCCTCGACCAGGTTGGCGATCAGCTCGTCCATGCGGGCCTTCGCCGCGGGCGGGAAGTGGCGCTCGACGTAGAGCTCGCCGACGGCGAACCCGACCGCCGCCTCACCAGCCCGACGCCGCGCTTCCACCGCTCGCGCAGCTCCGGCGTGCCGGAGAGGGTGCGGCCGTAGAAGGCGAAGTTCTCGTCGACGATCGCCGACGTCAGATAGGGCGCCGACGAGTGGACGAGCCGCCATTGCAGCCAGGCGATCCAGTCGGCCCAGCGGGCGGTCGCCGACGAGGCTGCCCAGTCCCTCCACGAACGATGGTTGACGCACGACGACCTCGGCGAACACCGCGTCGTCGGTCACGCCGAGGCCGCGCAGCCAGGCGGCGACGTCGAAGGCGCCGGCCGACGAGACCAACTCCTCGTGGGTGAGGAGGTTGTAGGTGAGGTCGGCGTCGCGGCGACGGACGACGTCCCAGTGGTGCGACGCGAGGGCGGTCTCGAGGTCCAGGACGGTCGACGCGCGCGTGGCGGCGTCGTCGAACCCGACGAGGGCGAACATGCGCTCGATGTGTGCGACGTACCCGCTGCGGGTCTCGGCGTGCTTCTCCTCGCGGTAGTACGACTCGTCGGGCAGGCCGATGCCCGACTGTCCGAGGTGGACGAGGTAGCGGTCGGACTTCTTCGAGTCGGTGTCGACGTAGAAGCCGATCGCGCCGCCCGACCCACGACGCTGCAGCTCGCCGATCACCTCGGCCAGTTCCTCGGCCGAGGCGATGCCGGCGATGCGGTCGAGGTCGGCGCGGACCGGGTCGAGACCGAGCGCCTCGATCCGCTCGGTGTCCATGAACGAGGTGTAGAGGTCGAGCGAGCGCCGGGCGTCGGAACCCGGTTCGCCACCGGACTCCGCGCACTCCACGACGATGTCGCGGACGTCGGACTCGGAGCGGTCGCGCAGGGTGAGGAACGAACCGTCGAGCGGCCGGTCGGCGGGGATCTCGTGCTCGGCGATCCAGACGCCGTTGACGTGGGAGTAGAGGTCGTCCTGGACGCGGGTGGCGGAGTCGACCCAGCTCAGGTCGATGCCGGACGGACGGGCGGTGTCGGTGGGTGCACTCACCCCGCCCATCCTGGCACCGCATCCGCCCGTCCGCACGGACCCGTGACGCGGGGGAGTCCGGCGCGGTAGGGTGCGGTGGAAAGTCACTGTGCGCCCGTCGATCTGGGCTCGGCTCCCTGTCATCCGATCGTGATCGGATCGTGAGCGAACCGAAAACGCCAACGGTGTCATCCGTGACGTCGTACGTGTGAACTCATCCGGGTA
>JAQIJH010000074.1:0-12732 GCA_036946345.1 Gordonia paraffinivorans | reverse complement strand
AGAAGTGCGCGGGGTCGGAGGCGCTGGCCCCGTAGACCATGCCCGACGACCGCACGATGACCCGCTTCACCGACGGCGCGCGCTGGCAGGCTGCGCACACCTGCATCGCACCGATGACGGTCAGTTCCTTGATCGCCGGGGTGTGCCCGACGGTGTCCATCACCGACGTCGCCGCGTGCACGACCGTGTCGACCCCGGCGGAGTCGATGATGCGACCGATGGTGGGTCGGCGGATGTCGGCGCGGACGAACTCGGCGCGACCCATCCGTCGCAGCATGTCCTTGCTGGGGACCCGGGAGTCGACGGTGATGACCCGCTCGATCGCGGGATTCCGAGCGAGACGGGTGGTCAGGTACCCGCCGAGGAACGTCGAGGCGCCGGTCACCAGCACCACCGAGGGCGGGGCGGGGGCGTCACTCATGGCGCCACACTAGCCGGAACGCACTCCGACCCGCCGCGTGTGCGACGGGTCGGAGGGTGGTCGATCGATGTGCCGCCCGGGGTTGCCCCGGCCGGCGGTCACATCATTTGCCGAGCTTGCGACGCTGCACCCGGGTGCGGCGGAGAAGCTTGCGGTGCTTCTTCTTCGACATGCGCTTGCGGCGCTTCTTGATCACTGACCCCATGGGGCACCTCACGTTCTCGCACGGGTGGACACGTACTCGGGCTCGTCGGACTCACGGCGCAGATGCGACGGCCTGCCCGGCGAACCGGACGGGCGCGCGCGGGAACCGACGAGCGCAACAGTCGTCCAGGATACTCCGGAGGTCACGGCACGACGAAATCCGCGGTGACCACGGGTACGGGAGCCCCGGGCTCACCCCACGTCGAAGTAGGAGTTCTCCAGGTAGTCGTGGACAGCCTTGGCGTGGACCCGGAAGGACCGGCCCACGCGCACGGCGGGCAGCTCACCGTTGTGCACGAGGCGGTAGACGGTCATCTTCGACACGCGCATGAGGGCCGCGACCTCCGCGACGGTGAGGAACTGCGTACCCGAACCGGCACTGTTCGACGGCCCCGCGCCGGGGGCGCTGGGTCGGTCGCCAGGCGTGTTTGCAGGCGCCATGAAATTTTCGACCTCCGGTGCACGCGTCGCGGCCGCGGGCTTCCCCTCCCGCGGACACCAGACACGCACGTGCTCAGGGCAGCTTAGCGTGGCGCATGGGAAAGATGCGACGTGAGTGGGTGACCTTTTCGATATTTCTCGGTCATCTGGCCGATATGTGGAACCCGACGACCGGCGAGACGCGAATCCGCGCCGGTCAGCCGTCGTTCTCGGCGGTCTGGGGGATCGCTCGCAGGGCGGCGCTGGCGCTCGCGTTGGCCCGGAGTGCCTCGTAGAACGCGTGCCGGAAACCATGGGCCTCGAGTTCGCGGATGGCCTCGGCCGTGGTGCCCGCCGGCGAGGTGACGGCGGCCCGCAGGTCCACCGGCGACAACCCCGAGTCGGTCAGCAGGACACCGGCGCCGCGGATCGTCTGGGCGGCGAGCAGGCCGGCGGTCGCGCGCGTCAGCCCGAGTCCGACGCCGGCGTCGATCATGGCCTCGGCCATCAGGAACGCGTAGGCCGGTCCCGAACCGGAGACGGCGGTGACGGCGTCCATCTGCTTCTCGGCGATTACGATGACCTTGCCGACGGATTCGAGGAGTGTCGCGACGGTCGAGACGTGCTCGTCGGTCGCGTACCGACCGCCCGTCACCGCCGACATCGCCTCGCCGACCAGCATCGGCGTGTTCGGCATGACCCGGACGACGGGCGCGCCGGCGGGCAGCGCGTCCTCGTAGTGCCGTGTGGCCAGACCCGCGACGAGGCTCACCGTGAGCCGCTCGACCTCGCCGGTGTCCTCGACGCCCGAGATGATCTCGAGCACGCCGTCGACGTCGGCCGGCTTCACGGCGAGCACGACGATCGTCGCGCCCTCCACGGCGTCGGCGATGTCGGTGACCCGCACGCCGTACTCCTCGGTGAGCTCGGCGCCGCGGGCGGCGTTCTTCTCCGCGACGACGAGGTCCCGCGTCGGGTGTCCCGACCGGACGAGTCCGGAGAGCAGCGCCTCGCCGATCTTGCCGCCGCCGACGATGGCGACCCGTGTGGTCATGCGTGTCCTTCCTCGGAGGGGACGAGTGCGAGCTGTCGCGACTGCGCGACGACGGCGCCGGTGGCGTCGATGAGGAGATGGTCCTCCTCGAACCACCCCTGCCCGATCTCGGTGGTGGTCACCCGTGCGCGCAGCCAGCCCGGTGCGGGCCGTCGGCGCAGGTAGGTGGTCATCTGCAGGGTGGGCGCCCACCCGAAGACGCCGAGGTTCATCACCACCGGCATCGACAGGTCGCCGCCGAGGATCGCGAAGAAGCCGTCGGGGTCACCGTCGACGGGCCGCGCCCAGAACCGCGTCTCGGGGGCACCGCGCTCCCCCGCCATCACCGGAACCGACGCGCGGTCATAGATCATGTCGACGGCGGCGACGAGGTGCACGATCTCGGCCACGGGCGAGTCCCTCACGGGCACCGCGTCGGCCGCGGGTTCGACCGGCATCGCCGCGAGGACGTCGGGGACGCCGGAATGTCGTGGAGCGCCGTGATCGGGTTCGGCGAGCGTGATCACCGACCGCACGGCGTCACGGCCGTCCTGGGCGACGACGACGTCGACGAGGCAGACCCGTCGCCCCCGCTTGACGACGGTGGCGACGACGTCGACCTCGCGGGGTTCGGGCGCGCGCAGGTAGTCGCTGGAGATCGCGACGGGGACCATCTCGGGTCGCTGGACGGCCGCGACGGCCGCGTGCGCGGTCACGACCTGCAGCGCCCCGCCGTGCACCTTCGGTCCGATCGTGAACACGGGGTCGACGACGGTGGTGAAGGTGATCCTGTCGCCGTCGTCGGACGTCTTCTCCAGCGCACCGAGATCGGTGACCGAGACGGTCACGGGCGCTCCCCTCTCACCGGCGTCGTGTCGCGCGCGAGGTGTTCACGGGCGAATGCGAGCGACCGGGCGAGGATCTCACTGCGCTCGGGCTTCGTCCGTGCCGACCCCGTCGACACCTCGAGCACCACCGCACCGTCGAAGTCGCTGTCGGCGAGACGTCGGCAGATCTCCACGCACGGCTGGTTCCCGTCGCCGGGGACGAGGTGCTCGTCGACCGCCGCGCCGATGCCGTCGGTGAGATGGAGGTGGTTCAGCGACGACCCCATCCGTTCGAACATGGCGATCGCGTCGTGTCCGGCGGTCGCGGTGTGCGACAGGTCCAGCGTGTAGTGCGCGAAGCCGTCGTCGGTGGGGTCGATCGACGTCCCGAACGCCGACACCGAGGTGCCGGGGCCGCCACGTCGCGCCATCCGTTCGGCGGCCTCGGTGTACTTGCCGAAGACCCGGTCGGCACGGACGGGGAACATGTTCTCCACCGCGACGGCGACGTCGCTGCGCTCCTCGAGTTCGGCGACGGTCTCGGCGAATTCCTTCACGTAGCGGCGTTGCCACCGGAACGGCGGGTGCACGACGACGGTGGCCGCGCCGAGTTGCGCGGCGGCGTCGACCGACCGACCCAGCTTGGCGATCGGGTCACGCCCCCACACACGCTGCGAGATGAGCAGACACGGCGCGTGGACGCTGAGCACCGGTACGGCGTAGCGGTCCGACAGGTAGGCGACGTGGTCGATGTCCTGGCTGACCGCCTCGCCCCACACCATCAACTCGACGCCGTCGAAGCCGAGCTCGTTGGCGTACTGGAACGCGGCCTCGGTGTTCTGTGGGTACACCGACGCGGTCGACAGGCCGATCGGGATGTCGACCCTCATCGGATGAGTCCCCTCGAACGCATCGTCAGCTCCCCGACGCGAGCAGCGCCAGGGGGCCGATGGTCACGATGAGTCCGACCGCGAGCGCGATCAACGTCGACACCAGGTCCGAGCTGCGCCGCACGACGTGCACGAACGTCACGAGACCGAAGATCACCACGACGGCGAGCACGAGCGCGAAGTAGACGTTCCAGCGCCACAGCTCGGTGAACCCGAGGAAGAGGCCGACACCGACGATCAGACCCGCGACCACCTGCAGACCCAGCATCGCCCATTGCCGCGCGGGCGACGGGCCCTCGGTGGCGACGTCGGCTTGTGGTGCCGCCTCGGGAGTCGGGTCGGTGTCCGCGCCGCGCCACGCGGGACGGACGGTGTCGTGTCGCTGGGCCTCGTCGAGGTCGACGACGCCGGTGGTGTCGTCGTCGGTGTCGGCCGCGAAGCGCGTGGTCCGGGGCTGGTCGACGTCCGGCGCGGATGCCTCCTGAGGGGCGTCGTCGACGTCGGGTCGGTCGGACCAGGCCTGGGCGCCCCAGCTCGCCTGCGAGACGTCGGTCAGCTCCGTGGGCGTGTCGTCGCGCACGTCGAGGCGGCCGTCGTCCGACGGCGTCGACAGGAGTTCCGTGTGGGCGAGCGAGGCGTCGTCGGACGGCTCGTCGGCGGTGCGTGGGGTCCCGTCGTCGGTGCGGGACCGGCGCAGCGCACCGAACAGCCCACGACGCTTGCGCGGGGCCTGCTCCTCGACGTCGACGTCGTCGAAGTTGCGGTAGCTCTCGAATGCGCGGTCGCGCTCCTCGGGCGACAGCCCGGCGAACTCGTCGGTGGTGTCGGCGGGCGGCTCGCCGAACCGCGGGATGATCCCGGTGACCTCGTCGGAGCGATCGGATTCGGCGAACCGCGCGTGCACGTCGGCGCTGTTCAGGTCGCGGGTGGCGGGCGGCTGGTCGGGACGCGCCGGTGTCGGCGACGACCACGCCTGGCCGGCTGCCCACGACGGCCGCGGCGACTCCGACCGCGGGAAGCGGTCGTCGTCGCCGGGCGCGGTGGGCCGGTCCGAGCGCGGGAACGTCGACGGGCGCGCCGCGTCACCGACGAACGGGTCGTCGGGCACGAACGAGGACTCGGCGGCGAGATCACCCGTCGACGGTGCGGCCTCGGTGAGTTCCTCGTCGACCGCTGGGGCGGAGGTCTGGGCGTCGGGAGCGCGGCGCCGGCCCGTGGCGGGTGCGGACTCGGCGGCCTGGGACGGATCGATGGCCGGGAACGACCCCGAGTGCGCGCCGCCGCGGATGCGGGGGATCTCGCCGGTCAGCTCGGCCACCGACACGGCGCCCTCACCCCCGCGACGTCGACGACCGGCCGGACGGGACTCGTCGGACGTGTCGGGCGCACCGCCGTCGGCCTCGGCGGCGCGGCGCGCGAGGAGTTCCGCGACCGAGATCGGCCGCGATTCCGGGTCGGTGTCTCTCGCCATCGGTGTCCTCTGCTCTCGTCGGTGGTCGCGATCGGCGGCGGGCGCCGTGTCCTAGCCCGGGCTCGGCACCGACGGGCGGGGGGCCAGCAACGCGTCGGTCGCGGTGGGTTCGGCATCGAGCCGACGCAGGATGACACCCTCCCGCAGTGCCCACGGACAGATCTCCAGGGTATCGACCCCCATCGCGCGCATCGACGCCTCCGCCACCAGCGCGCCGGCGACCAGCTGACCCGCACGGTCCTCGCTGACGCCTTCGAGCTCGGCGCGGTCGGGGGTGGACATGCGCGAGATGAAGGCGATCAGCTGCCGCAGACCGCTGCTGGTCAGGGTCCGTTTCACCCGGGGTCCGGCGCTCGACGGCGCCGCGCCGGTGAGCCGTGCGAGCGATCGGAAGGTCTTCGACGTGCCGACCGCGAGATCGGGGGTGCCGGCGTCGGCCATGGCCTTGGCGGTCTCGGCGAGTTCGGCGTCGAGCCAGTCGCGCAACACCGCGACACGACGCTTCCCGGGCGGGTCCTCCGACAGCCACTCACGCGTCAGACGACCCGCGCCCAGCGGCAGCGACACCGCGACGTCGGGGTCCTCGTCGACGCCGTTGCTCAGTTCCAGCGACCCGCCGCCGATGTCGAGGGCGAGGATCCGGCCGGCGCTCCAGCCGTACCAGCGGCGCACCGCCAGCGACGTGAGCCGCGCCTCGTCCGTACCCGACAGCACCTGGACGCGGACGCCGGTCGTGTCGGCGACGGCGTCGAGCACGGCATCGCAGTTCGTGGCGTCACGCACCGCCGACGTGGCGAACGCCATGACCTGTTCGCAGCCGGAGCTGCGGGCGATGGTGGTGAACTCGTCGACCGCCTCGGTGAGAGCCCTCGCGCCGTCGGCGGACAACTCGCCCGACGCCCCGATCTGTTCGGCCAGGCGCAGCGTCGACTTCGTGGAGCTCATCGGCGTCGGGTGCCCACCGCGATGCGCATCGACCACCAGCAGGTGGACGGTGTTGCTGCCCACGTCGAGCACTCCGAGTCGCACGGGGACAACCTACTGCCTCGTGTTCCGGGCGGCGTGCAGGGCGATGACACGGTGGGGCGGAGGGCGACGCGGACCCGCACGTCGGCGACTAGCGTTGTCGATCGTGACTGCACGTGACGGCGCGTCGGCTGCTCCGACGCCCGAGGTCCCGCTCGACTTCCCGCGGGAATGGGTCGAGTTCTTCGATCCCGCCGACCCTGAGCACCTCGTCAGCGCCGACCTGACCTGGCTGCTCTCCCACTGGACATGCGTGTTCGGCACGCCTGCCTGTCACGGCATCATCGAGGGCCGCCCGGACGACGGGTGTTGCAACCACGGGGCGTATCTCTCCGACAAAGACGACCGCAAGCGGCTCGCGCACGGGATGTCGATGCTCACCGCGGAGGACTGGCAGTTCCACAGCAAGGGATCCGGTCGCGATCCACTGGGCAAGCGGGGCTATCTCGAGGAGGGCGAGCTCGACGACGAGCCGGCGCTGAAGACGCGAGTCCACAAGGGCGCGTGCATCTTCCTCAACCGCCCCGGGTTTGCCGGCGGAGTCGGCTGCGCGCTGCACGCGATGGCGTTGCGGCGCGGGCTCGAGCCGCTCACGGTGAAGCCGGACGTCTGCTGGCAGTTGCCCGTGCGCCGCGAACAGGACTGGGTCGACCGGCCCGACGGGACACAGATCCTCAAGACGACGATCACCGAGTACGACCGCCGCGGCTGGGGCGAGGGTGGTCACGACCTCGCCTGGTACTGCTCGGGATCACCCGACGCGCACGTCGGGGCCGACCCGGTGTGGAAGTCCTACGCACCCGAACTCACCGAGCTGATCGGCGAGGCCGCGTACGGAGAACTCGCCCGCATCTGCCGTCGCCGTGCCGGTCTCGGCATCGTCGCCGTCCACCCCGCCACCGCCGCCGCGACCACACGCCGCGAGACGGACATCAAGTACGAGGAACTCGCGCCCGAATAACGAATCCCGCTGAGATCTGCCCCGAGATTGCGCGCCGACGACATATCGCCGTCGGGACACGGTAAGCGCGCGGATCTCGGCAACGACGGAACCGTCCCGACACCGACTGCGTCTCATGGACGTGCACCCTGCCGTGATGTCTCGGACGCAATTGCTCGCGATGGGACGCGACGACAGCGCGATCCGACGAGCGGTCGCCGCCGGGACGCTCGTCCGTCTTCGCCCCGGCTGGTACGCGCACCCCGACGCCGACACGGCGACGGTGGAGGCGGTTCGCAGAGGCGGCGTGCTGTCCTGCGTGTCAGCTCTGCGGCACCACGGTCTGTGGATCCCACCCGGCCATCCCGAGATCCACGTCCGGTACTCGCGGCACGGTCGGACCGGTGCTCGGGGCCGACGCTGCCGGGGACAGGGACGCGCCCTGCCGCTCGCGACAGCAGTCGACGCCGTTCCCGTTGCCCTGGACTGTGCGACGCGGTGCCTCACCCGCGACGAGTGGATCGTCGTGTGCGACTCGGCACTGGAGAAGAGCGGATGGTCCGCTCGACGGCTGCGGTCGGAGATGCCGGCTTGCCATGCGCGCACTCGGGAATGGATGACCCACTGCGACGGGCGGTCACAGTCGGGCACCGAGACCCTGGTTCGGCTCAGGCTCCGTGCACTCGGCTACGACGTCGACGTGCAGCCGAAGATCGCGGGTGTCGGCCGCGTCGACCTGCGCGTCGGGAAGCTGCTCATCGAGTGCGACAGCGTCGAGCACCACACGGGTGTCGAGAACTACCGACGGGACCGGAAGCGCGACCGGCGTGCACTCGTCGCGGGCTGGCTCAAGCTCCGTCTCACCTACGACGACGTCATCCACCACTGGGACGAGGTACTGGCGGACATCCGCGCGATCACACGGGCGGGGAGACACCGCGAACGCCGCTGAGATCCGCCCCGACAGTGGGCTCCGATGCCGCCCTGCCGCCGGAGTTGTTCCTCGGGCCCGATCTCAGCGGCGAGGCGTCAGAACTCGAGCTTGTAGCCCAGGCCGCGGACGGTGACGAGGTGCTTGGGGTTGCCCGGGTCCTCCTCGATCTTCGAACGCAGTCGCTTCACGTGGACGTCGAGGGTCTTGGTGTCGCCGACGTAGTCCGCACCCCACACCCGGTCGATCAGCTGACCGCGGGTGAGCACCCGACCGGCGTTGCGCAGCAGGTACTCGAGGAGGTCGAACTCCTTCAGCGGCAACGTGATCGACGAACCGCGGACCGCGACGGTGTGCCGGTCGACGTCCATCGACACCGGCCCGGCCTCGAGCAGACCGCCCTCGTCGTCGATGTCGTCGGCGGTGTCGGAGCCGCGACGCAGCACCGCGCGGATGCGGGCGATCAGCTCACGCGCGGAGTACGGCTTGGTGACGTAGTCGTCGGCGCCGAGCTCGAGCCCGACGACCTTGTCGATCTCGCTGTCGCGGGCGGTCACCATGATCACCGGCACGCTGGACTTCGTCCGCAGCGCCTTGCACACCTCGGTGCCCGACGCGCCGGGCAGCATGAGGTCGAGCAGGACGATGTCGGGGGCGACGCGGTCGAACTCGCTCAGGGCGCGGGTGCCGTCGTTGACGACGGTGGTCTCGAAACCCTCCTTGCGCAGCAGGAACGCCAACGGGTCGGCGAGGGACTCCTCGTCTTCGACGATCAGGACGTGCGTCACCGGTTCATTTCCTTCGTCTCGAGAACCCGGGATTCCGGGTTCGTCCGGGGCGGATGGGTGGTGCGTGGGGATGCGGAGCGCGTCGCAACGCGGCCCGGCGGGGTGCCCACCGCGCCGTCGGCCTCGGCGGATGTGCGGGCCTGCGGGATGGCGAGCGTGAAGGTGGACCCGGTTCCGGGTCGGCTCCACAGCGTGATGGCCCCGTCGTGGTTGGCCGCGACGTGTTTGACGATCGCCAGCCCCAGCCCCGTACCGCCCGTCGCCCGCGACCGCGCCTTGTCGACGCGGAAGAACCGTTCGAAGACGCGCTGCTGGTCACGCGGGGCGATGCCGATGCCGCGGTCGGTCACGGCGATCGCGACCATCGGTCGGTCGGTGGGTGTCGCGGTCGCGCCGGGCACCGTCGGCACCGGCAGCCGGTCGGTGATGACGCGGCGGCTGACCGACACCCGCGTGTTCGCCGGCGAGTACGCGATCGCATTCGCGATGAGGTTGTTCAGAGCGGTGAGGAGCAGGGTGTGGTCACCACGGACGACGAGTCCGCTGGGCGGGTCGGTGTCGAGGATGATCCCCGCGGCCTCGGCGCCCACCTGGGCACGGTGCACGGCCTCGTCGATGAGCTCGTCGACGGACACGTCGTCGATGTCGTGGAGCTTCTCCGCGCCCTGCAGCCGCGACAGCGCGATCAGCTCGTTGACCATGTTGCCCATGCGGACCGACTCGGTGATCACGCGCTCACCGAAGTGGCGCACGGCCTCGGGATCGTCCTGGGATTCCAACAGCGCCTCGGTGAGCAGACCGATCGCGCCGACCGGGGTCTTCAGCTCGTGGGAGACGTTGGCGACGAAGTCGCGGCGCGTCGCCTCCAGCCGCATGTTGTCCGAGTCGTCGGTGCCGTAGACGACGGCGTACCGCTCGGTGCCGTCGGTGACGAGGCGGACCAGGCAGCGCACCGCGACCGGCGGGACGATGGCGCGGGCAGTGGAGACGAACCCGTTGACCGGCGGCGTCGGAACCAGTTCGACGTCGCAGTCGGCGCCGGACTCGAGGACACCCGACGCCGCACGCCACACCTCGTCGTCGAGCAGACCCGACGAGACCAGCCCGAGCTCGGACGCCCGCCCGTTGAACAGCACCACGTCGCGGTGCTCGTCGACGACGGCGACACCGGTGTCGGTGCTCTGCACGATCATCGCCAGCAGCGCGGCCTTCGACATCCGCCCGTCGACGGTCTCCATGCCGTGTTCCAGCAGGACCTCGGGGCGCTGGTCGGCGCGCTCGTCCCCCGACGCGTCGTCGGCGGTGGCGGCCGGACCCAGGTTCGACGCCGCGCGCAGGGTCGCCGCCCGGCGGGACTCCGCCGACGACCGACGTCGACCGAGGGTCCATCCGACTGCCGCGGCGACCACGATCGACAGCACCGCGACCACGACGACGACCGCGAGAGCGATGCTCACGAAGTCGCCCCGGGGGCACCGGTGGAGCGGGTCGGACGGGCGGACACACCGACAGGATGGACGAGGCCGGTCATCCGTAACAAGCCGGGTGTACCCAGTTGGGACGCTGTTCACCGGGATTTCGTCCACCGCACCCTTGCGGCGGGCCGACCCCGGCGATCGGGTCAGGCAGTGGCGACCATCGCCCCGTACGCGGGGTTGTCGGCGATGAACTTCTGCACGAACGAGCAGACGGGCACCACCTTGCGCCCGCTCTGGGCGATGTCGTCGAGCACGTGGCGCACCAGTTGGGCGCCGATGCCGTGGTGCGCATGACGGTCGAAGACGACGGTGTGGGTGATGACGACCTGGTCGTCACGCGGTTGATAGTCCAGGAAGCCGACGAGCTCGTCGTCGATGAAGGCTTCATATCGCTCTTGTGACAGCGAATGAACAACGCGTGCAATAACTGTGAGGTCGGCCATACACCACGATAGCGCCGCCGACACCGCCGCGACAGGGAGTCGGGGTGCTACTTCGACCCCTGCGCGGCCACCGCGGCCGCACCCGCAGCGGCGGCCTCGGGATCGAGGTACTCGCCCTTGCGAACCGGCTTCAGATCCTCGTCGAGGTCGTAGCGCAGCGGGTTGCCCGTGGGGATGTTGAGGCCGGCGATGTCGGCGTCGGAGATGTCCTCCAGGTACTTCACCAGCGCGCGCAGCGAGTTGCCGTGCGCGGCGACGAGGACGGTCTTCCCCGCGCGCAGGTCGGCGGCGATCGTCTCGGTGAAGTACGGGATCATCCGCGCGACGACGTCCTTGAGGCATTCCGTCAACGGCACCTCGGCGAGATCCGCGTAGCGCGGGTCGTCGCTCTGGCTGTACTCCGCGTCCTTCTCGATGGGCGGCGGCGGGACGTCGTAGCTGCGGCGCCACAGCATGAACTGCTCGTCGCCGAACTTCTCCTTGGTCGCCGCCTTGTCGAGACCCTGCAGCGCGCCGTAGTGACGCTCGTTCAGGCGCCAGTCGCGGGTGACCGGGATCCAGTGGCGGTCGGCGGCGTCGAGGGCGATCTGTGCGGTGCTGATCGCACGACGCAGCAGGGAGGTGTACAGCACGTCGGGCAGGAGATCGTGCTCGACGAGGAGCTCCCCGGCGCGCTTCGCCTCGGCCCGACCCTTGTCGGTCAGGGCCACGTCCACCCAACCGGTGAACTGGTTCGACTCGTTCCACGTGCTCTCGCCGTGGCGCATCAGGATCAACGTGCCGGTTGCCATGGCCGACAGTGTTTCACACGTCACTGTCGCCCGAATTGCTTGCATTGCGCCATTACGTGCATCATGCAAGTAATGAGTACCTTGCGGCTCCAGCCCTCCCGCGCGCCCTCTCCGACGATGCTGATCGCGGTGCTGTGCTTCGGCGGGCTCCTCGCCTCCTACATGCAGACGCTGGTGGTCCCGATCGTCGGCCTGCTGCCGACCTACCTGCACACCTCCGCCGACAACGCGTCGTGGGTCATCACGGCGACGTTGCTCGCTGCGGCGGTGGTCATGCCGATCGCCGGCCGCATCGCCGACATGTTCGGCAAGCGGTCGGTCATCCTCGCCAGCATCGCCCTGATGGTCGTCGGATCGGTCGTCAGCGCGACGTTCGACTCGCTCATCCCGGTGATCGTCGGACGCGGCCTGCAGGGTCTGGCGATGGGCGTCATCCCCGTCGGCATCAGCCTCCTGCGCGACGAGCTGCCCCCGGCCCGGATCCCCGGCGCGATCGCGACCATGAGCGCCACCCTCGGCGTCGGCGGCGCGATCGGTCTGCCCATCGCGGCATGGATCTCGCAGAACTACAGCTGGCACGTCCTGTTCTGGACCTCGGCGGCGCTCGGCACCGTCGTCTTCCTGCTCGTGCTCACACTCGTCCGCGAGTCGCCCGCCCGGTCGGGTGGCACGTTCGACGGCATCGGCGCACTCGGCCTGACCGTCGGACTGGTCTGCCTGCTGTTGGCGCTCAGCAAGGGCCGGTCGTGGGGATGGACCAGCGGCCTCACCCTCGGGCTGACCGTCGCGGGTCTCGTCGTCCTCGCCGCGTGGGTCGCCTACGAGCTGCGTACGACGTCGCCGATGGTGAACATCCGGACCTCGATCATCCCGCGCGTCGCGATCACCAACCTGGTGTCGATCGTCATCGGGTTCGCGCTGATGGGCATCAGCCTCGCCGCGCCCCAGCTGCTGCAGCTCCCCCACATCCCGCGCGTCCTCGACTACGGCATGGGCCAGAGCATCATCGAGGCCGGCCTGTGGATGGCTCCCGGCGGGCTCATGATGATGTTCCTGTCGCCGGTGTCGG
>JAQIJH010000073.1:0-20674 GCA_036946345.1 Gordonia paraffinivorans | reverse complement strand
CGGCAGGATCCGCTTGAGCGCGAACACGATCGACGCGTTGTTGCCGAGCGCGTACAGCGGTTTCGGGTTCGACGCGAGCGCCGCCTCGACGATGACCTTCGCCATCGGCTCGACGGCGAGGCCCTTGTCCTCGTTGCGGCGGGTGGCCGCGGCGACGGTGTCGTAGTCGGTCCGGTACGCGGAGTCGTCGGCGACGTCGTAGATGCGGCGATCACCGATGCCGGTCGCGATGGTCCCGGGTTCGACGGTGGTGATGGCGATGCCGAACGGCGCGAGTTCCCGTCGCATCGCGTCGGAGAACGCCTTGATCGCGCTCTTCGTCGCGCCGTAGACGGACCGGAACGGGAGCGGGAAGCTGCCGAGCATGGACCCGACCATCACGATGGTCCCGGACCGCCGCGCCCGCATGCCCGGCAGGAACGCCTTGGTGAGGGCGATCGGTCCGAACACGTTGGTCGCGAAGACGTTCTCGAGCGACTTCATCGGGACGTCCTCGAGCGGGCCCATGTGGCTGACACCCGCATTGTTGATGAGGACGTCGATCTCGCCGGCTTCGGCGACGCACGCCGCGATACTCGCCGGCTCGGTCTGATCGAGGGTGATGTACCGGACGCCGGGGACCCGCGCGTCCTGCGCGATCGCGTCGGGGCGCCGGCTCGTCCCGGTCACCTCGTGCCCGCGCGCGATGAGGAGCCGCGCCACCTCCGCCCCGATCCCACTGGACACACCGGTCACGAGGACACGACGTACGGCCTGGTCGGATGCTGTCGCCACGCGACAACTCTAGAACCCGGCGTCGACGACGGAAAACCGGTGGCGCGGGCGGGGAATCTCAGGAGATTCTCAGACGTTGACCCGGGTCGAGCAGCTCGCCGTGCGCCATCGACGCCGCCGGCCCGAGCGCCGTCGGACTTCACTGTCCGACACGTGATCACCGCGAGGAAGGGGTGGAGTCCGTGCTGGTCGGGATCGGTCTGGCGGTGCTCGCGGCCATCGGGTACGGGCTGTCGTCGGTGATGCAGGCACTCGGGGCCCGACAGGCGACCGCCGCGTCCGACGGGACCGGCATGACCACCGCGTCCGGGAGCCCCACCCTGCGCTCCACCCTCGCCGCCGCGATGACCGGCGTGTTCGTCCTCGGCGCGATCATGGACGTCCTCGGGTTCGCCGCGGGCGCCGGGGCGGCCCGCATGCTGCCGCTGTTCCTCTCGCAGACCATCGTCGCCGGGAACCTCGTCATCACCGCGATCCTCGGAGCCCTGGTCCTCGGCATCCGTCTGCATCCCCGCGACTGGGCCGCGATGGTGCTGGTCCTCATCGCGCTGTGCATGCTCGGCACCGCCTCGCACGCGCACGGGACCACCCACGCCGACATGCCGTTCAAGCTCGGCCTGCTGGTCGCCACGATCGCGGTCATCACGATCTCGCTCTTGGTGGTCCGGCGCCTGGGACACACCGGCTCGGTGGTCGCCGGGATGTCGGCAGGCCTGCTGTTCGGCGCGATCGCGATCGCCGTGCGGGTTCTCGACGGCGTGTCCCCGTTCTCGGTGACGACGATCCTGTCCGATCCCGCGGCCTGGACGATCGCCGTCGCCGGTGCGTTCGGGTTCTACCTCCACACCGTCGCGCTGCAGCTCGGCGCCGTGAACGGGTCGACGGCCGCGATGGTGGTCGGCGAGACCGCGGTCCCCGGAGTCGTCGGCGTCTGGCTGCTCGGCGACACCACCGTCCCCGGGCTCGGCTGGCTCGGCGCGCTCGGGTTCCTGCTCGCCGTGCTGGGGGCAGTACTCGTCGCACTGTTCGGGTCGTCGGAGGCGGAGCGCTCGACCGCAAAGAACGAGATGCACCCGCCGCTGGCGCCGCGGCAGTCGCCATCCACCTGCTCACCTGCTACGAACGGATGACATGACCACTGCGTACGACTTCTCGGCCACGTCCATCGACGGCGAGGACATCAGCCTCGAGCAGTTCCGGGGCAAGCCCCTCCTCATCGTCAACACCGCGTCCCAGTGTGGGTTCACCCCCCAGTACGAGGGCCTGGAGAAGCTGAACCGCGAGTACGGCGAGCGCGGGCTCGTGGTGCTCGGCTTCCCGTGCAACCAATTCGGCCACCAGGAGCCGGGCGACGCCGACGAGATCAAGAACTTCTGCAATCTCCGTTACGACGTGACGTTCCCGATGTTCGACAAGATCGACGTCAACGGGAAGGGCACCCACCCGCTCTACGACTGGCTGAAGTCGGAGAAGGGGTCCGTGCTCGGCAGCCGGATCAAGTGGAACTTCACCAAGTTCCTCGTCGGCAAGGACGGTCAGGTCGTCGACCGCTTCTCCCCGACCACCAAGCCCGAGTCGATGCGGTCGGCGATCGAGAAGGTTCTCTGACCGCAGGTCGAATCAACGCTGAGGTCCCCGCTGCATTGTCGCCTGGCCGACAACACGGATGGTGTCAGGCGGCTCCCCTTTGTCGTGTCCGGGATCAGTCGGCGTCGGCGACGCGGTCGCGGTGGGTCTCGGTCAGCTGGGTCATGCGGCGCAGGAGGTCTGTCAGTGCGTCGAGCTGGGCGACCGAGTGACCGTCGAACAGTCGCTGCCCCTCGACGACCATCGGTCCGTACGCCTCCCAGACACGGTCCCGTCCCTCCTCGGTGAGCTCTACCAGAACTCGTCGGCGATCCTCGGCGGACGGTGACCGACGGACGAGGCCCTTCGCCTCGAGGCGGTCGATGAGCGCCGTCGTTGCGGCGGGCCTCAGGCCGCTCGCGGTGGCGAGCTCCTTGGCCGTCAACGGGCCCTCGGAGAGCCAGTCGAGGCACCGCTGGTCCGCCGGTCCCACACCCAGTCGACGGCCGACGGCGTCGTCGAACGCCTGCACGCTGCGCTGGTAGCGCTGCATCGCCGTGCCCACGTCGGCGATGGCCTGTTGACGCGAGCGGCCGGCCATGCTTACCCTTCGAATATCGAATCATTCGAAAATCGAATCGTATGACTCTCGTTGAAGGGATTGTGGCATGCGCGCACTCGTGGTCGGGGGAGGCGTCGGTGGTCCGGTGCTGGCGATGGCGCTGCGCCGCCGCGGGGTCGAGGTGACCGTCGTGGAACGGACGCCGGCCGACGGGCGCGGGTCGGGTTCGTGGTTCACGGTGACGCCGAACGGACTCTCGGCGCTGGCCGCGGTCGACGCCCTCGACCCCGTACGTGCGCTGGGGTCGCCGACGCACGGCAACGTCGTCCTCGGCGCGACGGGGCGACGGCTGGGCACGATCGGGCTCGGGACGCCGCTCGCAGACGGCACCAGCGCCCTGTCGTTCCGTCGCACCGACCTCGCCGGCGCCCTGCTCGACCTGGCCCGGGGCCGGGGTGTCGAGGTGGTCGAGGGCGCGCGGGTGACGGCGGTGACGGCGGACGCGGACAGCGCCGCCATCTCGCTCGACGACGGCACGTCGCTGTCGGGTGACGTCGTCGTCGGGGCGGATGGGATCCACTCGGTGGTGCGACGGGCGATCGATCCTGACGCTCCGACCGGTCGCTACCTCGGTCTGGTCAACTACGGCGGGATCACCACCGACCACCCCGGTCACGGACTGCCGCCGGGAGTCTGGACCTTCGTGTTCGGGCGGCGTGGATTCTTCGGGGCGCTACCCCTGCCCGACGGGCGGGTCGTGTGGTTCGTCAACGAGCCCCGCGCGGCGGTCTCCGACTCAGAGCGGCGTGCGACGACGGCCGACGAGTGGCTCGCGCACCTCGCGGATCTGGCCGCGGCCGACGACAGTCCCTTCGCCGCCCTGATCACGGCAGGCCGCCTCGACCTGGCCGGCGACAACACACACGACCTGCCGTCGGTGCCGCGCTGGTACCGGGGCCGTCTCGGGCTCGTCGGAGACGCCCTCCACGCGCCGGCGCCGAGCTCCGGTCAGGGTGCATCCATGGCTCTGGAGGACGCCGTGATCATGGGCGACCTGCTCGGGCGACACACCGACCACCCCGCGTCGGCGTTCACGGCCTTCGAGTCCGCTCGCCGACCACGCGTGGAGAAGATCGTCGCGATGGGAGCGCGGTCGTCGTCGGCGAAGACCCCGGGATCAGTGCAACGGGTCGTCACCGAGGCGATCATGCGGGTCGTGTTCCGCTACGTCGTCACCGATCGATCGCAGGCGTGGGTCACCGACTTCCGCGTCGACGTGGAGATGGCGGACGGCCCCCGGTCCCCACGCTGAGGTCCTTGTGACCGCTGGGCTGGATTACCCGGTCGAATGGATGTCAGGGTTTGGACCTGTTCGGCCGCAAGACCGACCGCGGCCAGCCCCGAAGGCGACGGCGGATTGCTCTCCACGCTTCAAGGCTGTCGCACCGGCGTCCTAGCCTGGGCGCCATGCCCGATCGCTTCCCCGACGACTGCCCCACCATCACCCGTGACGGCCAGACAATCGGGTTCAGCCCGTCTCCCGACGGGATGCGGTTGTTCGCGTGGTGGCGAGACACCACCGACGCCCACACCGACAGCGAGATCTTCGGCGCCTACGGCAGCTACCGCGAGGCTGTCGATGCATCCCTGCGCGCGTTCGCCGCGTCGCACATCGACACCGCCGGGCTCGACCCCGATCCCGACGAGGTGACCGTGGAGGCCGCCGACCTCGAGCGCCGGTTCACCGCGACCGACTGGATGGGCCTCGGGTTCTGACGTCGGTCCGTCGGTACGTCGCGAGCTCGGCCAGCACGCCCTCCGCACGCGTTCCCGGAATGGCCTGATAGGCGACGACGAGCTGGCCGGGCTCGGCCTCGACGGCGAGTGTCGACCATTCGAGGTCCAGCCGGCCCATGGCTGGGTGCTCGATCGTCTTGATGCCGGAGGTCTTCCGCAGCACCTCGCCGGAGGCCCACAGCGACGCGAAGACCGGACTCGCGACAGACAGCTCCCCGACGAGTTCGATGAGACGGACGCTGGGGGTACCTCCGCCGGCGAGCGCGCGCAGGTTGCCGACGGTCTCGGCCGCCACCTTGTCGAAGTCGACGTAGACACGGTCGGCCCCCGGGGTGAGGAACAGTGCACGCGCCATGTTCACGCCCGGCGTCAGTCCGATGCCCTCGTGGAGGAGCCTGCCCGTCTCGTTCATCCCGATGAGGTCGAGCACGGCATTCGTGACGATCGTCGGTGCGCTCCACCCGGCGATCAGCCGCTCCAACGACTCCGACATGTCCCCCACCACCGGTGTGGGTGCGCCGGTGCGGGGGTCGGCCAGATCGCCGAGATGCGTTCGACCGTCGTCGTCGAGACGGAGCGCGCGTCCGAGGGCGTCGACGACCGCCGCCGACGGATGACGATCGCGACCGCGTTCGAGTCGCACCAAGTACTCCACGCTGATCCCGGCGAGCGCGGCGACCTCCTCCCGCCGTAGCCCCGGTGTGCGACGGGTACCGACCGCACGCAGACCCACGTCGGCCGGGTCGACGCGCTCACGTCGAGCGCGAAGGAATTCGCCGAGCGGGTTGTCCGACACGCGCTGGACGTTAGGCGAGGCACGGGACGTCTGCCAGGTAGTGGCTCTACCCCGCACGGGCTCGGCCTGGCTACGTGGCCGCTGCCGTCCGACGCTGGTGGCATGACGACATCATCAGAGACACAGGCACTGTCCGGACGATCCGCTCTCGTCACCGGCGCCGGCACCGGGATCGGGGCCGCGACCGCCGCAGCGCTGGCGGCGGACGGCGCGCGCGTCGCCCTGCTGGGTCGACGGCTCGACAAGGTCACCGCGGTCAGCGACGATATCAATGGTCGCCATCCCGACGCGACTGCCGCGTTCGCGGCGGACGTCACCGACCGCGAGGCCCTCACCGACGTGATCGATTCGGCACGAGGACGATTCGGGCCGTTCGACCTGGTGGTCGCGAACGCCGGAGCGATGCTCGCCGCGCCGTTCGACGGCGCTGACGTCGGCGAATGGGATCGGATGATCGCGACGAACCTGACGGGCCTGCTGTCGACCGCGCGGGCCACCGTCGATGACCTGACCGACGCGGCGTCGCGCGGCAACCGGGCCGACCTGGTGCTTGTCAGTTCCCTGGGCGCGCACATCGTCCTGCCCACCTATGCCGTCTACACCGCGACCAAGGCCGCGGTCACCCACCTCGCCTCCACTCTCCGCGCCGAACTGGGTCCTCGCGGGGTCCGGGTGCGGTCGGTGGAACCGGGGATGACGCACTCCGACCTGGGTCTGGACATGACCGACCCGGCCGGCGCCGCATTCCTCGAGCAGTTCAAGACCGACAACCCGCCGATTCCCGCGTCGGCGATCGCCGACGCCATCGTCTGGAGTTCTGCGTTTCCGCCCGCGGTGAACGTCGCATCGCTGCTGGTGACACCCACGTCACAGGGCTGACAGCCGCCAGACGGCCGCCGCGACCCCTCTCGACCGAACGGCCACGGTGGTCGTCGTGGACAGCGTTGTCGTGGTCGGGTTCGCCTGCGTCGCAACCGGAATCGACACACGCGGCCACCCTGGTGCCCTCGGCAGGATTCGAACCTGCGACCTACCCTTTAGGAGAGGGTTGCTCTATCCCCTGAGCTACGAAGGCTGGCGTCCGGGAGTCTACGGCAGGCGGGGTCGCCGACGACCCCGACGGCATGGTCCGGGCGACGCCGACGGCCGCACCCGCGGCCACCACGAGGACACCCGCGGCGACCGTGAAGGCGATCGCGTACGACGAGCCGATCACCGGCGCGACGACGAGCGGACCGAGCATCTGCCCCACCCCGTAGACCGCGGTGAGGATAGCGGCCGTCCGCGCCACGGGCAGAGCGGATCCCACGGCCATCGTCACGGCGACCACACCGAGGAAGGTCGACCCGAACAGCGCCGCGGCGATCACCGCGACCGCCGGACTCGACGACACCGCGGGCAGTACGGCGCCCACGGCCTGGACGACGAGCGCCATCACCAGCACCCGGTGCGGCCCGAACCGGCGCGCGCACCGTGTCCACAGCGCGACCGAAGGGGCCGCGGCGACGCCGACCACCACCCAGACGAGCGGCCCCACCTCGCCCACCGACGACCCCGCGCTGACCGCGGCGACGAGGAACGTGCCGATGACGATGTAGCCGACACCCTCGAAGAAGTACGACACGAGCAGGAACCGCCACGTGACGCGGTGCGCGGTCGAGCGATCACGGTGCGCGGGTACCGCCGACGCCTCGGGCTCGACGTCGGTGACGAGCATGGGCAGCAGGAACATCGCCGTCAGAGCGGCGGAGACGAGCCACAGCTCCTGCCAGCCGAGTCGGCCACCGATCGCCGCGACGACGGCCCCGCTGAGCGCGATGCCGATGCCCACGCCGGAGAACGTGACGGCCGTCGACGCGCCGTGGCGCCGCGCCGCGGTGACGGTGCTGATGCAACCGACGAAGACGACGGCACTCGCGACACCGGCCACGAAGCGCAACGCGGAGAACGCACCCACACCGGACACGACGGCCATGAGGGCCTCGGAGACGATGAGCAGTACGGCCCACGCGCGCAGGTGCAGCGACGTGTTGACTCTCGGCCGGACGGCGAGCGCGGCGGCCCCGACGAGATAGCCGGCGTAGTTCGCCGTCGCCACCAGCGCACCACCCGACGAGGTGAGGGCGTGGTCGGACTCCATCACCGGCAGCAGCGGCGTGAACGCGAACCGCCCCACGCCCATCGCGGCGACAAGTCCACCCGCGCCGGCCCACGCGACCCGTTGATGCGCGCCCAGGAGATCTCTCACCACCGCAACGGTAGGCAGGGTGTGCGCAGTACGGAAATAGCGTCTGAGCATCGGGTATAACCTGGGCGCATGGATCCTGAGGTGCGGCACCTCCGAGCGATCGTGGCCCTCGCCGACGAGGGCACCTTCACTGCGGCAGCGGCGGCGTTGGGCGTCAGTCAGCCCGCTCTGACGCGCACCGTGCAACACCTCGAGCGGATGGTGGGGCGCGACCTCGTGGCCCGGACGTCACGATCGTCTGGTCTGACCGAGGCCGGCGGGGAGTTCGTCGCACACGCGCGGCGGATCCTGGCCGATCTAGACGCCCTCACCGCCCGGATGCGGTCCGCGTCGGGCATCACCGTGGGATTCGCATGGCTCCTGCCCCACTGGTTCGCCGGTGCGGCCGGCGCAGCCGAGTCCGGTTCCGGCGCGGTCGCCGTGCGACGTCTCGACGACCCGCTCGCGGCAGTCGTGACGGGTGAGGTCGACGTCGCGATCAGTCGCGTCGCGCCCGACCCCACCGCCGGCCTCGCCACCCGGGTGCTCGCCACAGAGCGGCGGGTGGTCGCCCTGTGCGTGACCTCGGATCTCGTGTCCCGCCCCGACCTCACCTGGGACGACCTCGCCGGCGAACCCGTCATCGTCAACACCGCGTCGGGGACGACCCGACCGGACTCGTGGTCGCACCCCGATCCCGACCGGACGGTCGTGCGCTGCAACAACTTCGACGAGTGGATCGAGCTCACCGCCGCGGGCCGCGGCGTCAGCGCGGTTCCCGAGCTCATCTGGTCCCGCGTGGCACATCCCGGTGTGGTGTTCCGGCGGATCCCCGGCGTGCCGCCGTCGCACGTCCTGGCGGCGTGGCGACCGTCCGGCGGTGCCGTCGCAGCGGTCGAGCAGTTCGTGGCCGCCCTGGCGTCCGCCGCTGCTGAGCAGGACAGTGCGACGCGCCTGTCGTAGGCTCCGTAGCACCCCTAACGGCTGCACCCCGGCCACCGGCCGTGTTTCCTGGGCGTCACACGGCGGAAACGCCGCGGCGATCTGTCAGCCCTACCGTCGCCTGAGGTTTCGACACCAGCATCCGGCCCACGGGGGCGGATCGGACATCAGGGGTGAGCAGATGAGTGGCAGCATTTCCCGCCGTGAGGCGATCAAGGCGGTAACCGCCCACAGCACGCCGGAGTGCGCCACCGCGGAGGCGCCTCTCGCCGAGCTCTTCGGGGTCAACGTCTTCGACAAGGCGGCCATGAAGGACCGGCTCCCCAAGAGCGTCTTCAAGAAGGTCTCGGCCACCATCGACGAGGGTGTCCCCTTCGACCCGACGATCGCCGACGTCGTCGCCAACGCGATGAAGGACTGGGCCATCGAGAAGGGCGCGTCGCACTACGCGCACGTCTTCTACCCGCTGACCGGTTTCACCGCCGAGAAGCACGACTCGTTCCTCGAGCCCGACTCCTCGGGTGCGTCGCTCGCGGAGTTCCAGGGGAAGACCCTGCTGCAGGGTGAGCCCGACGCATCGAGCTTCCCCAACGGCGGCCTGCGTGGCACCTTCGAGGCCCGCGGCTACACCGGCTGGGACGTCACCAGCCCCGCCTACATCCTCGAGAACCCGGCCGGCAACACCCTGTGCATCCCGACGGTGTTCATCTCGTGGACCGGCGAGGCCCTCGACAAGAAGACCCCGCTGCTGCGCAGCCAGCAGGCGATGAGCAAGCAGGCCATGCGGCTGCTGAAGCTGTTCGGGCACAACGACGTCGACACCGTGGTCTCCTACGCCGGCGCCGAGCAGGAGTACTTCCTCATCGACGAGCACTTCTACTACGCGCGTCCCGACATCATGACCACGTCGCGAACCCTGTTCGGCGCCAAGCCGTCCAAGGGACAGGAGTTCGACGACCACTACTTCGGCGCCATCCCGGATCGCGTGCTCGGCTTCATGATCGACCTCGACCGCGAGCTGTTCAAGCACGGCATCCCGTCGAAGACCCGCCACAACGAGGTCGCCCCCGGCCAGTTCGAGCTCGCGCCGGTCTTCGAGCGCTCCGTCCTCGCCCACGATCACCAGCAGCTGATGATGACGATCATGAAGAAGGTCGCCGAGCGTCACGGCATGACCTGTCTGCTGCACGAGAAGCCGTTCGCCGGCGTCAACGGCTCGGGCAAGCACGTCAACTTCTCGCTGGGCAACGGCAACCAGGGCAACCTGTTGAATCCCGGTGACACGCCGCACGAGAACATGCAGTTCCTGACGTTCTGCGGCGCCATCATCCGCGGCGTGCACAAGTACGGCGGTCTGTTGCGTGCCGCGGTCGCGTCGGCGTCGAACGACCACCGCCTCGGCGCGAACGAGGCTCCGCCGGCGATCATCTCGATCTTCCTCGGCGAGCAGCTGATGGACGTGTTCGATCAGATCGCCAAGGGCGGGGCCACCGGTTCGAAGCAGGCCGGTGTCATCGAGTTGGGTGTCGACACCCTTCCCCCGATGAAGGCCGATCCCGGCGACCGCAACCGCACCAGCCCGTTCGCCTTCACCGGCAACCGTTTCGAGTACCGCGCGCCGGGCTCGAACCAGTCGATCTCCGACCCGATGGTCGCGATCAACACCATCCTCGCCGACTCCATCGACTACATCGCGACGGAGATGGAGAAGAGCTTCGACGACGGCCTCGAACTCGCCGACGCCGTGCAGAAGGTGTTGCAGCAGATCATCACCGACCACGGCGCGGTCATCTTCAACGGTGACGGCTACGCCGACGCGTGGCAGGAGGAGGCCGCGGCCCGCGGTCTGAAGAACCTCCGCACCACCGTCGAGGCCGTGCCGTTCATGGCCGAGAAGGAGAACGAGGAACTGTTCGAGCGGTACGGCGTGCTCAGCGCCCGCGAGCTCGAGGCGCGCAAGGACGTCATCCTCGAGCAGTACTCGTTGACGATCCTCGTGGAGGCGAAGGAGAGCGTCGAGATCGCCAAGACGATGATCCTCCCCGCTGCCCTGCGCTACCAGGGCGAGTTGGCCGCGGTGGCGGCGAACCTGATCACGGCCGGCCTCGACGCGACCAATCCCCTGCTCACGGACCTGAGCGAGCAGATCGGTGCACTGTCGGCCGCGTTGGCCACCCTGGAGAAGGGTGTCGACGGCTTCCACGGTGAGACGGAGAGCGAGGAGGCGAGCTACGCCCTCGAGACGCTGATCCCCGCGATGGCGTCGGTGCGCGAGGCCGTCGACGCCCTGGAGGGCATCGTGGCCGACGACCTGTGGCCGCTGCCCACCTACAACGAGATGCTGACGATCCTGTAATCGCGCAGCACGACCGACGACCGCCCGGTCCGGGCCGGGACCCCGCCTCTAGAGCGTGGGCCCGCTCCGGGCCGGGCGGATCTCGTCTGTCCGCGCAACCTCCGCGCGGACGGCGTCCGGGCGCGCAGTGACCGTGTCGCGGTCGAACACCCCGACGGCGGCGACGACACGGCGCAGCACGTCGACGTCGTCGGCCGCGGACCCGCCCCGCGCCGCGACCGCGCCGACGCGCACCATGCGCTCGCCCGGCCGGAACGGGTTGGCCACGAAATGATCTGCGGTAGCGCAGAGGTCGCGCGGCCAACCCAATGCGAGCTGGGCGCCGCCGACGTACAGGTCACCCGACGCTCCCGGCGGCACCACGCGCAGGTGCCCGTCGAGGACGTACGCCTCGACGTTCCATCCGGGCCGTTCGTCACCGGTGACGCGGAACGCCGCGCCCCCGGCCTCGGCGACACTGCCTGTGCCGGCGGTGATGCGGTCGATACCGGGGCCCAGCGTGGTGTGCGCGGTCGCGCCGATCACCAACGGCCACAGCACGTCACACAGGTCCCTGAGGCGGTGCGCGTCGGCGGGGACGAGGACCTGCTGGACGCCCGGCGCCCGCGTGGCCTCCCAGTCGCCGATCGTCCATTGCAGCCGGTTGGCGAGCGCGGCGTGGGAGTGAGCGAGTGCGGCGAGGTCGTCGCCGAAGCCGCTGACCGTCACCTCCGCGGTGGCGAACAGGTGGTCTGGACGGGCGCCGTCGTCGGCGGTGATGGGCTCGTCGGGGTGGTGGTCGAGTTCCTCGTCGTCGAGGGCGATGATCTCCACCCACGGCGGGACGACCGCGCCCGAGGGGCTGTCGGTGACCACGCGGGTGGCGCGGGCCTCGGCGATCCGGACGATCGTCTCCGGGGCCGCCGCATGCGTCGACAACATGAGGACGGCACCGCCGGCCCGCAGGACGGCGACCGCGGCGACCATCGCCGCGGGGGCCGACTCGCACAGCACACCGACGACGGCGCCCGGCCCGACGCCCGACGCGAGCAGTGCTCGGGCGATGCGGTTGGCGAAGCAGTCGATGTCGCCGTGGGTCACGACACCGTCGCGGGTGACGATCGCGGCACGGTCGGGGTCGCGCGTGAGGCCCATCTCCACGAGATCGACCAGGGTGCTCGGCGCGAGGAGTTCAGCGCTGTCGTTCCACTCGTCGAGCAGCACGTGTTCGTCCTCGGTCACGATCTGCAGGCTGCCCACGGCCACGCGCCCGGCTCGGACGAAGCGCACGAGGAACTCGGCGAAGCGACGCAGGTGGCGGTCGAGTCTCGACGATCCTGCGCGCGTGGCGAGCTCGAGGGTGAGCTGTCCGTCGTCGGAGAAGCGACACCACAGGACGACAGGGACGGCGGCGATCGCGATCGTCGTGTCCGTGGGTCCGCCCTCGGCGACGACGACGTCGCGGGGCGAGACCCGGGGGTCGGGGTCGACGGGGCTGTCGACGCAGGCGCCGACCCGCACGACGAGGCCCGAGGCGCTGTGGCGAGCGCCGACCGGCAGGTCGATCGGGGCGATGCGGGAGCCACCGGAGACAGCGACACCGATCCGTGGGGTCGCGGTCTCGGGACCGGGACCGCGGTAGGCGACGATCGCCGCTGCGACGACGGTCGCCGGGCTGATGCGGTGGTCGGCGGCGAGTGAGCGCACCGCGGCGGACTCGACGGCGGTCAGCGAGAGGGCGGCGGGCCGCACACCGGGCGTGAGGTCGTCGGGGATCGGCACAGCGTGTCTCCTCCGGCTCGGCGAGTTGCCTCGTCAGTCGCGCGACGACCCCTCCCCGTTACATGCAACGGGCATCGCACTGGGTCTTCGCCGCCGAGACCGGCCCGGATGGGTGTGACGGGGGCCTATCTCGCCCGCACGTCGCGCGCTCAGCGACCGGCGGCGGTGACCCGCGCGGCGACCGCGTTGACCAGCACGTTCGCGATGTCCCCGGGGTCCCGCGCGACGTAGCTCGTGCCACCGGGCGACAACGCGGAGATCTGCTTCAACGCGGCGGTGTCGACGTCGTCGGAGATGCCGATCGTGACGATCTCGACCGGACGTGCCGGGTCGGCCAGCGCGCGGATGCGACGACTCAACTCGTCGAGGGAGATGGAGTCGGGGTCGTCGTTGCGACCGTCGGTGAGCACGATGATGCTGTTGGAGTAGTTCGGGTCGTAGCTGTCGAGGACCTGCCGGTAGGCGGCCAGCGTCGTGTCGTAGAGACCGGTGCCGCCGCCGATGTAGCGGGTGAAGTTCTCCGCGCGGCTGTTCAGGAAGTCGCGCTGGGTGGTCCCGTCGGGGCGGACGAAGTCCTCCCGCTCGATCGGGGCGATCTCGGTCCAGTCCTGGCCCGGGCCGCCCTTGTCGGTGGAGAAGAACCACAGTCCGATCTCGGTGTTGTTCGGGAACAGCTTGTTGCCCGCGAGGGCGGCCTGCACGAGGAGCTGCGCGCGGGTCGTGGTGCCCACCTCCTCGGACATCGACCCCGAGACGTCCATCGCGACGAGGGTGCGGATCGGTTCGGCGACGACAGCCCACTGCCGCAACGTCTTCTCCTGGGCGGCGGTGTCGCGCACGGTGACCGCCGGGACCCGACCGACGCCCGCACCCGGCAGCGGCTCCCTCGACGCGGGCCGGTAGCCGGCGTCGCGCAGGGCGCCCACCCCCTCGGGTGTGGCGATCGCGGCGGCGAAGCGGCGTCCGGCGTCGCGGGCCGCGTCCCGGTCACCGGCGCCGGCGGTGACGATCATCGGGTAGTCGAGGAACGTGGTGCCGTCGGCGGGGACCGTCGCGGTCAGGTCCGAGGCGGGGGTCGCTCGCTCGTGGTCGACGAACTGCTGCTCGCTGGTGACGGTCGGGGAGCCCGCGCTGTCGGCGAGGTCGAGGCGGCTCTCCTCGCTGTCGTCGCCGGAGCGGATGTTGCCCTGTTGGATGGCCAGGATCGTCATGGCGTCGGTGAGCTGCTTGCCCGTCAGCGTCCCCTTCTCGACGGCCGCGACGGCACCGGCGATCGGGGCGTTGCCCGTGCTCGTCGTGATGGGGCTGCCGATGCGCAGCCCGGGCAGCCGCATGACGTCGACCCACGTCGACAGTGCGGGCAGCTGCTTGCCGACGACGACGGCGGGAGACGAGGCCAGCGAGCCGATGGTGTCGAGCGGGATGCGGACCTGACCGGTGACGTCGGCCGCGCGCCGCGACGAGTCCGCCACCCAGAGGTCGGGTGCCCGCCCGGTGCTCAGCTCCCCGGCGATGCCGGCGCCGGAGACCGCCTCCACGGTGTAGTCGACACAGGAGTCGGCCGAGACCGTCGGCGCGACCGCCTTGAGTGCGGTGGTCATCGCGGGGTCGGCAGCGATGGTGATCGGGGTGCGCGACGAGCAGTCGGGACCGCCGTCCCGTGTCGCCGCCCAGGCGACACCGCCGGCCACCGCGAGCGCGACGACGACTCCGAGGACCAACCATCGGCCCCGACGCCCTCGTCGACGCGGTGTGCGGTCGGCGCGTCCCGCATCCTGCGGCGTCGCGCCCATGGCGTGGCGACCCATGCCTCCCCCGTCCCCCGGACGAACCCGTCGAATCGGACGGGATGCTATCCGACGTGCCGGGGAGGGACTACTCGGCGAATGTGGCCGTGAACTTCTCGAGCGAGTCGCGCAGATCCGACTGCACGAGCTTGGCGGCCGCCTTGCCGGCGGGACCCATCATGGCGAGCCCGCCGAGATCGAGGTCGATCTCGACCGTCGATCCGTCGCCGTCGGGTGTGACCGACAGCCCGAGCTTGACCTTCACCCCGCCCTTGCCGTTGCCCTTGAGTCCGACCTTCTTCGGCGGGTCGAAGGTGTCGACGGTCCACTCGAAGCGGACGCGGGTGCCCTTGATGACGACGACGCTGGCGATCTTCGTCCCCTTGCCCAGCTCGTCGGGCGCGGGGGACGTCGCTGCGCCAACCGTCATGGATGGTGAGCCACTCGTCGAAACGGGAGAGGTCCTGCACGTGCCCCCACGCGACGTCAGGGGTGAGCGGGACCGACACGGACTCTCGCACGGATGCCATGGTCGTCAGGATAGGGGTCGGCGCTCACGCCTCGTGCGTCAACAGTCCGATGGTGCGGGTGTCCCGGCGAACCGGTCACCGATCCAGGCCAGCGCAGCGGGTCCCGAGCTGAGGTCGGTGTGTCCCCGACCCGCCTCGACGGTCACCGCGACGCGGTCGCCGATCCCGCAGGCACGGCGCACGGCAGCCGCGGTCCAGGCGGGGGTGACGAGCTGGTCGCGGTCGCCGTAGGCGACGAACAGCGGGCCGGCGGCGCGGCGCTGCGGCAGCGACGATCGCGCGAGCTGGTCGTGCAGGGCACGCAGCGCCTCCGGGGAGGCGACGGTCGCGTCGCCCGGCCGGACCTGGGTGAGTGCGGAGTACTTCTGGAACTCGCTGCCCCCACCGCAGGATGCCAGCACGGCGGCCCCGGCGGCGAGCCCACCGCGGATGTACTGCGACACAGGCAGTCCGGGGTCGACGGTGCGCAGACCGTTCAGCACCAGCGGGATCAGCCCGAGTTGCAGCACGGTGAAGGTCGGGGGCGCGGAACGGGGTGGCGTCGTACCCGTCGGCGATGGGGGCGACGTCGGCGGCGGGCGCCAGCGTCGCCGCACCCACGAACCGCAGGTCGCGCCCGTAGTCGGTGCCGGCCCATTCGGCCGCAGCCCACGCCGCCTGTCCCCCTTGCGAACTGCCGAGGGCGGCCCAGCGGTCGGAGGTGTCGGGCACGATCTGCCGCGCGGCGCGGACGGCGTCGATCATCGAGTACGCCGCGCTGCGCGCGATCAGGTACGGATGCGGTGTGCCGGGTTCCCCGAGGCCGACGTAGTCGGTCGCCGCGACGACGTAGCCCGCGCGGGCCGCGGCCGCGATCTGTGAGGCCTGACCGAGCAGGTCGGGATGCAGGGACGGCCCGCACTGCTCGTCGGTGCCGGTGGTGCCGTGTCCGAAGGCGACGACCGGCCAGCCGCCCGGCGGCGGCGTTCCCTGCGGTGTCACCACGATGCCGGAGACGTCGACTCCGAAATCACCGTCGGGGTCGTGCGGGGCGTAACCCGATGTCGACCGATAGACCACCCGGGTGGTGGTGAACCCCGCGAGCGGCCCGTCGGGGTCTACCTGCATCGGCGAGCGCTCGACCACGCGCCCCCGATCAGACGCGTTCGGTGGGGGTGCCTGCGACGCCGACGCCGACGCCGCGCTCGACGACGGCGACGCCTGCTGTTGCGACGGCTGTCCCGGAGAACACGCGGCCGCGACCACCATCAGGGTGATCGCGGCCGTCGTGACGCGGGTGACCCGCGACAGATGCACTAGCGCTTCTGGCCGAACTTCTTCGCGGCGTCGCGGCCCTTGTCGACCTGGCTGGAGTACTTGCCCTTGGTCGCCTTGTTCACCGCGTCGGCGCCCTTGTCGATGTACTGCGGGTTCTTCTGCACGACGGCCTTGGCCTTGTCGGCGAGCTGCTTGAAGTTCATCTCTTCCACCTCGTCGGTCGGAGCGGGTTGTCGTCGGGTCAACGCCTCGGCGCCCCGCGGAGTTCCCGAAACGGACTACCCGGCCACCGAACGCCACCACGACGCCGAGTCGATGCCCGGGCCGGTCCGTGTGGTCACGTCGATGCGCGCGCCCGGCGCAGGTGTCGCGGTGACGACGTCGTTCTCCGACGCCGCCGCGAGCATCCGCGCGACCGGCTCGGCCCACGGGTGCAGGGCGAGGTTGAACGTCGCCCAGTGGATCGGCACCAGCAGCGAGTTCGACAGCTCGCCGCCGGCCAGCATCCGGTGCAGCGCGACGCCCTCCTCGGGGTCGACGTGGATGTCGGGCCAGGAGCGGTCGTAGGCACCGATGGGCACCAGGGTCAGCTCGTAGGGGCCGGTGTCCCGGCCGGCGTCGGCGTAGCTCTCGGTGAACCCGGTGTCGCCGGTGAAGAAGGCCGAACGCGTCGGCCCGTGGATCCCCCAGCTCGCCCACTGCGTCAGGTTGCGCACCACGCCGCGGCCCGAGAAGTGCCGGGCGGGAACGCAGTCGAACGTCAGGTCGCCGACGGCGACGCGCTCGCCCCAGTCGCCCTCGGAGATGCGGTCCGGTGCGATGCCCCAGAACTCCAGGTGCGCGCCGACACCCACCGGCGCGACGAATCGCGCCGCCGGTTGCGTGCGGGCGATGTCGACAACCGTCGCCATGTCCAGATGGTCGTAGTGGTCGTGGCTGATGAGCACGACGTCGAGCGGAGGCAGACCCGCCACCGACAGCGGCACGTCGTGCATCC
This sequence comes from Gordonia paraffinivorans, assembly GCA_036946345.1. Lineage (GTDB taxonomy): Bacteria > Actinomycetota > Actinomycetes > Mycobacteriales > Mycobacteriaceae > Williamsia_A > Williamsia_A paraffinivorans_A. The sequence continues at coordinate 3,322 of JAQIJH010000073.1, read as the reverse complement.
GCGCCGGACCCACCAGCTGCGACGGCGAGCACCGACGGGAGAACACGGGGTCGGTGAGAACCCGTCGCCCGTCGATCTCGACGATCGCGCTCGCGTGGCCCAACCACGTCACGGCCAGCTCCGCGGCGTCGACGGGGAGATCCGGGGTGACCACCGGTACCGGCCGGGGCGGCTCACCGCGACGTCGCTGCCGGATCATCTCGACGGCGGTACCCCTGTCGGGGGTGGCGATCGACGAGGGCTCGCGGTTGGCGAAGAAGCCCTCCACCTGGTGCGGCGAACGCGCGACGTGCGGCGCGATCTGTTCGGGAGAGGCCCCGAACGCTCGACCGGTCGCGGACCCCGCCGCCGCCAACCCGGAGGTGACGGCCTCGACGGTGCCCACGCCTGCCGTGGTGACCAGCCTGCGCAGCGGCGTCATGCGCCCGCCACGGCGTCGGCGATCGGGGTGTCCCCCGCGGTGAACTCGATCATGCGGCCGACGCTACCGGGGGTCTCCAGCACCGCCGTGATGACTGCGGCCACGTCGGCGCGTGCGACCTTCGTGCCCCGCTCGGCGCCCTGCTCCTTGGTCGTGATGGTGCCGGTGGCGTCGTCGTCGGACAGCGTGCTCGGCGCGACGATCGTCCAGTCCAGGTCGCTGGCGCGCAGGTACTGGTCGGCGTCGCCCTTGGCCTCGGCGTAGGCGTAGAACGAGTCGTCGGGATCGACATCGTGATCGGTGGACGCTCCGAAGTAGGAGACGATGACGAAGCGCTTGATGGACGCGGCGGACGCAGCATCGATCGATCGCATCGCGGCGTCGCGGTCGACGGCGTAGGTGCGGTCGGGGTTGCCGCCGCCGGCGCCGGCGGAGAAGACGATCGCGTCGTGTCCGTCGAGGGCCTCGACGATGTCCTCCGTGGAGGCCTTCTCGATGTCGAGCACGATCGGGGTCGCGCCCGTCGCCGTGATGTCGTCGGACTGGTCGGGGTCGCGGATGACCGACGACACCTGGTGACCGTCGCCGGTGAGGAGCTTCGCGGCCTGCAGTGCGATCTTGCCGTGTCCCCCGATGATGGCGATGCGTGACATGTGGTCCTCCTCGTGTCGCCGTGGCGGCGACGTCGTGTGATCGCCTGTGGCGATGCGTGCGGCCGGTTCTCGACCTGTCGGTCGGTCCCAACGTCATCCCGCGCCGCCACATTTCTGTTGCCTCCGCCGGAACGACGGCCTACTTTATTTCGTGGTGCTAAGCACACTGTTACCCTTGGAAAGAAATAGTCCGTGACCCTTGCCCGCGAGCCCGACCTCGACCACGTGGTCGACTACCCGTTCAACCGCCCGGACTCGCTGGGCCTCGCTCCGGAGTACGCGCGGATACGACGGTCCTCGGGCCTGGCGCGCGTACAGCTCCCCTTCGGCGAGGAGGGTTGGCTGGCCACGCGGTATCACGACGTGCGGACCGTCCTGGCCGACCCGCGTTTCAGCCGTGCGGTCGCAGCCGACCACGACGAGCCGCGCATGCGGGCCGGTCGACAGAACTCGGGGATCCTGTCGATGGACCCGCCGGACCACTCGCGGTTGCGCACGCTGGTGTCCCGGGCGTTCACGCCCCGCCGCATCGAGGCGCTGCGACCGAAGGCCGCGTCGATCTGCGCCGACCTCGTCGCCCGGATGCAGGACGAGCACGCCTGCACCGCGGCTCCCGTCGACCTCGTCGACGGATTCGCCCTGCCCCTCCCGGTACAGGTCATCTGCGAGCTGCTCGGCGTGCCGACGGCCGATCTGGACCGCTTCCGCGTGTGGAGCGACGACGCGATGTCGACCACGACGCTCACCGCCGCGGAGTTCGACGCCAGCCGCGAGGAGTTCCGTGACTACATGCGAGATCTCCTCGCCGAGAAGCGGTCACGTCGCGCGGCCGGCGAGAACCCCGACGACCTCATGTGCGCGTTGCTCGACGCCCGCGACGGCGAGGACCGCCTCAGCGAGCTCGAGCTGATCGACCTCTGCAACGGGATCCTCGTCGCCGGCCACGAGACGACGGCGTCACAGATCCCGAACTTCCTGCTGTTCCTGATGGGACGCCCCGACGAGTTCGGCTCGCTGCCGGTCCCGGACGACGCCTGGCGGCTCCTGCACGACGACCCGACGCGGGTGCCGAGCGTCGTCGAGGAACTGATGCGCCTGGTGCCGCTGGGTGTGGGCGGCGGCCAGGCCCGATACGCCACCGAGGACGTCGAACTCTCGGGTGTGGTGGTGCGGGCCGGCGAGGCGGGTCCTTGTGAGCATCGCCGCCGCCAACCGTGACCCTGAGGTGTTCGACCGACCCGACGAGTTCGACCCCTCCCGGGGACGATCGGGACACATCGGGTTCGGCCACGGAGCGCACCACTGCCTGGGCGCGGCGCTGGCCCGCGTCGAACTGCAGGAGGCGATGACGGCCCTCAGCGGCGCCTTCCCCGACCTGCGGGTCACCGACGTCGACTGGAAGTCGCAGATGGTCGTGCGCGGCCCCCGTCACCTCGCCGTCGTCTGGTGAGATGACGCGCGGCGTCCGACATGTCGGGCCCGTCGTCGTGTCCCGTCACAAGCCGGCCCCGAGTTCGTCGCACGTTCGACTCCCGGTCACCGCGATGGTGCATGATCCCTCCGTCGATTCGCGTGCCGGTCGGTACCGCGGACCAGGGGGACACGAGGGGGAGACGTGGGGGCTGGACGGCTGCTGCCGGGGTGGAGGCGTGCCGTGCTCGCGGCCATGGTCGCGACGGTCGCGCTCCCCGTGCTCGTCGGGACGACCCCCGCCGGGGGCGCAACCGCTCGCGCCCGGTCCGATCCGCTACGTCGCGCTCGGAGACTCTCGAGCGGCGGCGCCGTCCCTGACGTCGTTCCTCGAGCCGAGCGGGTGTGCCCGGTCCCACCAGGGCTACCCCTATCGCGTGCGAGCGGCACTGAAGCCGGTGTCGTTCACGGACGCGACGTGCGTCGCCGCGACGACCGACGACGTCCTCGATCACGGCCAACAGACGCTGCTGCGGACCCAGCGCCCGCAGGTCGAGGCGCTGCGCCGGGACACGACCCTGGTCACGCTGTCGATCGGTGGCAACGACATCGCCTGGGCGTCACTCCTGCAGCCGTGCTTCGGCCCCACCGACGCCGTCGACAGCGACTGTCGACGCGACGCGGGTCTCCGCGTGCGCCAGGACGCCGCTTTCACCGGCCTGCTTCCGAAGCTGCAGCGAGTTCTCGACGCGATCCGTCAGCGTTCCCCGCGGGCGCGCGTGATCGTCGTCGGACACGGCGGGTACTACGGGCATGCGGGTTGCTTCCCCACCGCGAC
>JAQIJH010000072.1:0-16474 GCA_036946345.1 Gordonia paraffinivorans | reverse complement strand
CGGTGGAACCGATCTCCTCCGGGCGGAACGACGGCCGGAAGTAGGAGAACGTCGCGAGGATGATCGACCTCAGCGTGGGCAACACGCCGGCCTTGGCGCCGCGGCGGTACTCGGTCCACATCGAGAAATAGGAGTACTTGCGGTACGGGTCGCTCTTGGCGATGAACCGGCTGCCGCGGTGCAGCAGCATGAGCAGGCCGAACAGCGCGACGGCCATCGCGCGGGCGCGGCGGATGTAGCCGTCGCCGAAGTAGGTCGCCACGTCGTGGGCGACGCTGCGGTGCTCGACCTCCTCGGCGCCGTGCCAGGTGAAGAGGTCGGTCATCGCCGGGTCGGCGCCGTGCTCGCGCCAGGTGTTGTTCAGCGCGAAGTCGCCGAGGATGGCGGTGTAGTGCTCGATCGCCGCGATGAGCCACAGGCGCTCCACGAGGTCCTTGCGACGGGCCTCGGGCTCCCAGTTCTCCTTGGGCGCGAGCGCCTTGCGGAACAGCCATCGCATCTGGCGCTCGAACGGCCGGGGGTCCACGCCCTCACGGTCGAGGAACTCCCACAACGCCTTGTCGTGCGCCTCGGCGTGCATCGCCTCCTGCCCGACGAACCCGCGCATCGTCGCGGCGAGCTCCTCGTCGGCGACGAGCGGCAGCGCCTCGTTGTAGGTCGTGACGAACCACCGCTCGCCCTCGGGGAGCAGCAGGTTCAGCACGCTGATGACGTTCGACGCCATCGGGTGGCCCGGGATCCAGTGCAGCGGCGTGTGTTCGAGGTCGAACGCGACGTTGCGCGCCTGCAGGTGCACGGGCCCGGGATCGGCGATCTCGGGGGTGCTGATGGTCTGCGGTCGGGACATGGTCGGGCTCCTCACACCAGGGACGTACGGGCCATCCGGCGCGACAGCGCCGGGACGAAGCGGTAGACGCGGTATCCGACCGCGGCCTCGGGGGTCACGGGCACCACCGCACGGTTCTCGAGGACCGCGGCCAGGATGTGTCGGGCGACCTTGTCGGGGGTGTAGCCGCGGCGACGGTAGGCGGCGTCCATGCGATCCTGCCGCCGCTTCTGTTCCGCACCCGTCGATCCGGCGAACTCGGTCGTCGAGACGATCTTCGTGTCCACGATGCCGGGGCAGATCGCCGAGACGCCGATGCGGGCGCCGGCGAGCTCGGCCCGCAGCGACTCGCTGAGCAGCAGCACGCCGGCTTTCGTCGCCGCATAGGCGCCCAGGCCGCGCTGCGGTGTGAACGCCGCGGCGGATGCGAGGTTGACGATGTGCCCGCCCTCGCCGCGCTCGACCATCTGCCGACCGAAATACCGGCTGCCCGTGGCCACCCCGATGAGGTTGATGTCGACGAGCCGGCGGATCTGGGCGTCGGTGGCGTCGAGCAGGGAGCCGGCCAGTCCGATCCCGGCGTTGTTCACGACGATGTCGGGGACACCGTGCGCCTTCGCGACCTCCTCGGTGAACGCCGCGAACGCAGCGTCGTCGGAGACGTCGAGGGGGTAGGCGTGTGCGGTGCCGCCGAGGGTGGCGATCGACTCCGCGGTGGTGCGGGCGCCGTCGAGGTCGATGTCGCTGCAGACGACCTCGGCGCCGTTGCGCGCGAACAGGATCGCGGTCTCGCGTCCGATTCCGCTCCCCGCGCCGGTGATGACCGCGAGCCGGCCCGCGAGGGGTCCGCGGGGTCCGGTCACCGCGAGCCGGTCGAGCGACGAGGTGGTCGAGCCGGAGTCGATCGCCTCGATGAACTCGGTCGCGCGGTCGGCGATCAGCTGCGGGCGGGAGTAGGGCAGCCAGTGTCCCGCGGGCAGGTCGCGGCGCCACAGGCGCGATGCGTAGCGAGGGGTGTTGTCGAAGATGGCCGCGCGCAGGGCGATGTCGCGGGTGTTGACCAGTTCGAGGACCGGTACGTCGGTGGATCCGGGCGACGGGTGGAACAGCCGCGGCCGGATGTTGGCGCGGTAGTACCGCAGACCGGAGATCATGTCGCGATGCAGGCTGGGCGCCACCGTGATAGCCGACGGCGATGTCCCCTCGACGGCCTGCAGGAACCGGCGCCACACCGGCGCCCACCCCAGGGCGCCGAAGAACACCTTCGGCACCACCGGCAACTGGAACATCACCGTGTACGCCGACGACGCGACCTGCGACAGGGCCTGGCCGACGTTGGTCGGCGTCGGCCGCGACAGCTTCTCGCGGGCCCAGGTGCCGAGGTGGTCGAGGTTCGGGCCGGAGATCGAGACGAACGACGCGATGCGGTCCGTCGCGCCGGGTGTGGTCACCGCCTCCCAGGTCTGCACCGATCCCCAGTCGTGGGCGACGACGTGGGCGGGCCGGTCGCTGACGGCGTCGATGACGGCGAAGAGGTCCTGCGCCAGCTCGGGCAGTGCGTACGGCGCGTCGCCGGTGGGGGCGTCGCTGTCGCCGTAGCCGCGGGTGTCGTACGCGACGACGTGGAACCGGCGCGCGAGCAGCGGGGCCACCTGATCCCACAGGTGATGGGTGTCGGGCCAGCCGTGGACGAGGACGACGGTCGGGGCGTCGAACTGTCCGGCCTCGACCACGGCGAGCCGGACGTCGCCGTTCTGCACGGTGCGTTGACGCCACTCGATCGGTGTTCGGTCGGTCACAGAAGTAGACGTTACCAACTGTCACACGTACGGCGGAAGTCCTCCCGAACGACTCCTGTCGGCGCGGTCCGCTCAGCCGGGCGCGCTGATGACGTCGTCGTCGGTGTCGTACTCGAACAGCTCGCCGTAACGACCCCAGTCGATGGCGGTCTCCAGTTGCCGACGGGCGCTGTCGGGGCCGTGGCGGCGTCGTAGCAGGTCGAGGAAGAACCCGCCCTGCAGCGTCCCGTGCGGGCTGGACCGCACCGCGGTGACGATCGCCCGCACCAACGGGGCGTGCGCACCGGCCTGGGCGGCGAAGATCTGCTTGCTGTGCTGGATGTCCGCGCCGACCAGCGCCGCGCCGAGCTCGGTGACCTCGATCCGCCCGTCGGTGACCTCGATGAACCCGAGTAGGTCGGCCGCGTCGACGAGGGGCAGGAGGTCGCTGATGTCGAACGTCAGCGCGGACGCGATCGACGCCGGTGTCGGCTCCTCCTCGGCGGCGACCATCGCGACGAGGCCCGCGATGCCGCCCACGGTGGCCTCGGGAAGGGGCTCGTCGCCCGGTGTCGCAGGGGCCGCGTCGGCGATGGGTCCGGTGGACTCGCCCTCGGTGAGGAGGCGGTAGAGCGTGTCGACGGTGGACACGAAGCCCGCCGACCGCGGATCGCGGGGCCGTCGCCCGGGAACGGGGATGTCGGCGATGATCCGCCCGGGGTGGGAGCCCAGCACCACCACCCGGTCGGCCAGGGCCACGGCCTCGTCGATGTTGTGGGTGACGATGCAGATGGCGCGGGTGGGGAAGCGCGCGCTCTCCCACAGGTCCACCAGCTCCGACCGGAGGTTCTCCGCGGTCAGCACGTCGAGGGCGGAGAACGGTTCGTCCATGAGCAGGACGTCGGGGCGCAACACCAGCGCCCGCGCGAACCCGACGCGCTGGCGCATGCCGCCCGACAGCTCACGTGGGTACGCCGACTCGAACCCGTCGAGACCGATGAGGTCGATGGCGTCCAGGGCGCGCTCACGACGCTCCTCGGCGGGCACCCGTCGCGCCACGAGACCCAGTTCGACGTTGTCCTGCACCGTGAGCCACGGCATGAGGGCGAACGACTGGAACACCAGGGCGGTGCCGGGGTTGGCCCCGGTGAGCGGCGCCCCGCGGTAGCGGACTGTGCCCGACGTCGCGGGGATCAGGCCCGCGATGGTGCGCAGGAGGGTCGACTTGCCGGAGCCGGATCGTCCCAGGAGAGCGACGATCTCGCCCTCGTGCAGGGTGAGGTCGATGCCGTCGAGGACCTGCAGGGACTGGCCCTTCGCGCCGGTGAAGGTGGTGTGGACGTCCTCGACCGTGACGAGATCGGTGGCGACGGACGTGGGGGACGTGACTGTCATGGGACGGCCCTTTCGGGAGGAGATGTCAGGAGAGGGAGTGGCGCCGGTGCGCGAGGTCGTACAGGGGACGCCACAGCAGGCGGTTCAGGCCGACGACGAATGCGCTCATGACGACCGCGCCGACGAGGATCCGGCCCCAGTCGCCGTGCGTGGTGGCGTCGGCGATGTACGAGCCGAGTCCCGTCGCGGTGAGGGTCGTCGACCCGTACGTGACGACCTCGGCGACGATCGACGCGTTCCACGCACCACCCGCGGCGGTGAGCGCGCCGGTGACGAAAAAAGGGAACACCGCCGGCAGAGCCAGTTTCGTCCACCACAGCCGGCGGGGGAGCCGCAGTGACCGCCCGGCCTCCCGCAGGTCCGTGGGGATCGCACTGGCGCCGGCGATGACGTTGAACAGGATGTACCACTGCGCGCCGAGGCTCATGAGGACGATGCCGCCCCAGTCGAGGCCGACGCCGGTGGCGACGAGGACCGCGGTCACCGGGGGGAACAGGAAATTCGCGGGGAAGCTCGCGAACACCTGCACCACCGGTTGTGCGAAACGTCCGACCCGGGGGTTCGTGCCGATCCACACGCCGACCGGCACCCACACCACCGTCGACACCACGACGATGATCACGACGCGCCCGAAGGTGAACAGTCCCAACCAGAGGCAGTGCAGGACCTGGCCGAAGCCGGCGGTGTGGCCCACGAAGGACACCACCTCGACTGCCCCGGCCACCAGTGCGGCCGCCACGACGAACGTGGTGAGCGCCGTCGTGGCGCGACGTGTGCGGGTCGGCCCGGCCAACGGGTGCTCGGCGATCCCGAAGACACCGGTGATGCGGTCGGCCGCGGCGACGACAGGCCGCATGCTCGCGGCGAACAGCCCGGGGATGCGGGATCGCCGCAGGATGTCGAGCACGACGCTGCGTGGCGCGTCGGCGCTCGCGCTGTCCTCGGTGCGGAACCGTTCGGCCCAGGCCGTCAGTGGCCGCCAGAAGATCACGTTGACGCCGACGACCATGACGACCATCGCCAGGATCGCCAGACCCACACGGCCCAGGTCCTTCTGGGCCGTCGCGACAGCGACATACGACCCGACACCGGGGACCACGTAGGTCTTGTCGTCGACGGTCAGCGCCTCGGAGGCGACGAGGAAGAACCACGCCCCGCCGAAGCTCATCATGCCGTTCCACACCAGCGGGATCATCGAGCTCGGGACGTCGACCCGCCAGAAACGTTGCCATCGCGTGAGCCGCAGGTCCCGCGCGGCCTCGTCGAGGTCGCGCGGCTGGGACACGAGGCTGTTGTAGAACGAGAACGCCATGTTCCAGGCCTGCGACGTCACGATCGCGAAGATCGATGCGCACTCCGGGCCCCACTGCGATCCGGGGAAGAGAGCGATGAACCCGGTGACCGTGATCGACAGGAACCCCAGGATCGGCACGGATTGCAGGATGTCGAGGATGGGCAGCAACACCTTTCGCGCCCGCGGCAGCCGGGCGGCCGCCAACGCGAACGTGAAGGTGAACACGACGGAGATCGCCAGGCCGAGGAACATGCGCAGCACCGAGCACGCCGCGTAGAAGGGCAGCCGGGCGGGATCGGTCGACACCGACGTCGCCGCGTGGGCGGCGTCGAACGGGGCACCGAAATCCGACCCGATCCGCACGATCAGGTACAGCAGCACCACCCCGCCCACCGCGACGGCCGCGTCGGCCCAGCGCGGCCGGTATGCCGTGACGCCTGCCATCCGCGCGACGCCGACCCCGATCACCGGTCGCTCTCCTGGAGGATCTGCAGGTCACGGTCCCAGCGCACCGCCCGCACCGACGGTTCCAGACACAGCCGGGTGACCGCGGCCTGGATGCGGTCGTCGTCGCGGTGATCGGTGTGGACCTCCACGACGAGGTGCGCGGATCCGTCGGACTCCGTCGCGTCGACCGCGCGGATGCGGGCCGAACCGCCGGACACCCCGTCGACGAGCATCGACCGCACGGACCGGGCGCCGTCGGGTTCGGCCTCGACGGTGATCGTGTACGTCGACGGCGTCTCGTCCCCGGATTCCGGGTGGCGGTCGACAGCGCGTCCGAGCCACCGCAGCACGACGTTCACGGCGACGACCGCGACGGTGCCCATCGCGGCGACGGCGTACAGGCCCGCGCCGGCGAGCGCCCCCACCGCCGCCGAGCACCACAGTGTCGCCGCGGTGTTCAACCCCCGGACACCGAGGCCGTCGCGCAGGATGACGCCGGCGCCGAGAAAGCCGATGCCGGAGACGATCTGGGCCGCCACGCGCGTCGGGTCGGCGGTGCCGCCGGAGAAGCCGTGCGCAGACAGCACCACGAACAACGTCGCACCGGTCGCGACCAGCGCATTGGTGCGCAGCCCGGCCATCCGGGCGCGGTACTGGCGCTCGAACCCGATGAGTGTTCCCAGGCCGAGCCCACAGAGCAGGCGCAGCACGGTGTCGAGTGTGGACATGACGGGACCTCCGGGGGAGACGTGGACGGCCACGTGCCGGAGCGAAAGGGAACGCCCCCTCGTAAGACCTTTGGCACTTCACGGCGTGGACCTCGACGGATGTCGAGGAGCCAATCGGGGTCAACCCTTAAGCCGGGAAGACCTGTCCTGACCCGGGGCGTCTCTGGACGTTTGGGGTCGCTGGCGTGTTTCCGTGAAGGAGCCTCAGCGAACGATGGCACCTTGCGGAGGACAGTGAACACCACCCGACGGTGCGCGGCAAGACGGCGTCAAGAAAGCGAAAAGACAACGGACATAACGCATCAGCGTTCGAGCGGTGCACAATCGGGCTTTCCGGACGCCGCCGGGCTCACATGTGTGCGGTCCGCGAGACGGGAGTCTGCGGTTGAGATCGACGGCTGGTCGCGTAGGGTGGCCTGGCACGAGATCCCTCGGTCCTTCCGGGTACGCGTCGCCGTGGTGGGGAACGGTGAGGAGCGGCGACCGAGGAGACGTGCGCAGTACATCAAGGGGGGGCCTTGATCCATCTCGACGAGCGGGTGACATCTGCGCGCCGCCTGTGGGCGGGCCGTGTGTGCCCGGGACCACGGTGAGCGCCTCGTTGTCGCGGCCCGGCCGGTCGGCGACGGGTGCGGTCGTCGGCGGACTGGGGATCGCGGCGATGGCCCTGGTCCGGTCCACCGTCGCCACGCGACGGGTCCGTGCCGCCGATGACGTCTCGACGAGGACGCCGTACACCGTCGTGCTGGAGGTGGCGTCCGACGCCGATCGGCGGCGTCGCACGGACGGCCTGCGCCGCGTGGTCTCCGCCGCGTGCGCGTCGACCGGTGGACACCCGCGCGTCATCGCCGTGGTCGCCGCCCAGGTCGGAGCGGTCGCCGCCACCGCGGAGTTGGCGTCGTCGCTCGCCCGGGAACTCGGCTCGCCCGCCGCCCCCAGCCTGCTGGTCCGAACCGATACGCGGCGGGTGTCCGGGCCGTCGTCGGGTCGGGGATTCCTCGATGTGTTGGCGCACGTCGATGCCGATCTCGATGGCGTGACGTCGCACCGCGACGACGGGGTGTGGGTGGTCGGCGCCGGCAATCGTGCACTCGATCCTGCCGGGGTGGTGACCCCGGACGCCGTCTCCTCCTTCTACGAGGACGCGCGGGGGCGCGCCGCGACCGTGGTCGTCGAGGCGGCGCCGGTGACCGAGTTCCCCGAGGCCCAGATCATCTGCGGTCTCGCCGACACCGTCGTCACCGTGATCGACCCCCGCACGGCCACCGTCGACGAAGTCACCCGGACGCACCTGCTCCTGACGCATGCAGGGGCTGAGGTGGGACCCGCAGTCGTCATGGGCGCCGGACGGCTGCCGTCGACCGCGGATGCACCGGGTGAGTCGCGATCGGTGCCCGACAGTCCGGCGGTCGGGGACGCTGCCCAGCACGACGTCGCCGCGATCGTCACCGGTGGCCGGAGCGACGACACCCGGGACGCCCGTGATGTGGCCACCGCGGAGCGGGGGTCGCGGCACGACGCCGAACAGCACGACGGGGGAGGGCCCGACGAGATGGAGAACACCGAGCACGACGGGGCCGCGCGCATCGACCTCGCGGCGGAGCAGGAGTCTGCCGTGAACGGCGATGACACCGCAGGGGTCCCCGGCGAGAACGTCGACCGGTCTGCGCCCGATCCCGTCGACCGGGCGGACGAGTTCGTCCCGCCCGTGCTGACGTGGAAGCCGAGGCCGTCGGCCGCCGTCCCGTCCACCCGGTCCCGACTGGCGCGGGTGCTCGGCCGGTCGACCCGGCAGCCGCTCGGGGAGACCCGCAGGACGGGCAGGGGACTCATCGACCCGGTCGTTCCGGAGCCGGCCCACCCGGCGGCGCCCTCCGAGCCGCGGCCGACACAGCCCGTCCCGTCCGAGGTCCTCCTCGACGACGTCGACGAGACCGTCACGGAGACCCCCGTCGCGGAGCAGGTCGCCGACGACGAGGGCGGTGCCCAGCAGATCCCCGAGCCGGAGGCGGTTGTCGAGCCGGAGCCGGAGGCGGTTGTCGAGCCGGAGCCGGAGGCGGTTGTCGAGCCGGAGCCGGAGGCGGTTGTCGAGCCCGAGCCGGAGGCGGTTGTCGAGCCCGAGCCGGAGGCGGTTGTCGAGCCCGAGCCGGAGGCGGTTGTCGACCCGGAGCCGGCGGCACCGTTCGACGGCGCCGCCCCGCACGCAGAGGACACCCCGGCGCCGGTCGCCGCGGACGGTGCCGTGGACGAAGAGCGCGATCGGGTCGTGCGCGACCGGTGGGAGCAGGAACTGCTCGCGCGGCAGCGCTGGATCGTCGAACAGCAGACGCAGGAGCACCAGCGGGAGCAACAACGCGCGGAGGAACTGGCGAAACGTCGCCGCGTCGTCGCCGATCGCGAGGCTCGGTTCCGCAAGGAACGCGAGGAGGCGGCGCGCGAGGAGGCGCTCCGCATCGACCGCGAGCGATCGGAACAGGCACGCGTCGAACAGTTGGAGCGGGAGCGGTTCGCCCGCGCGGTTGCCGAGAGGGAACGACTCGAGCGCATCGAACGCGACCGCGTCGCGCACCTCGAGCACGAACGGAGGGCCCGGGCGCAGGCCGCGCGCGAGCGCCTCGCCCGCGAGCAGCGCGCGAGAGAGGAGCGCGCCGCGATGGAGGAGGCCGCGCTCGCGCGGGCGGAGGCCGAGCGCGTCGCCGCCGAACGCGCAGAGGCGATGCGTCTGGCGGCGGAGCGTGCCGAGGCCAATCGTCTCGCGGCCGAACGCGCGGAGGCCGAACGGATCGCCGCCGAGCGCCGCGCCGAGGAACGTCGCGAGGCGCAGCGTCGGCTCGAGGCTGAGCGAGCCGCACGGGACGAGCAGCGCCGTCATCTCGCTCTCCAGCAGCAGGCCGCGAGGGAACAGTGGGCGCAGGAGCAGTGGGCGCAGTACCGTCTCGCTCAGGACAGGTGGCTCGAGGAGCAATGGGCGCGCTACCGCGTCGAACAGCGTCAGTGGTTGCAGCGTCTCGCCGCGGGCGTGGATCTGCCGCCGCCTGCGCCCCCGTCCCCGACTCCTGTCCCCCCGTTGCCCATGAACCGTGCGGTGCTACCCGTCGTCGACGCCACCGTCCACGATGACGCGGGCATCCCGCCGAGATGAGATCCGCGGTACGCGGTCGGGGGCGTCGGACTCCGTCGGGCAACGACGACGTCGATCAGAGATTCGTCAACGTGCAGTATGATTGTCAGAAGTTGTAAGGGACCGCGTCTCGCCCGGAGGCCGGTCGCACGTGCTGGGGAGCGCGTGTGGGGGAATGGGAGTCCAGTTCGTCATGACCAACATCGCTGAGTCCGACATGCGTCGGACCGTCACAGTCGATCTCGTGGGGCACGCACGCAGTCTCGTCAAGGTGGCTCTGCCGGCGCTGCTCGCCGGAGCCCTCGTGGGGATCGGTGTGTTCGCATTCCAGTCGACGGCGGGGACCTCCTACAAGTCATCGGTGGTCGCGCAGATCGTGGTCCCGGGGACCGGCGCGACCGGTCAGTCCGGTCCCACCTCGACCGACGCCGCCACCGTCGCAGGACCGTACGTGGCCCTCATCGGCGACCAGGGTGTCCTGTCGCAGATCGGCAAGTCGGCCGGATCCACCCTGACCGCAGACGAGTTGTCGCGACAGATCACCGTGGAACCGGCGCAGGTGCCTGGCATCGTCGACGTGACCGCGCAGGCCGACAGTGCCGCAGAGGCGTCGAAGCTGGCGAGCGCCGTGGTCACCACGCTCGACGCGACCTACACCGCTCGGCAGCAGTCGGCATCGGCCACGCCGACGAGCGGTGTCTCAGCGTCGGTGACGGCCGGACTGACCGACATGAGCACCCAGCTCTCGGCGTTGCGTTCACAGCTCGAGGGGGTGATCCAGTCCGGAGGTGTCGCGAGCGGCCAGCTGGACGCCTTGTCGAACCGGTTGAACCAGCTCCGCAGTCAGGTCTCGGGTGGCCAGAACACGGCAACACAGAACTCAGGCACCCAGGCGTCCGGGACATCGACTTCGCCTGTGTCGCAGCGTCTCATCGTCCTGGCACGGCCCGCCGGTGGGCCGACATCGAGCGCCATCCCACCGCCGGCGATCGCGCTGGTGGCGGGACTGGTCGCCGCCATCGTCGTGGCGGAGCTGCTGGTCGTCGGGCGGGCATTCCTCGGCCGGGGGATCACCGCGGAGTGGGCGCGGCGTGCGGTGCGTCGGGTCGGCGCGACCGTCGATGTCCCTCCGCGGGGCATGGAGGTCTCACACGAGACGCTCGCGTCAGTAGGCGCGTGCGCAGGGTCGATCATCGTCGTGGCCTCCGATGACGTCCGGAATGCGGTGTCGCGCATCGTGTCTTTCGCCGACCATCGCGTCGACGGACGAGAGATCGACGACGAGGTCTGGTATCGCAGGGACGGTGAGCACGCGCTCGGGGTCATCGTCGTGCGCGAAGGCGAGGGTCACCGTCCGGAGGTCACCGCGGCCCTCGAGAACCTGGCGGCGTGGTCGGTGCCGACGGTGCTGGTCGTCGCGCCCCGTGCGCGCGGCACGGTCGGACTACCGGGCGACCTCACGCTCTCGTTCCGTAAGCCGGACGGGCCTGTCGCCCCGGTCGACCCGTCCACGCCGGAGCATCCTGCGAATCGCCTGTCCCCGGCCGGTTCTCGGGCCTGATCGACCGACTGTCACCCCGTCGTCGCCCCACGCGACGGCGGGGTGAGTCGTCGACGGGCACCATGTCGACTCCGTGACGTGCGACGCGTCGTGCCCGCCGGGTTCGCTGCACGCGACCACACCGATCCCGAGTTGTTCTCAGCTGCGACCGTTGCCACCGCCCGTCGTCACCGGGGTGGTGAGCTCGGCCGACGCGGCGTTCGTGGGCGCAGCGGCACCGACGGTTTCGATCTACTCCGACACGATCCGACCGATGATCAGGAACAGTGCGATCGCTGCTGACACCGCGTCGTGCACCGGCGGATCACCGACAGGCGGCGGCCTGTCGGATGGTGGCGTATGCGAGCTTCGGCGAGAAGTCCACGCGCAGGATCCCGAAGTTGTCCTCGACGTCACCGCCGTCGGTGCCGGCGTCGCGCAGGCTGTAGACGAAGAACGGTCCGAAGTGCATCGCCCGCCGCGCGTACATGATCGCCGACCACAGGGAGTCGGCCTGGAACCGCTGCGAGACACGCTGTTCCGGCGACCCGCCTGTCGGGGCGCCGTACTCGGTGATCCAGAGCTGCTTGTCGCCGTCGCCGTTGCGCTGCATCGTCGCGTAGAGCCGGGACAGCTGAGCGAACGCGTTGAAACGTCGTGATCCCTTGTCCAACGGGAGAAAGGGATAGCTGTACGGGTGTGTGCCCACCGCGTCCCAGTCCCGCTTGTCGCCGACGCGGTAGAGCTCGTCGAGGAACGTGGTGGGTGCGATGTTCCCGTCCTGGTCGACTGCGGGGGACAGTCCGGCGGTGACGATCCGGACGTCACGCGGACCGGACGACCGGATCGCCCGGGACGCCGCCGACAGCATCGCCGCGTACCGCTGCACACTCGGGCGAGGTGCCGCGAAGGCGGTGATGTTAGGCTCGTTCCAGACCTCCCAGCTGCTGATGGTGTCCCGATAGCGTTGTGCGGCACGCCCGGCGAAGTCACCGAAGGCGGCGATGTCGGCGGGCAGCGAGAAGTCGTCGTCGGTCGCGCCGGGGAGCCGCGCCCACTCCGGGGTGGTGTCGACGATCCCCAGGATGGACAGTCCTCGCGCATGGGCGGCGTTCACCACACGATCGGTCACGGACCAGTCAAAGGTGCCGCGTGTCGCCTCGATCGACGACCACGCGACGTCGAAGCGGATCCACCGCATGCCGGCCGCGACGGTGAGATCCAGCGCGCGGCCCAGATCGGCGTCGGACAGCGTCAGCAGGCTGGTCCCGACCGCGACGCCGATGGGGTCCGTCGGACTCGCGGGCACACACGCGTGATCGATCGTGGTGGAGCGCCCTTCGAAGACCCGGGACAGCGGGGACACGGCAACGGCACCGGCGGCCAGTACGGCGACCACGACGACGAGGACGACGCGGATCGCGATCTGTCGCCGGCTCGTGCCGATGACCCGTCGCACCGTCGTCCGGCGGTGGCGGCTCACTGGACCCGTTCGAGTGGACGTGGCGTCGAGGCCGGCGTCGCGGCCCTGACCCGTGGAGCGACGACGGTCGACCCCGCGGCGGCGAGCAGCAACCAGAAGTGCGCGTCGTCGGGGAAGATCTCGAAGTAGGTCGAGACCACGGCGGCGGCCGAGGCACCCACCACCATCGCCGACACACCGATGCAGAGGTTTCGATCGACGTCGTCGGAGGCGGCACGCGCCGCGCGCACGGTGTACATCGCGGCCACCACCAGCACGCCGACGAAGGCCCACAGACCGAGCGGACCGAGCTCGATCATCACCTTCATGAAGTAGTTGTCCGGCTGGTACGGCACGGACGACGCGCCTGTCGCCTTCGCGACGACCTCTGCTGCGGAACCCGTTGTCCCCAATCCGATCCCGAGAGGATGGCCCAGGACCGACGTAATCGACTCGGTCCACCCGGTGCCGCGTTCGCCGAGACTGTTCGACGACAGGAACGTGGACAGCACCGGCCCGGAGAACACGACGGCTCCGACGAGCCCGACGATCGCCGCGACCCCGAGCGCGACCAGTACCCGTCGATACCGGAACAGACCGATCCACACGAGTCCGACGATCAACCCGAGGAACGCGGCGCGCACGACCGCCGTCGACATCGCGATGAGATAGACGGGCGTGAGGACGAGGAACGCGGCGTTCCGCAGTCGACGCGGGTCTGCGGCGGCCACACACCCGCACACGAGCAGGACGATCATCTCGTAGAGCGCGAACGGGAAGGGCTGCCCGAAGGTACTGAAGGATCGCAACAGCGAACCGGCGGTGCGGATGTCGGTGTTGTAGGCGAAGCCCTGCGCGGCCAGACCCGCCGGGCCGAGGAACTGCTGGTAGATCCCATAGAGGCCGGTGAGCAGACCCATCACCATCAGGATCGAGACGAGGCGGTCGCGGTCCCGGGCGTCGAGCGGTCGCAGCCACACGATCAGCGGGAACACCAGACCGTAGAAGAACGTGATCTTGATCGGCGACAAGGCGACCGAGAAAGGGAGTGTGACAAGGGCACTGACGGTGCCGATCGCCGCGAAGACCACGAACACGTAGGCCCAAGGCTGGGTGAAGGCGGGGACGGCGGACAGTCGGGTACGTGCGATCGCGCACAGTGCGGTGACGCCGAGCAGGCCCTCCTTCCAACCGCTGGGGAAGCCCGTCCCCAGGGCGAAGATCAGGATGTAGTGCAACGGCGAGATCGCGGCGAAGAGGAGGACGCCGCGCTGTGGGCGGGCCCAGATCCACGCGAGGACCGCGACACCGACGACGACCGCGACGACATGGAGCACCGTCGTCACGGTGTCGCACCCGCGACCGGCTCGAGTCGGACGGTGTCGCGTGCGGGATCGATCAGGAGGTCGACCAGTGCCGGGACCGTCTGTCGCCGGTCGTGGTGGGCTGCGACGTGGTCGAAGGCGCGACGCACCATGGCCTCGACCTCCGCGCCGTCCCGTGCGAGCGAAGCGATCCCGGCCGCGAGCGCCGACGGGTCATCCGGCGCCACGAGGACACCGCGTCCGTCGGCGAGCAGGTGGTGGGGTCCGCCGTGATCGGTCGCCACGACGGGCACCCCGGCTGCCATCGCCTCGAGCACCGTCAGCGGACCGGCCTCGGGTTTGACGCTCGCCGAGACGTGCACCGACCACGACTCCATCGCCGTCTCGCCGCGTACGCGGCCGGGAAACTCGACGCGTCCGGCGAGGTCGGGCTCCTCGGACCGTTCGCGCAACGTCGCCGCATAGTCGACGTCACCCGGGAACGCCTCACCTGCGACCACCGCGGTGGCCTGGGGTAGGAGTGACACGGCGTCGAGGAACACGTGCAGTCCCTTCCACGGCGTCACCACCGACAGCGTCCCGACGCGCACGGGGTGCGCCGCCGGGGCGCTCGGGACACGGTCGGGGACATCCACTCCCAGGCGACCGACTCGGACGTGGGGGACGAGGTCGCGGACTCCGTCGGCCGTCGTCGGCGACACCGCGACGACTCGGTCGAGCAGGGGTGCGCCGATGCGCGCGAACACCCGCATCTTGCGATCGACGACATGGTCGTGGACGAGCCACGCGATCGACCGGAAACCGGCCAGCCGCAGCGCCGGAAGCGTGTGTGAGGAGTTGGCGATGCACATGCGGTCCCGGTGCCGCCGCAGGACGCGAGCAGCACCGATGTAGGCGAGCATCATCCCCCACAGCACGGCCACCGGCGACCGGCGACCGTGATCCCGTCCGAGGTGTGGGATCTCGACATGGGTGATCCATGGCTCGAAGGAGTCCGACAGCGGACCCGCAGGACACGCGACCGCGACATCGGCTCCACGACGGGCACATTCGGCCGCGACATCGAGCATCACCTTCTCCGCGCCGGATCGTTGGGGCGAATGGGACACGAGCAGGACAGCAGTTGTCATCGTTTCGACACCTCGTTCACGGCGGCGGCGGCCGCATCGCTCTGGACGGCGGACAGACATTCGGTGATGGCGGCGGCACGCACGACCGGGTGGAAGGCGGCGTGATCGCCACCGGGCGCCACCTGCACGGTGGCGGTGCGCCCGTACCGCGCGGTGTATGCGAGGGCGGCGAGTCCGCGCTGCCCGACGAAGTGGCGGTAGTCCCTCGTGCCGAACACCAGGTGCGTCTCGACGTCGGCGCGTGCCAGCAGCGTGAGCAGCAGTCGCGGACTCTGCATCATGCCCCTTCGCGCGAACGCGTCGAAGACGACGTGCGGCGCCCACCGCACCGCGAGGGGTTTGAGTCGCGCGCGCAGTGGGACCGTGGGCGATCCGGACGGGTCCGCGGGCGCCAGCAGTTCCGGGAGTCGCTCGGCGCCGAGGACGGGCGCGTCACGGCGCCACGTCAGCAGGTTGATCAGGACGACCCGGTCGGGTACGCGGTCCCCGTCCTCGGCGCCGGTGGTGCCCGCGTGGTCGAGCGCGACCGCGGCGGCGGCCCACGCGCCGGAGCAGATGCCGACGTGTGTCAGCGGACCGGTGGTGAGCGACCGCGCCAGGTCGGTGGCCCGGTGCGCGTCGTGGATCGCGTCCGTCGAGTGCAGGTCCGCGAAGTCGTTGTCGCGCCGGACCATTCCGCTCTCCCCGACGCCGGCGCGGTCGTAGCGCACGGCGACCCCACCCGTTCGCGCGATCTGCACCGCGGTGTCGCGCCAGAGGCGCGCCGGCCCGGTACGCACGTCGTTGGCCGTCGAGTGCAGGACCACGGCCGAGGTCGCCGCGGTGTCCGCGGGAGCGGTGATCCACATGGTCGCGCCGTCGACGGACCGAACGGAGGAGACCGTGCCCGAGGTGTCGACTGCCGCGTCGTCGCGGGTGCGGACACGCACCTCGTGGGTCGCCGTGGGGAGGGTCGCGTCCAGCCAGGCACCGATGTCCCGGACGGCGTCGTGCGGCAACGCGACGAAGAAGCTGGACGGCGAGACGAACGGTGTCGGATCCGCGATGGGCAGTACGGCGAGACCGGCACTTCCGTCCGACAGCGTCCGCCCGGCCGCGGATGTCGCGGCCGTGTCCGCCATCGCGACGAGGGTCGGCACGTCCGGCAACGACTCCGCCGTCAGCGACATCGCCGACAGCGCTCGGGCCGTCCGGGGATGCCAGGACCCACCCACCACGTCGACGACCTCGTCGCCGGGGGGGCCGCAGTGCCGAGCCGGCCGCGTCGGCCGCCACGGCCATCCGGAAGAGCTGCTGCTGACCCCGCACCCAGGTGCGGCCCCGGAGGACCGGATCCCACAGGACGAGGGCGTCGAGGTCGTCGATCTCCCGCGCCGCGGTGGTGGCGAGGAGCGCGCCCGCGCGCAGACCGACCAGCGCGACGCGATC
>JAQIJH010000071.1:0-29748 GCA_036946345.1 Gordonia paraffinivorans | reverse complement strand
CAGGAGCTCACCCCGGCACGAGATGGCCGCGGAGTGGAGCAGGGTTCTCGGACACCCGGTCCTCGGCCGTCCAACTCCCGCCGAAGGTGGTCACCGATCCCATACGCGGCGTCGCCGCGGTGATCCCGCTCGTGACGACGTCGGTGCGAGCGACACATCTCCGAGCCCCGGTGCAGATCGTGCGAGGTGCTCGACAGTCCTCGAACGCCAAGGGCGTCCGTGACTGGCCCCGCGACTCACGGGACTGCTACGTGACGATGATGCGGTAGTACAACGCACACGGACTACCCGCAGGCGACATGACCGTCCTGCCCCGGCTGCTGGAACACCCTGCGACCAGCTACCGGGAAATTCGCCCGACGGGAGGCGCGGCGCCGAGGAGCGGTGACCGTCGGCTGAGCGCGTCGGCACCGCAGGAGCACGATCGACCACGTCAGCCGTCGAGCGCGCGGATCGCCGCCTCGACGTCGAAAGTCTCGTCCAGGACCGGTTGCGGTGCCCAGGCAGGCGACGATCAGCGCCTCCATCCACGCCAGCAATCGCTCGGCGCCCACCGCGGTGGTGTCGTCGAGCCATTGGAACGACAGCCTCGTCGATGGCGCTGACGACCGCGCGTCCCCACCAATCGCAGCGCGGGGTCGGTCGTCTCGAGACCGAGCAGGCCCGCGAACGCGCCGAGCGCCTGCCACCGAGCTGCCTCGTAGATCTCCCACGCCTCGGCGTCGACACCACGGCCACCGAGCACGAGTCGCAAGGCGAGGCCGCGGTGTTCGTGGAGGTATGTCAGGTGCTGCTCGAGGGCGCTGTGTATCAGCTCGCGCGGGGTCGATCCCGGTTCGAACACGAAGGCGGCGTTCAGGTGCTCGGCGGTGGCACGGACCGCCGCGAGGTAGATCCCCCGCTTGTTCCCGAAGTAGTGGAAGAGAAGGCCGTGGGCGACTTTCGCGCGAGCCGCGATGTCGGCCACCGCGACCTGGTCGTAGTCGGTGTCGGAGAAGACCTCGATGGCCACGTCGATCAGCCGCGCCCTCGTCTCGGCGGCCTGCGCCGCCCGCCTTCGTGGGTTTACGCGACGGGGGTCGACACGGTGCGGTCTCCTCCCAGGTCGATGGACGGGCGCAATCCTATCGCCGCGCCGGTCACCCGATGACGGGCAACCGTTCCGCCGTCAGGTCCTTGAGTTCCACCCGCCATCGCCGAGTGGACGCGACCCGCGTACTCGGCGACGGACTCACCAGGCTCCGGCCGCATCGGCGGCAGGATCGTCGTCGTCAACTTCGTCGGGAGGGGGAGGTACGGCAGCAGCCCCACCAGGCCGACGTTGATGCCCCATGGCAACGACACCGTGAGCGGGAACGACTTCACGCGCAGGAGTCGATCCAGGCGGGCGAGACGGGCCAGGCGTCGTCCCGCGCCGAGCACCACGAGGGGACTCGCCTGCGCCGGCGGTGACGACCGAGGACGATCGGGACGTCGGCGTCCATCGCGAGCCTGGCGAAGCCGGTCCGTCCGACGAAGAGGACCTTGTTCCGATCCGTCCCACGACTTGAACCCGTCGATGTCCCCACCGGGGAAGACGAGCGCGTGCTTCCCCGACCGCAGCGCGCGCAGTCCGGACGCGTGGTGTGCGGGGACGGAGTCGAAACCTCTCGAGGATGGATCCGACACCGAGCGTCCACGCGATCTGATGGGTGAGGGTCCGCGACGTCACGCGGATCGCCCAGCGCGTCGTAGGCGGGACGCGAACGCCAGGACGTTCAGGTCGAACACGCCACCGAACCCGTGGTTGGCGACGAACAGCACGGGCCCGTCGGGCATCGGCGCACGCTGCTCGGCGGATATCCGGTGGTACAGCCGGCCGACCGCGATCGTCACGTCGAGCAGCTTCCGTGCCCCGTCATCCACCGGTCGCCTCCGTTTCCGCCATTGTTCAGCAGCCTGTTCTTGTTGGGGTGGCCTGTCGGTGTTCTGCGCCGGGAGGCCTGGGGGGAACAGGCCTTTGACGACGAGGTCGAACCAGCGGCCGTTGCCGAGCACGTTGGTGTAGAGCCGGTAGAAGGGTGCGAGGTAGGTGATCGAGTCGCGCAGGTTCTTGTCCTGGCGCTGCAGGATGTCGGTGACACCCTTGAGTGATTCGAGCGCCGGGCCGATCTGCTGCTCGTTTGTCGCGCACGATGCCGGTCAACGTCACCGACAACGTCGTCGTCGACTGCAGCAGCCGGCTGATGTCCTGCTGACGGTTGTTCAACTCGTCGAGCAGATCACCGGCACCGGCGATCAGCCGGGTGAACTCCCGATTCCGGTCGGCCAGGATCTGGCTGGTGCCCTTGGTCGCCTCGAGCAGCCGACGGACCTCCTGATCCCGGCTGGCGATCGTCTGCGACAACCGGCTCAACCCGTCCAGGGAGTTGCCGATCTCGTTCGGGGTGCCCGCGAACGCCGCCGACAGGGTTTTGAAGCTGGTGGCGAGCTGATCGGTGTTCACGTCCGAGATCTGCCGCGACGCGTCCTGGAACGCCTCGATCACGTCATACGGCGACGTCCGTCGCGGTGATGACCTTCTTCCGGGTCGGCCAGCTTGTCGCCGCGGGGGTCGATCTGCAGGAACTTCTGCCCCAGGATCGTCTTGATCTGGATCGACGCGCTGGTCTGGTCACCGACCCAGGTGTTGTTCACCTGGAACGCGATCCGCACCTTGTCGCCGTGGATCTGCACGGACTGGACCTTGCCCACCTTCACCCCGGCCACGCGGACCTCGGCGTTGGACTTGATACCCGCGCCCTCGTGTGAAATCGGCCTGATAGACCGTGCCCGCACCCACCAACGGCAGACTGCCGAACTCGAAAGCCGCTGCGGTGAGCATGAACAAACACCACCAGGCCGATCGCCCCGACCGTGATGGGACTACGACGTGGTTCCCCCGGCCGCCGTGCCACAGGTCGACTCATCTGACGACGACTTTGCCGGTATCAGGCGAGGCCGTACGAGCGGGCCATGACCGACTCGATCACCCGGCGGGGGAGCAGACGTCGTGCGGTGAACACGAGGGGGAGCGCGGCTGCCGACCGCGTAGAGCGGTTCCGGCCGTCGTGCGGTTGCTGATCGCAGGATCGTCTCGGCGACACGTTCGGCCGAGATCCCCTGCGACTCCTTCGCGTCGAGGGCCGCGACGGTGGTGGTGAACGCCTCCCGGTAGGGCGAGTCGTCGGCGATGTACTTGGTACGACGATCGGACAGACCCGTGTCGATCGAACCGGGTTCGACGGTGGTGAGGTGAACGCCGAACGGCGCCAGCTCGAGTCGGGCGGCTGTCGCGAAACCCTTCAGCGCGGCCTTGCTCGCCACATAGGACGACCGGAAGGCGAGCGGGAAGCTGGCGAGCATCGAGCCGACGAACACCACCCGACCACGCCGACGCGCACGCATCGCCGGGAGGATCAGCTGGGTCAACTCGATGTGCCCCAGCACGTTCAGCCGGAAGAGCCTCTCGAGCGCGTCGGACGGGAGCTCCTCCAACGGCCCGCACTGGCTCTCGCCGGCGTTGTTGACCAGGACGTCCACCGCGATGTCGGACAGCCCCTGCGCGAACGACCGGATCGATTCCGACGAGGCCAGATCCAGATCGCGGTACTCGACTCCGGGGAGGGGGTCGGCCACCGAGCGGCTGTCACGGCTCGTCCCGATCACCCGGTAGTCGTGTGCGGTCAGTGCGGCGGCCGTCGCCCGACCGATCCCGGACGACGCGCCGGTGACAACTGCTGTTCGCACAGAGACCTCGCTGATCGACGACATGGTGACGGAGCGGCGTCACCGCCCCCGGATGCGCCACCACAGTAGCAGTCGTTGACTCGGGGTCAACGTGAGTGGCGCCCTCAGCCCCGCAGGCGTACCGGGTAGGACGAGTAGCCGTGCAGCACACGGGTGTTGCGCCGTACCGGCTGCCCGTCACGAGTGAGATCAGGGAACCGTTCGAAGAGCGTCTGCAAACCGACCTCGGTCTCGGCACGTGCCAGCGCCGCCCCGAGGCAGAAGTGTCGACCACCGGAGAACGAATGGTGCTTGTTCGCGTTCTCACGGGTCACGTCGAAACGGTCGGGGTCGGCGAACACGGCGGGGTCGCGGTTCGCTCCGGCCAGCACCAGCAGGATCAGCCGGTCCGCGGGCAGTGTGGTCCCCGCCGATCTCGGTCGGGCGCACGGCCGTCCGTGCCGTCATCTGGACCGGTGCACGCAGGCGGAGCATCTCGTCCGCCGCGTTGGCCCAGAGATCGGGCTTCGCGGTGAGGATCTCGAGTTGGTCCCGGTGGGGTGGTCAACAGATCGATCCCGCTGCCGAGGATGTTCACCGTGGTCTCGAATCCCGCGGCGAGGACGAGGCCCGCCGTCGCGAGCAGTTCTTCCTCGGTGAGAGCCACCCCGTCGTCGCGCGCGGCGATGAGTTGGCTCATGAGGTCGTCGCCGGGGGTGTCCCCTCAGCCGTGCGAGGTGCCCGTGCAGCCACTCGACGAACTTGGTCAGGCCCTCGTCGACGCGGCGGTGCTCCGACCACGACAAGCCGAGGTCGAGGCTGGGCGCGGCGAGTTCGCCGAACTGCAGCACCAGATCGCGTTCGTCCTCCGGCACGCCGAGGATGTCACCGATGACCGCGACGGGCAGCCTCGCGCAGTACCAGTCGATGATGTCCACGACGCCTGTCTCGCCCTCGATGTCGTCGAGGAGCCTGCGTGCTGGTCCGCTCGACGTTGTCCCGCATCGCCGCGACCGCCCGTTGCCGTGAACACCGACGACACCAGCCTGCGATAGGTGGTGTGGGACGGGGGCTCCGTGGCCAGCAGCGACGGCGGACGCAGTGGATGCAGTCCGTCCGATCGCGTCCGCTGCACGATGGCGTCGATGAGCTTGGGCCCCTGCGGCCCCGACCCGGTCGTGCGGAAGTCGTCGGAACGCAGGACATCTCGCACGACGGCGTGGTCGACGGTGACATCGGCCAGCCTGCCCCGTGCGACCGGGCCGCGCGAGCGGATCTCGCGGTGCACGGGGCCGGGGTCCACGCGCACCTGTGGGTCGCTGATCAGGCGGGCCTGGAGGTCACCTAGCCGCGCACCTATCGGAGCGGCGGCGCGAACCAGGCCATGGGTGGCGAGCCAGTGCGCGCGTCGGCGCACGGACATGCGGGGGCTGGGCACCGATCTCCTCCTCGACGTCGTCAGCACCTCCCGACCCGTTGCCGCGTTCTCGCAGTCGGGGCCGACCGGTGGTTGGCCCGAGGCTAGCACTATTGGACACCGATTCAATAGCGATCAGGGTGAACGTACCCGCATGACCGGAACCGCGGTGACCGACGTCAGCGGAGGGTGCCGTGCACGCGCCGGGCGACCTCGCGACGGGCGAACTCCCGGTAGCCGGTCGGGGCGCGATCCAGGAGTGCCGGGAGGTGCGTCAGGTCACCCACGGGCAGACCGTGCGTGTCGTAGTAGGTCATCATCTGCACGTAGTTGTCGCGTGCCTCCGGTGACCACGACCGGATCCCGCGTGCGTTCGGCGCCGCTTTCATGCCCTTGAGCAGGTGGACCGCGCGCCGCGGCGACAGCGTGGGTATCGCTCGGGCCACGCCGCCCAGGACGGCGCCGGCCGCGCCGGCCTGATCGACGACAGCGGTCGGGGGGAGTCGCACGGCGGTCACCGGGTGGCCGAGGGCGTCGGCGAATGCCTCCGCCATGGCATCGCGGGTGATCGTCTCGGTCGACAGGTCATATGTCTTCCCGACGTGCTCGTCGGGCGCGATCAGCACCGTCGCGGCGGCCTCCGCGACGTCCTCGACGTCGACCACACCCATCGGGCTGGTCGTCGACACGGGGTAGGGCATCAGTCCGCCGCGGATGAACTCCCAGAAGTCGAGGTAGTTCTGCATGTAGTGCGAGGGCCGCAGGATCGTCGTGGGGATGGACTGCGTGGCCAGCACCTTTTCGACGGACTCCTTCTGCGTGTGATGCGGCAGCTCGGTGATCTCGGGGTGGATCACGGAGTGGAACACCAGGTGTCGCAGTCCATGTCGGGTGCCGAGGTCGATGATGTGCTCGGCGATCGGGCCCTCGTCGATGATCTGCGTCGGTGCCGCGTGGTACATGCCGTCGGCTCCACGCATGGCCTCGTCGAGCGTCGCGACGTCACGCATGTCGCCCACGCGGATCTCGGTCGCCCCGTCGCGCCGTGCCAGCGACGCCTGGGCGTCGTTCTTGACGAGCGCGCGGACGGTGGCGCCGCGAGCGCTCAGGCCGCGGACGAGGGGTCGGCCGACTCCGCCGGCGGCGCTGGTGACGAGGACGGTGGTCATGGGGACTCTCCTGGGTAGAGGGGGATGGCGGACGGGGGAACGGCGGCGGCTCAGGTGAACTGGCGCATCGAACGCGCCAGCATCGGCAGCAGCACGCGTTTCGGTGCGAGTCGGGCGCCTGCGGCGGCCAGGGTGTTGCGCCGCCCGGAGATGACGTAGAGAGGCGGACGGCGCCGATCGAGTGCCGACAGCGCCGTGCGGGCCACCTGATCAGCGGTCTGCATCGACCCGACGATGGCGGCGTTCTCCCCGATCACGTCGAAGAACTCGGTCGTCGTCGGCCCGGGCGCCAGCGCCATCACCCGCACTCCGTGGGTGCGGGCTTCGCACCACAGGGCCTGGGTGAAGCTCAGCACGAACGTCTTCGCCGCCGCGTACACCGCGAGAGTGGGCACCGGTTGGAAGGCCGTGGTGCTCGACACGTTGACGATGGTCCCGGCGCCCCGCGCGGCCATGTCGGGCAGGAATGCGTGACACACGTCGACGAGCGCGGCCACGTCGACGGCGATGACACGCTCGAGGTCGGCCGCGTCGGCATCGATGAACGCTCCCTGGGTGGCGATGCCGGCGTTGTTGACCACCAGATCGACATCGCCCTCGACCTGTGCCCGCAATGCCGCGCCGGGGCGGGCGCCGGACAGATCGAGCGCGACGACGTCGCAGGTGATCCCGTACGTGGACTCGAGCTCGGATGCCAACGCGCGCAACCGGTCCTCGCGCCGCGCGACCAGCACGAGGTCCGAACCGCGTTCGGCGAGTCGGCGCGCGAGCGCCACACCGATCCCGGCGCTCGCGCCGGTGATGAGTGATCGCGACGGCGTGAAGACCATGGGTTCCTCCGGGGTCGGCGTGCACGGGCGACGGACCTCTCCATAATGCAAAAAATGCAGTCAGTATGCAAGCGTTCGCACAGTGCGGTGGCGGTCCGATTCCGGGTCTCGTAGGTTGTCGTCGTGGCTCGACAGTCGCGGTTCACCGCCGCACAACGGCACTCGGCGGTCCTGCGTGCGTTCGGGGGCGCCGAGGACAGCGATGCGGTCGCGGCAGAACTGGGAGTGCACAGCGCGACGCTCTACCGCTGGGCCAAGGAGTCGCAGCGGGAGTCGGGTGGTTCGACGCGCGAGCGGTTGATCGGCGCCGCGCAGGACATGTTGCGCGACAGGACCTACGCGTCGATCACCGTCGATGCGGTCGCCGCCCGCGCCGACGTCGCGCAGCGCACAGCGTTCCACGCCTTCGCCGGCAAGGCGGAGTTGTTCCAGGCGGCGGTCGACGACGCGGCCACCCAGCTGATCGACGCCATCGGCGCTGCGGCGAAACAGGTCTCGTGGCCGACGCCCCCGCTCGATCAACTCGGCGTGTTCCTGACCATCGCGGCCCGGAGCATCTACGAGACCCCTGCGGCACACGTCTTGTTCCGCGACGTCGGTGTCCCGCGTGTGGGCGGGCCGGCGGAGAACTGGCATAGCGCATTCGTCGACGCGGTCGCCGCGTTGATCGCGGCCGGCGTCGAGGACGGTCAGATCTCCGACGAGGTCGACGTCCGTGCTTCGGCGGAGGTGATCACCGGCGCGATGAGAGGTGTCCATGCCGCGGTGTTCGACGGGGCCGACGCCTCTGTCGCGGTCGAGCTCGTCGGTCGACTCAGCGCGATGGTCGGCGATCGACCCCGTCCCTGAGCATCAGAGGTCGAGCGGGGCGTCCCCGGGAGACAGGAAGCGGTGCACCTCGTCGACGAACCGGCGCGGGCGTTCGATGTGGGGCCAGTGGCCGGTGTGGTCGAACCGCACCTCGTCCGCCGAGGGCACCCTCGAGAGGAACAGCGCGACGTCGTCGGGTGGTGACAGCGCGTCGCCGGCACCGCGCAACACCCGTGTCGGACAGCGCACCTGCTCCAGGTCGCGGCCGGGATCACCCGTGACCGCGGAGGCCAGGACCGGGAACGTGGCGGGGGCGCCGAGGTCCTGCATGGTGGCGCGCACGACCCCGGGGTCGAGGAGGTCGGGTCGGGCGACGAAGGCGCCCAACGCGGCTCGTCGCAGGCGTGCCGACCCGGCGATGAGTGACGCGACAGGCGGCGGGAGCGGCAAGCCCACCACGGCCGACTCCGCGACGAGGGTCGCCACCGATCGCGGGTTGCGTCGGAACGTCTCGACCGGGCGTCGGAGGAGGTGGACCAGCGACAGGATCGGCCCACCGGTGATGATCAGACTCCCGAGCCGGTCGGGGTGCCGCACCGCCACCCGCGTGGCCACCATCGACCCCATCGAGTGGCCGAGGATCACGGGTGCATCGACGGCGAGCGCGTCGCACACGTCGACCACCGCGTCGGCGAGCCCGTCGAACGTCAGGTGGTGACGCGAGAACGACGAGCCACCGAATCCCGGGAGGTCGAGTGCCAGCACGCGATATCGCTGCGACAACGCCGGGAAGAGGTGCGCGAACCATCTCCAACTCGCGGAGATGCCGTGCAGGAGAACGATCGTGGGACCGTCGTCGTGCGGTACGTCGGCGTAGCTCACGCGCGCGGTGGAGGTCTCGACCGTGCGCACCGACGACGTCCACCGATCTGTCGAGACGGCCCCGGGAAGGGTCTCGCCGTACCCGGACCACACGTCGCCGACCTCGGACACGCCACGCCTCCATCGCAGGATCGGACTGGGAACCCCGATCCTCACATCTAGCTGACTCGGAGTCAACGAACGGTCAGCTGACCAGCCAGAGTGCGGTGACGGCGGCGAGGATCGACGGGGGACCGGCGACGAGGCCGAGTGCGGAGAACCCGGCGGCGGAGACGGAGACGCCGTCGCGGCTGACGATGCGACGCCACAGGAGGTTCGCCAGCGAGCCGACGTAGGTGAGGTTCGATCCGATGTTGACGCCGAGGAGCATCGCCAGCAGGGCGACGGTGGGTGCCCCGGACATCGCCGCGAGCAACAGCAGCGTCGCCGGGATGTTGTTGATGACGTTCGCGACGACCGCGCCGATCGCGGCGATGCCGAGCAGCGCGAGCAGGCCGCTGCCGGTCGGGATGATGCCGGCGAGCCAGCGGCCGATCGAGCCGTCCGCTATCGCGGCGACGAGGACGCCGAGCGCGAACACGAACAACAGGAACAGCGGGTTGATCGCACGGACGACGTCGACGGGGCCGGACGCCCTGCGCGCCATGGCGATCACGGTGAGGACGATCGCACCGGCGGTCGCGAACCAGACCGGCTCGACGCCCACCTGGGACGACAGCACGAAACCGACGAGGGTCGCGCCCAGGACGCAGAGCGCGGCGACCGGAGCCGGCCCCGGCTGCTCGGGATCGTGGTCGGGGACGTCGGCGATCTCGGCGCGGAACCACCAGCGGTGCACCGCGTACTGGACCACGAGGGTCGCCAGCCAGGGCAGCGCCATCAGGACGGTGAACCGCCCGAAGCCCAGGCCGGTGGCCGAGAACGCGAGGAGGTTGGTGAGGTTGGAGACCGGCATCAACGACGACGCCGCGTTGGCGAGGCTGATGGTCGCGACGGACAACGGCCGCGGCCGGACGCCGAGACCGCGGGTGACGGCGATGAGCACCGGCGTCAGCAACACCACGGTCGCGTCGAGGTTCAGTGCCGCGGTCGTGACCGCGGCGCCGAGGAAACCGAGGGCGAACAGTCGGCGCCCGTTCCCGGCACCTGCGCGTCCGATCTGCCGCGACACCCAGTCGAAGACGCCGAGCACCTCACATGCGTGCGAGAGCGCGAGCAGCGCGGCGAGTGTGGCGACGGTCGTCGCCAGCGTGCGGATCTCGTCGAAGGCCTCGCTCAGGGTGACCGCGCCGACAGCGATCGCGATCGCCGCGGCGGGCACCGCGACGGTCGCCTCGGGCAGCCCGCGGGGACGCCACACGGCGAACGCGAGCGCCAGCACCATGAGCGCCACCGCGCCCGCCTCCACCATCCCCGTCGTCTCCGGAGCCTCAGCCCAGGATCCTGCGCAGGGTGCGCAGGTTCCGGTTGGTGGTGGTGGCCTTGTATCCCGGTTTGCCGAGTTCCTTGCCGAACGCGCTCGTGAGCGTCTGCTTCTGCGGTACCGACCAGTAGAGGACACCGTCGCCGCGCTCGACGGACTCCACGTCGGTGTCGACGTCGACGGCGAGCAGTCGGTCGAGGACGTCGCCGTCGGCGACGAACACGACGTAGGCGTGGACGCCGTCGTGTTCGGTGAACGGGTAGGCCTCGGTCACCGAGGCGACGTGCTCGCGCCGGTGCACGAAGGCGAATGCGTCGTACCCGAACCGATCCGACAGGGCCGCCTCGAGCGTTGACCGCAGTGCTGCCACGTCGTCGGAATCACTGGTGAACCGGACGTTCCCGCTCGCCAGCACCGTCGAGACGTCACCATGTCCGAGTTCGGACACCAGCGCGCGCAGGTCTGCCATCGCGATGCGGATGCCACCCACGTTGATGCCGCGCAGGAGGGCGACGTACTCGGCCACCGGGCAAGGGTAGAGGGTGGCTCGCCGCACATGTCTACGATGACGGGGCGAACGAGTCGGCCGGGTGATCGCGGCGCTGGGGACGGCCGCCGGAGTGGCGGCGCGCCCGGTGTCGAGGAAAGTCCGGACTCCACAGAGCAGGGCGGTTGCCAACAGCAACCCGGGGCGACCCGCGGGACAGTGCCACAGAGAACAGACCGCCGGCCCGCGAGGGCCGGTGACGGTGAAACGGTGCGGTAAGAGCGCACCAGCGCCGTGGGTGACCACGGCGGCTCGGTAAACCCCGCCCGGAGCAAGGTCGAAGGTCGCACCCTCACCGGTGCGGCTGCGCAGGCGCATGGGGTTGCTCGCCCCGGCCTGCGGGTGGACCGCTCGAGGCACCCGGTGACGGTGTGTCCAGATGGATGATCACCACCGACGCACGCGTCGGGACAGGATCCGGCTTACAGGCCGGCTCGTTCGCCCTACAGGTCGTCGGCGTGGGCTGCGTACTGCCGCAACGCCTGGTCGTGCGCGGCCTGCTCCCGGGCGTCGAGGCGACCGAGCACGAACGCGTCGACCGGATCGGTGATCGTCCGCGCGACCTCCGCGAGCAACTCACGGCTCAGTGCCGCATCGTTCGAGTCGCCGAGGGCCGACTGGATCTTCTTCGCCGCCGACGCCGTCGACGCGTACTTCTTCGTCCCGAGCGCGGCGCCCGACTCGGCGACGTACCGCAGTCGCTTCGCCCGTTTGCGCACCGTGTGCATCTGCTCGACCCACTCCGCGGAGTCGGTGTCCATCCGCCCGGCCTTCTTCTGGGCCTTGCGGACTTTCTGCGCGCTCGCGCGCACGGCATCGCGCAATGCCTTCTTCGCGCCGATCTCGGCGTCCTCACCGGCGGGCGGGCGGACCAGGAGGTCGTCGAGCGCGTCGAGGAGCGAGAAGTACCGCGCGCTGTTCAGTGCGGCGACCGCTGAACGCTGACCGCGCGCGCGACGACGCATCTGCTCGCCGACGAGCTTGTCGTGCAGCGCGTCGGAGGCGTCCTCGTCGGCGAGGAGGTCGCGGTACCGGTCCGCGGTGACCTCGGCATCGCGCACGACGCCGAGGATCGCGGCGAGTTCCTTGAGCTCCGCGTCGAGTCGGTCGACCTTCGGGCCGGCGATCACGCCGCGGAACGCGCGCAGGACGCTGCGCAGACGTCGGGTGGCGACGCGCATCTGGTGCACGGCGTCGTCCTCGTCGGCCCGGACGCGGGGATCGAAGTCGACGAGTTGCTCGCGGTGACGGGCGAGTTCGGTGACGACCAGCTCGAGCGCCGTCGCCGACGTCCCGACCGTCGATGCGCCGGAGTGGCCCGGTGTCGCACCGATCGCGCGGGCCAGCTTGGACGCGGCCGACGCTGTGCGCGCGCCGGCCTCGCGGAGCAGGTCCTCGGCGTCGGAGAGGAGATCGGTGTCGCCGTCGACGAGTTCGAACTCCCACTCCGCCCAGGTGTGGCAGCTCCCGCCGGGCAGCAGCGAGCGGGCGGTGACCACGTCGGCGCACAGCAGCGCGAGCACACGGTCGTCGGCGTCGCGGGCCTCGTGGATCGTCCGACGGGTCCCGATGGCCGCGACGGGGTCGAGCCGTCGGGCGCGCACGTGCACCCGCACCGGGTCGAGCAGATCGGACGGCACGGTGGCGTCGTGGTCGGTGCCATCGGCCGGCGGACCCAGCGGGGCGTGCAGCTCACGACGACCGCCGGCGTCACCCGGCCGCTTGAGGTGCCACCCCTCGTCGTGGCCGCCCTCTCTGCGACGCAACGTGATCCGGTGGTCGGTGAGGTCGAGGTTCTCGGTGTCGTAGTAGGTCGCGTCGAGGTTCTCCTCGATCGGACCGCTGACGGTCTCCACCCCCGGCAACCGCGTGAGGTCCGGGACGGGCCGTCCGGGGTCGACGTCGAACTTGAGCTCGATCTCGAGGTGTTCGGTGGCGCTCACGCCGAAGTCCCTTCCCGGGTGCCGGTCTCACGGAAGCCGTCGGTGGCCTCGATGAGGTGGTGGACGATGCCCTTCTCGAACGAGGAGTGGCCGGCGTCGTCGACGATGTGCAACTGTGCCGACGGCCACGCGCGATGCAGGTCCCACGCGCTGCGGACCGGGCAGACCACGTCGTACCGGCCCTGCACGATGACGCCGGGGATGTCGGCGATGCGGTCGATGTCGCGCAGCAACTGGCCGTCGTCGAGGAAGCCGCCGTGGGTGAAGTAGTGGTTCTCGATCCGCGCGAAGGCGAGGTCGAAGCGGACGTCGACCTCCCCGTCGTCGGGTCGGGGGAGCAGGTGCGACGTCGACTGCTCCCAGTTCGTCCACGCCGTCGCGGCGCCTTCGCGGACGGTCGCGTCGTCGGAGGCGAGCAGCCGCGCGTAGGCGGCGACGAGATCGCCGTCGCGCTCGGCCTCGGGGACAGGCGCGAGGTAGTGCTCCCACAGGTCGGGGAAGAGCTGTGCGGCGCCGCCGTTGTAGTACCAGTCGATCTCCTTGCGACGCAGCAGGAAGATGCCGCGCAGCACCAGTTCGGTCACGCGATCGGGGTGGGTCTGCGCGTAGGTCAGGCCGAGCGTCGACCCCCAGGACCCGCCGAACACCTGCCACCGCTCGATGCCGAGGTGGGTACGGATGCGCTCCATGTCGGCGACGAGACGGTCGGTGGTGTTGACCGACAGATCCGCGCCGTCGGCGATGTGCGGCGTGGACCGTCCGCAGCCCCGCTGGTCGAACAGGACGATCCGATAGGCGTCGGGGTCGAAGAACCGGCGCTGCTCCGGAGACGTGCCGCCACCGGGGCCGCCGTGGACGAACACCACGGGCTTGCCGTCGGGGGAACCACTGCACTCGACGTGGATGCGTTGTCCCTCACCGACGTCGAGCATCTCGGTCGAGTAGGGCTCGATCGGGGGATACAGCTCACGCATGGCTCCATCATGCCAAGTGCGACGCCGCGATCCCGACAGAACGCCTGCGGGGCGCGGGAGTCAGTAGCTGTGCTCGGGCCCCGGGAAGGTGCCGCGGCGGACCTCGTCGGCGTACTGCTCGGCGGCGCGGCGCAACTCGCTGCCCACGTCACCGAACCGCTTGACGAACTTGGCGGTCTTGCCGTGCGTCATGCCGGCCATGTCCTGCCACACCAACACCTGCGCGTCGGTCTCGTTGCCCGCGCCGATACCCACCGTCGGGATGGTCAGCTTGCGGGTGATCTGACCGGCGAGGTCGGCGGGGACCATCTCCATGACGACCGCGAACGCGCCGGCCTCGGCGACGGCGATCGCGTCGGCGACGAGCTGCTCGGCGGCATCACCGCGGCCCTGCACGCGGAACCCGCCGAGACCGTTCACGCTCTGCGGCGTGAAGCCGATGTGGGCCATCACCGGGATGCCCGACGACGTGAGGGTCGCGATCTGGTCGGCGACACGCTCGCCGCCCTCGAGCTTCACCGCGTGCGCGCCCGCCTCCTTCATGAATCGGGTGGCCGACGCGAGCGCCATGGCCGGGCCCCCCTCATAGCTGCCGAAGGTGAGGTCGGCGACGACGAGTGCGTGCGGTGCGCCGCGGACGACGCCGCGCACCAACGGGATCATCTCGTCGGTGGTCACCGGCACCGTGGTGTCGTAGCCGTAGACCACGTTCGCCGCGGAGTCGCCGACGAGCAGCACCGGGATGCCGGCCTCGTCGAAGATGCGGGCGCTGGAGTAGTCGTACGCGGTGAGCATCGACCAGCGCTCGCCGTCGGCCTTCATCTGGGCCAGATGGTGGATGCGGGTGACGCGGCGCCTGGGGGCGTCGGCGGAAGAGGAGCCGTACACGGGCGCGTCGGAGCTGTCGGACATCGTCGTCCCTTTCGTGCCTCGGGTCTCGCGTCGCGAGTACCCGGGTGGAAGCTGACCCGACCAGTGTGGCACCGCGCCGATCGGCCCCCTAGACCTGCGGGTTGTGGACTGCCTCACACCTCCGGGTGGGGTGTGGCCACTCGGCCCGGGCGGGGTGGTCCCGCACGCATGTCACGATGGCGGGGTGACGACCCGCCCGCGTGTCCGCGTTTCGCTCGTCCTCGGCGTGGTGGTCGTCCTGGGTGTCGGGCTGCTCGCCGCGTGCAGCAGTTCTCGGGTCGCGCGACTCGGGCCGGAGGCGGCCGGATCGTCGTCGTCGTCGTCGTCGGTGAGTGCGACGCGTCCCTCCCCGACGTCGGGTGCACTGGCCCGCTTCTACACGCAGCGGATCGCGTGGGCGAGTTGCGCCGAGGTGGCCCCTGACGGCGACTACCCCCCCGATCGCAGCGACTGCGGGCGGCTGACCGTCCCGATCGACTACAACCGCCCCGAGGGTCCGACCGCATCGCTCGCCGTGTTCCGACTGCGCGCGGCGAAGCAGTCGACCGGGGTGCTCGTCACCAACCCGGGCGGACCGGGGGTGTCGGGTATCGACTACCTCGCCGGCACCGCGGCGCAGTTCGCGCGGGAGCCGGTCGGCGACTCCCTCGACATCATCGGGTTCGACCCGCGTGGGGTCGGCCGCTCGACGCCGGCGGTTCGCTGCCGAACCGACGCCCAGCGTGACGAGGTACGCGCGAAGGACTGGGTGGACACCTCGCCGGCCGGGATTGCCGCCACCGAACGGCGCAACGCCGCGGTCGGGCAGGAATGCCTCTCCGCGCTCGGACGCGACTTCCTGGCCCACCTCGGGACCAGCGACGTCGTCGACGACATCGACGTGCTCCGGGGCGCGCTCGGGCAGGAGCAGATCAACTACCTCGGCTACTCCTACGGCACCCTGATCGGCGCGCGATACGCCGAGCGCCATCCGACACGGGTGCGCGCGATGATCAACGACGGTGCCGTCGACCCGTCGACGAACCCTGTCGACGACATCGTCGCCCAGAACACCGGCTTCCAGCGGGCCTTCGACGACTTCGCCGCCGACTGCGTGACGAAGCGGGGTTGCGCTCTCGGCACCGATCGCACGCGGGCGACCGAGCGCTACGTGACGATGGTGCGCTCGCTGATTGGACGCCCCGCCAGCACCCGCGACCCGCGCGGACTGACCTACGGCGACGCGATCACCGCGACCGGTCAGGCGCTCTACGCCCCGACCCTGTGGAAGTACCTGCGCGACGGCCTCGCCGAGGTGAACGACGGACGCGGGGACACCATGCTCCGGCTCGCCGACCTCTACGAGGGTCGAGACCGCTCGGGGAAGTACGACACGACGGCGGACGCGTTCACCGCGATCCGCTGCGTCGACGGGCCGGCCATCACCGACCGCGCCACCCTCGACCGCCTCGACACCGAACTGCGCCGGACGGCCCCGTTCCGCGACGACGGCCGGGGGTCGGGTCGGGGAGCGGCCGACGAGTGCGCGTTCTGGCCGGTGCCGCCGACCTCGCAACCGCACCGCATCAGCGCACCGGGTCTGGCGACCACCGTGGTCGTGTCGACGACCGACGACCCGGCCACCCCGTATGCGGCCGGCGTGTCGTTGGCGAAGCAGCTCGCCGCCCGCCTCGTGACGTTCCGCGGGACCCAACACACCGCGTCGTTCGAGGGCGACCAGTGCCTCGACGGCCCCCTCACCCGCTATCTGCTCGACCTCACCCCGCCCGCCGAGGGACTCACCTGCTGACCGACGCGGACTTCACGACCTCACACCGACACGTGCGACATCGGCGTGGCGTCGTAACACGGATTTAACAGCGCGCTCCTAGCCTCTGACGGTATGGATCGCCAAAAGGAGTTCGTCCTCCGCACGCTGGAGGAACGGGACATCCGCTTCGTTCGGCTCTGGTTCACCGACGTGCTCGGATACCTCAAGTCGGTGGCGATCGCCCCGGCCGAACTCGAGGGCGCGTTCGCCGAGGGCATCGGCTTCGACGGCTCGTCGATCGAGGGCTTCTCCCGGGTGTCGGAGGCCGACACCATCGCCAAGCCCGACCCGTCCACCTTCCAGGTGCTGCCGTGGACGACGAGCCAGGGCAAGCACCACTCGGCCCGCATGTTCTGCGACATCGCCATGCCCGACGGCACCCCGTCCTGGGCCGACTCCCGCCACGTGCTGCGACGCCAGCTGAACAAGGCCGCCGACCAGGGCTTCACCTGCTACGTGCACCCCGAGATCGAGTTCTTCCTCATGAAGGACGCCCCCACGGACGGCACCCCGCCCACCCCGGCGGACGGCGGCGGCTACTTCGACCAGGTCGTCCACGGCAGCGCGCCGAACTTCCGCCGCCACGCCATCGACGCCCTGGAGTCGATGGGCATTTCCGTCGAGTTCTCCCACCACGAGGGCGCACCCGGCCAGCAGGAGATCGACCTCCGCTACGCCGACGCGCTGTCGATGGCCGACAACGTCATGACCTTCCGCTACCTCGTCAAGGAGGTCGCGATCGGCGAGGGCGTGTGGGCGACGTTCATGCCCAAGCCCTTCTCGGATCATCCCGGTTCGGCCATGCACACCCACATGAGCCTGTTCGAGGGCGACACGAACGCCTTCCACAACCCCGACGACCCGATGCAGCTGTCGGACACCGGCAAGCAGTTCATCGCCGGCATCCTCACGCACGCGCCGGAGATCAGCGCCGTCACCAACCAGTGGGTGAACAGCTACAAGCGCCTCATCCACGGCGGTGAGGCCCCGACCGCCGCGACGTGGGGCGGCGCCAACCGCTCGGCGCTCATCCGCCTCCCGCTGTACACGCCGAACAAGGCGTCGTCGCGCCGCATCGAGGTCCGCAGCCCCGACTCGGCCTGCAACCCGTACCTGACGTTCGCGGTCCTGCTCGCGGCCGGGCTGAAGGGCATCGCCGAGAAGTACGAGCTCCCCGATGAGGCCGAGGACGACGTCTGGGCCCTCACCTCGGCCGAGCGCCGCACCATGGGCTACACCGAGCTCCCCGGCAGCCTCGCCGAGGCACTCAAGGCGATGGAGTCCTCCGAGCTGGTCGCCGAGGCGCTCGGCGAGCACGTCTTCGACTATTTCCTCCGCAACAAGTGGACGGAGTGGAACGACTACCGCAGCCGGGTCACCCCGTTCGAGCTCGGGCGCTACCTGTCGCTGTAGGTCGCTCGACGCTCCCGCTACCGTCTGGGGCGTGAGTTCTCCTGTGTCGCGGGCGGTCGTGCCGGGACCGGCGCGTCTCGGTCTCCTCGACGAGTCGGCGCCGGGCGCGCTCGCCGAGCTCCGGTGGACGACGACGGCCGATCTCGCCCTGCTGTGGTCGCTGTCGCGCGCGCCCGATCCCGATCTTGCGTTGCGCACGCTGATGCGGCTGCGCGACTCCGTCGACGACTGGCCGGCGCTCGAGAAGTCGCTGCGCGAGGACACCACCCTGCGCGGCCGGTTGTTCGCGGTGCTGGGTGCGTCCGAGGCACTCGGCGACCACCTCGTCGCCGAGCCGTCGACCTGGCATCTGCTGCAGGCCTCCGAGCTGCCCGACGCCGAGCAGATGAGGCGCTCGATGCTCGCCAGCGTCGACGCGGTGCCGGCCGGCGGTGAGCACACCGGTCCCGACGACCGCGTGTACCGCGCGGGTCTGACCGGCCCGCAGGCCGTCGTCGCCCTCCGGACCGCCTACCGCGACCTGCTGCTGCAGATGGCCGCACGTGATGTCGCGCCCGCCGTCGAGGACGAGCCGGTGGTGTGGTTCCCGGAGGTCGGTCGCTACCTCGCGGACCTCGCCGACGCCGCGCTCACCGCCGCCCTGGCGGTCGCGATCGGCACGGTCTGCGGCGAGAACGACGTGCCCGTGCGACTGGCCGTCATCGCGATGGGCAAATGCGGTGCCCGGGAACTGAACTACGTCAGCGACGTCGACGTGGTCTTCGTCGCCGAGCCGGCCGACGGGACGTCGGCCCGCATCGCGGGCGAGATGATGCGCATCGGATCCCTCGCCTTCTTCGAGGTCGACGCCGCTCTGCGGCCCGAGGGCAAGGCGGGTGCGCTCACCCGCACCCTGGCCTCGCACCTGGCCTACTACCAGCGGTGGGCGAAGACGTGGGAGTTCCAGGCGCTGCTCAAGGCCCGCCCCATGACCGGCGACATGGCGCTCGGGTGGGAGTACCTGCACGCGGTGGCCCCGATGGTCTGGGAGGCCTGTGAGCGCGAGGACTTCGTGCACGAGGTCCAGGCGATGCGACGCCGCGTCGAGAGCAACGTGCCGCCCGAACTGCGGTCGCGGGAACTGAAACTGGGTCGCGGCAGCATCCGCGACGTCGAGTTCGCCGTGCAGTTGCTCCAGCTCGTCCACGGCCGCACCGACGAGTCGCTGCGAGTGGCCTCCACCGTCGACGCACTCGCCGCGCTGAACGCCGGTGGCTACGTCGGACGGGACGACGCGGCGAACCTCACCGCGTCGTACGAGTTCCTGCGGCTGCTCGAGCACCGCCTCCAGCTGACGAAACTCAAACGGACGCACCTGCTCCCGGAGTTCGACGACACCGAGGCGCTGCGATTCCTGGCGCGGTCGGCGCACATCCGACCCGACGGCGACCTCGACGCCGCCGACTCGCTGCGCGCCGAGATCCGCCGTCAGTCGCAGCGGGTGCGGCGCCTGCACGAGAAACTGTTCTACCGCCCGCTGCTCGAGTCGGTCAGCCGCCTGGACGTCGACGGTCTGCGCCTGTCCGACGAGGCCGCGACCCGTCGCCTCGCCGCCCTGGGCTACGCCAAACCCGACCACGCGCTGAGTCATCTGCGCGCGTTGACCGGTGTCCGGGGGCGACGGGGGCGCATCCAGGAACTGCTGTTGCCGACCCTGCTCGAATGGATCAGCAACACCCCCGACCCCGACGCCGGGCTGCTCAACTACCGCCGGTTGTGTGACGAACTGGCCGACCAGGACTGGTTCCTGCGGCTGTTGCGCGACGACGGCGTCGTGGCCGAGCGGCTGATGCGGGTGCTCGGGACATCGGCCTACATCTCCGACCTCGTCATCCGCTCGCCCGAGGTCATCCGCATGTACGCCGACTCGGCGACCGGCCCGAAGCTCGTCGAGGTGGCGCTGCGTGACGTCGCGAACGGCCTGATCGCGTCGGCCCGTCGACATCCGGACCCGAAGCGGGCCATCGCCGCCGCGCGGTCGCTGCGCCGTGCCGAACTGGTGCGCGTCGCATCCGCCGACATCCTCGGGATGCTCGACGTCCCGGCGGTCTGTGAGGCGCTGTCGAGTGTGTGGGCGGCGGTGCTCAACGCCGCGCTGCAGGTGGTCATCGACGACTCGCTGCCGGACGGCGAGCAGCCCCCGGCCCGGATCGCGGTGATCGGGATGGGCCGCCTCGGCGGCGGCGAACTCGGGTACAGCTCCGACGCCGACGTGCTGTTCGTCTGCGACCCTGTCGAGGGCGCCGAGGAGTCCCGCGCGGTCCGGTGGGCGAACACGATCGCCGAGCGCCTGCGGACCGTCCTGAACACCCCGAGCGCCGACCCACCGTTGGAGATCGACACCGGGTTGCGGCCCGAGGGGCGGAACGGACCCGTGGTGCGGACACTGGCCGCGTACGCCGCCTACTACCGACAGTGGGCGCAGCCGTGGGAGATCCAGGCGTTGCTGCGGGCGCACCCCGTCGCCGGCGACCCCGACCTGGGGACCGCGTTCCTGCACATGGCGGACAAGACGCGGTACCCCAAGGGTGGCGTGTCGCCGGACGCGGTGCGCGAGATCCGGCGGATCAAGGCGCGGATCGACGCGGAACGCCTGCCCCGCGGCGCCGACCCCCACACCCACACCAAACTCGGGCGCGGTGGCCTCGCCGACGTCGAGTGGACGGTGCAGCTCCTGCAGCTGCGCCACGGCCACCGGCTGCAGTCGCTGCACAACACCTCGACGCTGCAGACGCTCGACGCCATCGGGTCGGCCGAGATCCTCAGCGAGACCGACGTGACGCTGCTCAAGGAGGCGTGGCTGACAGCGACCGCCGCCCGAAACGCCATCGTCCTCGTCCGCGGCAAGGCGATCGACCAGCTCCCGGCCCCGGGCCAGC
This sequence comes from Gordonia paraffinivorans, assembly GCA_036946345.1. Lineage (GTDB taxonomy): Bacteria > Actinomycetota > Actinomycetes > Mycobacteriales > Mycobacteriaceae > Williamsia_A > Williamsia_A paraffinivorans_A. The sequence continues at coordinate 8,953 of JAQIJH010000071.1, read as the reverse complement.
AACTGCGTGCCGTCGCCTACGCCGCGGGCTGGCCCGAGGACCAGGCCGCGGAATTCCTCGACAACTATCTGCGCGTGACGCGACGCGCGAAAGCCGTCGTGCTCAAGGTGTTCGGCGGATGACCCGAGGCCGCGCACCGGCACGTCGACGTCGATGGCCGTCGGCGCTGCGGGTGGTCGCGGTCATCCTCGTCACGCTGCTGCTCGCCGCGGGCGTCACCGCCATCTGGCTGCACTGGTACCCCGGGCGCGGACGCTTCTCGACGGCGCTGACCGCCGGCGTGCCGATCGCGGTGGTCGGCGCCGCGGTCGGGCTCGTCGTCGCCGTGGTGGCCCGGCGCTGGATCCTGACGGGTGTCGGCGTGATCGTCGTCGCGGCCGGTGTGTGGACGCAGACCCCTCTGTGGGTGGGGGACGAGGCGCCGGACGGGGCCCGGATCACCCTGGTGCAGAGCAACATCAAGCTCGGCGCCGGTGACGTCGACGCGATCGCGGCCATCGTCAGGACGTCCGACGCCGACCTGCTGACCCTGAACGAGGTCACCCCCGCGGCGGCGACACGAATCGAGCGGTCGGCCCTGGCGACGGTGATGCCGTACCGCTACGTCGAGCCGGGAACGGGGGGCGTGGGTGCCGCCATCCTCAGCCGTCATCCGCTCACGGACACCGCGCTGCTCGGCGGCTACGCGCTGAACTCGCTGCGGGCCACCGTCGCGCTGCCCGGCATCGGTGACACCGTCGTCTACGGACTGCACCCCATCCCGCCGTATCCGTACGACTCCTCGCGCTGGGTGCGGGAGATGGGGATGGTCCACGCCGAGTTGCGCGGGCAACGCGGTGCACGGGTCCTCGCCGGTGGCGACTTCAACGCGACGTGGGACCACCGGCAGTTCCGCGACCTGCTGCACGACGGGTTCTCCGACGCCACCGAGACCGCGGGCGGTCGCTGGCTGCCGACCTATCCCGCCGACGAGTGGTTCGGTCCGCTCATCGGGATCGATCACGTCATCGCCCGCGGGTTCCGCGCCACCGACGTGCACACGGTCGACGTGGCCGGCTCCGACCATCGGGCGCTGGTCGCGACCCTGGCGGTCTCGTGACCCGTCGGCTCCCGGGCCCGACGGACGCCGTGCTGGCGGTCTCGCTGGTCGCCGCCACCGCGGCGACCGGACTGCGGCGGTACCGGGGCGTCGCGCAGATGCCGGTCGCAGCAGCGAGTTTCGCGTCGTGGATCGTCCTGGCCGCACCCCTCACGGTGGTGGCGGCATGCGTCGGCCGACGGCCGCGGGTGGCCGCGGCAGCCGGCGCGGTCACCGCACTGGCGGCCTGGGACCGTCGCCGGCTGGTGCCGTCGCGGCCCCGCGGGGGTCCCGGTGCAGCGTCGATGACGGTCATGCAGGCGAACCTGTGGCTCGGCCGCGCCGACGCTGCGGCGATCGTCGACACCGTGCGGACGCACGCCGTAAACCTGCTGTGTGTACAGGAGATCACCGTCGACTGCCGAGATGCGTTGACCCGGGCGGGTATCGGCGACCTGATGCCGCACCGTGTCGTCGTCGCCGCGCCGGAGGGTGCAGGGACGGGACTCTGGTCACGCCACCCGCTGTCGGAGCCGCGCAAGCTGTCGGGGTTCACGCTTGCTGCGGTCGCCGCGCGGATGGAACTGCCCTCGGGCGGGTCGGTCACGGTGCTGTCGGTACACCCGATGCCGCCCTACCCGTACGCGCCCGAGCTGTGGCTCGGGGAACTACAGCGCATCCGCGACGCGGTCGACGAAGTGCACGGGCCGGTCATCGTCGGCGGCGATCTGAACGCGACCCACGACCATGCCGCGTTCCGCGATCTGCTGGGCGACGACCTCGCCGACGCGGGGGCGTCGTCGCGGTCGGGGCCGTTGCCGACCTACCCGGCGCACAAGCGCTGGATCCCGCCGCTCATCGGCATAGATCACGTCCTGCTGCGCGGCGTGCGTGCCGAACGGGTCCGGACGGTCGTGCTGCCCGGCTCCGACCACCGCGGCCTGCTGGCCGCGGTGCACCTGGAGTGACGCTCAGTTCTCCTGCGAGCGAGCGAGTTCGGCGACGGCATGCGACAAGGTCTCGACCGCCTCGGCGAGCAGCTTGTGCCCCCGGTCCTCCTCGAGGTGCGTCTTCGCGATGCTCGCGAGACCCGCGGCCTCGTCGGCCTTCTCCGCTGCCTGCTCGAACCCCACGATGTACACCCTTCGTCGTCGCGCGCCGATCTCCTGCCCCGACCGTAACCGTCCCCGCGAGGTTAGGTAACGAGAAAGCGCTCGATCCGGATGTCGCCGATCGGGTAGCCGGCGTCGAGCAGCCAGTCGCCCAGGATCTCGACGTACTCGTTGCCGCCACACAGGTAGAACAGCGGCCGGGCGTCGACGGGGAGGATGGCGGCGAGGAACTCGTCGCGGCTGATCCGGCCCGCCCTGCGGTCGGAGCCGTCGGGCGCCGAGCGGCTGAAGAACCAGTCGACGCGAAGCCGCCCGGTGGAGGCGAGAAGAGCGAATTCGTCGCGGTAGAACGCGTGGTCGGGGGAGCGGGTCGAGTACAGCAGGCGCATCTCGACGTCGGGTCGCGTCGTCTCCCGCGCCCGGACCATCGACATCAGTGGGGCCACGCCCGATCCGCCCGCCACGAGCTGCACCGGCCGGTCGGCGTCGGACTCCGAGGGCGGCCAGACGAACTGCATGCCGACGGGTCCTGCGACCTCGACCTGTTCGCCGATCTCGAGGTCGTGCACCAGGAACGGCGACACCTCGCCGTCGTCGAGCTCCTCGACGCTGACCGCGACGGTCTCGCCCTCGCGGACGTCGGACAGCGAGTACGACCGCGACGTCGAGTAGCCGTCGGGTGCGGTCAGCCGGATGTCGATGTGCTGACCCGGGCGCGGTGCGGGGAGCCCCGGGATCTCGAGCCAGATCGACCGTGCCGTCGGTGATTCCATGACCGCGCCGACGACGGTCCCGACACGCCAGGTGGTCATCGGATCACCGCGTCACCCATAGCGCTGCTCACGCCAGGGGTCGCCGTACATGTGGTAGCCGTTGCGTTCCCAGAAGCCCGGCTCGTCGCCGTCCATCAGGTGCAGTTCGCTGACCCACTTGGCGCTCTTCCAGAAGTACAGGTGCGGCACCACGAGTCGCGCCGGTCCACCGTGCTCGGGTGCGAGCGACTTGCCGTCGAATGAGTGCGCGACCATCGCCTGCGCGCCGATCAGGTCGGCGAGAGGCATGTTGGTGGTGTAGCCGTCGGAGCTGTGCGCCATGACATGGGTGCCGACCCCAGCGGCACCGGCCGCGTCGAGGAGGGTGTCGATCGCGACGCCCTTCCAGCGAGTTCCGAGCTTGGACCACCGTGTGACGCAGTGGATGTCGACGGTGAACTCGGTCTGCGGCAGCTCGAGGAACTCCCGCCATGTCCACCGGTGACCCTGACCGCCGGGGGTCGTCACCGACAACGACCATCGATCGGTGACGACGCGCGGCGTCGTCCCGATCTGCAGGACAGGGAAGTCGGTGGTGAGGTACTGCCCGGGCGGGAGCTGCGGCCCGTCGCGGCGCTTCCCGCGGAACTTGGCGTTGATGACGGCCATGGTCGGAGATTCTCCCAGGCCCGGACCGTACAGACGACTCCGCCCGCCCTGCGGGACGCAGGACGGGCGGAAGCGTTGACAGCGCGAAGACGACTCAGCAGTCCGTCGTCGGAACGACTCAGCAGTCCGTCGCCGGAGGTGGCTCAGCAGTCGTAGTAGAGCGAGAACTCGTACGGGTGCGGACGGATCTGCGTGGGCAGGATCTCGTTCTCGCGCTTGAGGCTGATCCAGGTCTCGATCAGGTCCTCGGTGAACACGCCACCGACGGTGAGGTAGTCGTGGTCCTCCTCGAGGCGGTCGATGACCGCGGACAGCTGCGTCGGCGCCTGGGGGATGCCCTTGGCCTCCTCCGGCGGGAGCTCGTAGAGGTCCTTGTCGACGGGCTCGTGCGGCTCGATCTTGTTCTTGATGCCGTCGAGGCCCGCCAGCATCTGCGCGGCGAACGAGAGGTACGGGTTGCCCGAGGCGTCCGGAGCGCGGAACTCGAGACGCTTGGCCTTCGGGTTGTTGCCGGTGATCGGGATACGCACCGCGGCCGACCGGTTGCGCTGGCTATAGACCAGGTTGATCGGGGCCTCGTAGCCCGGCACCAGACGCTTGTAGGAGTTCACCGTCGGGTTGGTGAACGCCAGGAGCGACGGCGCGTGGTGCAGGATGCCGCCGATGTAGTGGCGCGCCAGGTCCGACAGGCCCGCGTACCCGGCCTCGTCGTGGAACAGCGGCGAGCCGCCCTTCCACAGCGACTGGTGGGTGTGCATGCCCGACCCGTTGTCGCCGAAGAGGGGCTTCGGCATGAAGGTCACGGACTTGCCGGCCTGCCAGGCGGTGTTCTTCACGATGTACTTGAACAGCTGCACGTCGTCGGCCGCGTGGAGCAGCGTGTTGAACTTGTAGTTGATCTCGGCCTGTCCGGCGGTGCCGACCTCGTGGTGACCACGCTCGAGCGTGAAGCCGGCGTTCTGCAGGTTGGTCGAGATGTCGTCGCGGAGGTCGACGTAGTGGTCGTACGGCGCGACGGGGAAGTAGCCGCCCTTCGGGCGCACCTTGTAGCCCAGGTTGGGGCCGCCGTCGGGATCGGTGGGGGACCCGGTGTTCCACCACCCGGACTCCGACTCGATCTCGTAGAACGTGCCGTTGATCTCCGAGGCGAAGGACACCTGGTCGAAGATGTAGAACTCGGCCTCGGCGCCGAAGAAGGCGGTGTCGGCGACGCCGGTCGAGGCGAGGTAGTCCTCGGCCTTGCGCGCGATGTTGCGCGGATCGCGGCTGTAGGCCTCGCGGGTGAACGGGTCGTGGACGAAGAAGCTGACGTTCATCGTCTTCGCCCGGCGGAACGGGTCGATACGCGCCGTCGCCGGGTCGGGCAGGAGCATCATGTCCGACTCGTCGATGGACTGGAAACCGCGGACGGACGAGCCGTCGAACGCGAGACCGTCCTCGAACACGCTCTCGTCGAAGGCCGACGCGGGGATCGAGAAGTGCTGCATGACGCCCGGCAGATCACAGAACCGGATGTCGACGTACTCGACTCCCTCGGACTTGATGCCCTCGAGGAGTTCTTCCTTTGAGCTGTACACCTGTCGGTGGCTCCTTCACTACAGACGGGATGATGCGGCCCTCACACTATCGTCAGGGTCGCTTCGGCTGTGCGTTCCCTATCATCGAGGTATGAGCAGACCTCTCGGTTCGTGGCTGTCCGGGCCCCAGGCGGGTGTGGATCCCGGCGCCGACGCCGGTGCCTGGCGGGGTGAGAAGCTCGGGTTCGGCGAGTCCGGCCCGGGCTCGCTCGCCTCGTCCTGGCCGCGTGTGCTGGGGCTCTTCGTCGACTGGGTGATGTGTTACGGCGTCTCGTTGCTGTTCGTCGGGTTTCTCTCCCAGTCGCTGTCGACCGTCGTGCTCGGCATCTGGTTCGTCGTCGGCCTGGTGACGGTCACGCTGTTCTCCTTCACCCCCGGCCAGTTCGTGGTGGGGATGCGGGTCGTCCGCGTCGATGGGGCCGGTCGCGTCGGGATCGTGCGCGCGTTCTTCCGCCAGCTGCTCATCGTGTTCATCGTGCCGCCGCTCCTCAACGACGCCGACGGCCGCGGCCTCCACGACCGCGCGACGGGAACCGCGCTGGTCCGCACCCGCTGATCTCGCGAGCGGTCAGCGGCGACGGGCGGTGCGGGCCACGTTGCGCATCTTCGCGCCCGCGGGCATCGGCCCCTTGGGCACGCCCGGGCCGGCCTGACGGCCACCGAGCGCGGCGAGACGCCCCTCGAGGGCGTCGATGCGCTTGCCGTCGATGTTGTTCGGCAGCTTGTTCAGGTGCCGCTCGAGACGCTTGAGGGGCACCTGGCCGTCGTCGTTGCCGACGATGACGTCGTAGATCGGGGTGTCGCCGACGACCCGGGCGATCTTCTTCTTCTCCTGCGCGAGGAGCTGGCGGACGCGTGCCGGGGACCCCTCACCGACGAGGATCACGCCGGGCTTGCCGATCACTCGGTGCACGGCGTCGAGGTGGGCGGTGCCGGTCACGGCCTGCTTCACCCGCCCACCGACCGCGCATGTTGTCCAGCGCCCAACCGGCGGCGCCCGCCCTGACCCTCGGCCTTGCGGAACACGCTGCTCTGCACGCGGCGGCCGAAGATGATGAAGGCGATCAGCACGCCGAGGACGATGCCCAGCGGGAGCAGGAACCAGACGAGCCCGACGATCAGACCGACGACCACGAACACGGCGGTCGAGATCAGCAGGGCGCCGATCATCAGGGGCAGCAGCAGCTTTGTCGTCCTTGCGCTGCATCTGGAACGCCTGCCAGAGCTGCTTGCGTCGCTCGCGCGACGCCTGCTTGCGGGCGGCCTTTGGCCGCCGCCTTCGCCTCTTTCGACGCATCTGCCTTCGCCCATGGCACCCAGGATAGGGGACCGGGGCGCGACCCTCCGACAGAGGCGGAGACGGTCTCAGCGGGCGAGGCGCTCCAGCACCGAGGTGGCCTCCTGGGCCGCGCCGGACTCGTCGGCGAGGTGGGGCCATCGCGGCGGGCAGTTCGCGCCCGTGGCGACGCATCGCCTGCGCGTAGAGGCGACCGGCCCGATACGACGAGCGGACCAGTGGCCCGGCCATCACGCCGGCGAAACCGAGCTCCTCGGCGTACTGCGAGTGCTCGACGAACTCCTCCGGCTTCACCCACCGGTCGACGGGGGTGGTGACGCGGCGAGGGACGCAGGTACTGGGTGATGGTCACGATGTCGCAGCCGGCCTCGTGCAGGTCGGCCAGCGCCTCCCGGATCTCCTCCGGCGTCTCGCCCATCCCAGGATGAGGTTCGACTTCGTCACGAGCCCGCGTCGCGGGCGGCGGTGAGAACGGCCAGTGAGCGGTCATAGCGGAAGGCGGGGCGGATCCGCTTGAAGATGCGCGGGACGGTCTCGAGGTTGTGCGCCAGCACCTCGGGTCGGGAGTCGAAGACCTCGGCGAGCTGGTCGGCGTTCCCGGTGAAGTCGGGGATGAGGTTCTCGACGCCGGTGCCGGGGTTGAGCGCGTGGATCTGACGGACCGTCTCCGCGTAGAGCCACGCGCCGCCATCGGGGAGGTCGTCACGCGCGACGCCGGTGATGGTGGAGTAGCGCAGACCCATCGCCTGCACGCTCTCGGCCACGCGACGCGGCTCGTCGCGATCGAGCTCAGCGGGCTTGCCGGTGTCGATCTGGCAGAAGTCGCAGCGCCGGGTGCACTGCTCGCCGCCGATGAGGAAGGTGGCCTCGCGGTCCTCCCAGCACTCGTAGATGTTTGGGGCAGCCCGCCTCCTCGCACACCGTGTGGAGGCCTTCGCGCTTCACCAGCGACTTCAGCTCGGTGTACTCCGGGCCCATCGTCGCGCGGGTACGGATCCACTTCGGCTTGCGTTCGATGGGGATCTGCGCGTTGCGCACCTCGAGACGCAAGCAGCTTCCGCCCTCCGGGCGCGGCGCCCTGGGTGTCCTGGGGAGCGGCGGTGGCGGTGTCCGGCGAGTGCGATGTCACTGCGTCGATGCTACGCGCGGCCGGTCCAGCGCATCGGTCCGCGGTCGGGGCCCGTCCAGCGCGTCGGCGACCGCGGTGGAGACCGCATCCCGGACGTCCTCGATGCCGACGTGGTGACCGAGTTCGGCACTGATCGAGGGTGACACCGGCGTCGGGGATGCCGCACGGGACGATCGAGGCGAACGCGCCCGAGGTCGGGATCGCAGTTGAGGGCGAACCCGTGCAGGGCGACGCCGCGGGCGACGCGGATGCCGATCGCGGCGACCTTGCGCTCGGGGCGTCCGGTCGCGGGGTCGGCGGCGACCCACGCACCACTGCGGCCGTCGACGCGTCCGGCCTGCACGCCCCACGCGCGCAGACGGTGATCATCGCGTCCTCGATCCGCCGCACGTAGTCGACGACGTCGAGCGGCTCGGCCAGCGCGACGATCGGGTAGCCGACGAGCTGGCCGGGACCGTGCCAGGTGATCTTGCCGCCGCGGTCGACCTCGACCACGGGGGTGCCGTCGACGGGACGGTCCCCGGGTTCGGTGCGCTTGCCGGCGGTGTAGACGGGCGGGTGCTCGAGCAGCAGGAGGACGTCGTGGTCGAGGGTGCCGTCGGCGCGCTCACCCGCCAGACGATGCTGGGTCTCGAACGCCTCGGCGTAGTCGACGACGCCGAGCACGCGGACCTCGAGCGCCGAGGTGTCGCGGCGGGCGCCGCTCACCGGTCGCCCCCGTTCGCCCACCGCAGGCCGTCGTCGATCGTCGGGTGGGTGAACGTGAAGCCGGTGTCCTGCAGGACCGTCGGCACCGCGCGCTGACCGCCCAGCAGCATCTCGAGGGCGAGCTCGCCGCCCGCCACCCGAAGCACGGTGCGCGGGGCCGGAAGAACGCAGGCCGATGCACGGCACGTCCGAAGGCGGAGGTGAACTCGGCGTTGGTGACCGGCTGCGGGGAGGTCAGGTTCACCGGCCCCGTCATGTCCCGGTCAGCACGTGCTGGACGGCCCGGACGTGATCGGTGAGCGTGATCCACGGGAACCACTGCTTCCCGTCGCCGAGCTTGGCGCCGAGACCGGCCTTGAACAGCGGCCGGAGCGGACCGAGCAGACCTCCGGAGCGGAGGAGAACACGGGAGCGGTGTCCGCAGGTGGACCCACCCGCGCCGACGTCGCGAGCGACGCCGTCCGTTCCCAGTCGGCGGACAGATCCGCCAGGAAACCGCTGCCCCGGGGACTGCTCTCGGTGCGCTCGTCGTCACCGGTGAACCCGTAGAACCCGGTCGCGCTCGCGCTGACGAACGTCGGCACCTTGTGCTCGACGATCGCGTCGGCGAGCACCTGGGTCGGGATGATCC
>JAQIJH010000070.1:0-17732 GCA_036946345.1 Gordonia paraffinivorans | reverse complement strand
CTCGGCGCCCGCGACGGTGTGCCACGCGGACTCGGCGCCGTCGGGCAGGAGGAACAGATGGCGGTACCCGCACTGCGCTCGCCTCCGTGTGCCGACGGCAGGACGTCCCGCGGCAGGGTCAGCTCCGACCGCCACGTCTCGCCGTACCAACCGCCCTCCGGATGCGGCGCGAGGTCGAGGTGGGCGGCCCCAGTCGGGCACCGTCGGGGTCATCGCTGGTCCTCTCGGTCGGTGCGTTCGGCGACGACGGTCACCGATCCGGGCGCCACCTCGGTGAACCCGGCGTCGCGGACGGCGACGGTGTCGGATCCGTCCCGCGACAGCAGGTCCTGCCATGTCTCCCGGCTAGGCACGGCGACCGTCAGCGGGCACCCCGCCTCCCACCACGACCGGGCACCTGCGACGTCGAACAGGCGGACCGCGAGCATCGACCCGTGTCCCACCTGGGCCGCGAGCTTCCCGAGCGTCATGTCGAGCCCCGGGTTCACCCAGATCGTCACCGGCGCAGCCGGACCCGTGTCGAGCGGGGCCGTCGAGATCGGTGCCCCCGATCTGCAGGCGGTCGATCCGTCGGTCGACGGAGCCGACGGGACCCGGCACGATCGCCCGCGCAGCGGCGTCCCCCACCTCGACCGTCACGCCGTCGACCTCCTGAGCGGCGGTCCAGTGCGCGCCGCGTGCCCGGCGGCTGATCTTGCGGATCCGTGCGGCGCACCAGGCCTGCACGGCGGGTCCCCACGGACCGTCGGCATCGGAGCGTTCGTCGAGGCAGAGGAGCACCGCGGCGCGCGCCGCCGCCTCCAGCGTCGCGAGACGCCCAGGCGGATCGCGCTTCTCGATGCGGACGACGACGGGCATGGCCAGGACCTCGGCGGGGTCGTCGGGATCGGGGGCGTCACCGAGGCGATCGGTGAGCACCGCGAGGCGCTCGTCGAAACCCATTGCGAGTGACCTTCAGCCGAGGGGGACGCGACGCCGGATGCCGTCCACCGCGTCGGCGGCCTCGATCTCGTCACGGGTGACGCCGAGGATGAACAGGACCGCGTCGAGGAACGGGTGCGACAACGCCGCGTCCGCGACCTCCTGCAGGGCCGGCTTCGCGTTGAACGCGATCCCGAGGCCCGCCGCGGTCAGCATGTCGATGTCGTTGGCACCGTCGCCGACGGCCACCGTCTGCTCCAGCGGGACAACCGACCTGGTCGGCGAAAGCGCGCAACGCGACGGCCTTGCCCGGCCGGTCCACCACCTCGCCGAGGACCCGGCCGGTCAGCCTTCCGTCGACGATCTCCAACGTGTTGGCCCGGACGAAGTCGAGTTCGAGGTCGTGGGCGAGCGGGTCGATCACCTCGCGGAAGCCCCCCGGAGACCACAGCCCGCAGTCGATAGCCGAGGCGTTCGCAGTGTACGGATGGTGGTGCGGGCGCCGGGGGTGAACTCCACCGACGATGCGACCTCCTCCAGCACCGACGCGTCGAGCCCGGCGAGCGCCTCGACGCGCTTGTGCAGCGACTCGCCGAAGTCGATCTCGCCGCGCATAGCGGCCTCGGTGACCGCGGCGACCTCCGCCTCGCGGCCGGCCTTCGCCGCCAGCATCTCGATGACCTCGCCCTGGATGAGGGTCGAGTCGACGTCGAACACGATGAGGCGCTTGGCCCGTCGCGCGAGTCCACCACGTTCGACGGCACGTCGATGCCGTAGCGGTGGCGACGCCGGCGAGTCCCTTGCGCAGGGCAGCGTCGGCCCGCGACGTCGTCGCGGTCGACGCTGACCATGAGCTCGAGACCGGTCAGCGGGTAGTCGGCGATCCCGCGGATCGAGTCGATGTTGCCGCCCTGGCCGGCCAACTCGGCGGCGATCGCACGGAATGCGCGTGCCGTGACCGGACTGCCGAGGATGACCACCGCGTGCGACGACACCGTGCGGACGCCGGGATCGGCGCCGACGTCGACCGCGACGTCCATGCCGATCGAGCTCATCGCCTGCTCGACGGTCTCCTGCAACGTCTCCGGGTCTCCGATGCTCTCGACGAGCACGCCGAGTGTCAGCCGGGACCGGATGACCACCTGCTCGACGTCGAGCAGGTGGACATCGTGCCGGGCGAGAGCACCCAGCAGGACCGACGTGACGCCCAGGCCGATCGGGACCGGTGACGGTCACCAGCACCGTGGTGCCGGAACCCCCCGGGGCCACGTCAGTGCGGATCGGGATCCGTCGACGACTCGTGCGAGCCGACGGTCACCGGATCGCGCTTGGCCTCTTCCAGGTGCTTGCTGGCCTGGCCGACGTGGGCCTCGCGATGCATCCGCTCGATCATGTGCGGGTAATGCAGCTCGAAGGCCGGACGCTCGGACCGGATGCGCGGCAGCTCGGTGAAGTTGTGCCGCGGCGGCGGGCAGCTGGTCGCCCACTCGAGCGAGTTGCCGAAGCCCCACGGGTCGTCGACCGTGACGACCTCGCCGTACCGGTAGCTCTTGAAGACGTTCCAGAGGAACGGCAGCGGTCGAGGCACCGAGGACGAAGGCACCGACCGTCGAGATGATGTTCAGCGTCGTGAACCCGTCCGACGGCAGGTAGTCGGCGTAGCGACGCGGCATGCCCTCGTTGCCCAGCCAGTGCTGCACCAGGAAGGTGAGGTGGAAGCCGATGAACGTCAGCCAGAAGTGGACCTTGCCCAGCTTCTCGTCCATCATCCGGCCGGTCATCTTCGGGAACCAGAAGTAGATGCCCGCGTAGGTGGCGAACACGATGGTGCCGAAGAGCACGTAGTGGAAGTGAGCCACGACGAAGTAGCTGTCCGAGAGGTGGAAGTCCAGCGGCGGGCTGGCCAGCAGGACGCCGGTGAGACCACCGAAGAGGAACGTCACGAGGAAGCCGACCGAGAACAGCATCGGCGTCTCGAACGTCAGATGACCCTTCCACATCGTGCCTATCCAGTTGAAGAACTTCACACCGGTCGGCACCGCGATCACGAAGGTCATGAAGGCGAAGAACGGCAAGCAGCACCGCGCCCGTCGCGTACATGTGGTGCGCCCCACACCGCGACCGACAGGGCCGCGATCGCGAGCGTCGCGGTAGATCAGCGTCGAGTATCCGAAGATCGGCTTGCGCGAGAACACCGGGAAGATCTCCGACACGATGCCGAAGAACGGCAGCGCGATGATGTAGACCTCCGGGTGACCGAAGAACCAGAACAGGTGCTGCCACAGGATGACGCCACCGTTGGCCGGGTCGTAGAGATGCGCGCCGAACTGGCGGTCGACCTCGAGGCCCATCAGGGCGGCGGTCAGCAGCGGGAACGCGAGCAGGATCAGCACGCTCGTCACCAGGATGTTCCAGGTGAAGATCGGCATGCGGAACATCGTCATGCCGGGCGCGCGGAGGCAGACCACGGTGGTGACCATGTTGACCGCGCCGAGGATGGTGCCGAGACCACCGACCGCGAGGCCCATGATCCACATGTCGGCGCCGGCGCCGGGCGAGTGGATCGCGTCGGTCAGCGGGGTGTAGGCGGTCCAGCCGAAGTCGGCGGCACCACCGGGGGTGATGAAGCCGGCCACCACGATCAGGCCACCGAAGAGGAACAGCCAGTAGCTGAAGGCGTTGAGGCGCGGGAACGCGACGTCGGGCGCGCCGATCTGCAGCGGCAGGACCACGTTCGCGAAGCCGATGACGATGGGCGTCGCGTACAGCAGCAGCATCACGGTGCCGTGCATGGTGAAGAGCTGGTTGTACTGCTCGTTCGACAGAAACTGCATGCCCGGATGCGCGAGCTCGCCACGCATCAGCAGGGCCATGAGGCCGCCGACGAGGAAGAAGCCGAAGCACGTGACCAGGTACATGATGCCGAGCACCTTGTGGTCGGTCGTCGTGATCATCTTGTAGATGAACGACCCCTTGACGCCCGTGCGCTCGGGTAGGGGCGAACCGGGGCGACCTGCGTGGGCTGGTCTAGGGCGGTCACTAGTCCTCCTGCCTGCACGGCCGGTGACCGGCCGTGGTGACGATGGACGCAGGCACCGGTCACCCCCGACGCCGCACGTACTGGACTGATCGTAAACCCTCACGCCCCCTGTGGCCGAGCGGGTCCTACGACTCGTCGTAGCCGATTCTGCCGTGTCACACGCCAGCGCACACATCTCCCCGTCGCGACGGGGCGACGACGCGCCGCGGCGGAGGTCTCCGGCGCCCACCCCGGTGCTAGGTTGAGCCCGATCACGGGCCTGTCCGGGCCCGGTGACGTGGCGTGCGAGAACGGTGGTGACGAGGGTGCGGGGACCCGTGCGAGCGGCGGCCGTGGCCGGCGTGGTGACCGCGGCCGTCCTGGGCCTCACCGCCTGCGGCGGCGGTGACAGCCAGTCCCCTCCCGGCCCCGGGTCGGTGACGACCACGACGACCGCGATCGGCGGCTTCGACCTCGTCACGCCCGAGCGCACGTTCGACCGCGCGTGCGGCGTCCCGTCCACCCCGGACGCGGGCCAGACGGATGTCGCCCGGATCGCCGTGGCCGATCCGTCCCTGCTGGACGCACTGTGCGCGCTGGGGATCCAGTCGAAGGTCGTGGCGGTGGCCGCCGACCCCGGTCAGATCCCCGCTTACCTCGGACCGACCGTGACCTCGCTGCCGACCATCGGCTCCCGCCCCGACGCACAGCGGGCGGCGGGGACCCGTGCGGACGTCGTGCTGGGGCGGTCGGCCGCGCAGACCTCGCCGTACGACACGCGCTCGGTGGTCGTCGACGAGTCGGCGACATGGCAGGACCAGTTCCAGGCCGTCGCCGACGCCCTCGGTCGCGGCGAGGAGGGCACGCGCCGCCTCGACGTCTTCACCCAGCAGGCCAAGCGCGTCGGACAACGGGTCGACGCCGCGCACAGCCAGGTCGGTCTCGTGCGTTTCGGCGCCGACAGCGAGCAGATCGCCGGGACCGCCTCGTTCGCCGGTTCGATCCTCGCCGCCATGGGTGTGCAGCGACCGCAGTCGCAGCGCTCCCCCGGATCGGTGACCGTCACGGACCAGAACTTCGACGACGCCGACGCCGACCTCATCTATGTGAGCTTCACGTCCGCGCAGGGCAAGGAGCACGGGGTCTCGGTGCTGCGCAGCGATCGCTGGCTCGACCTCGGCGCCGGCGGCAGCAAGCGGGTCTTCGTCGTCGACGACTCGATCTGGTACGGCGCACGCGGCCTGGCCGCGGCACCGGTCGTCCTCGACGACGTCCAGCGGTCGCTCAACCGGCTACTCGAGCTGAGGTCGCGGGCGCACGACCGCTGACCTGCGGTCGGTGATCCTTAAACCCCGGCTGGGCACAACCATCAGACGGTACGCATGCACGGATCACGATGTCCGCATGACCGTCACCGACGAACTGCTGAAGAACAACGCCGACTACGCCGCCGGGTTCTCCGGCCCACTGCCCCTGCCGCCGAGCAAGCACGTCGCCGTCGTCGCGTGCATGGACGCCCGGCTCGACGTCACCGCATCCTGGGCCTGAACGAGGGCGAGGCGCACGTCATCCGCAACGCCGGTGGCGTGGTCACCGACGACGAGATCCGGTCGCTCGCCATCAGCCAGCGCCTGCTCGGGACCACCGAGATCATCCTCATCCACCACACGGACTGCGGCATGCTCACCTTCACCGACGACGACTTCAAACGCGGCATCCAGGACGAGATCGGTGTGAAGCCCGCGTGGTCGGCCGAGGCCTTCCCCGATCTCGACGAGGACGTGAAGCAGTCGCTGGCCCGCATCGAGAACAGCCCGTTCGTCTCGAAGACGACCTCCCTGCGCGGCTTCGTCTTCGACGTCGCCACCGGCAAGCTGAACGAGGTCACCCGCTGAGGTTCCGCCTCCTGGCGGCCGCCGCGGGGCACCGCGGCGTTCGCGGCCTGGCTCGGTGCCGCGGCCGCCTCCGCCGACCCACTCGGGCCGGATCCCGCGCAGCCGCCCAACGGGATCGGGGTGGTCGATCCGGTTATCACGCCACCGGCCTCCCCGGTGCAGGTCCCCGTCCCCCTCGTCGCGTCGGAGAGCGGCCGGACGACCGTGACCGCCCACCCGTACCTGTCCCGCTGGGTCCACGATCTCATCGTCGCGCCACCGGGGACGGCCGTGGAGGTGCGCGGCGCCGTCCGCGCCGACCTCTCCGGCGTGGGTGGGCCGGTGGTGAACCTGTTCGGGCACTGCCTTTTCGACGACTCGCGCGGGACTCAGACCACCCGGTCGCGGTCGCTGCCACCGGTGAATGTGACGACGTCGCCACTGACCGTGGTGATCGAGCCCGTCCTTCGAGGGCCCTGACGCCCGTCACTCCCCAGGATCGCCTCCATCGCCCCGGCGAACTCCGCGCGACCGCTCTCGTCCAGTCGGTCAGGAGGTGAGCCCGGATCGACCGGGCGTGCGCGGGCCGCGCCGGCGCGAGCGCAGCACGACCGGTGTCGGTGATCTCGACCATCACCGTCGACGGGTCGACAGCGGTGCGCGACACGAGCTCTCGCCTCTGCATGCGCGTCAGTTGATGTGACAGCCGGCTCTTGTCCCATCGCATGGACGTCGCGAGCTCCTGCTGCCGAAGACGCCCCTCGCCCAGGTCCACCAGGCGCGTCAGTACGCCGAACTCCGAGCCGGTCAGCCCGGACGCAGCCAGGATGTCCCGCTCGACCGCCGCTGACCACCGTCTCGCCCACGCGCTTGAACGCGTGCCAGATCGCGACCTCGTCGGGATCCAGCGCTTCGTCGGACACATCGGCAGCCTAGGTCGCACAGCACTGGGTTGTCACGTCAACCAACCCCCGCCTACCGTGGTTGACATGACACCTCAGCAGCCCGCACCACCGCCATCGTCACCGGAGGCTCACGGTCGATCGGTCGCGCGGTCGCGGAACGTCTGGCCCGCGACGGACGGCCGGTGGTCGTCGGGTACGCACACCGCGCCGACGGAGCCGCGGCGACGGTCCGGTCGATCACCGATGCCGGCGGCCGGGCCGTCGCGGTCGGCGGCGACGTCGCCGACCGCGACACCGTGCAGCGTCTGTTCGACGCGGCCGACGCCGAATTCGGCGGCGCCGCGGTGCTCGTCGCGAACGCGGGGGTCAGCGTTCTCGGACCGATCGCGACGTACGACGACGACGCCTACGACCGCGTGTTCGACGCCAGTGCCCGCGGCACGTTCCACTGCCTGCGTGCCGCCGCCGACAGGCTCGCCGACGACGGCAGGGTGGTGACCGTGTCGAGCACGGCCGTCGCCACCCCGACACCCGGCATGGGTGTGTATCTGGCGGCGAAGGCCGCCGTGGAGGCCATGACCCGCGTCGCAGCGAGAGAACTGGCCCCGCGGGGCATCACCGTCAACGCTGTCGCACCCGGTCTGGTCCGGTCGGAGATGTTCGCCGAGGGGAAGACGGCGGAACAGCTCGCCGCGATCGAGAATGCCTCGCCCCGTGCGCGTCTCGGCGACATCACCGAGATCGCCGACGCCGTCGCGCTACTCACCTCCGCCGACGCGAGCTGGATCAGCGGTCAGGTGATCCGCGTGAACGGCGGGGTCGCCTGAGACGACACCGCCCCGGACCTGAGAGGCCCGGGGCGGTGTCGTTCACGAGTGCGGATCAGAAGTCCCAGTCCTCGTCCTCGGTGTTGACGGCCTTGCCGATGACGTAGGAGGAGCCCGACCCGGAGAAGAAGTCGTGGTTCTCGTCGGCGTTGGGCGACAGCGCCGAGAGGATCGCCGGGTTCACCAGCGTCTCGTCACGCGGGAACATCGCCTCGTAGCCGAGGTTCATCAGTGCCTTGTTCGCGTTATAGCGCAGGAACGTCTTGACGTCCTCACTGAGGCCCACCTCGTCGTACAGCCCTGCGGTGTAGTCGGTCTCGTTGTCGTACAGCTCGAACAGCAGCTCGAAGGTGTAGTCCTTCAGGTCCTGCCTGCGCTCGGGGGTCTGGACCTCGAGTCCGCGCTGGTACTTGTAGCCGATGTAGTACCCGTGGACGGCCTCGTCGCGGATGATCAGGCGGATCAGGTCGGCGGTGTTCGTCAACTTGGCGCGGCTCGACCAGTACATCGGCAGGTAGAAGCCCGAGTAGAAGAGGAACGACTCCAGCAGCGTCGAGGCGACCTTGCGCTTCAGCGGGTCGTCACCGCGGTAGTAGTCCATGACGATGCGCGCCTTGGTCTGGAGGTACTCGTTCTCCTCCGACCAGCGGAACGCCTCGTCGATGTCGCGTGTGGAGCACAGCGTCGAGAAGATCGAGCTGTAGCTCTTGGCGTGCACCGACTCCATGAACGCGATGTTGGTGAGCACCGCCTCCTCATGGGGCGTCGTCGCATCCGGGATCAGCGACACCGCGCCGACCGTGCCCTGGATCGTGTCGAGCAGCGTCAGGCCGGTGAACACCCGCATGGTGAGCTGCTTCTCGACGTCGGTGAGCGTGTTCCACGACGGGATGTCGTTGGAGACCGGCACCTTCTCCGGCAGCCAGAAGTTGCCGGTCAGGCGGTCCCAGACCTCGGCGTCCTTCTCGTCGGGGACGCGGTTCCAGTTGATCGCCGAGACCCGGCTGACCAGCTTGATGGGTGCGCCGTCGGCGGGCGAGTGGCTCTGGGTGGACGTCATCGTGCCTCGCTCGGGGTGTCGGTGGTGGTCGGTCGGAGAGGTGTCACAGCATGCACGAGACGCAGCCCTCCACCTCGGTGCCCTCGAGGGCCAGCTGACGCAGACGGATGTAGTACAGCGTCTTGATCCCCTTGCGCCAGGCGTAGATCTGCGCGCGGTTCACGTCGCGGGTGGTGGCGGTGTCCTTGAAGAACAGCGTCAGGCTCAGGCCCTGATCGACGTGCTGCGTGGCCGCGGCGTAGGTGTCGATGATCTTCTCGTACCCGATCTCGTACGCGTCCTGGTAGTACTCCAGGTTCTCGTTCGTCATGTACGGCGCCGGGTAGTAGACGCGACCGATCTTGCCTTCCTTGCGGATCTCGATCTTCGCGGCGACCGGGTGGATCGAGCTGGTCGAGTGGTTGATGTAGCTGATCGACCCGGTCGGCGGCACCGCCTGCAGGTTCTGGTTGTAGATGCCGTCGCGCTGCACCGCGGCCTTCAGCTCACGCCAGTCGTCCTGGGTGGGGATGTGGATCCCGGCCTGGCCGAACAGATCCCGGACCCGCTGGGTGGCCGGCTCCCATGCCTTCTCGGTGTACTTGTCGAAGAACTCACCGCTGGCGTACTTCGACTTCTCGAACCCTCCGAACGCCCGGCCGCGCTCGCGGGCGATCGCGTTCGACGCGCGCAGCGCGTGGAACAGCACCGTGTAGAAGTAGATGTTCGTGAAGTCGATGCCCTCCTCGCTGCCGTAGAAGATCCGCTCGCGGGCGAGATAGCCGTGGAGGTTCATCTGGCCGAGGCCGATCGCGTGAGAGCTGTTGTTGCCCTCCTCGATCGAGGGCACCGAGGTGATCGCCGTCTGGTCGCTCACCGCGGTGAGGCCGCGGATCGCGGTGGAGATGGTCTGCCCGAAGTCCGGCGAGTCCATCGTCTTGGCGATGTTGAGCGAGCCCAGGTTGCACGAGATGTCCTTGCCCACCCGGGAGTAGGACAGGTCGTCGTTGAAGGTCGACGGCGTCGACACCTGCAGGATCTCCGAGCACAGGTTGGAGTGCGTGATCTTGCCGTCGATCGGGTTGGCCCGGTTCACCGTGTCCTCGAACATGATGTAGGGGTAGCCCGACTCGAACTGCAGCTCGGCGAGGGTCTGGAAGAACTCGCGCGCCTTGATCTTGGTCTTGCGGATCCGCTTGTCCTCGACCATCTCGTGGTACTTGTCGCTCACGTTGATGTCGGCGAACGGCACCCCGTAGACGCGCTCGACGTCGTACGGGCTGAACAGGTACATGTCGTCGTTCTGCTTCGCGAGCTGGAACGTGATGTCGGGGATGACGACACCCAACGACAGCGTCTTGATGCGGATCTTCTCGTCGGCGTTCTCCCGCTTGGTGTCGAGGAAACGGTAGATGTCCGGGTGGTGCGCGTGCAGGTACACCGCGCCGGCACCCTGACGGGCACCGAGCTGGTTGGCGTAGGAGAACGAGTCCTCCAACAGCTTCATGATCGGGATGACACCCGAGCTCTGGTTCTCGATCTTCTTGATCGGCGCGCCGTGCTCGCGGATGTTGCTGAGCAGCAACGCGACTCCGCCGCCGCGCTTGGACAGCTGCAGGGCGGAGTTGATCGACCGGCCGATCGACTCCATGTTGTCCTCGATGCGCAGCAGGAAGCACGACACGGGCTCGCCGCGCTGCTTCTTGCCCGAGTTGAGGAACGTCGGGGTGGCCGGCTGGAAGCGACCGGTGATGATCTCCTCCACCAGCTCCTTCGCCAGGGAGGTGTCACCGTCGGCGAGCGTCAGCGCGACCATGCACACGCGGTCCTCGAAGCGCTCCAGGTAGCGCTTCCCGTCGAACGTCTTCAGCGTGTACGAGGTGTAGTACTTGAACGCGCCGAGGAAGGTCGGGAAGCGGAACTTCTTCTTGTACGCGTAGCCGAAGAGGTCCTTCACGAACTCGCGGTCGTACCGCTCCAGGACCTCGGCCTCGTAGTAGTTCTCCTCGACGAGGTAGTCGAGCTTCTCGTCGAGGTCGTGGAAGAAGACCGTGTTCTGGTTGACGTGCTGCAGGAAGTACTGGTTGGCCGCCTCGCGGTCCTTCTCGAACTGGATGCGCCCGTCCGCGTCGTACAGGTTCAGCATCGCGTTCAGCGAGTGGTAGTCGAGCTCACCGGGATCGTGGCCGGCAGGGCCGGGGTGCACACCGGAGGTGGCGGTCGCGGTGTCGGACACGGTGGCTGCGGTGGGTGTCACGAGAGAACTCCTGCTCGACGGGTGCTGCGGGGGAGGGAGGAAGAGACGGCGGGCGCTCAGGCGCCGGCGGCGACGAGGCCCGGAGGGGCGACCGGGACCAGGTCGATCTGATCCGGATCGGTGACGGCGCGGCTGCGGCCGAATTCGGCCAGGCCGTCACGCACACGCTCGACGTCGTGAGCGGTGCCCATCAACTCGAAGCGGTACAAGTAGGGGACGCGGCACTTGCGCGACACGATGTCCCCGGCGAGGCAGAACTCCTCGCCGAAGTTGGTGTTCCCGGCGCCGACGACGCCGCGGATCAGCGAGCGGTTACCCGGGTCGTTCAGGAAGGTGATGACCTGCTTCGGCACGTACCCCGACCGCTCCCCCGTCGCCTTCCCGCCCCCGTAGGTGGGGAGGATCAGGACGAAGGGCTCGTCGACCACGAACGACTCGACGTGGTGGAGCGGGATGCGGACCGCACGCAGGCCCGTCTTCTCGACGAATCGGTGCGTGTTCTCCGACACCGACGAGAAGTAGACGACCAGCGGCGCCGACGACGGGGTCTCGGTCACGGTGGACCTCCCTGTCTGGCTACCGGTGGACGGACGGATGGGCTGGGACGCGAGAGCGGTCAGGCGGCGGCGGCCGCGAGAGCCTTGATGCGGTCGGGACGGAAGCCCGACCAGTGCTCGTCGCCGACGACCACGACGGGCGCCTGCAGGTAGCCGAGCGCCATCACGTAGTCACGCGCCTCGGAGTCCTCGGTGATGTCGACGACGTCGTACTCCAGACCCTGCTTGTCCAACGCCTTGTAGGTCGCGTTGCACTGGACGCAGGCCGGCTTGGTGTAGACGGTGATCGCCATGGGAACTCCTCGGGTGACGCGAGCGGTGGACGCGAGATCTGGCCGCCGAGACGGCCTCAAGGACCGGATCTCCGACGTGGTTCTCGGGGGCTTCGTCGGCGTCCCGATCACTACACCTAGTGTCTCACATCCGTCCCCGACACAACAGCTTGCGAATGACATTCGTGAAAGTCCCAGGTCGCGCGCGGCCCCGTCGCGATTCGTCGGCGTGTCGCACGTCACAGACGACGACGCCGACCCCGGGACGGATGACATCCGTGGCATTCCCGGGGTCGGCGTGGGGAGCGAGATCGGTCAGGCGGCGACGGCCTCCGCGAGCGCCGCGATGGCGGCGCGCACCCGCTCGGTCACCTCGGACACCTCCGCGACGGGCGCGTCGCCGAGGGTCGCGGCCGCGATCGGCACCGCGGCCTCCTCGACCACCACACCGCCGGCGACGCCGACCGACCGCTGCGTGTCGTCGATGGCCCACTTGCCGCCGTACTGGCCGGCCGACGCACCGATCACGGCGACCGGCTTGCCCTTCAGCGCACCCGCGCCGTAGGGGCGCGACGTCCAGTCGATGGCGTTCTTCACGACGGCCGGCATGGTGCCGTTGTACTCGGGCGTGACGATCAGGACGGCGTCCGCGGCGTCGATCTCGGCACGCAGTCGCGCCGCGGCCGGGTCGAGCGGCTCGCTGTCGATGTCCTCGTCATAGAACGGGACCGACCGCAGGTCCTCGACGATCCGCACGGTCGCACCCTCGGGCGCGTGCTCGGCGGCGACCTGCGCCACCTGGCGGTTGACCGATCCCGTCCGGAGGCTGCCGACGAGGACGGCGATGTCCGCGGTGCGCTGCTGGGTCGACGTCATGGGGGTTCCCCTCACTCTGAACACTGGCGGTGCCACGCTGCGCGGCACCCGACGACGATACAAACGGACCCGGGTCCGAAACCATTCCGTGGTGTGGCGGGGCGGTCCCGACCTCGCGCTACGCTCGCCACGTGCCCACCGACCTGCCGCTGCCCGGCGACGCCCTGACCGTGCGCCCCCTGCGCTCGGACCTGCCCGTCGTCGACGACGTCGAGTCGGTCCGGGCCGACGCGGTACGCAACCGGTCGATGCTCCTGACCGCCGCCCACCGCCTGGTCGAGCAACACGGCGCCGCGGCGGTCACCATGGACGAGGTCGCGCGTGCCGCCGGCGTCGGCAAGGGCACCGTCTTCCGGCGTTTCGGTACCCGCGCCGGCCTCATGCGGTCGCTGCTGGACCACTCGGAGACCGAGATGCAGCGGGCCTTCCTCAGCGGGCCGCCCCCCGCTCGGTCCCGGCGCCCCCGCCCGGGAGCGGCTCGTCGCCTACGGCCGCGCGCGGCTGGCGATGGTGTGCGCGCACCTCGACATCCTCACCGAGGCCGACGAGGCCGCCGGTCCGCTGCGTCTCGACCACCCGGCCCGCCGTGTGTCGGCGATCCATGTGCAGTCGTTGCTGGTCGAGCTGGGGTTCACCGCGCCGGCGATCGCCGTCCGCGAGGCCGTCATGGCCCCGCTCGAACCGGCCGTCGTCGGGTTCCTGCTCCACCGCGAGGGCATGACGATCGAGCAGATGGGTGACCACTTCGAGGAGTTCGTGCGCTCCCTGCACCCGTGACGGGTGCGGTCAGCTCGCGGGGACGATCGCCCGGAAGAAGACCGCCGAACTCGACGCGGCGCGGACGACCACGTCGGGGTCGGAATCGGCGAGCCACAGGGAGCGTCCGGGGGTGACGGACACGTAGTCGCTGCCGTGACCGCGGACCTCGATCGTCCCGCTGATGACCGTGAGGATCTGCGGGCCCGGCGCGTCGAGCGACACCGACGACGGGCGGTGCGTCCCGGTGCCGTCGAGTTCGATCCGCGACAGCCGGAACTCCGGTGCGGGAGTGGAGTAGATCCGCTCCGGTCCGACCGTGTGCACCGTGGGCAACAGGTCCGTGATCGCCGACGGCGAGAAGTCCAGGACCGCGAGCAATTCGGGGACGTCCATGTGCTTGGGCGTCAGGCCGCCACGTAAGACGTTGTCGGAGTTGGCCATCACCTCGACCGCGGTGCCCCGCAGGTACGCGTGCAGGTTCCCGGCGCCGAGGAACAGACCCTCACCCGGCGACAACCGGATGCGGTTGAGCAAAAGGACGGTGAGCACACCGGGATCCATCGGGTAGGCCTCACCCAGTTCGAGCACCGTCTGCAACTCGAGCGCGAAGCGTCGCTCGCCCGAGTTCAGGTAGGCGATCGCGCCCTCGAGCACGGCCGGGACGACACTGCGCAGGATCGGGTCGGGCAGGGTCAGCCACGTCGTGAACAGCGCCCGCAGGCCGTGCGAGTCCGGCTGACCCGCGAGCAGACCGAGGTAGGAGTCGAGTTCGGGGACCTGCAGGTCGCGCAGGAGCTCGACGGTCACCGCCGGGTCCCGGAAGCCGGCGAGAGCGTCGAACTCGCTGAGCGCCACCACCAGTTCGGGTTTGTGGTTGTCGTCGCGGTAGTTGCGGTGCGGGGCGTCCACCGGGATCCCGGCGGCGTTCTCGCGGGCGAACCCCGCCCGTGCCTGCTCCTTGGTGGGGTGCGCCTGCAGCGACAACGGCTCCTCGGCGGCGAGCACCTTCAGCAGGAAGGGCAGTCGGTGGTCGAAGCGGTCTGCGCAGTGGGCGCCCAGCTGCCCGGCCGGATCGGTGTCGATGACGGTCAGCAGGTCCTCGCCCTCGGCCCCGTCGAGGCAGTGCGCCGGGGCGGCGGGATGTGCCCCGAACCACAGCTCGGCCTCGGGATGCGGCGAGGGCGTGGGCTTTCCGCGCAACGACGCGATCGCGGTCCGCGACCCCCACGCGTACGGACGGACGACGCCGTCGAGCGTCCGCATCACCGCGCCCCCGATCAGCCGCAGGTACACCGACGCCATCTCGACGCGGACGGCGAGCACGAGCAGGGACTCGATGTCGCCGGGCCCGTCGCCGACGGGAGCCTGCTCCGGGGACAGCGCGGCATCGTCTGTCGCCGTCAGCACGTCGACGTCACCGAGACCTGAGACCCGGTGGCGCGTGGTCCATTCCGCCGACCGGGTGGCGAGCGCGAGCACGCGTGGCGGCGGTGCCGCCAGCGGTGGGTCGAAGTCGGGGTCGTGGAAGATGGGGTCCACCTGCGGCGTCAGGGTCGTCGGCCGCGCCGCGACGACGAGCACGTCGGACACTGCTGCTGCCACGCCCGACAGCCCGGCGACGGAGTACATGGTGCGCGCCGCATGCGTGGCGAGGGCCATGGTCGCCGGGGTGTCGCCCGCCCACACGGCCTGGCGACCCTCCACGCGAGCAGCCAGCGACTTGGCCGCGTTGTGGAAGGACTCGTTGCCCGGATGGGCCGCCGACGCCTCCGCGTCGAGCGTGTCGGCGAGGGCAGCGGCGTCGAATCGCGCTCCCCCGGTGCGCACCTCGCCGAGCGAGGCGATCACGGCGGCGAGCGCCGCGACGTGCCCGCAGAACCGGAAGGGGTCGGGGGCGGGGACGCGCGGCGAGAGGTCCAGACCGGTGCCGCCGGCCGCCTCGGCGACCGGTCCCTCGACGGGCACGTCGAGCACCAGCTCGGCGTGTCGACGCACCGCGCGGGCGGCGGCGTCGGCCAGGGCCCGGTCGCCGGCGTCGTCACCGGCGACCACGACCACGTCCAGCGGACCGACCCACCCGGGGATCGTGGGGAGCACGACGAGCGGCACGTCGGTGTGCGCCGACATGGTCGCGACCACGAGATCGGCGGCGTCGCGGGCTGTCCCGCGGCCGACCACCACGATGACGGCCCGGGGACGCACCCGGGCGAGCGGCTCGAGGACGCCCTCCTCCACCGCCGCGGAGATCGCCCGCACCTGGGCACCCGCGAGCGCGCCGGCGCGCAGCAGGCCGTCGACGTCGGCGCCCTGCAACTGCGGGACGTCGTCGAGATCGGGTGCGCCGGTGAGCATCATCGCCTGCAAGTCGACGTCAGGCCCGGACGATGCCGAGGACGGTGGCCACGATCTCGTCGACCCGCTCCGCCGTCGCCGCCTCGGCGTTCAGGCGTAGCAGCGGCTCGGTGTTGGATGCACGCAGGTTGAACCACGACCCGTCGGTGAGGTCGACGGTCACCCCGTCGAGCCGGTCCACCGACGACGTCTGGTCGGCGAATGCCGCGATGACCGACTCGGTGGCCGCGGCGGCGTCGGCGACGGTCGAGTTGATCTCGCCGGACGCGACATACCGCTCGTACCCCCGCGAGCAGCGCCGACGCGGGGACGTCGCTCTCTCCCAGTGCGGCGAGGACGTGCATCGCCGCGAGCATGCCCGAGTCCGCACCCCAGAAGTCGCGGAAATAGTAGTGCGCCGAGTGCTCGCCACCGAACACCGCGCCCGTCTCGGCCATCTGCTGCTTGATGAACGAGTGCCCGACGCGGGTCCGCACCGGCGTGCCGCCACGTTCGGACACCAGCTCCGGCACCGCCCGGGAGGTGATCAGGTTGTGGATGATCGACGACCCCGGGTGCTTCGCGAGCTCACGCTCGGCGACCAGTCCGGTCACCGCCGACGGCGAGACCGGTTCTCCCCGTTCGTCGACGACGAAGCAGCGGTCGGCGTCGCCGTCGAAGGCGAGGCCCACGTCGGCGCCGGTCTCGCGCACGTAGGCCTGCAGGTCGACCAGGTTCGCGGGGTCGAGGGGGTTGGCCTCGTGGTTGGGGAAGGTGCCGTCGAGCTCGAAGTAGAGCGGACGGAGGGTGAACGCAGGGTTCGAACCGAGGACCGCGGGCACGGTGTGCCCGCCCATCCCGTTCCCCGCGTCCACGGCGATCGTCAGCGGTCGGCTGCCCGAGAGGTCCACCAGCCCGTGCAGATAGGTCGCGTAGTCGTCCAGCACGTCCTGTTCGCTCACCGACCCCCGCGGACCGTCGAACGCCGGCGTGCCGTGCAGCAGTTCGTCGGAGATCGTCGCCAGACCCGTCTGCTGACCCACCGGCTTGGCGCCGGGTCGGCAGAGCTTGATCCCGTTGTAGGCGGCCGGGTTGTGGCTCGCGGTGAACATGGCCCCGGGCACGTCGAGTTTCCCGGAGGCGAAGTACAGCTGGTCCGTCGACGCCAGGCCGATGAGGACGACGTCGAGTCCCTGGTCGCAGACACCCTCGGCGAACGCCTGCGCGAGCTCGGGGGACGACGCGCGCATGTCGTGGCCGACGACGACCGTGCGGGCACCCTCGCCGCGCATCAGAGCGGCGAACGACCGCCCCACGTCGGCGACGAAGGCGGCGTCGATCTGCTCGCCGACGAGGCCGCGGACGTCGTAGGCCTTCACGATCGCGGCGATCGACTCGGCGGTGCGGGGTGCGGTGACGGTGGGCACCCCGGTCGGGTCGGACACGGTGCTTCTCCTCGACTCCGGGCGCGCACGGCGCCGACGCGGGACGGGGACGACAGGGTCGTCTGGGTCGGACCCAGCCTAGTCGGTGGAGGTCTCCCGTGACCGGGCTCCGGGAGGTCGATCGCAGCGGGGTGACGGGTGACGGCGGCGTGGCACGCATGACCGTCCTGCGGCGCTGTGCGGTGACGGCCTGGGCGCTCGTGGTCACGACGCCGGCGATCACCCCGGACGCTCACCTTCGACCTCGGCCCGGTGATGGCCGTCGTCATCACCGGGCTCGTCGCAGCCTCCGTCGGCCGGCGCAACCCGCTTCTGGTGCTGCGGGACTGAGGAGATGTCGAGCCGCCGGTGGGAGGCGCTACACACCGGACCCGAGCACTACGTCGTCGACCTGCTGCTGGGATGGGGACTCGCCGCCGTCGTGACGATCGTGGTCGGACGGGTTGAGCGGCGCCGCGCAGCGGGCGCGCGCGACCGATCAGTCGACGGGGTCCGGCAGGACGCGTAGGTGTCCGCGGCGTCCCGGTCGTGGACGGGTCCCGACGGCGGGCGGCGCGGTGAACGGGGCGCGGTCGACGGCGGCCGAGCGTGCCGTCGCGGAACCGGAGTCGCGCACGACGCCCTCCCGGACGGCCTCGGCCAGGGCGGTC
>JAQIJH010000069.1:0-20139 GCA_036946345.1 Gordonia paraffinivorans | reverse complement strand
TCGGCGTTCTTCCTCGGCAGTCTGCCGTTGGTGGGTGCGGGCACGGTCTATCAGGCCGATTTCACCGAGGGCGCGGGTATCAAGTCCAACGCCGAGGTCCGCGTGGCCGGGGGTGAAGGTGGGCAAGGTCCAGTCCGTGCAGATCCACGGCGACAAGGTGCGGATCGCGTTCCAGGTGAACAACACCTGGGTCGGTGACCAGACCAGCGCGTCGATCCAGATCAAGACGATCCTGGGCCAGAAGTTCCTGCAGATCGACCCGCGTGGCGACAAGTTGGCCGACCCGAAGAAGGTCATCACCGCGACGACGTCGCCGTATGACGTGATCGAGGCGTTCCAGGACGCGTCGCGGCAGATCTCGGACGTGAACACCGATCAGCTCGCCACCAGCTTCAAGACGTTGTCGGCGGCGTTCGCGGGGACGCCGAACGAGATCGGCAATTCCCTGACGGGTTGAGCCGGTTGTCGCAGACGATCGCCAGCCGGGATCAGGAGGTGCGTCGGCTGCTCGAGGCGACGAAGGGCACCAGCCAGATCCTGGCCGACCGGAATCGGGAGTTCACCCGGTTGATCGCCGGTGCCGGTGATCTGCTCGACGAGTTGAACAACCGTCAGCAGGACATCAGCCGGTTGCTGCAGTCGACGACGACGTTGTCGGTGACGTTGACCGGCATCGTGCGTGACAACGAGCAGCAGATCGGTCCGGCGCTCGAATCACTCAAGGGTGTCACCGACATCCTGCAGCGCCAGGACAAGAACCTGCGTGACTCGATCACCTACCTCGCGCCCTTCTACCGGCTCTACGCCAACGTGCTCGGCAACGGCCGCTGGTTCGACTCGGTGATCAAGAACCTTCTGCCGCCCGGCCTGCCGGCGCAGAACACCACACGGCCGCCGAACAAGTACCGGCTGCTCAACAACGGCGGAACGGAGGCGACCGGATGATGTCC
The DNA here is from genome assembly GCA_036946345.1 of Gordonia paraffinivorans. GTDB lineage: Bacteria > Actinomycetota > Actinomycetes > Mycobacteriales > Mycobacteriaceae > Williamsia_A > Williamsia_A paraffinivorans_A. The sequence continues at coordinate 19,189 of JAQIJH010000069.1, read as the reverse complement.
GACCAGTCCGCCCGGCACGACCTCCGGGACACCTCCGGTCCCGGCAGCTGGTTCACGCCGCGGCACATCGCGATCCTCGTCACCACCGTCGTCGTCGCGCTCATCGCGGCCGGCGTCCTGTGGTGGGTGTTCACGTCCATCTCGAAGACGCACGTCACCGCGTACTTCAAGAGCAGCGTCGGCATCTACGAGGGCACCGACGTCCGCATCATGGGCGTGAAGGTGGGCTCCGTCGACAAGGTGGAGCCGCAGGGCGACAAGGTGAAGGTCGAGTTCAGCGTCGACGGTGGGCAGAGCCTGCCCGCCGACGTCCGGGCCGTGCAGATCACCCCGTCCGTCGTCGCCGACCGCTACATCCAGCTGACGCCGACCTACCACGACGGTGATCGCAAGGCGGGCAAGGACATCACGCTCAGCCTCCAGCAGACGATGGTGCCGGTCGAGGTCGACCAGCTCTACTCGAGCGTCGAGAAGCTCTCGAAGTCGCTCGGTCCCCAGGGCGCCAACAGCCAGGGCGCACTGAGCGACCTGATCACCACCGGCGCGAAGAACCTGAGCGGCAACGGCGACAAGCTGGGCCAGACGATCGAGCGACTCTCGGCCGCCACGCAGACCCTGTCGGACTCGCGCGGCAACCTCGTCGACACGATCAAGAACCTCGACGTCTTCGTCGGCGCACTCGCCGACAACGACGCCCAGGTGCGGCAGTTCAACACCCAGCTCTCGTCGTTCTCGGAGTTCCTGGCCGGGGAGCGTCAGCAGCTCGGTCAGGCGCTGAACAAGCTATCGATCGCCCTCGGCGACGTCGCGACGTTCGTGCAGGACAACCGGATCGCCCTGGGCGACCGGGTGCGGGAGCTGCTGCCCACGACGAAGACGCTGGCGGACACGACGAACTTCCAGAAGGAGATCCTCACGGTTCTCCCCGTCACGCTGAGCAACCTGGCCAACGCCTACAACGCGGAGTCGGGCACGCTCGACCTGCGCGTGGTGCTGCCCGAGCTGCAGAGCCTGGCCGGCACGAGCTGCAAGCTGCTCGACCTCGGCCAGCTCAAGCCCGGCGACCCGGCGTTCGTGCAGTTCAGCAACACGCTCCGGCCGATTCTCAACCAGTGCGCCAACATCACGTCGCAGATCGACCAGGGCATCAAGACGCCGACGCTGAACCTGCCCTTCGGCATCCTGAGCACCGACAACCAGCAGCGTCGTGGCGCGGTGCCGGGCACCGTGCCGGGCACGCCGTCACCGGGACTGTCTGGAGGACCGCGATGAGCCGCCGGGTGATGCGTGGACGCCTGCGGGCCGCCACGGTGGGTGCGGCGGGCCTGGTCGCCGCGATCGTGATGACCGGGTGTTCCGGTGGCATCTACTCGGTGCCGCTGCCCGGTGGTGCGGACACCGGCGACAAGCCGCGGACGTACAAGATCCAGTTCGACGACGTGCTCGACCTGGTGCCGCAGTCGGCGGTCAAGCTCGACGGCGTCACGGTCGGCAAGGTCACGAAGATCGAGATCGCGCCGAACCAGTGGTCGGCGCAGGTCGAGGTCCAGGTCAAGAACAAGATCGACCTGTCGGACAAGGCACAGGCGAACGTCGAGCAGACCAACCTGCTGGGCGAGAAGTTCGTCAGCCTGGTGGACCCGCAGTCGAACGCCGGCGCGCCGCGACAGCCGGAGAACCAGGCCATCCCGACCGATCGGACGCGCACCGCGACGACGATCGAGCAGGTCCTGGGCGCGTTGTCGATGCTCCTGAACGGTGGTGGGATCGCGCAGATCACGCCGATCGTGAACGAGCTGAACAAGGCGTTCGAGGGTCGCGAGGGCACGGTGAAGTCGCTGCTCAACCAGACGCAGCGCCTGATCTCGTCGCTCGACGACCAGAAGAACGACATCACGCGGGCCATCGACGGTCTGGCGACGCTGTCGGACCGGACGTCGCAGCAGACCCAACAGATCGACCGGATCCTCGCCCAGCTGCCCGCCGGTGTGAAGGTGCTCGAGGACCAGCGTCCGCAGTTCGTGACGCTGCTGCAGAAGCTCGACTCCCTGGGTCAGGTCGGCGTGGACATCCTGGGCCGCGCGCGCAACGAGATCATCACCGATCTCCGCGCTCTCCGGCCGACACTGTCGGCACTGGCGGGAGCGGCACCGGACCTCATCACCGCGTCGCCGCTGCTGTTCACCTACCCGTTCCCCGACGACCTGCTGCCGGGTGTCCGCGGTGACTCGACCAACCTGTTCCTCTCCGTCGACCTGCGGCTGCTCAACCAGCTCGAGGCGCTCGGCGTCGGACAGCCGGAGCCGCGGTACGTCCCGGTCGGCAGCGGACCGCCGCAGAAGGTCGACCCGCGTAACCCGTACTACAACGGCAACGGGGCGCGGCTCGGGTTCCCGACCATCACGCTGCTCCCGCTGCTCAACTCCCGGCCGGGGCCGAACACCCCGCCGTCGGGCGGGCAGTACAGCCTGCTCCCGTCACCGCGACAGGGGCAGACCGCGCTGACCGCGCCGGCCGCCATGCTGGCGCCCGGAGCGACGGGAGGGGGCAGGTGATCCCCAAGCTCGCGAAATGGCAGCTGATCGTCTTCGCGGTCATCGCCATCGTGGCGGTCGCGTACGTCGGTGCCACCTACGCCCGGCTGGACAAGCTGTTCGGCATCGGCACGTACACGGTGAACGCCGACTTCCCCGACTCCGGCGGCATCTTCACCAACGCCGAGGTGACCTACCTCGGCACGCCGGTCGGTCGTGTCGGGTCGCTGCAACTGCGTCCCGACGGCGTCCGCGTCCAGCTGACGATGAACTCCGGCGACGCGAAGATCCCGGCGACCGCGCAGGCCGTCGTGGCCAACCGGTCGGCCATCGGTGAGCAGTACGTCGACCTGCGCCCGTCGTCGACGGGTGGGCCCTACCTGAAGGAGGGGTCGGTCATCACCAACACCTCCATCCCGGTCCCGGTGCAGGACGTCATCCAGTCGGCGGTCGACTTCACCGGGTCGGTCCCGCTGAACGACCTGCGGACCGTCGTCACCGAGTTGGGCAAGGCCTTCGACAACAACGGGGAGAACCTGCGCACGCTGGTCGACTCGCTGGCCAACCTGTCGAAGTCGGGCAACGACAACCTGCCGCAGACGATCTCGCTGATCCGCAACTCCGACACCGTCCTCACCACGCAGGCGGCACAGTCCGACGAGATCCTGAACTGGTCGCAGAACATCGGTCTGATCACCGCGCAGCTCGCGACCAGTGACCCCGACCTCCGTCGCCTGCTGACCACCGGGCAGACGTCGGCGTCGCAGTTGTCGGCGCTGCTCGAGCGCAGCGGTGGCGACATCACCACCGCCGTGCGGAACCTCGCGCTGGACGTACGGAACGTGAAGGGCACCTACTCGGGTGTCTCGCCGGCCCTGGCGCTGCTGTCGGCGGTGTCGTCGGCCAGCTACAGCCCGGCACCCGGCGACGGCACGATCCACTTCGGCGCCACCCTCGAGACGAACAACCCGCCGTCGTGCACGTTCGGCTACGAGGGCACGCAGCAGATCATCGCCGAGGAGAAGCGGAAGAACCCGAACTTCGACATCAACTACGACGACTTCCCGTTCAACACCGACGCGAAGTGCTCGTTGCCTCAGGGCAGCCCGACCGGTGTCCGCGGCGCGCAGAACGCCGTCTACGCCGATCCGTACACCACCCAGCCCTGGGACAACATCCCCAAGAAGGACCCCGACAAGCTGAACCTGAACCCCCTGGTGACGCAGCTGTCGTACCTGCTCGGGGTGTTCCCGCGCTGACCTCGCCGGCCGCACACCGACACCGTCGGTGTGCGGCTGTCGTGTGTCCGGCGCCGGTGTGGGGGAGCTCTCAGAGTCCATGACTACAGTGACGAGGCGATGAACACTCCCGACCCCACGGATCCCGCGACGGGACCGACGGACCCCGAGGACACCACCGCCCCCACGGACGCGGAGACGTCGGCGACATCCGACGCCGCCGCCACCCCCGCGACGTCGTCGGTGAAGTCCGCCGCGGCGACCGGCACGGCAGACGACGACACGGCGTCGTCATCGCGCGCCGCCGGTGCGCGGCGGATCGCCCGCACCGCGGCCCTCCCGGTCGCCGGGATCGTCGTGGTCGCCGGGCTGATCGCGGCGATCGTTTTCGCCGGGATCTACGGCTACCGCTGGTACGACGACGCCGAGAACAAGGTGCCGGTGCAGACCGCCCGCGACGACGCGCTCGGCGGCGCCGAGCAGGCCATGTTGAACATCCTCAACATCGACCTCAAGAACAGCGACGCCTACCAGAAGCGGTTGCAGGCGTCGGTCACCGGCAACGCGCAGCAGCAGCTGTTGGGCAGCACGGGCCTCGGAGAGCTGCAGAAGCAGGCCGGCGACCCGGCCAGTGCCGCCACCCTCACCGCCAAGCTGCAGCGCAGCGCGGTCGTCTCGCTCGACGACGACCGCAGCAACGCCACCACGCTGGTGTTCCTCAACGTGACGTCGTCGCGGCCGAACCAGGCGTCCTCGTCGCAGACAATGGGCTTCCAGGTGGCGGTCACCAAGGACGGCGGCGTCTGGAAGGCGAACAACATCCAGCCGCTGGACTCCGTCGCCATCGACTCGACCGACGCCGGCCAGGCGGGAGGCGCCGCACCGTCCGCCGCCCCCAGCAGCGCCGCGCCCGCTCCCGGAGGGAACTGATGACCACGCCCCGCGGACCCCGCGGCACCCGTCGTCCTCGCGTCGCCGGCCGCCCGGCCACCCGGCCCACCTCGCCGGACCGGCCCACCTCGCGGCCGGTCGACGAGGACGCGACCACGCCGGACACCGTCGAACCGACGGAGGAGAGCCCCACCGGGACGTCGACCCCGGACGCGGCTCCCGCGGAGTCGGTCGAGGAGACGGTCGACACCGCGACCAGCGACAGCGCCGCGAGCTCCGTAGGCTCCGCGACCGCCGACGACACCGCAGGCGTCGACCTCGGCAAGGCCCCGACCACGCCGGCGGCCCCGCGGGGCAAGTCGCGGCCCGCGGTCAAGGTCTCGACGATCAAGCCGCAGTCGACGCGCCCCGCGCCCAAGCGCCCCGACGCCGCCGCGACCGACGGCGCGACCCGCCCGTCGCGTCGCCGTCGCTTCCTGGGGTGGCGCACCGTCGGCATCCTCGCCGCGATCGCGGTGGTGGTCGGCGTCGTCGCGGGCGTGGCCGCAGCACGGCCCGGTGTGGACCTCTCCGACAACCAGGCCTTCGTCGACCCGTCGCTCACCAGCCAGGTCAGCGCGCAGGCGAAGTCGCGCATCTGCTCGGTGTTCGCGGTCAACTACGCCAAGCTCGACGACTGGGAGCGCACGGCGAAGGCCAACGTGACGGGGGAGGCGTCGACACGGTTCACCCAGTACGCCGGCGCCGTCCGCGACGCGCTGGGACAGACGGGTCTCACCCAGGGAGGGGTCGACTGCCGCGTCGACACCGTCGGCGTCCGGTCGATCACCGGTGACTCGGCGACCCTCGTGGTCAACCTGATCCTCAGCCAGACCGAGGGCCAGCAGGCCTCGGGCAGCGGCACCAAGCGCTACCAGGTGTCCATGCAGCAGGTGAACGGTCAGTGGCTGGTCGCGGACTTCAGCGACTTCTGAGGGTCTGTACGGAATTCTGACGCACCGACCTGCGCGTTCCTCTTGACTCGCACGGCCCGTGGTTGCACGCTGTTCCCAGCGACGGACACCGGCAGCCACTGGTGGTCGCACCAGCGCGGAGGCCTTCTGACGGCCTCGAGCCGATGTTGACATCGGAACGGTTTTTTCTGATACAGTTGGACGTTGCGCTGGCTGCCTTCGTCCACATCACGATCTCCCACGCGGGCCACATCTGTGCCCGTCGGCGATCGCCGAGGACGCCCCCGAGGGAAGTCCCAGCGCCGCCGACAACAACGCCCACGGTGTCACCCGTCTTCCCGCGGATGACGCACCTCGTCGGGCACACAGAGATCCGTGTTGGAAGGACGCATCTTGGCAGTCACCCGCCAGTCCACCCCCACAACCGACGGCGCAGCGCGCCGGACCATCCCGGGAGCGCCGCACCGCGCCTCCTTCGCGAAGCTCACCGAACCGTTGGAGGTCCCCGGCCTCCTCGACGTCCAGCTCGAGTCGTTCGAGTGGCTGATCGGGTCGCCCGAGTGGCGTGAGCGTGCGATCGCCCGCGGCGAGGAGCACCCGTCGGGTGGTCTCGACGACATCCTCGCGGAGCTGTCGCCGATCGAGGACTTCTCGGGATCGATGTCCCTGTCCTTCTCCGACCCTCGCTTCGACGAGGTGAAGGCCTCCGTCGAGGAGTGCAAGGACAAGGACATGACCTACGCGGCGCCGCTGTTCGTCACCGCGGAGTTCATCAACAACAACACCGGTGAGATCAAGTCGCAGACCGTCTTCATGGGCGACTTCCCGATCATGACCGACAAGGGCAGCTTCATCATCAACGGCACCGAGCGTGTCGTGGTGAGCCAGCTCGTCCGCAGCCCCGGCGTCTACTTCGACTCCACCATCGACAAGACCACCGAGAAGACCCTCCACAGCGTGAAGGTCATCCCGGGTCGCGGTGCGTGGCTCGAGTTCGACATCGACAAGCGCGACACCGTCGGTGTCCGCATCGATCGCAAGCGCCGCCAGTCCGTCACCGTGCTGCTCAAGGCGCTCGGTTGGACCACCGAGCAGATCACGGAGCGGTTCGGCTTCTCCGAGATCATGATGTCGACGCTGGAGAAGGACAACACCGCCGGCACCGACGAGGCCCTCCTCGAGGTCTACCGCAAGCTGCGTCCGGGCGAGCCCCCGACGAAGGAGTCGGCGCAGACCCTGCTGGAGAACCTCTTCTTCAAGGAGAAGCGGTACGACCTGGCGCGCGTCGGTCGCTACAAGTTCAACAAGAAGCTCGGCCTCACCGACAACCCGATGACGGGTGCCTCGGTGCTGACCGAGGACGACATCGTCGCCACCGTCGAGTACCTGGTCCGCCTGCACGAGGCGGAGCAGAACGTCACCTCGTACATGACCGTCCCCGGCGGCGTCGAGGTCCCGGTCGAGGTCGACGACATCGACCACTTCGGCAACCGTCGTCTGCGCACCGTGGGCGAGCTGATCCAGAACCAGATCCGCGTGGGCCTGTCCCGCATGGAGCGCGTCGTGCGCGAGCGCATGACGACCCAGGACGTCGAGGCGATCACCCCGCAGACCCTGATCAACATCCGTCCCGTCGTGGCGGCGATCAAGGAGTTCTTCGGGACCAGCCAGCTGTCGCAGTTCATGGACCAGAACAACCCGCTGTCGGGCCTGACCCACAAGCGTCGTCTGTCGGCGCTGGGCCCCGGCGGTCTGTCCCGTGAGCGCGCCGGCCTCGAGGTCCGCGACGTGCACCCGTCGCACTACGGCCGCATGTGTCCGATCGAGACCCCCGAGGGTCCGAACATCGGCCTCATCGGTTCGCTGTCGGTGTACGCCCGGGTCAACCCGTTCGGCTTCATCGAGACGCCCTACCGCAAGGTCGTCGACGGCCAGGTCACCGATCAGATCGACTACCTGACCGCCGACGAGGAGGAGCGGTTCGTCAAGGCCCAGGCCAACGCCGAGCTCGACGCCGACGGTCGCTTCACCGAGGACCGCATCCTCGTCCGCCGCAAGGGTGGCGAGGTCGAGTTCGTCGGCGCCGACGCGATCGACTACATGGACGTCTCGCCGCGACAGATGGTCTCCGTCGCGACCGCGATGATCCCGTTCCTCGAGCACGACGACGCCAACCGCGCCCTGATGGGTGCGAACATGCAGCGTCAGGCGGTGCCGCTGGTCCGCAGCGAGGCGCCGCTGGTCGGCACCGGCATGGAGCTGCGTGCCGCCGTCGACGCCGGCGACGTCATCACCTCGGCCAAGGCCGGCGTGGTGGAGGAGGTCTCGGCCGACTACGTCACCGTCATGGCCGACGACGGCACCCGCGACACGTTCCGGATGCGCAAGTTCGCCCGGTCGAACCACGGCACCTGCGCCAACCAGCGTCCGATCGTGGACGAGGGGCAGCGTGTCGAGGCCGGCCAGGTCCTCGCCGACGGGCCCTGCACCGACACCGGTGAGATGGCCCTGGGCAAGAACCTGCTCGTGGCGATCATGCCGTGGGAGGGCCACAACTACGAGGACGCGATCATCCTGTCCCAGCGCCTCGTGGAGGAGGACGTGCTCACCTCGATCCACATCGAGGAGCACGAGATCGACGCGCGTGACACCAAGCTCGGTGCCGAGGAGATCACCCGGGACATCCCGAACGTCTCCGACGAGGTCCTCGCCGACCTCGACGAGCGCGGCATCATCCGCATCGGTGCCGAGGTCCGCGACGGCGACATCCTCGTCGGCAAGGTCACGCCGAAGGGCGAGACCGAGCTGACCCCCGAGGAGCGCCTGCTGCGCGCCATCTTCGGCGAGAAGGCGCGGGAGGTCCGCGACACCTCGCTGAAGGTTCCGCACGGTGAGACCGGCAAGGTGATCGGCATCCGCGTGTTCAGCCGCGAGGACGACGACGACCTGCCCCCGGGCGTCAACGAGCTCGTCCGCGTCTACGTCGCGCAGAAGCGCAAGATCCAGGACGGCGACAAGCTCGCCGGCCGGCACGGCAACAAGGGCGTCATCGGCAAGATCCTCCCCGCGGAGGACATGCCGTTCCTGCCCGACGGCACGCCGGTCGACATCATCCTGAACACCCACGGTGTCCCGCGTCGTATGAACATCGGTCAGATCCTGGAGACCCACCTCGGGTGGATCGCCAAGACCGGCTGGAACATCGACGTCGCGGGGGGCACGCCGGAGTGGGCGTCGCGTCTGGACGAGAGCATGCTCTCGGCCGGCCCCGACACCCGCACCGCGACCCCGGTGTTCGACGGCGCGCGCGAGGAGGAGCTGACGGGACTGCTGTCCTCGACGCTGCCGAACCGCGACGGCGAGGTGATGGTCAACGGCGACGGCAAGGCGACGCTGTTCGACGGTCGCTCCGGCGAGCCGTTCCCGTACCCGGTGTCGGTCGGCTACATGTACATCATCAAGCTGCACCACCTCGTGGACGACAAGATCCACGCGCGGTCGACGGGTCCCTACTCGATGATCACGCAGCAGCCGCTGGGCGGTAAGGCGCAGTTCGGTGGCCAGCGCTTCGGTGAGATGGAGTGCTGGGCGATGCAGGCCTACGGCGCGGCGTACACGCTGCAGGAGCTGCTCACCATCAAGTCCGACGACGTCGTCGGACGCGTGAAGGTGTACGAGGCGATCGTCAAGGGCGAGAACATCCCCGAGCCCGGCATCCCCGAGTCGTTCAAGGTGCTCCTCAAGGAGCTGCAGTCCCTGTGCCTGAACGTCGAGGTGCTGAGCTCCGACGGCGCGGCGATCGAGATGCGTGACGGCGACGACGAGGACCTGGAGCGCGCCGCGGCCAACCTCGGCATCAACCTGTCCCGCAACGAGTCCGCCACCGTCGACGACCTCGCCAACTGATGAGCGTCGGTGCGCCCTCGGGCGCACCGACCTCCACCAGCCCTCACCGACCCAGAGCAACCCGAGAGGCAACACGTGCTCGACGTCAACTTTTTCGATGAACTGAAGATCGGTCTCGCGACCGCCGACGACATCCACCGGTGGAGCTACGGCGAGGTCAAGAAGCCGGAGACCATCAACTACCGCACCCTCAAGCCCGAGAAGGACGGACTCTTCTGCGAGAAGATCTTCGGCCCCACCCGGGACTGGGAGTGCTACTGCGGCAAGTACAAGCGCGTCCGCTTCAAGGGCATCATCTGCGAGCGCTGCGGCGTCGAGGTGACCCGCGCCAAGGTGCGTCGTGAGCGGATGGGCCACATCGAGCTGGCCGCACCGGTCACCCACATCTGGTACTTCAAGGGCGTCCCGTCGCGCCTGGGCTACCTGCTGGACCTGGCGCCGAAGGATCTCGAGAAGATCATCTACTTCGCCGCCTACGTCATCACCTCGGTCGACGACGAGCTCCGTCACAACGAGCTGTCGACGCTGCAGGCCGAGATGGAGGTCGAGAAGAAGGGTGTCGCCGACACCCGCGACTCCGACCTCGAGGAGCGCGCCAAGAAGCTCGAGGAGGACCTCGCCGAGCTCGAGCGCGAGGGTGCCAAGGCCGACGCGCGTCGCAAGGTGAAGGACGGCGGCGAGCGCGAGATGCGCAAGATCCGCGACACCGCACAGCGCGCGCTCGACGAGCTCGACGAGATCTGGGACAAGTTCACCAAGCTCGCCCCGAAGGACATGATCATCGACGAGCGGCTCTACCGTGAGCTGCAGGACCGCTACGGCGAGTACTTCACCGGCGCGATGGGTGCCGAGGCGATCAAGAAGCTCCTCGAGACCTTCGACATCGACGCCGAGGCCGACATCCTGCGGGACACCATCCGCAACGGCAAGGGCCAGAAGAAGCTGCGTGCGCTCAAGCGACTGAAGGTCGTCGCGGCGTTCCAGCAGTCGGGCAACTCGCCGCTGGGCATGGTCCTCGACGCGGTCCCGGTGATCCCGCCGGAGCTGCGCCCGATGGTCCAGCTCGACGGTGGCCGCTTCGCCACGTCGGACCTGAACGACCTGTACCGGCGCGTCATCAACCGCAACAACCGCCTCAAGCGACTGATCGACCTCGGTGCGCCCGAGATCATCGTCAACAACGAGAAGCGGATGCTGCAGGAGTCGGTCGACGCCCTGTTCGACAACGGTCGTCGCGGCCGTCCGGTCACCGGACCGGGCAACCGCCCGCTGAAGTCGCTGAGCGATCTGCTCAAGGGCAAGCAGGGTCGTTTCCGTCAGAACCTGCTCGGCAAGCGCGTCGACTACTCGGGCCGTTCGGTCATCGTCGTCGGCCCGCAGCTCAAGCTGCACCAGTGCGGTCTGCCGAAGCTGATGGCGCTCGAGCTGTTCAAGCCGTTCGTGATGAAGCGTCTGGTCGACCTGAACCAGGCGCAGAACATCAAGTCGGCCAAGCGCATGGTCGAGCGTCAGCGCCCCGCGGTGTGGGACGTCCTCGAAGAGGTCATCGCCGAGCACCCGGTCCTGCTGAACCGTGCGCCGACGCTGCACCGTCTGGGCATCCAGGCGTTCGAGCCGCAGCTCGTCGAGGGCAAGGCGATCCAGCTGCACCCGTTGGTGTGTGAGGCCTTCAACGCCGACTTCGACGGTGACCAGATGGCCGTGCATCTCCCGCTGTCGGCGGAGGCGCAGGCCGAGGCCCGCATCCTGATGCTGTCCTCGAACAACATCCTGTCGCCGGCGTCGGGTCGTCCGCTCGCCATGCCGCGTCTGGACATGGTCACGGGTCTGTACTTCCTGACCAGCCAGAAGGACGGCGCACTCGGTGAGTACGCCGCGGCGTCGGACGGCGACGTCGAGCGTGGCGTCTACTCGACCCCGGCCGAGGCCATCATGGCCATGGACCGCGGTGTGCTGAGCGTCCAGGCGAAGATCAAGGTGCGGCTGACCGATCAGCGTCCGCCGGCCGACATCGAGGCCGAGCACTTCCCGGACGGCTGGACCGCCGGGGAGGCGTGGACGACCGAGACCACCCTGGGTCGCGTGCTCTTCAACGAGCTGCTGCCGCGGGAGTACCCGTTCGTCAACGAGCAGATGCCGAAGAAGCGTCAGGCCGTGATCATCAACGACCTGGCCGAGCGCTACCCGATGATCGTGGTCGCGCAGACGGTCGACAAGCTCAAGGACGTCGGCTTCTACTGGGCCACCCGCTCGGGTGTCACCGTGTCGATGGCCGACGTGCTCGTGCCGCCGAACAAGAAGGAGATCCTCGACAAGTACGAGGAGCGGGCCGACGGCCTGGAGCGCAAGTTCCAGCGTGGTGCCCTCACCCCGGAGGAGCGTCGCGACGCCCTCGTCGAGATCTGGAAGCAGGCGACCGAAGAGGTCGGCGCCGCGATGGAGGCGTACTACCCCGAGGACAACCCGATCGCGATGATCCCGAAGTCGGGTGCGACGGGCAACATGACCCAGGTCCGCAACCTGTCGGGCATGAAGGGTCTGGTGACCAACCCGAAGGGTGAGTTCATCCCGCGTCCCATCAAGTCCTCGTTCCGCGAGGGCCTGACGGTGGCGGAGTACTTCATCAACACGCACGGCGCCCGCAAGGGTCTGGCCGACACCGCGCTGCGCACCGCCGACTCGGGATACCTGACCCGTCGTCTGGTGGACGTCAGCCAGGACGTCATCGTCCGCGAGACCGACTGTGGCACCGAGCGCGGCATCGTCGTGACGCTCGCCGAGAAGCAGGCCGACGGCTCGCTGATCCGCGACCCGCACGTCGAGACGTCGGCGTACGCGCGGACCCTGGCGACCGACGCGGTCGACGCCGACGGCAACGTCGTCGTCGAGCGTGGCCACGACCTGGGCGACCCGGCCATCGAGGCTCTCCTCGCGGCCGGTGTCACCGAGGTCAAGGTGCGGTCGGTGCTGACCTGCACGACGGGCACCGGTGTGTGCGCGATGTGCTACGGCCGCTCGATGGCGACCGGCAAGCTCGTCGACATCGGCGAGGCGGTCGGCATCATCGCCGCGCAGTCGATCGGTGAGCCCGGCACCCAGCTGACCATGCGTACGTTCCACCAGGGTGGTGTCGGCGACGACATCACCGGTGGTCTGCCGCGTGTCCAGGAGCTGTTCGAGGCCCGTGTCCCCAAGGGCAAGGCCCCGATCGCCGAGGTCGCCGGCCGCATCCGTCTCGAGGACGACGATCGCTTCTACAAGATCACGATCGTCCCCGACGACGGCTCGGAAGAGGTCGTCTACGACAAGATCTCGAAGCGTCAGCGTCTGCGTGTGTTCAAGCACGACGACGGCTCCGAGCGTCTGCTGGCCGACGGCGACCACGTCGAGGTCGGACAGCAGCTCATGGAGGGCGCCGCGGATCCGCACGAGGTGCTGCGCATCATGGGCCCGCGTCAGGTGCAGGTGCACCTCGTCAACGAGGTGCAGGAGGTGTACCGGAGCCAGGGTGTGTCGATCCACGACAAGCACATCGAGACGATCGTCCGTCAGATGCTGCGGCGCGTGACGATCATCGACTCCGGTGCCACCGAGTTCCTGCCCGGATCGCTCACCGAGCGCGCCGAGTTCGAGGCGGCCAACCGTCGCGTCGTCGGCGAGGGCAACGAGCCCGCCGCCGGTCGTCCGGTGCTCATGGGCATCACGAAGGCCTCGCTGGCCACCGAGTCGTGGCTGTCGGCGGCGTCGTTCCAGGAGACCACGCGTGTCCTGACAGACGCGGCGATCAACAGCCGCAGCGACAAGCTGGTGGGTCTGAAGGAGAACGTGATCATCGGCAAGCTGATCCCGGCCGGCACCGGCATCAACCGGTACCGGAACATCCAGGTGCAGCCGACCGAGGAGGCGCGTGCCGCCGCGTACGCGGTGCCGTCCTACGACGACACCTACTACAGCCCGGACGGCACCTTCGGTGCCCCGTCGGGTGCTGCGGTGCCGCTGGACGACTACGGGTTCTCGAGCGACTACCGCTGACACCGGGTAGTCCCTGATCGACAGAACGGCCTCCACCTCCGGGTGGGGGCCGTTCTGCGTCTGCGCCCAATTCGCCGACCGTGCCACAACTCCCCGCCGAGTGGGCCAAAACCTTCCGCCGAGTGGGCCAAAACTCCCCGCCGACCGTGCCGAAACTCCCCGCCGAGCGGGCCGACTCGTCACGCGACACGACGACGCGGCGCACGATCGTCGAGAAGGCGACGCACCTCGGCGAGGAATCTCGCGGGATCGTCGGACAACTGCCGGCTGTTGCGGCGAACGGTGGTCCAACCGAGGTTCCCGGTCGCTCGGTCGCGAACAGCGTCCGAGGTTCGCTGCTCGTCGGTGTAGTGGAAGTCGAACCCGTCGAACTCCACGCCGATCTTCTCGTCCCGGTAAGCGAGGTCGAACTTCGCGACGATCACGCCGGTCTCGTCGTAGACCTTCAGCTGCGACTCCGGCCTCGGCAGGCCATCGTCGAGGATGAGGAAACGCGTCCAGCTCTCGCCCGACGATTCCGCACACGGGTCGATCCACGGGATGAGCCCTCTGATCTGCCGTACGCCGCGCATCGCGGGGTGGGCGACGATGAAGCGCCAGAGTTCCCCCAGATCGAGATCCGTTGCGCGGGTGATGTCGTCGAGGTGGGCGAGGCCCATCCATGCCGGTCCGCGACGACCGAGGTCGAACGCCGTTCTCACCGGTGATGTGACCGGCATGCCGTGCACGGTCACCACGTCGGCCGGGTTCAGTTCGGCGCGGATGATCCGAACACCGCGCGTTCGCCGGCCCTGCCCGTTCGGGTCACGGATCAACTCGACGTGCCCTGTGACGTCGAAGAACGTCGCGCCATGCAGCACCGCCGCGCTGACGCCGCCCACGACGGTCTCCGGTCCCGCGCGGAGCCAGGCGGCGCGGATGGTCCCGACGGGATCGAGGGGGATGCGGGGATCCGCGTACACGCCGCGGTGTAGGCGGACGAAATCTCGAGTGATGGTGCGAGGCGTCATCCAGGAAGGCAGCCCGGAGTCGGTCAGCAGGAAGGGCTGGATCGCGTCGTCGGTCATGCAGATTGGACGCACGCACGAGCCGATCGGATCCCAGCGACGGCCATCGGCACGCTCGGCGACCTGTTTCGGCACGGTCGGCGGGGCGTTTCGGCCCGCTCGGCGGGGAGTTTTGGCACGGTCGGCGGAAGGCGCGGACGGTCGCGGTTGCTCAGGGTGGAAGCCGGGTACCCGTGCGGGATGGATACCGCACTGCTCGTCATCGGATCGGGGCCGGCGGGGGTCGCCGCGGCCGAGTCGTATCGCGACCACGGTGGCCGCGAACGGGTCGTCGTCGTGACGCCGGAGGACCACCAGCCCTACTGGCGGCCTCCGTTGAGCAAGGACTTCCTGCGCGGCGAGAGCGATCTGTCGGACATCGCGCTGCGGTCGGACACGTTCTACGAGGACAACGACGTCGAGGTCCACACCGGCGTCGACATCGTGCGCCTGCGGCCGGCCGATCGCGAGGCCGCGAGCCGCACCGGCGACGTCATCCGGTACGAGAACGCGGTCATCGCGACGGGTGCGTCACCGATGCCGCTGCCCGCGGAGGGAGGCGAGGCGGTGCCGACCCTGCGGTCGATCGCCGACTCCGACGCCCTTCGGCGCTGCGCGGCCCGGGCATCGTCGGCGCTGGTGATCGGCGGCGGCTTCATCGGCTGTGAGGCGGCCGCGTCGCTGGCAGCACGCGGCGTGACGACCACGGTCGTCGGCCCCGATCAGGTGCCACAGCACCGGCGGCTCGGACCCGACGCCGGCGCCCGGATCGCCACCATCCTCGACGATGCCGGGGTGCGGTACTCGGGAGGCGTGCATGTCGACTCCGTCCGAGGCCGGGTGGGGGAGGCCTTCGCGGCCCAGCTCGACAGCGGCGTGACCGTCGACGTCGATCTCGTCCTGGCGGCGACCGGCATCTCGCCCCGCTCCCGCCTCGCCGACGTCGCCGGCCTGTCGATGCGGTCCGGTCGTGTCGCCGTCGACGCGTCGATGCGGACGTCGGCCCCACACCTCTTCGCCGCCGGTGACGTCGCCGCGGCGATGAACGCGACGGCCGGACGGGTGATCCCGACCGAGCACTGGCAGGACGCGGAGGACCAGGGTCGTGTCGCCGGTGCCGCCGCAGCCGGGACCTCCGCTCGGTGGGATGCGGTCCCCGGCTTCTGGACCGAGATCGGTGAGCAGACGGTGAAGTACAGCGCCTGGGGTGACGGTCACTCGTCGGCCGTGCCGGTGTTCCACGACGGTGGCGGCCTCACCGTCTGGTACGCCGACGACCGCGGCCGGGCGGTCGGGGTGCTCACCCACGACTGCGACGACGACTACGACCGGGGCGGCGACCTCGTCGCACGCGGGGCACCCATCCGGGTCGCGGCGAGTGCCTGACCAGCAGCCGTCTTTTCGGCAAGATCTCCAGCACGCTCGACGGAGGGTTTTGGCCCGCTCGGCAGGAAGTATTGGCACGCTCAGCGGGGGGTTTTGGCCCGCTCGGCGCGAGGAGCCCGGGGTCAGAGCTCGTAGGGGTCAGAGTCCGTAGACGCGGCGGGCGTTGCCGTGGGCGATGAGGTCGGCGACGCGGAGTGCGTCGTCGAGTGACCACTCGTCGGCGTCGACGAAACCCGCCAGCACCGACGCCATCCCGTCTCGCCAGAGAGTGGCACCGAGGAGGTGGAACTCCGCCGGGCCGCAGCCGTCGGACGAGTAAAGAACCTTAGTGAAGGGCGCCATCTCGAGCAGCCGCCCGACGAAGGGCCCGGACCGCGCGCCGAGGTGGTGGATCGACAGCCCCGCCGTCGAGGTATACGGACGGGAATGCCTGCGCGAGGTATCCGGCCTGCCGCTCCCACGGGTAGCAGTGCAGCAGCATGATCGCGACGTCGCCTGCCCCGCGGATGAACTCGTCGAGCAGCAGCGGGTCGGTCTGCGACAACCGGGCGTCCCGATCGCC
The DNA here is from genome assembly GCA_036946345.1 of Gordonia paraffinivorans. Taxonomy (GTDB): domain Bacteria; phylum Actinomycetota; class Actinomycetes; order Mycobacteriales; family Mycobacteriaceae; genus Williamsia_A; species Williamsia_A paraffinivorans_A. Next base: position 2,641 of record JAQIJH010000069.1, on the reverse strand, counting down.
GAACCCGACGTGGAACTGCAGCGGCAGCCCGACGTCGAGCGCGCGGTGCAGCCCGAAACGCAACAGCACCCGATCGGTCAGCCGCGTGCCACCTTCCGACCGCCAGCGATCGGCGGCGAGCTCGACGAGCCGTTCCGGCGGGTCCGACAGGTCCCCGGCGAACCCGCCGCGATAGGCCAGCACCGACTTGGTCGCCACGGCGGCACCGGTTCGGCGGCGCAGGATCTCGACGAACTCGTCGGCATAGTTCCCGGTCGCTGCGGCGGCCTGCTCGGCGACCTCCTCGAGGCGCACCACCTCATGCGCGACGCCGCCGCCGAGTTCGGCGAGGTCGTCGGGATCGCCCAAGCCGGCGTGGAACCCGGTGTCCACCAGCCACGTCGACACCCCGGCCGCGGACAGGAACCGCCGTGACACCTCCTCCTCGCCGAGCTCGGCACGGCGCGCGCAGTAGTCCGTCGGCGACACGTGGCGCGGGAGGTCCAGCAGCGGGGGCGCATCGGGCCCGTACCGCGAACCCGAGCTGGGTGTCCCAGCCCGACGCGGCAGACGTCACCGGGTCGGGGTCCGCCTCGTTCAGCGCGGCGGCGAGTCGCGCGGCGTCACCATCGGTGGCCCACCGCCCGTGGACGTGGTGGTCGACGAGGTCGACCCCGGACAGGTGCTCGCGCAGCGCGTCGAGGGACACGCGCTCAGATGCTCCAGGCCATCCGGAACATCTCGGCCAGCTCGGCGGGGGAGCGGTCCCCGTAGGTCGCGGCCTCGTACCGGCGCACAGCCAGGGTCGCCTCGACGACCTCGTCACCCAGCACCGACCGCGCCGTCGACGAGCCCTCCAGCGCGCCGAGCATCGCGGTCTGGTCGCCGGTCAGCAGCACCGTGCCCGCCGCCTCCCGCTCGGCATCCGACAGGGTCGCCGGGTCGACGGTGGTCTCCGGCGGCAGCGCCGCGCCGCGCTCGATCCCCTCGGCGGCCAGGCCCAGGATCGCGGCCGACGCGAGATACGGGTTGGCCGATGGGGTCGACGATCTTCACCTCGACGTTCGCCCCGGCCGGGTTCGCCGGCCCGCCCTCGATGAAGCGCACCGACGCCTCCCGGTTCTCGGTGCCCCAACAGGCGTAGGCGCCGGCCCAGAAGCCCGGCAGCACACGCAGACCCGACAGGATCGACCCGCACAGCACGGCCTGCAGGTCGGGCAGTCCGGCGACGACCCCGCCGATCGCCGCGCCGCCCGCCGAGGTCAGGCCCCGCGGCCCGTCGCCGCCGGAGAAGAGCGGTCCGTCGGAGTCGCTCAGCGAGAAGTGCTGATGCGCACCGTTTCCGACGCCGTCGTGGAACGGTTTCGGCGAGAAGCACGCCCGCAGGCCGTGACGGCGCGCGGCGCGCCCGATGACCATGCGCGCAGCGACCAGCTGGTCGGCGGCGGCCACCGGGGACAGCGGCGCGAGCGACACCTCGAACTGATTGCTCCCGTACTCGGGATGCAGTTGCGCGATCTCGACCCCGGCCCGCTTCGCTGTCGCGACCACGTCGCGCACGAACCCCTCGTGCTCGAGAACCCCTGCGAGCCCGTACTGGGCCCACATGGTCGAGGGCACGGGCGCCCCCGCCTCGTCGAGCAGCGTGAACTCGAGTTCGTGCCCGACGAGCGCGGTCAACCCGGCCGCGTCCAGCCGTTCCTCGACCCGTCGCAGCGTCGTGCGCGCGCACGCGCCGACGGGCTCGAACGACTGCTCGACGAAATCGGCCGGAGCCCAGGCGATGTGGTCACCGATGATGCGGACGGCGTCGAGATCGATCCGGATGCGCTGGTCGCCGACGGCACCGAAACGGTCGGTGTAGGCGATGCCGGTCCGGTCGATGGTGAAGACGTGCCACACCGGGCTCACGCCGAGTCCGGCGTCGGCGAACGCGGGCACCCGCGCCACGTCCACGACCTTCGCGTGGGTCAGTCCGGCGGGGTTCACCACGGTCCCCACGAGCATCTCGACACCAGCGCTCTGCAGGTGACCCAGGACGTCGGTGCGGATGGTGGCCATGGGGTCACAGTGTGCCCCACCGGGGTTGCTCAGGCGTGGCGATAGGGCAGGTACTGCACCGACCACTCGTTGCCGTCGGGGTCGGCGAAGTACACGAAGTGACCCCACGGCTGCACGTCGACCGGGCCGACGTCGACGCCGGCCGACAGCAGGTGGGCGCGCGCCGCCTCGATGTCGGTTGACGCAGACCATCAGGCCCTTCACCGAGCCCGGCTCACCGTCGACGAGACCGTCGCCGAACGCGATCGAGCAGTTCGAGCCGATCGGTGTCATCTGCACGAAGCGGACCGGGGTCTCCCCGTCGTTGCCGGGTGCGCCCGGCGGCACGACGTGATCGTGGTCCGGGGTGAAGCCGATGCGCGTGTAGAACTCCTTGGCGCGGTCGGGGTCGCTCACCGGCAGCATGACGACCTCGAGCGTCCACGGCCCACCGGGCACGGTGGAGGCGGCCTGCGTGGCGGATTCGGTGCTGGTCATGACTCGTTCCTCTCGTCAGGATGTGCGGACGAGGAGAACGATGTCAGCCCATGCGGACAGGAACGGTCCGCGTTCGCCGATCAGCCGTTGCGGAACCACCCGGCGCGGTCGATGCGCCAGATCT
>JAQIJH010000068.1:0-28592 GCA_036946345.1 Gordonia paraffinivorans | reverse complement strand
CGCCGACCTCGTGTCCGGCGAGGCGGGCGAACTCCCCGGCGTGCGGGGTGAGCAGTGTGGGGGCCGACCGGTCGGCGAGCCACCCGCGATGCCGGGACAGCACGGTGAGCCCGTCGGCGTCGACGAGGACCGGCACGTCGGTGGCCAGGATCCGCCGGACGAGGTCCTCGGCGGTGTCGTCCGTGCCGGCGCCCGGTCCGACGACCCAGGCCTGCACCCGACCGGCCGCGTCGAGATCCGGCGCGGCGACGACCTCGGGGTGACGCGCGACGACCTGCTCGGCGGCGGACCCGACGTAGCGCACCATGCCCGACGTCGCGGCGACGGCGGCGCTGCTGCACAGGACCGCGGCACCGGGGTACCGGTCGGAGCCGGCGATCACCCCGACGACGCCCTGGGTGTACTTGTCGTCCGACGACCCCGGGATCGGCCACTCCTGGGCGACGTCGGCGTCCGACAGCGTGACGAGTTCCGCTGCGCCCGGGTCGATCCCGATGTCGACGAGCTCGACCCGACCGCACTGCGGAGCGGCGAGCACATGGGCCCGACGCAGCGCGCCGAACGTCACGGTCACCGTGGCGTGGACAGCCGGGGCGTGGACCTGCCCGGTGTCCGCGTCGACGCCGGACGGGAGGTCGACGGCCACGATCGGCGCGCGGACCCGACCGAAGACCTGAGCGGCGGCGGGACGCAGCGGACCGGTCCCGCCCAGCCCGACGACACCGTCGACGACGAGGTCGAGATCGGTGGGCAGGGTGGTTGTCCACCGGCCGCCGGCGGCGTCGAATGCGGCGGAACCGCCCTCGTGCACACGGTCCGGTGACAGCGCGAGCGCGACGACCGCGACTCCGCGGCGGGCCAGACGCGCCCCGGCGTGCAGCGCGTCCCCGCCGTTGTCACCCGACCCGACGACGATGCCGACGCGGGTCCCGTAGACCGCCCCGCACCGTGCGCGCAGTTCGTTCACGATCACCGCGGCGAGACCGCCCGACGCCCGGCGCATGAGCACCCCGTCGGTCAGGAGAGATCCCGTCGCCTCCTCGGCGGCGCGGATCGCCGACACCGTGTGGTGGCCCCGCATGGGTTATTCGACCGTGACGGACTTGGCCAGGTTGCGGGGCTTGTCGACGTCGTAGCCCCGTGCCTGTGCCACCGCCGCGGCGAAGACCTGCATCGGCACCGTCGAGACGAGCGGCTGCAGGAGGGTGGTCGTCGCGGGGATCTCCACGAGGTGGTCGGCGAACTCGGCGGCGACGCTGTCGCCCTCCTCGGCGATGACGATGGTGCGGGCCCCGCGCGCCTGGATCTCGCGGATGTTGCTCACCATCTTCGAGTGCAGCAGCGGACGCCCCTGCTGCGACGGCATGACCACGATGACCGGCAGATCGTCCTCGATCAGCGCGATCGGGCCGTGCTTGAGCTCGCCCGCGGCGAACCCCTCGGCGTGCATGTAGGCCAGTTCTTTGAGCTTCAGCGCGCCCTCGAGGGCGACCGGATAGCCGACGTGGCGTCCGAGGAACAGCACGGTCCGGCTGTCGGCCAGACTGCGGGCGAGCTCGCGCACCGGCTCGACGGTGGTGAGGACCTTCTCGACAGCCTCGGGCATCCGTTCGAGCTCGCGGAACTCGCGCGCGACCTCGTCGGGGTACTTCGTCCCGCGGGCCTGCGCGAGCGCCAGTCCGACGAGGTAGGCCGCGGTGATCTGGGCGAGGAAACACTTCGTCGACGCGACACCGATCTCCGGGCCCGCGTGGGTGTAGAGCACGGCGTCGGACTCGCGGGGGATCTGCGCACCGTTGGTGTTGCAGATGGCCAGCACGCGCGCCTTCTGCTCCTTGGCGTGACGGACCGCCTCCAAGGTGTCGGCGGTCTCCCCCGACTGCGAGATGGCGACCACCAGCGTCGACCGGTCCAGAACGGGGTCGCGGTAGCGGAACTCGCTGGCCAGCTCCACCTCGACGGGCAGCCGCGTCCAGTGCTCGATGGCGTACTTGGCGAGCAGACCCGCGTGGTACGCGGTACCGCAGGCCACGACGAACACCTTGTCGGTGTCGCGGAGGTCCTGGTCGGTGATGCGCTGCTCGTCGAGGATCACGCGGCCGTTCTCGAAGTGACCGACGAGCGTGTCGGCGAGGGCCTGCGGCTGCTCGGCGATCTCCTTGAGCATGAAGTAGTCGTGGCCGCCCTTCTCGGCGGCGGCGAGGTCCCAGTCGATGTGGAACGGGGTGCCGGTCCGCGGCGAGCCGTCGAAACCGGTGATCGTGTAGCTGTCGGCGGTGATCACCACGACCTCGTCGTGGCCGAGCTCGACCGCGTCGCGGGTGTGGTCGATGAAGGCGGCCACGTCGGACCCGACGAACATCTCCCCGTCACCCACACCCACCACCAGCGGTGTCGAGCGACGCGCGGCGACGATCGTGTCGGGGTGGTCGGAGTGGGTGAACACCAGGGTGAACGCGCCCTCGAGCCGCGCGAGCACGGCATACGCGGCGGCGACGAAATCACCGGCGTTCGGGCCGGCCGCGTACTCGAGGTCGAGGAGGTGGACAGCGACCTCGGTGTCGGTGTCGGACGAGAACTCGACGCCTGCGGCCTCGGCCTCGGCACGAAGCGGTGCGTAGTTCTCGATGATGCCGTTGTGCACGACCGCGACCCGCCCGTCACGCGAGGAGTGCGGATGCGCGTTGCGGTCGGTCGGACGGCCGTGCGTGGCCCAGCGGGTGTGGCCCATCCCGGTGGTCCCGGCGAACTTCTCCCGGCCCACCGTGGCGAGTTGCTTGTCGAGGTTCTCCAGACGCCCGGCCCGCTTCTCCACCGCGGTGCCACCGTGCCCGTCGAGGATGGCCACCCCGGCCGAGTCGTACCCGCGGTACTCCATCCGCCGCAGCGCCTCGACGACGATCTCCAGCGCATCGCGCCGACCGACGTATCCGACGATTCCACACATTCGTGACAGCGTACTGCGACGGCCCGTACGCTCGCGAAACCGTGTCGGGGCCGTCGCGTGACCCGCGGCACGTCGCCTCGCATAGGGTCGATGCGTGGCCTCGGTGAAGAAGCTCGTCTCGCAGTTGTCCCGACGCGGCCCGCACCGCGTCCTGAAGGGCGACATGGCCGTCGTCGGCCTGCCCGCATCGTCTACACCCCTGAGTCCGGCACCGACCTGCCCGGCATCGCGTTCGGGCACGGGTGGCTCACCCACAGTCGCCAGTACATCGGGACGCTCGAGCACCTCGCGTCCTGGGGCATCGTCGTCGCCGTCCCCGACACCGAGCGCGGCCCGCTGGCCTCGGACCGAGCTCTGGCCGCGGACCTCGGTACCGCCCTGCAGGTCATCTCGTCGGTCCGGCTGGGCCGGGCCGTATCACCGTGCACCCCGAACGTCTCGGACTGGCCGGTCACGGACTCGGCGCCTCCGCCGCGGTCCTCGCCGCGGGTGACGAGGACAAGGCCCGCTCGCTCGCCGCGCTCTTCCCCGCCCCCACGTCCCGGCCGTGCTGCCCGCGGCACACCGCGCCCGCGTGCCCGCACTGGTGCTCGCCGCGCCCGACGACCTCGACGGCGTCACGTCGAACGCGCTCGCGATCCGCCGATCGCTCCAGGGCGACCAGGTCGCTCTGCGCACGGTCCCCAAGGCGTCCAACCGCGGACTCGTGGAGGGCTTCAGCATCCGCAAGCGTCTCGGCGACGACTCCGACCAGAAGAAGACCCAGCGCGCCACCCGCGCCGCGCTCACCGGCTTCCTCCTCGCCACCCTCGGCGACCCCGGCCGACGCCGCGCCGTCCAAGGCGACGCGACCTACGCCGCTTTCGCAGACCCGTCGGAGGACATCGGCAAGCTGGTGACCGTCGACCCGGCGACCGTCGAGGACCCCGACGCCGACCAGCTCACCCGCCTGCTGCGTCGCTGAGCGCGGCGATCTCCGCCGGGCCCAGCACCGGCCTTGTCCCGACGGCGTCCGCCGTCTCGCGGTCGCCCCGGGCCTCGGGACCGTCGCCCTCGGGTTCGTCGCCGGTGGGCGTCGCCTGCCAGTCCCCTGCCGCGGCGTCGCGGTGTGCACGATGCCGCTGCTCGACGGTGCGGAGCGTGGTGACCGCCCGGGCGACAATCGCCTCGATCTGATCCGACGGGTTCACCGTCACAACCCCGAGGTCATCGATCGCCCGCGAGGGCCAGGCCGCCGCCGTCCCCGGGGTCGGGCGTCGCCGGCGGGCCCTGTCGGGCTGCCACCGCCGGGGCGTCGTGCTCCTCGCGCACGGTCGGCACGTCGGGGCGGTCCACAGCAGGGGCGGGACGATCGTTGTCCGGGGCAGGGCTGTCGTCGACAGCGGCAGAGCTGTCGTCGACAGGGGCGGGAGGCGCCTCGGTGACCGGCGGAGGAGTCGGGTCGTCGTCGACACGCAGGTTGAGCCGCTGCGGAGGTGTGGCGACCGGCGGGCCGTCCGAACCGCCGGTGGCGGTCGCGGCCGATGTCGCAGAATCCGGTTGTCGCGCAGGCTCGTGCGGGTCGGCTGGAGTGGACGGTTCGGGCGCGGTCGGTCGGGGTGCATCCGGCGAGGGCGCATCGTCGAACGCCGCGTCGACGACCTGCGCGACGACGCTCGCCGCACCGGCGGCTGCCGCGCCCACCGCCGCCGCGGTGGCGACGGCGGCCCCGGCGAGAGCGCCGACGACCTCGGCTGCATCCACCGAGCCACGCCGCTCGTGGACGACGTCCGTGCGGTCACCGAGTGCCGGCGGCAGCGGATCCGCGAGCCGCAAGGTGCTGTCGGCGAGAACGGTGAGGACCTCGGCGACGGCGGTCTCGGTCACGCCCATCGCCGTCTCGACCGTCGCCACGGCCGCCTGCAGCATCGCGGCGATCAGGGCGCGGTTGCCGACGAGATCGAGCGGGGTGAGATCCGCGATCGCACGCCCGGCCAGGACCAGGACGGGGACCGCGGCGAGCGTCGCGTGCAGCGCGGCGCGCAGGTCGCTCACGCCCCGCGACGCCGCTGCACTCGCCGTGGCCGCGGTGCGCAGACGCTGCGCCGCCTCGTCGCACTGGTCGTGGACGTCGCCGACGGCGGTGTGGGCGCGTCGGCCGGCGACGCCGAGCCAGGCATCGGGGAGTCCGTCGGCCACGTCGCCGACCGTGGCGGTCGCGGCGGAGACGCGGTCGGCGAGTGTGCGGAGGCGGGCGGCGTCGACATCGAGCGCGCCGACGTCGATCCCGTCGACCGCGGCAAGCCTGGCCTGCCATCCCGCGACCGGCGGCAGGGTGACCCCGACCTCGCGGGCGATCGGGGCCAGCGCGGCGACGAAGGCGACAACCGGGTACGTCGGTGCGGTCATCGCAGATCGCCGGCGCGGTCGATCCGGCCCGCGGTGCTCCGGTCCTGCGCGGTGGTGGTCCCGACAGCCGCGACGAGCGCGTCGGCGACAGCGTCGGCGCGGTCGGCCACGGCCGACAGGAGCGGTGCGACCGCGTCGACCCCGGCGCGGTGCCGGGCCAGGGCGTCGGCCCACGGCGTGGACGGGTCGTCCGCGGCACCCGGGGTGCTCGGTCGCGATACGGTGCGCAGGTCGTGGGCAGCGTCGGACAGTTCCCGCGCGAGGGCACCGACCCGCGTCGTGTCGATCTCCATGCGTCCGCTCATCTCGCCTCCCCTGGCGCGGCGTGGCGCACCGCGTCTCACGCGTTGGACGCAGGGCGCGGCGATCCGGTTCCGATGCGCGTCAGGATAACGGCCGACGGGCCGCCCCGGTCATCCGTTCGACAGCAGCCCGTGCTCGCGGACGGCGTCGATCAGTGCGCGGGGGCGATCGGGGACCGGGTCCGGCGCGACCAGGGCGAAGCGGCAGCCGAGTGCGCGGGCGCCGCCGTCGGCCTCCTCGCTGTCACCCACCATGAGCGTCTGCGCGGCGGGCACGTCGAGTCCCTGCAGGGCCGCGGCGAACAGGCCGGCGTCCGGTTTGATCCGACCGACCTCGTGCGAGAGCGCCCACGCCCCGATCAGCCCGTCGAGGTCGAAGCGGGCCAGGACGCGGCGGAGGTCGAAGGCGATGTTGCTGACCACACCGATCGCGATGCCGTCGGCGTGCAGCCGCGTGAGCACCTCGGCGGTGTCGGGGTAGGGATCCCACGACTGCGGGTCCAGCACGCGCTCGTACAGCGACTCCGCGTGTCCCGGGACGGTCAGTCCGCTGGCCCGCAGCACCGCGAGGTAGGCGCGACGATGCAGGTCGGGGTCGAGGTCGCGACGATCCCACGCCGCGGCGTCCTCGGCGTCGATGTCGGCCGGGATGCCGGTCGGCGCGGTCATCCGCCGGATCAGCTCGGCCTGCAGCGCGACGTCGATGGGCGCGCCGCTCTCGTCGTGGAGGTCGGCGAACCACTCGGCGCGTTCGGTGAACCGGAAGAGCGTGCCGGAGAAGTCGAACAGGACGGCCGTCACCGGGGAGTGCGGCGCGGTCATCGGCCGACCCCGCCGACGACCTCGGCGATCCGACCGGCCACCTGCTGCGCGTGCGACTGGGTCGACGCCTCGACCATCACCCGCACCAGCTGCTCGGTCCCCGACGGCCGCAACAGAACTCGGCCGCCGTCGCCGAGTTCGGCCTCCGCACCGGTGACCGCCTCGCGGACGGCGTCGGCCTGCGCCACGGCGTGCTTGTCGACGACGGGGACGTTGATGAGCACCTGCGGGAGGGTGGTGACCACCGACGCGAGATCGGCGAGAGTCCTTCCGGTGCTCGTCATCCGGGCCATCAGCAGCAGCGCGGTGAGGATCCCGTCGCCGGTCGTGGCGTGGTCGGGTACGACGACGTGTCCCGACTGCTCGCCCCCGAGCGAGAACGCGCCCGACCGCAGTTCCTCCACGACGTAGCGGTCGCCGACCGCGGTGGTCCGGACGTCGACCCCTGCCGCGCGCATCGCGATGTGGAGTCCGAGGTTGCTCATGACGGTGGCGACGAGGGTGTCGTCGCGCAGGGTGCCCGCGTCCTTCATCGCCAGCGCGAGGACGGCGAGGATGGCGTCGCCGTCCACCGCGCGTCCGGTGTGGTCGACGGCCAGGCAGCGGTCGGCGTCACCGTCGTGGGCGATGCCGAGGTCGGCGCCGTGGGCGCGGACGGCCTCGGCGACGACGTCGATGTGGGTCGACCCGCAGCCGTCGTTGATCGAGTAGCCGTCGGGATCGGCGTGGATCGCGACGACGCGGGCGCCGGCGGTGGCGTACGCCTGCGGCGCAACCGAACTCGCCGCGCCGTTGGCGCAGTCGACGACGACGGTGAGCCCGGTCGCGGCCGAGGGGGCGATCTGCGCGAGGTGCGCCAGGTACGCCTCGGCGGCGCCGGACACGTCCACGACCCGGCCGATGCGGTCGCCGGTGGGCGGCTGGGCCGCCGGACCTTCGCCGTCCATCCGGGCCTCGATCGCGGCCTCGACGTCGTCGGGCAGCTTGTGTCCACCGGCCGCAAAGAGCTTGATGCCGTTGTCGGGCATGGGATTGTGCGACGCGGAGATCATCACCCCGAACGCCGCACGGTGGTGGGCGGTGAGGAATGCGACGGCGGGGGTCGGCAGCACACCGACCCGCAGCGCGTCGACACCTGCCGCGGTGAGTCCGGCGCACACGGCCGCCTCGAGCATCTCGCCCGAGGCCCGCGGGTCCCGTCCGACCACGGCCACCGGACGTTCCGTGTCGCCCGGGGCTGCTGCGCCGCCGAGGACCTCCGCCGCCGACCGCGCTATGCGCAGCGCCAGGTCCGGACCGAGGTCGGCGTTCGCCAGCCCCCGGACGCCGTCGGTGCCGAAATACTGTCCCACAGTTGCTCTCCCGCCCGTCGTCGCAGTGTTGCCTTCTCCCCCGGACGCACACGAGCAGGTGTCCGAGTGTTGCGTGGACACCTGCTCGGTGTGGTCGTCGTGCACCGGGTGAGACCCGGTGCGGCGTGTCAGCGCTTGGAGTACTGCGACGCCTTACGGGCCTTCTTGAGGCCGTACTTCTTGCGCTCGACGGCACGCGGGTCGCGGGTCAGGAAGCCCGCCTTCTTCAGTGCCGGGCGATCGTCGGGTGCGACCTCGATGAGGGCACGGGCGATGGCCAGACGCAGCGCGCCGGCCTGGCCCGAGGGGCCGCCACCGACGAGCTTGGCGTGGATGTCGAACGACTCGGTGCGCTCGACGGTGACCAGCGGGGCCTTGATCAGCTGCTGGTGCACCTTGTTCGGGAAGTAGGCCTCCAGCGACCGGCCGTTGAGGTGGAACTCACCGCTGCCGGGCGCCAGGCGCACGCGCACGACGGCCTCCTTACGGCGGCCGACGGTCTGGATCGGGCGGTCGATGAGGACCGGGGCCGGGGTGGCGACGGCGTCGGCGAGGTCGGCGCCGGTCACCTCGGTGCCGGTGGTCTCGTCCACGACGTAGTCGTCGGATGCGACCTCGACGTTCTCGGTTGCGTTGTCGACGGGCTCGGTCACTGGGACACCTGCTTGATCTCGTAGGGGACCGGACGCTGCGCGGCGTGCGGGTGGTCGGGGCCGGCGTAGACCTTGAGCTTGCTGATCATCGCGCGGCCCAGCTTGTTCTTGGGGAGCATGCCGTTGACGGCCTTCTCGATGACGCGCTCGGGGCGGGTCGCGAGGAGCTCGGCGGTGGTGCGCTTGGTCAGACCACCCGGGTGGCCCGAGTGCCGGTAATGGAAGGTGCGCTCGGCCTTGTTGCTGGTCAGCGCGATCTTGTCGGCGTTGATGATGACGACGAAGTCACCACCGTCGATGTGCGGGGCGTAGGTCGGCTTGTGCTTGCCGCGCAGGAGGTTCGCGGTCTGCACGGCGAGACGACCGAGCACCACGTCGCTGGCGTCGATGACGTGCCACGCGCGCGTGACGTCACCGGCCTTCGGGGTGTAGGTGGGCACAGGTGTATCCGTTCCGTTGTCGCAGGTGTTCCGGCCCTCAGAGAGGATCGGGGCTGGTCAGGCGCATCGGCGGAGTCTGTTCCCGGCGACCAGTGGGGACCCGGGACCCGGTTACCCGTCGGAGCCAGGGCATGCCTGCTCGCGGGTGCCGCGCACCAGCGGTCCAGAGTACGTCTCCCGTGGTCCGGGGGTCAAAACGCGCTACAGCGGCGCGACGGCGACCGACCCGACCGCCGCGGCGCAGGCGTCGTCGACCGACTCACCCCGCGATCCCGGTTGGCACCCGACGCTGACCTGCAGCGCCGACGCGACGACGACATACCAGCGGATGGGTGCGCCCGACCCGGGCGTCTCGCGGTAGCTGACGACCCGACGTCCGGCGAAGGTGGTGTCGGCCGAGAACTCCGCGACCGAGTCGGCACCGCGCTGCGCGAGGCGGTTGCGCAGGCTGGTGGCGACCGAGTCGAGGGTCGAGTCGACGCGGACCGAGTTCTCGACGATCAGGATCCGCCGGTCGTCGTCCGGTGCGGCGATGCTGGTGAACCCGATCGCCCCCGTCGCGTCGGGCGGGTCGGACGTCCGCCGCCAGTCCGCAGGGACCGTCAGCGACACACGGCCGATCTGCGCGGTCTCCCCCGTGGGCCGCGGCGCGGGATCGTCGTCGGCGCCTCGCCAGACGACGACGCCGACGACCACGGCGGCGACGACGACGAGTACCCCGGCCGCGGTCAGGATCCGCCCGCGACCGACGGGTGCGGGCACGGGTGCGCCGGGCGGGATCGATCGGGGTTCTCGCGGCACCCCGAAGCGGTGCAGGAGCGCTCGGTCGACGGCGGCGACCCTCCCGGTCGGTGTCGCGTCGGCGACGAGGTCGAGGACGGCGTCCACGCGGTCGGCACGGTCGCCGTCGACGAGCACCACCTCCACCGCGTCGTCGATCAGGTCGGCGAGGTCGCCGGGCGTGCAGTCGGCGTCGAGGACGCTGGTCCGTCCGATCTGCCAGCCGTCGGCGGAGCGGTGCAGTCGGTGCACGTCGACGCGGTCGTCGTGTGTCTCGAGCAGCGCGCACGCCTGCACCGACGCCTCGAGATGTGTCGCGGCGAGAAGCGCGGCGCGCGGATGTGCGGTGATCGGCGGGCCGCCGTTGCCCAGGACGGCCTCGACGGCGCTGATCACGACGCCGACGCGGCGCGATCCCCATGTGCTCGGGTGGGCGACGGTCACCGACGACGGCCGCTGCGGCCCGATCGCCTCCGCGACGGCCGACGCCCACGCGTCCCGGAGATGTCGGCGACGACCACCCACGACGACGGACGCCGCGTCGATCGCGGAGACCAGCGCACCGATGCGCAGACCGGTGCCCGCCGAGGTCTCGAGGCGCCCGTAGGCCACGTCGAGCACGGTCGCGGTGCGCGGACCGACGCCGACGGCGGGGACCGCCACCGGCCGCTCAGCCCGCCGAACGGGCGGGACGCAACTCGCGAGGGAGCGCGAAGGTGAGGGTCTCGTTGGCGGTGGTCACCGTCTCGACGGTGCCGTAGCCGTGCTCGGCCAGGCGGTCGAGCACGCCGCGCACCAGCACCTCCGGCACCGAGGCACCCGAGGTGACGCCGACGGTGGTCACCCCCTCGAGCCACGCGTCCTCGATGTCGCGGGCGTAGTCGACCAGGTGGGACGCACGCGCACCGGCCTGCAGGGCCACCTCCACCAGCCGCACCGAGTTCGAGGAGTTGCGTGACCCCACGACGATGACGAGATCGCAGTCCGGCGCCATTGCCTTCACCGCGACCTGACGGTTCTGGGTGGCGTAGCAGATGTCGTCGCTCGGCGGGTCCTGCAGCTGCGGGAACCGCTCGCGCAGGCGGGAGACGGTCTCCATGGTCTCGTCGACCGAGAGCGTCGTCTGCGACAGCCACACGAGCTTCGACTCGTCACGCACCTCGAGGGACGCGACGCTGTCGGGGCCGTCGACGAGCTGGATGTGCTGCGGCGCCTCGCCCGCCGTGCCCTCGACCTCCTCGTGGCCCTCGTGGCCGATGAGGAGGATCTCGTAGTCGTCGCGGGCGAACCGCTTGGCCTCCTGGTGCACCTTCGTCACCAGCGGGCAGGCGGCGTCGATGGTGCGCAGGTTGCGTTCCGCCGCCGACGCGTGGACCGCCGGGGACACACCGTGGGCCGAGAACACCACGAGTGCTCCCTCGGGCACCTCGTCGGTCTCCTCGACGAAGATCACGCCACGATCGGTCAGCGTCTCGACGACGTGCTTGTTGTGGACGATCTCCTTGCGCACGTAGACAGGGGCGCCGTGCTTCTCCAGGGCGCGTTCCACCGTCTCGATGGCGCGATCGACACCCGCGCAGTACCCACGCGGCTCGGCCAGCAGGACACGTTTGCCGGAATCGCTCATGCCACCAGGGTACGGGCCGAGCGATGTGCCGGACCACGGACACGGACGCGCCGGGCGTCCCCGCGCTGGTGACGCCGGGTGCGATGAGGCAAGGTTGTCCCATGGTCCGCCCACCCTTCGCCGCCCGCGTGATGACCGGCCTCCTCGTGACGGCCATCGAGGAGACGCGCAAGCTCCCCACCACCGCCGTCACCCTGCCGATGACCGCGGTGAGCACCACGGTGCAGGTGGCGATGCGGCTGCAGCAGAACATCGCCGAGCTGGCCATCAAGGGCGACGACGCACTCGACCACTGGTTCCACCGTGCGCAGGAGCAGCCGTCGTGGGCGACGTTCGACGAGGACCTCGACGCGCTGCGCGTCGACGACCTTCGCGAGGACGACCTTCGTGAGGACGACCGGCGTGACGACGAGCCCGGCGCTCCCCCGGCGCTGACCGCCGTCCCCGACGAGGCGCCGACCACCGCCGCCGACGCACCCGTCCTCGCCGAACCCCCGACGCCGGCCACGACGACCCCGGCGAACAAGGCCCCGGCGAAGAAGACCCCGGCGAAGAAGGCTCCCGCCGCGAAGAAAGCCGCCGCCAAGAAGGCCCCGGCCAAGAAGGTCGTCGTCCCCGCCGCCGAGTCAGCCACCACCGAGACCCCCGGATCGGACGGCGACGACGACTCCGCGACCGTCTCCGCGAAGGGCCGGTTCGCGCTCTACAGCTCCGCGCCCGACACCGTGCTGCAGTCCGAGGTCGACGCCGCCCCGACACCGACGCCGAAGGACGCGCCCGAGATCGTCGAGTACCTCGACTACGACTCGCTCACCCTGGCGCAGCTCCGCGCGAAGATCCGCAGCATCGACCTCGACGACCTGCGCACGCTCGCCGAGTACGAGCGCAGCCACCGCGGCCGCGCACCGTTCGCGACGATGCTCGACAACCGGATCACCGCCGCCGGCGCCAAGTGAGTCCCGGCGGGCCCGGGCCCTCCTCCCCCGACGCCCCCTGGCCGGTCCGGACCCTCAACGCGAAGATCGGCGACTGGATCCACCGCCTCGGTCAGGTGTGGGTCGAGGGCCAGATCACCCAGATAAGCCGCCGCCCGGGGACCAAGACGGCCTTCCTTCAGCTGCGTGACCCCTCTGCGGACATGTCGATCACCGTGACGTGCCAGCCGATCGTGCTCGACCGCGCCGAGGTGCCGCTCACCGAGGGGGGCGCGCGTCGTGATGTCGGGACGACCGTCGTTCTACCCCGGTCGCGCGTCGTTGTCCTTGCGGGTCACCGAGATCCGTCCCGTCGGTATCGGAGAACTGCTCGCCCGGATCGAACGACTCCGTCGATTGCTCGACGCCGAGGGCCTGTTCGACCCGCGACTCAAGCGCCCGATCCCGTTCCTGCCCACCGGCGTCGGCCTCATCACGGGTCGGGCCGGTGCCGCCGAGCGGGACGTGCTGTCGGTGGCTCGCGGCCGCTGGCCCGCGGTCCACGTCGAGATCCGTAACACCCCGGTGCAGGGGCCGACGGCGGTCCCGGCGATCCTGCGCGCCCTCGCCGAGCTGGACGCGGACCCGGGCGTCGACGTCATCGTGATCGCCCGCGGCGGCGGCTCGGTCGAGGACCTCCTGCCCTTCTCCGACGAGACCCTGTGTCGCGCAGTGGCGTCGGCGACCACACCGGTGGTGTCCGCGATCGGTCACGAGCCCGACCATCCCCTGCTCGACCTCGTCGCCGACCTGCGCGCAGCCACACCGACCGACGCGGCGAAACGCATCGTCCCCGACGTCGCCGCCGAACTCGCGGGCCTCGCCGAGATGCGCGCACGCAGCGCAGGCGCGTTGCGCAACTGGGTCGCCCGCGAGAAGCATGCGCTCGACGCATTGCGGAACCGCCCGGTGATCGCCGATCCACTCCGACTCGTCGACGACCGCGTCGCCGACGTCGAGCGGGCCGTCAGCGCGACCCGACGGGAGATCGCCCGCTACGTGGGGTTCGAGGAACACCGCGTCGAGAACTACGCTGCTCGCCTGGCGACGCTGGGGCCCGCCCAGACCCTCGCCCGCGGGTACGCCGTGGTGCAGCGGCTGTCCGGCGACGACCCGCCCCATGTCGTCGGGTCGGTCGCGGACATGCCGATCGGCACACAGCTGCGGGTCCGCGTCGCCGACGGCGCGATGCGTGCCGCCGTGATGCAGCCCGACGCGCCGCTCGCGGCGCCCTCGAGACGGAAGAAGAGCGATGAGCGCTGAGGACCCCACACCCATCGAGGAACTGGGTTACGAGCAGGCCCGCGACGAGCTGGTCGCGGTGGTACGCACCCTCGAACAGGGCGGCCTGGACCTCGATGCGTCGCTCTCCCTGTGGGAGCGCGGTGAGGCGCTGGCGCGACGCTGCGAGGACCATCTCGAGGGCGCGCGACGTCGCATCGAGACAGCGCTGGGCGAGGTGCCCGACGACGAGGACGGCGATCTGGAGGACGAGGCGGACGACGAGGACTGACCGCCGGGCGGCAGGGTCAGCCGACGGGGACCGGGCGCGCCCCGCGCTGCAGCACCGGCGCGGCGAGCACAGCCTGTGCCAGCGTCGTGAAGTCCTTCTCGGATGCCTTGCTGTACAGGCCGATCCGGACGTCACCGAGGTCGGCAACCCAGATCGACTTGTCGTCGGACGCCGAGTAGCGCACCCACTGGCGTCCGCCGACCTCGATGGTGCCGGCGCCGATCGGGCGGTTGTCGTCGAGGTAGCCGACCAGGCCGTCCTCGGTGGCGTCGGTCTGGCTCAGCTGGATGTAGACGCCGTCCGAGGTGAGATAGCCCGTGTTCGACACCACTCGACCGTCGATCCCGGCCCGGCTGCCCGAGTTCGGCTTCCACCCCGACGGGGTCGCCGGGAGACGGATCGGGAAACCCATGCTCTGCGCGTCGGCCGTGAGGCCGCCGCGGACGTCGTAGGCGGGGGTCTTGTCATCACTCGCGCCACCGGTGAGGCCGACCGAGCAGTTGCCGGAGACCAGCGCGATGAGCAGGCAGATCGCCAGCAACGGGATCAGCGACCACAGCATGTCCTTGTGGTCGGTGAGGATGCGGGGTTTGCCGGGCACCAGACCAGTATCCACGCCGGTCGTGACAGGATTGCCTGGCACCCGCGCGCCCAGCGCCGGCGACCGGTGGATGCCGGCGACCGTCCCAGGAGGAAACGATGACCGAGCCCGTCCGCAACCCCCAGGCCCCTGATCGGAACCTGGCGATGGAGTTGGTGCGGGTCACCGAGGCTGCTGCGCTGGCCGCCGGTCGGTGGGTGGGTCGCGGCGACAAGAACGGTGGCGACGGCGCCGCCGTCGACGCCATGCGGCAGCTCCTCTCGACCGTCTCGATGCGCGGCGTCGTCGTGATCGGTGAGGGCGAGAAGGACGAGGCGCCGATGCTCTACAACGGCGAGGAGGTCGGCAACGGCGCGGGCCCCGAGGTCGACGTGGCCGTCGACCCGATCGACGGCACGACGCTGATGGCCGAGGGCCGGCCGAACTCGATCGCCGTCATCGCGGTGTCCGAGCGGGGCACCATGTTCGACCCGTCCGCGGTGTTCTACATGGAGAAGATCGCCGTCGGCCCGGAGGCCGCCGGGTCGATCGACATCACCAAGCCCGTCGCGTGGAACGTGCAGGCCGTCGCGAAGGCCAAGGGCATCGACGTGGGCGACGTCACCGTCGTCGTCCTCGATCGGCCCCGGCACGCCGACCTCATCGCTGAGATCCGCGCCGCGGGCGCCAAGATCCGCCTCATCTCCGACGGCGACGTCGCCGGTGCGATCGCCGCGGCGGGTGAGTACAGCTCCGTCGACATGCTGCTCGGCATCGGCGGCACCCCCGAGGGCATCATCACCGCCGTCGCGATGAAGTGCATGGGCGGCGAGATCCAGGGCCGCCTGTGGCCCAAGGACGACGCCGAGCGGCAGAAAGCCATCGACGCCGGCCACGACCTCGACCGCGTCCTGAAGACCGACGACCTGGTCAGCGGCGAGAACATGTTCTTCTGCGCGACCGGCGTCACCAACGGAGACATGCTGCGCGGGGTCACATACCGCTCGAACGGCGCCACCACCCGGTCGCTGGTGATGCGGTCGAAGTCGGGCACCATCCGCCACATCGAGGGCCGTCACAAGCTCGCGAAGCTGCGCGAGTTCGCCTCCGTCGACCTCGGCGACTGATCGGCGGCGGTCCACCCGCCGACCCCTCTCCACATTCAGGGTTGCCGCTCCGGTTCCAGGGTTGCCGCTCCGGTTCCAGGGTTCCCGCTCCGGTCCCAGGGTTCCCGCTCCGCTTGCAGTGTTGCCGCTCCGGTTGCAGGGTTCCCGCTCCGCTTGCAGTGTTGCCGCTCCGGTTGCAGGGTTCCCGCTCCGCTTGCAGTGTTGCCGCTCCACATATTCGAGGACGCTCCGGATGTATCCGGAGCGTCCTCGAATATGTGGAGCGTCTGCGCGGACGCGCCCTGTAGGTGGAGCGGGAACACCAGAAGCGGAGCGGCCGCCCTGTAGGTGCAGCGCCTGCCGCGTACAGCCGGGACCACGACTCACCTGCTCCGGACCCCCCTATTAGGGTTGCCTGCATGAGCAACGACGCTGCGTCCGGCGAGTACCGCATCGAGCACGACACCATGGGCGAGGTCCGCGTCCCCGCGGCCGCACTGTGGCGCGCGCAGACCCAGCGCGCGGTCGAGAACTTCCCGATCTCGCACCGTCCACTCGAGCGCACCCAGATCCGTGCGATGGGCCTCCTCAAGGCCGCGTGCGCGCAGGTGAACAAAGACCTCGGTCTGCTCGACGCGGAGAAGGCCGACGCGATCGTCGCCGCCGCCACAGAGATCGCCGACGGTGCGCACGACGACCAGTTCCCGATCGACGTGTTCCAGACCGGCTCGGGCACGAGCTCGAACATGAACGCCAACGAGGTCATCGCGTCGATCGCGAAGGCGGGCGGCGTCGAGGTGCACCCGAACGACCACGTCAACATGTCGCAGTCGTCGAACGACACCTTCCCCACCGCCACGCACGTCGCGGCGACGGAAGCCGCTGCGACGGACCTGATCCCGGCTCTGCAGCACCTGCATGAGGCGCTCGCGGGCAAGGCGTCGGAGTGGCGTGAGGTCGTCAAGTCCGGCCGCACGCACCTCATGGACGCCGTCCCCGTCACCCTGGGCCAGGAGTTCGGCGGCTACGCCCGCCAGATCGAGGCCGGCATCGAGCGCGTCGAGGCCTCGCTGGTGCGCGTCGGCGAGCTGCCCATCGGTGGCACCGCGGTCGGTACCGGACTGAACGCCCCCGAGGGCTTCGGCACGAAGGTCGTCGCAGACCTGGTGTCGCGCACCGGCGTCGAGCACCTCAGCCTCGCCAAGGACAACTTCGAGGCGCAGGCCGCGCGCGACGGTCTCGTCGAGCTCTCCGGCGTCCTCAAGACGATCGCGGTGTCGCTGACCAAGATCGCCAACGACGTCCGCTGGATGGGGTCGGGACCGCTCACCGGCCTCGGCGAGATCCGTCTCCCCGACCTGCAGCCCGGCAGCTCGATCATGCCCGGCAAGGTGAACCCCGTTCTGCCCGAGGCGGTCACGCAGGTCGCGGCGCAGGTCGTCGGCAACGACGCCGCCGTCACCTGGGGTGGCGGCAACGGCGCGTTCGAGCTGAACGTCTACATCCCGATGATGGCGCGCAACGTGCTGGAGTCGCTGAAGCTGCTCGCGAACGTCTCCCGACTGTTCGCGGACCGCTGCATCTCGGGCCTCGAGGCCAACACCGACCGCCTCAAGACCCTCGCGGAGAGCTCGCCGTCCATCGTGACGCCGCTCAACTCGGCGATCGGCTACGAGGAAGCGGCAGCGGTCGCGAAGCAGGCCCTGAAGGAGGGCAAGACCATCCGCGAGACCGTCATGGACCGCGGCCTCATCGGTGACAATCTCTCCGAGGCCGAGCTCGACAAGCGCCTCGACGTACTGAAGATGGCCAACCTCGACCACGAGCGCTGAGCCACTCCCCCTCCCGCGACACCGTTCGACTCCCGCGACTGTCATCACGGTCGCGGGAGTCGTTGCGTGTCAGGGGGTCAGCGTGCGACGAGCCAGACCGCCTCGGTGCGGTAACACAGGAACGCCAGGAGTCCGAACACCGCGGCGCAGGCGATCTCCGCGCCTCGCCCGCCCAGTCGGCGGGCCATCGGCAGACCGACGGGAAGCATCGCGGCGGCGGTGACGGCGTACCCCGCGAACACGCCCGGCCGCGCAGGCCCCGTCCCCAGTGACCACGACACGAGTCCGCCGGCCACCCACGCCACCACCGCCACCGTCAGTGCAGCGGCGAGGAGCGACCCCGGCCCGTCGATCCTCGGGACGGTCAGCGCGCGCCCGAGACACACCACGGCGGCGCACGCCGACACCAGCACGAGCGCGATCGCGACGGTCGTGTTCACGCCGCGGCGGCAGCGCGGGCCGCGCGGGCCTTCTTCTTCGCGCGAGCGGTCTGCCGACGGAACACCCAGGTCGACACACCGGTCAGCATCAGCGCGAGCGGGGTCAGTCCGAACGCGAACCACACCGACCTCCACCAGGGGCCGACGGCGACGCCGTAGTGCAGGACCGGTTGCGCCCAGTTGTCGATGATGGTGTTGGACACGGTCGTCGGCGGGCCCTCCATCACCGACACATGGCTCGCGTCGTGGGCGTCGACGCCGACGTAGCGGTTGCCGCTGTAGGTGGGGTCGTTCGCCCACAGGTCTGCATTCGACCCGTCGGGGCCGCGGTCAAACAATGTGATCGTGTAGTACGGCGTCGACTCCGTCGGCATGCTCACCGCCGTCACCGACGCGTGGGGGAAGCGCTGCACCGCAGCCGACGACGCCGTGGCGACATCCACCTGGGGCCCGGTTCCCGACGACTCCATCGTGTAGGCGTCGTCGGCCGGCGCGACGCCTCCCGTCGCGGCGTACCAGATCTTCGAGACCTCGGGGATCTCGAAGTTCATCCCGGTCAGTGCCCACACCAGCAGCGCCGGGGCCGCCACGATCCCGATCACGTTGTGCAGGTCGTAGTCACGGGCGAACCGCCCCTTGCCGAGGCGCACGCGGAAGCCCTGGCGCCACCGGCGGATCCCCGGCCACCACAGCACGATCCCGCCGACGGCGAGGAACAGCAGCAGCAGCCCGGTGCCGCCGAGAACGACCGCCCCCCAGGTCATGTCGGCGAACCACGGGACACCGGCGATGACAGAGGGCGAGTCGAGCCACGGCAGGTAGCCGGGATAGGCCTGGCAGGTGAGGCCGCAGTCGTGCAGGTTCACCAGGAACCCGATCACCCCGCCGAACACGTCCTCGTGGCCGTTGACACGTCCCGTCCCGGCATCGACGTAGTACGTCTGATTCGACGCGGGATCGTCGGAGAACACTAGGTACACGCCGTCTTTCAGGGACGCGTAGCTGGTCGCGAAATCGGGGTCGGCCGCTCGCACCGCCGCGAACGCCGTGTCGAATCCGACGGGTACCACCGACGGCGTCGAGTGGAAGAGTTCCGAATGCGACGTGCGCACGATCTCGGGCTCGTAGACGAGGGCCGCACCCGACGTGCACACGACCACCAGGACCAGCCCCAGGAGCAGGGCGGACCACCGGTGCGTGACCACCAGGAAGCGGCGGACGGGGGCCCGTCGCCGACGTCGCCGGCGGCGGGCGACGGGACGGGCGGGGATGGTTCGGTGGGCCGAGGTGTCGCCCGGCTCCCCCAGCGGACGCAGCACAGTCTCCGACATGATTGGTTAGGTTAGCATCACCTTAAGTGGCTGGCAGCGTCGCCGACTACCCCTACCGAAACCGCCTCCCGCGACCGTCGTGACGGTCGCGGGAGGCGGTTCTGGTCGCGGGTGCGCCCGCGGGTGTTCAGCGCTTGAGCAGGAAGAACGTCGGCTTGAGCCGGTAGTCCGACGTCAGGAGCGCACCGAATCGCGTCTCGCGGTTGTTCAGCGAGCCGGGGTCGTTGGCGGTGTCCCGGATCGTGTAGATGAACGCCGGTCCCGCGAAGGGCATCTGGGCGAACGCCGCGAGCTCGGAGGCGATGATGTCGCGCTGCTGCTCCGGGGTGTTGCCCCCGTTGCGCGGACCGTTGGTCGGCGCACCGAACTCGGTGAACCAGATCTTCTTGCCCGCGTCGCCGTTGCGCACCATCAGTGTGCGCACGGCTGCGATGTCGGTCCAGGCGCCGTTCGGGTTGGCACCGATCCCGCCCGGGAAGACGTAGGGGTGCAGGGCGAGTGCGTCGAACGACCCCTTCGCGCCGAACCGGTACAGGTCGTTGACGAACGCGACCGGCGAGTCCGACCCCTGCATGGGGCTCAGGCCGGCGGCGATGACGGTCGAGTTCGGCTGCACGCGCTTGATCGCGCCATAGGTCGCCTTGAGCAGACGCGAGTATGCCGCCGACTTGTTCGGGATGTTGCCGAAGAAGATCGGCAGGTTCGGCTCGTTCCAGATCTCCCAGTTGTTCACCTGGCCGCCGTAGCGCTGGACGGCACGCTGGGCGAACGTCGCGAAGTCGTTCACGTTCGCCGGCGGAGCGGTCTTGAGCAGACCACCACCCTGCAGGATCGGGGTGTAGGCGATGAGCGCCAACACCTTCAGGCCCCGTGCCCGGGCGGCGTTGATGACCCGGTCCGAGGTGCTCCAGTTGTAGACCCCCGGGCCCGTCTCGATCTGGCTGCGGTCGATGCCCAGGCGGATCCATCCCGCGCTGGTCTGCTTCACCGTGTCGAGCGTCCGGTCGAGGTCGCGCTGCGAGTACTGCAGGAACTCTGCGCCGGTGGCGAACCCGTAGCCGGCGGCAGGGGCGACCGGAGCAGCGTTCGCGGGCGCGGTGAGGCCGAGCACCAGCGCGACCGCCGCGACGGCACTGAGGACGGCGGCGCGCAAGGAGGGTCTGTTCATGCGCACATTGTTACATCGTCGATATCGAAATGACGCATCGAGAACGCTGATTCACAGGTTCCGCGCTCTGCCGTCACGCCTGCTGTGCCGCCAGCCCGATCCGAATCACCGGATCACGGCCCGGATCGAGCCACTGGAGGATCCTGACCATCGTCGCCTTGTCGACCGCGACGCAGCCCTGTGTCGGTGACCCGTCCGTCACGTGCAGGAAGATGCCCGACGCGTATCCGGGTCGCCGCTGGGGGTTGTGGGCGATGTTGACCGCGTAGTCGTAGACCGGCCCGCTGTCGTAGAGGTTCTCGCTGTCGCCGCCCGGGCTCGCGACCTGACGCACGTGGGTGTTGTACGTCGGCGAGTTCGGGTTCTCGTCCCACCAGTCCTGCTTGTCGGCCTGGAAGTACGGCAGCTTCGTGCCCGGGTTCGCCTGGCGGCCGAAGGCCTGGTCGAAGGCGAAGGTCCCCTCCGGGGTTCGCGGGACATCGTCGCGCGGCGCACCGATCCCCTGCGACCCGACGAACGCCTTCACCGGTCCGATGACGGGCTTCCAGGAACCGTCGACCTTGTCGAAAGCCGTCAGGATGCCGGTGGTGTCCGAGCGCGAGTTCACCGTCACGGTGACCATCTGCGTGGTCGTCGGGAAGTCCGCCGGTCCGGCGACCGTGTCACCGGGAGCGGCCGACGCGGGCGCGGCGGCCAGCGTCATCCCCACGGCGACTGCCACAGCCGGCACCGACACGATCGCAACCGCAGACCTCAGTCGCCTCATCAACCACATACGTCTCTCAAGCACCAGAGAAGTATGCGTTCACCCATCGACCCAGGCGATATCCGTCCGGTCACAAGCCGGACGCCGATTCGTCACCACCGGCGTGTCGCGCCGACACGCTGACACGCCGGTGGGTGACGCCGATCACGCCCCGGGCGCGAACTCCTCGAGCATCTCCGTGACCAGCGCGGCGATCGGCGAGCGCTCGCTGCGGGTGAGGGTGATGTGGGCGAAGAGCGGGTGGCCCTTGAGCTTCTCGATCACCGCGGCGACGCCGTCGTGGCGACCGACGCGGAGGTTGTCACGCTGGGCGACGTCGTGGGTGAGCACGACCCGCGATCCGGCCCCGAGGCGCGACAGCACGGTCAGGAGCACGTTGCGCTCGAGCGACTGTGCCTCGTCGACGATGACGAAGGAGTCGTGCAGCGACCGCCCGCGGATGTGGGTGAGCGGCAACACCTCCAGCATCCCGCGGGAGAGGACCTCCTCGATCACCTCGGTGGAGGCCAGCCCCTCGAGGGTGTCGAAGACGGCCTGCGCCCAGGGGCCCATCTTGTCGGCCTCGCTGCCGGGCAGGTAGCCGAGCTGTTGCCCGCCGACCGCGTACAGCGGCCGGAAGACGACGACCTTGCGGTGGGTGCGACGCTCCAGCACGGCCTCGAGGCCGGCGCACAGGGCGAGCGCCGACTTGCCGGTGCCGGCCTTGCCGCCGAGGGAGACGATCCCGACGGACTCGTCGAGCAGGAGGTCGAGGGCGACGCGCTGCTCGGCGGACCGTCCGCGCAGACCGAACGCCTCGCGCTCACCGCGCACCAGCTGCACTCGCTTCTCCGGCGTGACGCGGCCCAGGGCGCTCGACGACCCACCGAGCAACCGGACTCCGGTGTGGCAGGGCAGTTCTCGGGCCTCGTCGATGTCGACGACGCCGTCGGAGAACAGGGTGTCGATGGTGGTGGTGGCGACGTCGAGCTCGGTCATGCCGGTCCACCCGGAGACGACGACGTCCTGGGCGCGGTACTCGTCGGCCGCGAGCCCGACCGCACCGGCCTTGACGCGCAACGGGATGTCCTTCGACACCAGCGTCACGTCCTTGCCCTCGGCACGAAGGTTCAACGCGCACGCCAGGATCCGGGAATCGTTGGTCTCGGTGCGGAAACCGGCCGGCAGGACACGCGGGTCGGTGTGGTTGAGCTCGACCTGCAGTGTGCCGCCCTCGGTCCCGATCGGCACCGGCAGGTCGAGGCGGCTGTGCTCGAGACGCAGATCGTCGAGCATGCGCAACGACTCCCGGGCGAACCAGCCCAACTCGTGATGGTGGCGTTTGCCCTCCAACTCCCCGATCACGACCAGCGGCAGGACCACGCTGTGCTCCGCGAAGCGCGTCACCGCCCACGGGTCGGACAACAGCACGGAGGTGTCAAGGACATAGGTGCGAGTGGTCACGAGGGCTCCTCATGTCGACGCGGCGCCCGCGTTGACGAGTGTCGACACCGACCGGCCGGTCCATGGGACCGGGGCCGGTCCGCCTCGCGCTGGGTGACCAGCTCACGAATAGAACCTCCCGGACGAACCGCTTCCCCACGGCCCGTCAGACGTCAACGTACGCCCGCGGACACGCCCGTCACGCGACCCGCGCACCGCGTGTCCGTGAACAACAGGTAACCGCGGACGACGCGCCGACGACGTGGTGGCGACCCCGTCACCGGATGGTCACCGTAGGGTCGTCGGCGTTCGACCTCGCCGTCGATCAGGCCTGGTCGGGTGATGTCCATGACGCGCACAGAGACCCCGATCGTGACCGTCGGCCCGGACAGGACACTGCACGCGGGGCTCTCGCGTCGGCGGTTCCTCACCTGGACCGGCGTGGCCGGCGCGCTGGCGATGACCCCCGGGCTGTTCGCCGACTCGCTGTCCGCCGCGGCCCCGGCGTCACCGGGCGACCACCTGTTCACGCTCGGCGTCGCCTCGGGTGACCCGCTTCCCGACGGCGTCGTGCTGTGGACCCGGCTGGCGTCGACCCCCCCTGGCTCGCGGCGCCGGGATGGGGGTGCTGCCCGTCCGGGTCGACTGGCAGCTCGCCACCGACGAGGCGATGTCGCGGGTGGTCCGCACGGGCAGCGAGATCGCCACCGCCGCGGACGGTTTCAGTGTCCACGCCGACGTCCGCGGACTCCGCCCCGACAGCGAGTACTTCTACCGCTTCCGCGCGAACGGCCACGTCTCCGACGTCGGTCGCACCCGCACCGCACCCCGCGCCGGAGCCCCGCTCGCCGCCCTCACCTTCGCCTGGGCGTCGTGCCAGTCGTGGTCCGACGGGTTCTTCCCCGCCTACGCCGACATGGCCTCGGCCGCACCGGATGTGGTGTTCTTCCTCGGCGACTACGTGTACGAGAAGAGTGTCGGCGCGACCGGCGGTCGACGGAACACCACCGCGCTGCCGGCCTCCGCGCTCTCCGAGATGATGACCCTGGACGACTACCGCGAGCGCTACGCGCTGTACAAGCTCGACCCGCAACTGCAGGCGGCGCATCGCACCAGCCCGTTCGTCACCGTCTTCGACGACCACGAGGTCGAGAACAACTGGGCGGGTGCGATCTCCGAGGACGACGCACCAATCCCACAGTTCCTCGCGCGGCGCGCACAGGCCTTCAAGGCGTGGTGGGAGAACACCCCGGTGCGCATGACGCAGCGCCCGCGCGGCGCGGACGTGCAGGCGTTCCGACGGTTCGACTACGGCGATCTCGTGCGCTTCAGCGTTCTCGACACCCGGCAGTACCGCAGCGATCAGGTCAACGGCGACAACGACTCCCCGCAGGACTCGCAGACCGCCGACCCGCGACGCACCATCACCGGTGCACGCCAGGAACGGTGGATCCTCGACGGGTTCGCGTCGAGCCGGCAACGGTGGAACGTACTGGCGCACCAGACGACGATCGCCGACCTCGCGCGGCAGAAGAACGGGGCACGCGCGGTGAGCATGGACGGGTGGAGCGGCTACGAGGCGTCACGCGCCCGCATCCTCGACGGGGCGCGCGAGCGCGGCACCCGCAACCTGGTCTCCATCGTCGGCGACATCCACCGCAACGTCGTGTCGGACCTGCGGTCGACCTACACCCGCGAGTCCCCCACCGTCGGCGTCGAACTCGCCGGGACGTCGATCGCCTCGGGCAAGGACGGTGCCGACAGCGACACCAGCGACCAGCAGCTCAAGGCGGCGTCACCGCACGTCCGCTTCGGCAACGCCCAGCGCGGCTACGTGCTGAACCGGGTGTCCCGCGACCGGTGGGAGGCGGAGTTCCGCGTCGCCGACTCCATCGCGTCGCCGGCCGACACCCTGCACCGCCGTGCCGTGGTGACCATCCCCGACGGTCGGCCGCAGGTGGACGTGCGGGCCTGACTCAGCCCTCGGTGCGCGCGAGGAGCTTCTGGCGTGCGGCCTCGGCGTCGTCGCCGAGCCCGTCGAGGGTCCGCACCCCCAGACCGTCGACGATCGCCGTCGCCGTGGTGCGGAACGCCTCCGCCCCGGTGTAGCTCTCCGGGATGAGATGGATCTTGTCGGCGAGGTCGACGATGTCGCTGCCGATGGGCCGGTTCAGCGCGAACGCCTCCTCGACGGCGATCACCGTGGCGTCCGGCTGCGCGGTGAGCGCGGCGTTGAGGAAGTTCGTGAACGTCGACGCCTGCACGGCGTCGTCGGTGGCGACGTTGCGCAGGATCCCGGTCAGGCTCTCGGACTCGACGTCGTCGGCGAGTCGCGAGGCGAACCAGGTGCTGAGGTTCTCGTGCACGGCCATCACCGCGAGACAGGCCGCCGGCGACATCGACCGCGACTTCTCGTTCTGCTCGTACCCGTGCGTGACGTGCGACAAGCGGAGCTTCTCGAGCCACTCGGGGTCGACGGCTCGGGTGACGATGAGGTGGTCGCGCAGCGCGATCGAGTGTCGGTTGTCCTCGGCGGTCCACCGGCCGACCAGTGCACGCCACTCCGAGAACGGCGGGAAGTTCACACCCAGGATGCGGTGGAACGACGGCAGGTTGTCCTTGGTGAGCACCAGGGCGAGCACCGGGACACCGACGGCCTCGGGGACCGTCGAGTCCGACTCCTCCCAGTCGGTGCCACCGAGGAACGCGTAGTTGCGGCCCTCGTCCCACGGGACGAGGTCATGTGGGTTCCAGGTGATGGCGGCGCGCTCGTGCTCCTCGGTCAGCTCGGGCAGAGCCTTCTCGAGCACCAGGATCAGGTCGTCGTCAGCGTTGTCCGTCACGAGTGACCAGGATAGGCATCGGAGCGCGATGACTCGAATCCCCCGCCCGGTTCTGGGCGAAGTCACGGGTGGACCGTCGCGTCGCTCACCCCGGGCCGGGTGGTGGGTCAGGCGCGGACGGGGGTGCTGAGCATCCCCCACTCCTCGAGGCCCTCGTACAGCGGGAAGTCGAGAGCCAGGCGCGACACCCGCCCGCGCAGGGCGGACACGTCGGCGTCGGAGCCGCCGGCCAGGGCGGTCGAGATGATGTCGGCCACCTCGGTGAACTGGTCGGCACCGAACCCACGCGTGGCCAGGGCCGGCGTGCCGATCCGCAGTCCCGAGGTGACCATCGGCGGACGCGGGTCGAAGGGGACGGCGTTGCGGTTCACGGTGATGCCGACCTGGTGCAGCAGGTCCTCGGCCTGCTGGCCGTCGAGCTCGCTGTTGCGCAGGTCGACGAGAACCAGGTGCACGTCGGTACCCGCCGGTGAGCACCGACACACCCGACGAGGCCACGTCGGAGCCGGTGAGGCGGTCGGCCAGGATGCGAGCGCCCTCGAGCGTGCGCTGCTGGCGGTCGACGAACTCGTCGCTCATCGCGATCTTGAAGGTGACGGCCTTCGCGGCGATCGCGTGCATGAGCGGCCCGCCCTGCTGACCCGGGAAGACCGAGGAGTTGAGCTTCTTGGCCCACTCCTTCTTCGCCAGGATCAGACCCGAGCGGGGTCCGCCGAGCGTCTTGTGCACCGTCGTCGACACGACGTCGGCGTGGGGCACCGGCGACGGGTGTACGCCGGCGGCGACGAGGCCGGCGAAGTGGGCCATGTCGACCCAGAGGTGGGCGCCGACCTCGTCGGCGATCGACCGGAACGCGGCGAAGTCGAGCGTGCGCGGGTACGCCGACCAGCCGGCGACGATCACCTTCGGCTTCTCGGCCAGCGCGATCGACCGGACCTCGTCCATGTCGATGCGGTGGTCCTCCTTGCTCACGCCGTAGGCCGCGGTCTCGTAGAGCTTCCCGGAGAAGTTCAGGCGCATGCCGTGCGTGAGGTGCCCGCCGTGGGCGAGGTCGAGACCGAGCAGCTTCTCGCCCGGCTCCATCAGCGTCATGAGGACCGCGGCGTTGGCCGACGCACCGGAGTGCGGCTGCACGTTGGCGAACTCGGCGCCGAACAGCTCTTTCGCACGGTCGCGGGCGATGTCCTCGACGACGTCGACGTACTCGCACCCGCCGTAGTAGCGACGCCCTGGGTACCCCTCGGCGTACTTGTTCGTCAGGACACTGCCCTGCGCCTGCAGGACGGCACGCGGGACGAAGTTCTCCGACGCGATCATCTCGAGGGTGTCGCGCTGGCGGCTCAGTTCGCCGTTCATCGCGGCGGCGACGTCGGGGTCGATCTCGGCCAGCGAGGCGGTGGTCAGGTCGTCAGCGCTCATGGCGCCAGTCTATGGCGGCGTGCTCAGGACGCGAGTTCGGCCCTGAGCACGGCCGGCGTGAGGGGCTCGTCGAGCAGTCGCCCGAACCGCCGCAGCGAGTCGCCGTGCGGGTCCGCGTCGAGCCAGTCGCCGAGCAGGCGATAGCCCTCGACGTAGGTGCTGATGTAGGCCCGCCACAGCGGCGAGGACAGGAAGCGGAGCATCTGCCGCGCCCGCGCCGGTGTGGCCAGCAACCATCGCTGGAGGAACGCGGCCACGGTGTCGGCGTCGGCACCGCGGTCGTGCAGCATCAGCGCCGCGTCCTGACGGACCGCGAGCAGGCCGCCCGTGGCGCGTGAGATGCGCTCGGCGCGCTCGCCGTCGAACCGGAGCCCGAGGTCGGCGTAGATCTCCTGCGCCCACCGCCCCCCACCCGTCCCCGACCGCCGCGTGCAGAGCGTGGTCGGCCAGGCCCTCGGCCATGAGGCACTGCGGGGTGTTGACCAGGAAGATCGTCTGCTCGTCCTGACCCCCGCCGACGAGGATCTGCTCCTTGCGGGAGTGCTCGGTGTGGTGGCCGGGGTACGCCTCGTGGGCGATGAGGTGCGGCAGCGACGCCATGTACTGCGTCAGGTCGCCGTTGATCGCGACGCGTGACCGGTGCTCGCCGAGGTAGTAGTTGAAGCCCGACCACGGCTTGTCGGAGACGACCTCGATCTCCACCGTCTCGGAGTCGGGCAGCGGATAGGTCGCCCGCACGCGGTCACGCAGCGCCGAGGTGAACGCGGCCACGCAGTCGTCGAGACGGTCGGCGGGGATCTCGTCGGACGCGCGGTACGCCTGATAGCGCTCGCCGAGGTCGCCGGCACCGGGCAGCAGCTCAGCGAGGTCGGTGTGCGCGGCGCGGTAGACGTCGGTGTCCTCGGGCGCGATGTCGACGTCGAAGTAGGCACGCACCTCGTCGACGAACCCGATCTCCTCGCCGGCGAAGTGCCGCGCCGAGCACTCCATCGCCCGCAGGTGCGCGTCGAGGAACGCCCGGCGATCCGCCGGGAGCGACGAACCCGCGACGTCCGGCCGCAGTCCCCGGATGCGGTCGCGCAATGCGACCGGATCGGGTCGGGGACCGTTCTCGCTCTCCGCGCGAAGCCGCGGATCGCCGGTGTAGGCGTCGACGAAGCCCTCCTCGAGCCGGTCGAACGCGAGTCCGATGCGGAGGTACTCGGTGACGAGGGCGTCGCGGGGCATGGGAGCGACGGTATCCACCCCCGGCTTTGCCGGCGCGTCGGCATCGGTGACACTGGTCGGCATGTCGCGTGACACCCCGACCGGCTACGGCCTCGTGATCGGGGTGCCATGTCGCGGATGACCGAGCCGAGTCCGTACATCGAACTCGACCGTCGACAGTGGCGCACCCTGCGGGAGTCGGTGCCGCTGGCGATGAACGAAGAGGAGCTGCGCACCTACCGCGGGCTCGGTGAGCAGATCGACCTGTCCGAGGTCGCCGACGTCTACCTGCCCCTCTCGCGTCTCATCCACCTCCAGGTCGCCGCCCGGCAGCGGCTCTTCGCAGCCACATCGACGTTCCTCGGCGAACGCAACCCCGAACGCCAGGTGCCGTTCGTGATCGGCGTGGCCGGCAGTGTGGCGGTGGGCAAGTCGACCACGGCTCGCGTGCTGCAGGCGCTGCTGTCGCGGTGGGATGCCCACCCGCGTGTCGATCTGGTGACCACCGACGGCTTCCTCTACCCCACTCGGGAGCTGCGCCGCCGAGGGATAATGCACCGCAAGGGTTTTCCGGAGTCGTACGACCGGCGGGCACTGCTGCGCTTCGTGACCGAGGTGAAGTCGGGGGCACGCGACGTGGGCGCTCCCGTGTACTCACACCTGTCCTACGACATCGTCAAA
>JAQIJH010000067.1:0-15750 GCA_036946345.1 Gordonia paraffinivorans | reverse complement strand
GTGCAGGTCACCAGCGTCGGGCACGCGGGATTCCACATCCGGACGGCAGCCGGGACGATCCTGTGCGACCCGTGGGTCAACCCCGCCTATTTCGCGTCGTGGTTCCCGTTCCCGGACAACTCCGAGCTCGACTGGGCAACCCTCGGCGACTGCGACTTCCTGTACGTCTCGCACCTGCACCGCGACCACTTCGACGCGCGCAACCTCGCCGAGAACGTGAACAAGGACGCGCAGGTGCTGCTGCCCGACTACCCGGTGCCGGACCTGCGCCGCGAGCTCGAGGCACTCGGCTTCCACCGCTTCGTCGAGACCGAGGACTCGGTGACGACCACCGTCTCCACCG
This sequence comes from Gordonia paraffinivorans, assembly GCA_036946345.1. GTDB lineage: Bacteria > Actinomycetota > Actinomycetes > Mycobacteriales > Mycobacteriaceae > Williamsia_A > Williamsia_A paraffinivorans_A. The sequence goes on along the minus strand of JAQIJH010000067.1, from coordinate 15,407 downwards.
ATCGCGGCAGCCTCAACGTCATGATCGTCGCGCTGCGGGCACCGGCCGACGGGCCGATCGGCGACTCGGGGCTGATCGTCTCCGACGGCGAGACCACCTGTTTCAACATGAACGACGCGCGCCCGGTGGACCTGTCGGTGGTGCACGACGCGTTCGGTCACGTCGACATCCACCTGCTGCAGTACTCCGGCGCCATCTGGTACCCGATGGTCTACGACATCCCCAAGCGCACCAAGGCGAACTTCGCCGCGCAGAAGCGGCAGCGCGGGATGGACCGCGCGCGCTCCTACATCGAGCAGGTCGGGGCCACCTGGGTCGTGCCGTCGGCCGGTCCGCCGATGTTCCTCGACGACGAGCTGCGCTATCTCAACGACACCGGCGACGTCGACGACAAGGGCCGTCCGACGAGCATCTTCCCCGACCAGGCGACCTTCCTGGAGCAGATGCGCGAGCACGGCACCGACGACGGCACCCGGCACCGCGGGTTGATGATGGTGTCCGGGTCGACCGTGGATCTCCGTGGCTCCGAACTAGTCTCGATCGAGCACCCCTACGCGCCCGACGAGGTGTTCGGCGAGAACAAGGCCGCCTACCTCGAGCGGATGGCCGAGAAGTTCGCCCCGGTGATCGCGGCCGAGAAGGCGACATGGGCCTCGGACGACACCGGTCCGCTGCTGCCCGCCCTGCGTGAGCTCTTCGAACCCATCATGGCGCCAGCGACCTCATCTCCGACGGCATCGGCTACCCGGTCGGCCTCGTCATCGGTGCCGGGAGTCCCGCCGAGGAGACCGTCGTCCTCGACTTCCCGAACCGGATCGTCCGCGAGCCCAAGGAGGGTGAGGGCAAGTACCGCTACGGGTTCCGCATCGCACCCGAACTCGTCCGGACGGTCCTGCGCGACGAGGAACCCGACTGGGTGAACACCATCTTCCTGTCGACGCGGTTCACCACCTGGCGCGTCGGCGGGTACAACGAGTTCCTCTACACCTTCTTCAAATGCCTGACGGCAGAACGCATCGCGTACGCGGACGGCTGGTTCTCGGAGGCCCACGACGACACCGCGTCCATCGAGAAGGACGGCTGGGAGATCCAGCGTCGCTGCCCGCACCTGAAGGCCGACCTGTCCGCGTTCGGTGTCATCGAGGGCGAGAAGCTCACCTGCAACCTGCACGGCTGGTCCTGGGACCTGCCGACCGGTCGCTGCCTCACCTCCAAGGGCCACGAGCTCCGCGCGCGTCGCCTGGAGTCGTGAGCGCCGGGGCCGATCCCGTCCGCACCTACGGCGGACGATCGGTCGAGGACAGACGCGCGGAGCGGCGGCGTCAGTTCGTCGACGCGGCGGTGGAGGTGTTCGGGACCTCGGGGTACGCGGGCAGTTCGGTCACCGCGCTCTGCCGTCAGGCCGGGCTGTCGCGCCGGCAGTTCTACGAGGAGTTCAGCGATCGTGAGTCGCTGCTGATCGCCGCCTACGACGAGATCCAGGCGCAGGCCCGTGCCCAGGTCGGGGCCGCCCTCGACGCCGCCGACACCGATGACGTCCCGACTCTCGCGAGGGTCGCGATGACCGCCTTCATGCAGTCGATCGGGACGGACCGTCGGCGCGCCGCGATCGTCTTCGTCGAGGTGGTCGGCGTGAGTCCCCGCGTCGAGGAGCGCCGTCTCGCCGGGCGCGAGATCTGGGTGGCGTTCCTCGACGGGGCCGTGCGCGAGTACACCGGGCGCCCGGCCGGCGACGCGGTCGAGGACGCCTACCGCGCGATCGGTTTCGTCGGCGCCCTCACCGCCGTCGTCCATCGGTGGAGCACCGACGGACCGGATCGACCCGACATCGAGGCGATCGTCGACGTGCTCGCCCAGATCCTCCTCGCGTTCATCCGGATCTGACGGTCCCCGGCCCCACGTCTTGTGGCCTGGCTCACTCTGCGGTAGCTTTCGCCGACGAGTGAGACGTCGGTGTCTCACATCGGACGAAAGGGTGTCGCGATGCGGGGTCGACGACAGCAGAGATGGTTCGCGCGATGCCTGACGGTGACGGCGGTGTGTCTGGGACTCGCAGGCGCGATGGTCGCCCCCGACGCGGGTGCGGCACCGCAGCAGGCGACTCCGTCGGTCGCCCCGGCCCCTCCGTTCGGGACCGTCCCGCTGCCGCCGGAGTTCGACCCGCGGTTCTACGCGCCACCGGCGGCCGAGGTGTCCGCCGCACGACCCGGCCAGCTACTGGCCGCCCGTCGGATCAGCCTCGCCGCGTTCTCGATCGTGCCGCTGGCCGTCGACGCCTGGCAGGTCTCCTACCGGTCGACGGACACCCGCGGCGAGCCCATCCCCGCCGTCGCCACCCTGATCACGCCGCGCGGCGTGGACCCCGGGAAGACCCGACGGCTGGTGTCCTGGCAGTCCGCGGAGGACTCGACGGCGCAGTACTGCGCACCGTCCTACGTGCTGCAACAGGGTTCGGTGCCCGGCAACCTCAGCGGATCGGTCGACTCGTCCCTCGAGGTGCTGCAGATCGCCTCGCTGCTCGCGACCGGGTCGTCGGTCGTCGTACCCGATCACGAGGGTCCCCGGTCGGCGTTCGCCGCCGGACCCCTCGCCGGGCGGATCGTGCTCGACGGGATCCGGGCCGCCCGGTCGTTCGCCCCGCTCCGGCTCGCGCCGGACGCCCGCATCGGGATGATGGGGTACTCCGGCGGCGCCATCGCGACCGGGTGGGCCGCGGAACTGCAGCGGAGCTACGCGCCGGAGCTGACGATCACCGCGGCGGCCGAGGGCGGCGTGCCCGCCGACATCCGCGCGCTCGTCGACCTGGCGAACCGCAACCTGGGGTCGGGTCTGATCATGGCCGGCATCATCGGGGTCAGCCGTGAGTACCCGGACCTCGCGCGCTTCCTCGACACCCGCGTGAACCCCCTCGGGCGCGCACTGTTCGCGGCGAAGAACCCGCTGTGCCTGGCCTACCAGGCCGCACTCGCGCCGTTCGTCGACATCAAGGGCCTTTTCGCCGGACGCGGGGACCCCCTCGATCAGCCCGTCCCCCGGCGCGTTCTGGGGCAGCTGGCGATGGGCTCCACGGTGCCCACCATGCCGCTGTTCGTCTATCAGTCCCATCCCGACTGGATCGCGCCCGTCGGACCCGTCGACGCCCTCGTCCGCACCTACTGCGCGGCGCCCGGAGCACGCGTCGAGTACGTGCGTGACCACCTCAGCGAGCACATCTCGCTCGCCGTCGCAGGCTTCCTCCCGGCGATGCTCTGGCTGAACGACCGCCTCGACGGCACGCCCGCGCGCAGTGGCTGTTCGACGGCCGACGTCGGCAGCGTCGTCGCGGACCCGGCCGTACGGCAGGCGTTCGTCGCGCAGGTCGGCGACGTCCTCGGTGGCCTGTTCCAGCGCCGGTTGGGGGACCCGCCGCGACGCTGATCGGTCGGCGAGCGATCAGCGGGATCTGCAGGCGTCGGTCACCGCGGTCGCTGCCGTGCCCGCGCTGCGGACCGCAGCGGTCACCTCCGACGAGGTCGTCGACGCGCCGGCCAGATAGTGCGTTGCCACGGTGCGGTACTGCCGAGCCAGGTCGGTCACCGCACTCTGGAGGGTCTCCGGAGCCGCGGGGGCGGACCGGAGTGCGTCGGTCAGGTTCACCGACGCCACGAACAGGGCCAACCGGGCGTTCGCCGCTGCGGCCGACGCTCCGGATTCCCCTGCGGGCGCCTGCGACCCGGTCTGGATCGACACCGCCTTGAGGTTCAGGGCGAAGGCGTCGCACACCGTCCCGGTGTCACGGGCCCGCTGCGAATCGGAAGAGGTCGGTGACGCGTCGTCGGATCCGCCCTGGACCAGGGCGATCACCGCGACCACCACCGCGACGACGGCCACGATCACTGCGACGCCGGCGACCACCATCGACGACCGGGTGGTGGTCGCCGGCGCACTCGCATCCCCCGTCATGGAGCCGGGACGACCGAACCGGCCGCGCCCGCGGATCCGGCCGACTTGAGCGGTCCCCCTGCCGCTCCGCCGGCGCCGCCCGAGCCCGGCGTCGCGGTTCCGTCCGCCGCGCTCACCGAGCCGCCGGTCCCCCCGTTGCCGCCGTTGCCGCTCTGGGTGCCGATCACACCCTGGCCACCTGCACCGCCCGAACCCCCGGTTCCGCCGGTGGCCGAACCCGCACCCTGATTGGTCGCCCCACCGCCTGTTCCGCCCGCTCCGCCGTTGCCGCCCGCATTCGACGGCGAGCCGAACAGGGTCGTGCCGGCCGATCCGCCCGTGCCGCCGTTGCCGCCCGCGCCACCGGTTGCGTCGCCACCACCGGTGCTGGTCGCGGCACCACCGGTCCCACCGGTACCGCCGGCGTAGGTCGTCTGACTGCTCCCGCCGTCGCCGCCACGCCCGCCGACCGCGTCTGCGCCGGATGCACTGCCACCTGCGCCGCCGGTTCCCCCCGGCGACGGGTACTCGGGGAGGATCTTCCCGGACTCTCCACCGATGCCGCCGCGGCCGCCGGCGCCGCCGATCGCTCGACCATCCGAGCCGGTCGACACCGCGTTCCCTCCGGCCCCTCCCGCCCCGCCGGAGTTCGTCTTCGAGGCTGAGTACCCACCGTTCCCACCGGCTCCGCCGGCACCCGCGACAGCTGTGCCGTGAGTGGTGGTCACGTCACCTCCACGGCCGCCGGAGCCACCGACCTGGATCAGCCCGTCACCCCCGGACCCTCCGTCGCCACCTGTGCCGTTGGCGCCGTTCGCGCCGATGCCGCCGGGCGCACCCGTCCCGGCTCGACCTCCGGTCCCGGCCTGCCCTCCGACGCCGCCGATTCCACCGGGCGCGCCTCGCCCACCGTCACCACCGTTCGCCGGGTACGCCGAGCCGAATCCGTTCGAGTAGACGATCGTCGCGCCGTCACCACCGGCGCCGCCGTCACCGCCGCTCCCGCCGGATCCGCCTGCACCGCCTGCTCCGCCGTCGCCGTTGCGACCTGCGGTCCCCTCGATCCGCCCGGTTCCCGCCGTGCCGCCGCTGCCGCCGACGCCGCCGATGCCGCCGTTCCCGCCGGCCTGGCCGTCCGCGCCCGCACCGCCGTTCGTCGACGGGGTGACCCCGTTGGTGGGTCCGCTGATCACCGCGTTGCTCCCCCGAGCACCATCAGCACCTGCGGCCCCGGCGAAACCGACACCGCCGGACCCTCCGTTCCCGGCGTCGCCGCCGTTGCCGCCGTTCCCCTCGACGCCGGCCGAACCACCGGTGCCACCGGTTCCCGCGGCACCTGCCGCCCCGCCGTTGCCGCCCGCCCCGCCGACGCCACCCGCGCTCCCGGCACCACCGTCGACGCTGTCCGAAGTGCCCGCAGCTCCGTCGGCGCCGTTCGCACCCGCGGCTCCGTTGCCACCCGTCGCACCGTTGCCGCCTGAGCCGTTGACCCCGGCCGATCCGCTGGTCGACCCCACGCCCGCGGCACCTGCGTCGCCGCCCGCACCGCCGGCACCGCCGTTCTGCGCAGCGCCGTCGTCGACTCCGGCCACACCGTCGGCGCCCGTGGCACCGTTGCCGCCGTTCCCGCCTCGTCCGCCGTCGCCACCGTTCCCCTGGACCCCCGCCGTTCCCGCTGCGCCTGCGACACCACCGGAACCGGTACCCGCTGCGCCCGCGGTTCCCGCGGCCCCACCGAGTCCGCCTGCACCGCCGGCCCCGCCGGCCTGGCCGTCGGTACCCGAGGCGCCCGCGGTCGTCGCGTTCGTACCGTCGGCCCCGTCGTTGCCGTTCGACCCTTTACCGCCCTGTCCACCGTCGCCGGCCGCGCCACCGCTCCCGCTCCGCCCGTCGACACCTGCCACCGCTCCTGCGCCACCGATACCGGCATCACCGCCACGGCCACCGTCGCCGCCGGCCTGGCCCGTGTCGCCGGCATCACCTGCGGCGCCCGCTCCGATCGCCGCTGCACCGGTCGCACCGGTGGAACCATCGGCACCCGCACCACCGCGACCGCCGCTGCCCCCGGCACCACCGTTCCCCTGCGCACCGGCACTGCCGGCCGCGCCTGCCATGCCGCCCGATCCACCGGTGCCCGCGGCGCCGCCGACGCCGGCCGAACCACCCGCCCCACCTGCGCCGCCGGCGCCACCGGCCTGGCCGGCGGTTCCTGATGCTCCGGGAGTCGTCGCGTCGGGCCCGTTCGCACCGTCGGCGCCCACGCCACCGGTACCACCGGTGCCACCAGCACCACCGGCGCCGCCGGATCCGTTCACCCCGACAGCACCTGCCGTACCGAAGAACCCACCTGCACCTCCGGCTCCCGCATCGCCACCACGCCCGCCCGCACCGCCGGCCACACCCGCGTCACCGTCGGCGCCTGCACCCCCGGCCACGGTGGCGCCCTCGCCCGCGGCGCCGTCGGCGCCCACACCACCGGCACCGCCGACCCCGCCGGCCCCGCCCGCACCACCGGCGCCGAACACCAGACCGCCCCGTCCCCCGGCGCCGCCGGCACCACCGGACCCGCCGGCGGCACCCGCCGCCCCGGCAGCGCCTGCCGCGCCCGCGCCACCCGCACCACCGGCGCCGGAGAACAGTCCACCGTTGCCACCCGCTCCACCGGACCCGCCCGCAACGGTGGCAGCACCGCCCGCACCGCCGTTGCCGATCAGCCCACCGTTGCCGCCTGCGCCACCGTTCGCCCCACGACCACCGTTGCCGAACAGGAGTCCGCCGTTGCCGCCGTTGCACGCCGCGCCCACACAATCGGCCGGCGCGTCCGCACCGTCACCGATGAAGATCCGGATGAGCATGCCCAACCCGGCGCCGGGATCCGTCCCCGGCGCCGGAACGAGCGCGTAGGCAGTGGTGCTGCGCGCACCGGATGACGGCACGGTGGTCCGCAGAGGCGTCCACTCGACCTGGGAGGGGAACATCGAGAAGACGGACGACGACAGCCCTGTCGACGCGGGACCCGACGACGACGCCGCGCGGGCGGCCGGCACGTAGAACGTGGCCGGCGCAGCGCCCGAACCCGAGACCGGCGGTAATGGGAGTGGGCCGCCGCCGTGACCGCCCTGCGCCGCCGTCTGCGGCGACACCGCAGCCACCGACAACGGCGACTTCGGCAAGGACACCAACGCAGCCAGCGTCTTCCCGGTCAGAACCACGCCCTCGAGATGCACCGTGCCGTTCGCGTCCGCCGTCGCGAGCCGCGTCCAGGCGGGGTCAGGATGGGGAGCCCCCGCGCCGCTCACCACGACCGCCGCAGCCGCCGTCGCCACGACGGCTCCCACCGCAGCACCCGAACGGACGACCGTCGCGGTCGAACCCGACACACGCGACACACGCTTCAACCCCACAAGAGCCCCTTCGAGAGATCGGTCATGACCGGAACGGCAACCGAGGGGGCAGCGTAGGGATCGAGTGCAAATATTCTGCACATCGTTGTTTCGCCCAAGGAATGGGCGAGGTGGCCCGGGTCAGGCGGGCCCGGGCGGCCAGTCGGGCAGGATCTCCCGCAGCACCGTGAGCTGCTCGACGTCGACCCACGACGGATTGCTCGCGGCGGGGACACGCAGGACCTCCACGCCGACGAGAGCACGGATCTCCCGCAGGTCGGTCGCACGCAGCGCGTCGTCGGGGGCGAGCAGGGTGATGTCGGTCGGGACGACCGGCTGCCCGCTCGCGTCGGGCTCAGCCGGGCCGGTGATCCAGCCGAGCCCCCAGACGCCGCGCGGCGTCGGCCCGTCGCCGGGACCACTGAGCCACAGGATCGCCCGCTGTCCCCTGCGCATCATCGCGGTCCGGTAGTTGTCGGCGACACATCGGCTCTCGATCCGCGTCCGCCCGTCGGCGATGTCGGACAGCACGTCCCACCGTCGACCGCTCGCCTTGAACACCCACGCGCCGAGCGTCCGATCGGTGATGGTCCGCTGCGTCGTCATCCGGTGACCGTTCCCCGCCCATCGGCCCCGCAAACACGAACCGGCCGCACCCGGGATGCCGGGTGCGGCCGGTGAGCGGCCGAACCGCTACCTCGCGTCAGCCGCCTGCTCCGCCGCGCGACCTCGTGGTGCCCTACTTCGCGAGGAAGTCGAGCAGGACCTTGTTCACCTCGTCGTGGTGCGTCCACAGCAGACCGTGCGGGGCACCCTCGATCTCGACGTACTCGGCGTCGGGGAGGGCCTTGTGGAACTCGCGGCCGGTGGCATCGATGGGGAGGATGTTGTCGGCGGTGCCGTGCACGATCAGCGCCGGCACGTCGATCTTCGGGATGTCCTCCCGGAAGTCGGTGAGCCACGTCGGCTGCGCGTGGATCGACGAGTAGGGCGACGCGTTGTAGGCCAGCTGGGTGTTGGCGTCGAGCGCCTCCTGCGACAGCCGGTTGCCCAGGTAGTCGTCGGTGTTGAAGAAGTTCTGGAAGAAGCTGGTGAAGAACGCGTAGCGATCGGACTTCACCGCGTCCGCGAGGCCGTCGAACACGTCCTGCGGGACGCCGGTCGGGTTGTCGTCGGTCTGCAGCAGGTACGGCTCCAACGAGCCGAGGAAGACGGCCTTGGACACCCGGCTCGAGCCGTGGTTCGCCAGGTACCGTCCGACCTCGCCGGTGCCCATCGAGAACCCGACCAGCACGACGTCGTTGAGGTCGAGCGTGTCGAGCACCGCCTTCAGGTCGGCGGCATAGGTGTCGTAGTCGTGTCCGATCGTGGGACGGCTGGACTTGCCGAAACCGCGACGGTCATAGGTGATGACGCGGAAGCCGGCGTCGAGGAGGGCCTGGGTCTGCTTCTCCCACGACGACCCGTCCAGCGGGTACCCGTGGATGAGCACGACGGGCTGCCCCGTGCCGTGGTCCTCGTAGTAGAGCTCGATGGGCGCGGAGTTCTCGGTGCCCACCGTCGTGACGTATGCCATGCCATCTCTCCTTCGATCGATGCCGCCGGAGAACGTCCGTTCTCCGATGACGAGAACTCTAGGGAACGATCGTTCTCCGGTCAAGTAGGATGGCCGGATGAACTCGCACGAGATCCCGTCGCCGTCGGGGCCCGCAGCTCCGACGGGCGAGGACACGGGCTCCGTTCGCGACACGGTCGTCGAGGCCGCGGACCGGCTCTTCTACGAGCGCGGGATACAGCAGGTCGGCATGGACGAACTGCGGGCCGCGGCGGGGGTGTCGCTCAAGCGCCTCTACGCCGAGTTCGAGGGCAAGGACGCGATCGTGCTCGCCGTCCTGCGTCGCCGACATGCGATGTGGGTACGCGGCATCGACGACGCCGTGGACCGCCACCACGACGGACGCGAGAAGCTGCTGGGCATCTTCGACTTCCTCGCCACCTGGTTCGCCACCGACGACTTCCGCGGGTGCGCGTTCATCAACGCCTTCGGCGAACTCGGTGGCACCTCCGAACGTGTCGCGCAGGCGGCCCGGGAACACAAGCAGTCGTTCCAGGTCTACGTCGACGGTCTCGTCGCCGACCTCGGTGCCCCGGAGACGTTGGCGCGACAGCTGGTCCTGTTGGCCGAGGGCGCGCAGACGACGTCGGCGATCACCGGTGACCCGACGGCGGCGCATCACGCGCGCGAGGCCGCCGAAGTGCTCATCTCGGCCGCGACCGCTCCGGCCTAGAGGTCCCGGGTCGGAGACCCTCAGAGCTCCCCGCTGAGGAACTGGGCGACACCGCGCCCGAAAGACCAGTCGGCGCGGGTGTTCTCGACGAGCGACACGACGAGATCGTCGCCGCCGAGACCACACTCGTCGTGGAGTCGCTGCGCGAGTGAGGCGTAGAGGGCCTTCTTCTGGTCCTCGTCACGTCCCTGCTGGGTGACCTGCACGACGACAAGGTCGTCGGTGCGCGTGTACCCGAGGCCCGTGTCCTCGGCGATGATGTGACCCGGCTTGTGCTCGGTGATGAGCTGATAGCGGTCCCGCGGCGGCGCGGCGAACACGTCGAGCATGACCGACTGCACGACGTCCGCGAGGCGCCGCAGCGCGGCGGGATCCCTGCGGTTCTCGATGACGTGGATGTGGACCAGGGGCACGGGTTCGACCTGCGTTCTCCTCGATCGGAAGCCGCACGCGTTCTACGCTCGGCCGCATACGCCCGGGGCAACCGGGTGTGGACGGCGGGTATTCCGCCATCGACTGCCCGGGAGGCCCCTTGACGTTCGACGCGGTGACCGAGTGGACCGCAGCGCAGCATCGCGTGATCGGGCTGGTGGGCGCGGCGACGTCGGCAGCCGTCGAGTCCCGCGTCCCCGCGTGTCCGGACTGGACGGTACGAGACCTGCTGTCGCACATGGTCGGGATCGGCGCCGACGTGGTCGCGGGCCACGAGCCCGACGATCACAACCAGGACTGGACAGCGGCGCAGGTCGACGCCCGACGCGATCGGGACGTCGCCGAGCTCATCGCCGAGTGGCGGGGTCTGACCGACCCGATGGTCGAGCACCTCCGCACCGCCGGAGATCGTCCGGTCAACGACATCACCATCCACGAGCAGGACCTGCGCGGCGCACTGCGCATCCACGGTGCGACCGACACCCCCGCCGCCCACCACGTCCGTGACCGTTTCGCCGGCCGCCTCGGCGACCGCCTCGGCGACCTGCCCGTCCTCGAGCTGCGCGGATCCGGCTGGACGTGGCGCTCGGGGGAGGGCGACCCGGCGGTCGTGGTCGCCGCCTCCGACGCCGATCTGGCCCGCGCCCTGGTCTCCCGACGATCGGCCGCGCAACTGCGCGCGTGGACGATCACCGGCGACGTCACGGCCCACCTCGACGCGTTCGCGATCCTCGGGCCGCTGCCGGAGGCTGACCTCACCGAGTAGCCGTTCGGCGCGGTCGACCTGCTCAGCCCTGCTGGGCGGCCCACTCGGCGACGCGGCGGTCGCTCTCCGCGGGCGACAGGTCCTCGACGCGGGTCATCACGGACCACCGGACGCCGAACGGGTCGAGGACGGACGCGAACCGGTCACCGGAGACGAACGTGGTCGCCGGTTCGCGGATCGTCGCCCCCCGCGCCGTGGCCCGCTCGACGGTCGCGTCGACGTCGGTGACGTAGATCGCCAGGGAGTAGACGACCGGTGCACCGGCTGTCGGCGCGGTCAGGTCGTAGGCGTCGCTGGGCTCGCCGAGCTGCAGTCGACCGCAGGAGAACTGCAACTCCGCGTGCGCGACGGTGCCGCCGAACTCGGTGACGCCGGCGACGGTGGCGTCGAACACGTCGCGGTAGAAGTCGATGGCCTCGCGTGCGGGGGTGACGACGATGAACGGCGTCAGCGACGAGTAGACGTGCGGTCGGCCGTCGGTGGTGTGGGTCCCGGTCGCGGGGGTGGTGTCCTGTGTCGTGGTCATGGATTGATGGTCGTCGCGGCACGCTGGAAGGTCTTGAACTTCTGCGACAGACTGTCCCGACGATGGGCCCGTCCGAGATCCGCCGCGCCGTCGCATCGCGCGGCCACCTCAATCCCGGCTCACCCCATGTGGCGTTCGACCGCTTCGAGCTCGGTCTCCCCGACCTCGTCCGCAACGTCTGGGTGGTCCGGTGGGACGTGCCGCGCCCGCTCGTCCAACGGGTCCTGAACTACCCGGCGTGCAACGTCGTGACCGAGAGCGGACCCCAGGTCGACGGCCCACACCACACGGGGCTCTACGGGCCGACCCCACGCGTGAGCACCCGCACCCTGCACGGCGTCGGATGGGCTGTGGGAGTGCTGTTCCGGCCTGCGGCCACACCACATCTGACCGACCTCACCGAGGGCGCGCTGTTGGGCGCCGACGTCCCCCACGCCGGGAGCCCTGCCGCGGCGATCGCCGAGGAGATGCAGGCCGCCGGCGCGCGGGACGCAGTCGCCGCACTGCTCCTCGGCTGGCTGAGGCCTCTCGCCGACCGTGTGGACGACGCCGGCCGTCTCGCCAATTACGCATCCGACGTCGCCGAGAACCGGTCCGACATCCTCGGGGCGGCGGCACTGGCCGATGCCGTGCACGCCTCGACGCGGACCGTCGAGCGGGTCGTCCGACGGCACACGGGTTTCACCCCCAAGCAACTCATCGAGTGCCGGCGGATGCAGACCGCAGCGACGCGGCTCTACCTCGAGCCCGACACCGATCTCGCCGGTCTCGCCGCCGACCTCGGGTTCGCCGACCACGCGCACCTCACGCGCCGCTACCGCGCGGTGATCGGGGAGACGCCCAGCGCGACCCGCGAGGCGGGCCGGTCCCGCCCCTACGCGTGAGTCAGGCCGGCGCGGGTTCGGACTGCTCCGCCTGCGCCGACGCCTCCACCGCACCCGACCACGCGACGGTGACCGCGCCGACGACGGCGGCGATGAACCCGACGACGGCCAGCCACGCGAGGCCGCGCACGGTCTCGTCGCCGAGGAACAGCACACCGATCACGCCGGGCACCACCGTCTCCCCCACCACCAGCGCCGCCGTGGCCCCGTTCACCGAGCCGAGCTGCAGGGCGACCGTGTGCAGGTAGAAGCCACCGCCGCCGGCGATCGCCAGTGCGTACAGCGCGGGGTCGGTGAACAGCGACGAGAGCGAGAACGGGTCGAGCCCGTCGAGGATGCGGACGGAGATCGCGACCGCGCCGAACAGCGCGCCCGCCGCGAGACCCGCGGCGATGGCGGCCCGTGATCCGAGCCATCGCACGATCGCCACCGACACCACCACGAGGGCCACGGTCGCGGCGAGCACCACCCAGTGGAACAGCTGCGACTCCGTCTGGCGCGGGTTCTCCTTCGCGGAGACACCGAGGGCGCACAGCGCGGCGATGACGGTCGCGATCGCGACCCAGTCCCGTAGGTGCAGCCGGATGTCCAGCACGACGATGCCGAGGATCGCGGTGATGACCAGGTTGGCGCTGATGATGGTCTGCGAGAGGAACAGCGGGGTGAGCCGCGCGGACACCGCGCCGCCGACGAACCCCAGGACGTCGAGCACGGTGCCGACGATGAACAGGACGGACAGCATCGCGGCGATCGTCGAGCGCAGCGTGGGTCCGCCGGTCGCCGTGGACAGCCCGGTGTCGCCGCGAGCGAGTGCCTCGTCGTGGGATCGACGGGCGGCCAGCGCCTGCAACACCGACGACACCCCGTAGGCGACGCTGGCGAACAGGGCCGCGAGGATGCCGGCGATCATCATCGGGCGATCATCGCAAACGCGGAGTCCAGGCCGGTGGAGAACGCGCTCAGCGTGGGGTGAGCACCTCGGTGCCGACGATCTCGGCCAACGCCTGCGGCAGCCGGACGGTGCCGTCGGGCTGCTGGTGGTTCTCCAGGATCGCGACGATCCAGCGGGTCGTCGCGAGCGTCCCGTTCAACGTCGCCGCCGTCTGCGGTCTGCCGTTCTCGTCGCGGTAGCGCACCGACAGTCGACGGGCCTGGAACGTGGTGCAGTTCGACGTCGACGTCAGCTCGCGGTAGGTGTTCTGGGTGGGGACCCAGGCCTCGCAGTCGAACTTCCGAGCCGCCGACGACCCGAGATCGCCTGCGGCGGTGTCGATCACGCGGTACGGCACGTCGATCGCCGCGAGCATCTCCTTCTGCCAGCCCAACAGCCTCTGGTGCTCGGCCTCTGCGTCCTCCGGGCGGCAGTAGACGAAACCCTCGACCTTGTCGAACTGGTGGACGCGGATGATCCCGCGGGTGTCCTTGCCGTAGCTGCCCGCCTCACGGCGGAAACAGCTCGACCATCCGGCGTAGCGCCTCGGTCCGTCGGCGAGGTCGATGATCTCGTTCATGTGGTAGCCGGCCATCGGCACCTCGGAGGTCCCGACGAGGTACAGGTCGTCGTCGTCGAGGTGGTAGATCTCGTCGGCGTGCGCACCGAGGAATCCGGTGCCCTCCATGACATCCGGGCGCACCAGCACCGGCGGGATCATCATCGTGAACCCGTTGGCGACGGCCAGTCGGGTGGCGAGTTGCAGCAACGCCAGCTGCAGCAGGGCGCCGTTGCCGGTGAGGAAGTAGAACCGCGATCCCGACACCTTCGCGCCGCGTTCCATGTCGAGCAGACCGAGATGCTCACCGATCTCGAGGTGGTCGCGCGGGTTCTCGATCTCCCTGGGCGTGCCGATGTGCTCCAACACCACGAAATCGTCCTCGCCACCGGCGGGCGCCTCGGGGGCGACGACGTTCCCGATGGCGCGGTGCGCGGCGGTGACAGCGGCCTCGGCGTCGGACTGCGCGGCGACCGCCGCCTTGACCCGCTCGGCGAGCTGCTTGCCCTCGTCGAGCAGAGCCTGCTTCTCGTCGGGTGCGGCCTTGCCGACGCGCTTGCCGAGCGCCTTCTGCTCCGAGCGGAGGCTGTCCGCGTCGACGATCGCACTGCGGCGGATCTCGTCGGCGGAGAGGAGGGTGTCGACCAGGGACGGGTCCTCACCCGCGCTTGCGCTGGGAGGTGCGGACCAGATCGGGGTCGTCCCGGAGGAGTTTCAGGTCGATCACGCCGCACACCTTACTGACACCGGTGGCTGTGACCTGCGTCGTGGCGGGTGGCTCAGGCGTCGTTGGCCTCGAGCCACCGCGCGGCCGAATCGGCGGCCTCGCGGAGTGCCGACCGCTCGCCGACGTAGTCCGAAGCGGCACCGACCACGGGCACCTTGGACAGGGTCCGCCAGATGCGCTTGGGCGCCGGGCGATGCTTGATCTCACCGACGACGGCGCGCAACAGCTTCGCGGTCGCCCACACGCGCTTGACGACATCGCGGGCCGACCACGGCTTTCCGTCGGCGACATCGCGTTCGGCGTCGGGGATGTCGTCGGGAACGGCGTTCTCGAGGGTCGTCGAGTCGGCCTGGGCGACGGACCGGTCGATGGTGCGGCCGCACAGGACCTCGGCGATCATGCGCGCCTGCTCACGACGATCGTCGACACCGTGCACGCGGGCTATGGCACACAGGACGAACGACTGCTGGGTGAACCCGAGGACGTCCTGGACAGGCAGCCGGTCGGCGACAGCGCCGAGGACGCCCGGGTAGGCGACGAGGATGTTGGTGATCGCTCCGACGCGGGAGACCCACCAGTCGTCGCGGTCGGCGATCGACATGGCCGTCCACTTCGGGGTCCCCGGCGCGGCTGCCGCGTTGGTCGCCCAGGCGAGGGAGTTGGCGGCGGCGTTGACGGCCTTCTCCGGGAAGGACGCCTGCGCCGACGACGACGCTCCCCGACCCGAGACCTCGGCTTTCTCGCCCGATCCGTCGAAGGGATCGCTGTCGGCGAGGACGTCGAGCACGGGCGCGATGAGTCCGGTGGCCCGGTGCAGGATGCCGAGGAGTTCAGTGTCGGAGAGCGTCGTCATGAGGGTCGAACCGTCACTTGACCGCGGAGCGGATCTTCAGCGCGGCGGTCAGGACCAGCGTGAGCACGATGCCGACGGCGACTGCGCCGAGCATCGCGTAGCCGACGTTGATGTCGAAGTCCCACGCGACGAAGGAC
>JAQIJH010000066.1:0-21450 GCA_036946345.1 Gordonia paraffinivorans | reverse complement strand
GCCTCGGTCGCGCTCTCCACGCGGCGGATCGCGGCGGGGTCGAGGGCGTCGGACTCGAAGATGAGCCGGTATCCCTGGTGGTCCTGGTCGATGAAGTCGAAGAACGCCTGCACCGCCGCGTGGACGCGCAGCCGGTTGTCGGTGGTGGTCTCCAGGGCCTTGCGCACCTGCGACACCATCGCCTCGGCGTGCTCCTCGAGCACCGCGAGATACAGGTCGAGTTTGCCCGGGAAGTGCTGATAGAGAACGGGTTTGCTGACGCCGGCGTGGATGGCGATCTCGTCCATGCCCGCGGAGTGATACCCACGTTCTACGAAGATCTCGCTCGCCGCGTCGAGCAGCTGCACGCGGCGCGCACTCCGCGGCATGCGCGTGTTGCGACGCGCCGTCTCGTCGGCCACCCCGACGGAGTCGCGCTGGGGGGCTCCGGGCATGCGACGACCCTACTCGGGCCCGCAGGTGAGGCATGCTGGAGGAGTGTCGACACACCGGGCCGACCCGACGGCCTCGACGACGTCCCTGCGTGACCGCCTCGCCCCGCTCGACCGCACCAGCCCGCTGTGGCCGGGACGCCGCGTCGACATCGACGGGCGGGGCATCTTCCTCCGCCGCGTCCCCCGCCCGCCCGAGGGCGTCCCGGTACAACGTGCGCTCTACGTGCATGGTCTCGGCGGGTCGTCGCTGAACTGGACCGACCTCGGTGAGGTGCTCGCGCCGGTCCTCGACGGGTACGCGATGGACCTGCCCGGCTTCGGTTTCTCCGATCCGCCCGCTGCCGACGACTACTCGCTCACGACGATGGTGGAGGCGGTGATCGCCGTCCTCGACCACCTCGGCGGCGCGCACCTCGTCGGGAACTCGCTGGGCGGTGCGATCGTCGCGCGGGTCGCCGCCGCACGCCCCGATCTGGTCACGACGCTCACGCTGATCTCGCCGGCCTTCCCCGACCTGCGACCCCGCGTCCGCCGGTTGAGCTTCGTGCCGCTGACGCTGGCGCAGGTGCCGCGCGTCGGGCCGGCCGTCTTCGGTTACCTCGGCCGGTCGCACCCGGAACGACAGGTCGCACAGACGCTGCGCGAGATCATGGTCGACCCGTCGCGTCTCGGACAGGTGCGCACCACGCAGGCCGTCGAGCACGCGATCGCCCGCGCGAGCCTGCCATGGGCGCCCGTCGCCCTGTCGCGGACGCTGACGTCGCTGGTGACGAGCTGGGTGTGGATGTCGGGTCGGACGCACTGGCGCACCGCCACCCGCGATCACCTCGCGGACGCTGGTGATCTGGGGCGGGCGCGACAAGCTCGTCAGCTCGGCGATCGCACCCCGCCTCGTCCGCGCGATCCCGGATTCGCGTCTGGTCATGTTCGGCACAGTCGGTCACGTCTGTCAGATGGAGATCCCGGTGGAGACGGCCCGCGAGATCGCCCGCCACGTCGAGACAGCCACCCGCCAGGACGCCCGCCTGACGTCGCCCGACGGCCCCGGCGAGGGTCCCCGGGAGGCCGCCGCGCGTGTGAGATGGTGGCCGATGTGAGCACCGGCGGCGGTGGACGTCCCCGCACCCCGACGGCGCCCGGGCCGCACGGTCCCGCGGCGCCCGACGGCGGCTACCCCGCATCGGGTCCGATGCCGCGCCCGCCCGGCCCGCCGCCCGGCCCGCCGACCGGTCGCCCCCCGATGGGCGGTCCGCCACCCGGACCGCCCGGTGGCTTCCCGACGGGTCCGCACCCGTCCGGTCCGATGGCCGCGGGCCGACCCCATGTACCCCCCGCCGCAGGCACTGCCCCCCGGCGCCGACCGGTCCGGACCCGACCGACCCCGTCCCGACCGTCCCCGCGACGACCAGCCCCTCCGGGCGCACTGGGATCCCACCGACGTCGACACCCGGGGCCGCCGCGGGCCCCGACCGCCGCGCAGGAAGCAGAGTGCGCTCGGCCGGTTCGTCAGCACCTACGGCTGGCGGGCCTATGCGATCCCCGTCCTGGTGATCCTCACCGTCGTGCTGCTGGTCGTGACTATCGTCGACGACGGGTCGTCGAGCACCGCCCAGCCCGCCACCACCCCCGTCGGAGACCCGCAACACCGCGGTCAACTCCGAGACCACCGCGATCGGTGCGCCGAGCGGTTCGATCGCCGCGTCGAGCCTGCCGGCGGGTCAGCTGCCCGACGGCGGTCCGTTCACCACCGACGGCGCCAAGTCGTGGCGGACGGTGCCCGGCACCACCGGCGTCGTCGGCAACCCGCGGGCGAGCCGGACGTACACGTACTCCGTCGAGGTGGAGAACGGTCTGAACCCCGCCGACTACGGCAGCGACAACGCTTTCGCGAAACTCGTCGACGCGACGCTGTCGAACCCGCGGAGCTGGATCGGCGGGGGAGCGGTCGCCTTCCGGCGCGTCGCGACGGGTGCCCCCGATTTCCGGGTCTCGCTGACGTCGACGAACACGACCCGTGAGCTGTGCGGCTACCAGATCAGGCTCGAGTCGAGCTGCTACTACCCGCCCGAGGGCCGTGTCACCGTGAACGAGGCGCGCTGGGTCCGCGGCGCCGTCTCCTACCAGGGCGACGACCTGCTCTACCGCCAGTACCTGATCAACCACGAGGTCGGGCACGCGATCGGCTACGAGGCACATGAGCCGTGCGGCAGCCAGAACGCTCTGGCGCCGATCATGATGCAGCAGACCTTCGGCGTCTCGAACAGCCAGATCATGGCCCTCGACCCCGACATGCGCGCCGACCGCGATCTCACCTGTCGCGCCAATCCCTGGCCGTTCCCCCAGGCCTGAGAGCCACAGCCTTTCGCGATGAACGGGCTTATCGACGACGGTTTCGAGTGCCGTTTGGGCGGGCCGGCACTTTACGGGCAACCCGCTGTCGAAAGGTGTCCACGTAGCCGTCGAGCGCGCCCGATTCCACGACACGCAACAGCAGGGGGTCGAGCTCCTTCCTCAGGGCGGCAGACGGTACGTCGTCGTCGCTGACACGGCCGAAACGAGTCACGGCGAGGTATCCGTCGCTCGTCGCCTTGAAGGCGGCCTCTGTCAAGACGGCCGCGGCGGCCGCCTGAGCGGCCCCGCTCTTGCTGGTCGTGTGAAGCTTGGGCACGAGTATCGAGACGCTCAGCGGTCGGCGTGAACCGCTGACCGTTACCGTCAATGCGGGGGTGCGGGCGCGCCGCGAGAACGCGATGTCGATCGAGGCTGCGTTCTTTCCAGATCGAGATACCACGGTCGCGCAATCGAGTTGCTGCGACGTTGACAGCTGTCGCTTCAGGCCGCTTTCGAGAGTGTGAGCAGTGCTATTGACGACGGACTTCAGAATCAACTTGTTGCGGCGCCCGACCGTGCCATTGCCCTTGTTCCAGCCGACGACACCGTCACCGAGGTCGCCCGGCTCCTGAACGGTCTCGAGGAGTTTCCGCCATCTCGCCTCGACAGCCGCGTCCGTCGCTGCTGCATCTTCGAGTCGCGGAATGAGGTCTCGCCATGTGAGTTGACCGAGCCAGTGGTCCCTCGACGAGACACGTCTGCCGACCTGTTGGCGTGTTTCGCTGACCAGCACCACCCCGCCTGCCTCGAACGCCTCGGTCTTCAGTTTTGACGCGACGTGGCGCGTGTACCTCTCGAGTTGCTTGGGCTGCAGCCCGGCGCCGATCGTCAATTCCACAACTATGAGAACGCGCTTTCCCACGATGACAAGGTCGGCTCGTCCGCCAGATTCCCGCAGCCAAGCGGTCTTGACAGCGCCGAGGCTCTGCTCGGTTGCGATCTGCAACGAGGCTCCGCTTCGCGGAAGCGCTCGCGCCACAGCGCTGGCGGATGACGTCTCCAGGCAATTGAGCAATTCGCGAGCGAATCCCAGTCGAAGTCCCTGGTCTTCCTTGCACAATCTCGCGATCTCATGCGCCAGCTGGGTTTCCCCGCGCTGCTTCCGGTCCTCGCCGTCGAAGAGGACAACGCTGTCGTCGTTCACGACCGAAAAATGGCACATGCATGCGACGAATCGTGTGGATGCGCTCGAGAGTCAGTAGCGATCGTGAACTGGTCCCCGAAACCCGGACAATGTCTGTTGAAAACGCTTGACCTCTGGCAGGCATCCGAGGTCAAGCGGTCACCTGCCGATGAGCATCTTGCGCATGCAGACTCTCGGCCAGCGGTCTAGCCCTTGTTCGGCCTCGTGTTTGCGGATGCGGCGCAGTCCTGGGTTGTGGTCTGCGGGGTCGATGGTCTCGAATCCGCAGCGGTGGTAGTAGGCGGCGTTCCATGGAACGTCTCGAAACGTGGTCAGTGTCAGTGCTGGTAGTTTCCGCGCGCGTGCTTCCTGTGCGGACCGCTCGATCAGCCTGCGTCCGATGCCTTGCCGGGCATGGTCGGGATGGACCGAGACCTGTTCGATGTGCAGGTTTCCGTCGACCTCGTCGGCAATGAGGTACGCGATGGGATGGTCGTTAGTGTCAGCGGCGACCCAGGCGAGGCCCGATCGCTGATACCGCTCGAGCTTCGGTAGTGGCAGCGGTTTGTCTCCTGCGATCTCGGGCATCGCGATATCGACGAACAGGCGGCCGGCGATGACTTCGATGGTCTGCAAAACCGGGAGATCATAGCGGTGGGCATCACGGATCAAAACATCGTTAATCATTCACGGGCTTTCCGACCAACACATCGTCCATCAGTCACGGGCTCTTCCGACCAACGCACCCAGTCGTGATGTCCGGGACTCGGGGACCACTTTATCGAGGCGCTCGCGCTGCCGAACTGCGTTATCTCGGCTCCTGCGGCGACGCTGGCCATTCGCGAGCTGTGACGCTTTATCTCTGCCGGCGTTGCGCCTTACCGCGACCCCAGCTCCTTCGCGCGACCATCGCAAAGGTCGCGTGGGTCGGGAACGGTCGCGCGAGCAGCAGGACCGATCGCGTGAGGCGGGAACGGTCGCGCGAACGGCGCCGACACCTGGCTTCCTCTCCGGCCTAGCCTGGAGGGGTGACATCTCTCCCGCCGCTCGTCGAGCCCGCCGCGTCGCTGGCCAACGACGAGATCGCCCGGTACAGCCGGCACCTGGTGCTCCCCGACGTCGGCCCGGACGGTCAGCGGCGTCTCAAGGCGGCGCGGGTGCTCGTCATCGGAGCGGGCGGGTTGGGGTCGCCGGTGCTGCTCTACCTCGCCGCGGCCGGCGTCGGGACGATCGGGATCGTCGAGTTCGACGTCGTCGAGGAGTCGAACCTGCAGCGTCAGATCATCCACGGACAGTCCGACATCGGGCGGCCCAAGGCGCAGAGCGCGCGCGACGCGGTCGTCGAGACCAACCCGTTCGTCACCGTGCACCTGCACGACCACGCCCTCGACGTCGACAACGCCGTCGCGCTGTTCGGCGGCTACGACCTCGTCGTCGACGGCACCGACAACTTCGCCACGCGTTATCTCGTCAACGACGCCGCCGTCCTGGCCGGCAAGCCCTACGTGTGGGGATCGATCCACCGGTTCGAGGGCCAGGTGTCGGTGTTCTGGGACGACGCTCCCGACGGTCGGGGCCTGAACTATCGCGACCTGTACCCGCAGGCCCCGCCGCCGGGGTCGGTGCCGTCGTGCGCCGAGGGTGGCGTGCTCGGGATGCTGTGTGGCACGGTCGGTTCCGTCATGGCGACCGAGGTCGTCAAGCTGATCACCGGGACCGGCGACCCGCTGCTCGGTCGGGTGCTGCTCTACGACGCGCTGCGGATGTCGTTCCGCACCGTCGACGTCCGCAAGGACCCAGACGCCGCCCCGATCACCGCGCTCGACGACTACGAGGCGCTCTGCGGCACGGCACCGGAGGCGAGCGACGCCGACGCGACGAGCGCGTCGGACACGCTGTCGCCCGTCGCACTGCGCGACCGTCTGGCGGCGCCGCGGCCGCCGTTCCTCGTCGACGTCCGTGAGCCCGTCGAGTGGGACATCGCGCACATCGACGGTGCCACCCTGATCCCGTTGCGCGACATCGAGTCCGGGGCCGCCCTCGACCGGGTGCCGCGGGACCGGCCTTCCGTCCTCTACTGCAAGACGGGGATCCGATCGGCCCGGGCGCTCGCCGCACTCCGGGACGCGGGTGTCACCGACGTCGCGCACCTCGACGGCGGAATAGCGGCGTGGACGCGTCAGGTCGACCCGTCACTTCCAGCGTACTGAGGTGAGCACGCCCGCCGACGACGCAGACCCGCCCCGGCAGCAGGCGGCCGACGTCGTCCTGGCCTCCCCGCAGGGCCGGTGGGTGGTCGCCGCGGCCGTCCTCGGGACCGCGATCGTCATGCTCGACTCGACGGTCGTCAACGTCGCGTTGCCGCGGATCGCCGAGGACCTCGACGCCGGGCTCGCGTCGCTGCAGTGGACGGTCACCGCGTACATGACGACGCTGTCGGCGCTGGTGCTGCTGGGTGGGTCCCTCGGTGACCGCTTCGGGCGTCGTCGGATGTTCATCGCCGGGATCGTCGTGTTCGCGCTCGCGTCGCTGGCGTGCGGACTCGCGCCGGGGATCGAGGTGCTCGTCGCCGCGCGGGCGGTGCAGGGAATCGGGGGCGCGCTGCTGACGCCGGGCTCGCTCGCGATGATCCAGTCGTCGCTGCGACCCGGCGACCGCGCGCGGGCGATCGGCCTGTGGTCGGGACTCGGCGGTGTGGCGTCGGCGATCGGCCCGTTCGTCGGGGGTGCGCTCGCCGACGGGCCCGGGTGGCGGTGGGTGTTCCTCGTCAACATCCCGGTCGCGATTGCCTGCGTCGCCGTCGCGGTACGCCACGTGCCGGAGTCGCGCGACACCGCGCAGCACCGCGGCTTCGACACCCTCGGGGCGTTCGCGGCGATCGTCGCCCTCGCCGCGACCACCGTCACCCTGGTCCGTGCCGCCGACGGGGGCACTGCTGCGGAGATCGGTCTCGAGGCGGCGGTCGCCGTCGTCGCGGGCATCGTGTTCGTGCTCGCCGAACGTCGGGCGCGCGAGCCGATGGTCCCGCCGCACCTGTTCTCGTCCCGCACGTTCACCGTCGTCAACGTCATGACCTTCGCGATCTACGCGGCGATCGGCGGGCAGATGTTCCTCACCGCGCTGCAGCTGCAGGTGGTGGCCGGCTACCCGGCGGTGTGGGCCGGCGCCGCGCTCCTCCCGGTGACGATCCTGATGCTGCTGCTGTCGGCCCGATCGGCGGCGTTCGCGGCGCGGATCGGTCCCCGCATCCCGCTCACCGTCGGTGCGTGTGCGCTCGCGGGCGGTCTGCTGCTGTTCCTGCGCATCGGTCCCGACGCGGACTACCTCACCGACGTGCTGCCGGGTGCGCTGCTCATGGGTGTCGGTCTCGTGACCCTCGTCGCCCCGCTCACCTCGACGGTGCTCGCGGCGGTCGACGACGCGCACTCGGGGGTCGCGAGCGGGGTGAACAACGCGGTCGCCCGCGCCGCCGGGCTGCTGGCCGTCGCCGCCGTGCCGCTGCTGGCGGGGACGTCCGCGACGGGCGCCCTCGACGCCTCGTTCGACACCACGTTCCGCCGTGCCGTCCCGGTGTTCGCGGCCGTGGCGCTCGTCGGCGCGGTCATCGCGTGGATCGGGTTGGGCGGTCGGCCGGCGACCCCGCCCTCCGCCCGATCCGGGCCGGCAGCGCCCGGGACGACGACGCCGGACACCGCCGGGCGCCTCCCCGGCAACGACGTCCCCGATCGGTAACGTGACCTCCCGTGAACGCACCGGAGCCGCCCACACACGTCGTCGCGACGTTCGGGCTGTCCGGGACGGAGCCGATCGCCCTGACACGGGAGTGGGAGGGCGGTTGGCGCATCGGTGAGGTGGTGCTCTCCCTCGTCCCGGACCACGCCCGCGCCGCCTGGTCGGCGAACATCCGTGAGGACCTCTTCGTCGACGGACTGCGGGTCGCGCGGCCGTTGCGCGGGACCGACGGCCGCTACGTGGTGTCGGGGTGGCGCGCGGACACCTACATCGCCGGTTCGCCCGAGCCCCGCCACGACGAGGTGGTCTCGGTGGCGAATCGACTGCACCAGGTCACCGCGGCGATCGAGCGTCCCCGGTTCCTGCTGCAACCTCCCGCGCCCCCGTACACCGACGTCGACGTCTTCACCGCGGCCGACCGTGCCGCGTGGGAGGACGTGCCGTTGCGATCCGCCCGCGCGGCGGGTTTCGGCGATCCGACCTCACCGGACGGCGTCCGCAGCATCGAGATGCTCAAGACCCTCGCGACACTGCGGACGCCGGTGTCCTCACCGCCACAGCTGGTCCACGGGGATCTCTTCGGCACGGTGCTGTTCGCGGGGGCGGCGGCGCCGGGCATCACCGACATCGTCCCCTACTGGCGTCCCGCGGCGTGGGCGTCGGCCGTCGTCGTCGTCGACGCGCTCGCCTGGGGCGGCGCCGACGAGGATCTCGTCGAGCGCTGGTCCGACCTGCCGGAGTGGCCGCAGATGATGTTGCGCGCGTTGCTGTTCCGTCTCGCGGTGCACGCCCTGCACCCGCGGTCGTCGGCGGGCGCGCTGGCCGGGCTGTCACGGGCCGTGGACATCGTCCGCCTGATGGTCTGACACGTGGGACGCCGGTACTCGCACATCGCTTTCGGCCCGCAGGCCCTTGCACGCCAGGACCGGACGGGCAGCGTCGTGGCCTACGGTGCAGATCTCGAGACACCCGACGCGGGCCCGCAGGAGATCACCGACCGGGAGGTCCGGTTCCTCACCTCGGTGTTCCAGTTCCACCTCGCCTCGCTCACCCCCGGCGGGGTGGCCGTACATCCAGTACCGCAGCGGCCCCGCCGGTTTCCTGCACCACCTCGGTGGCAACCGGTTCGGGTTCCCCGACTTCCCGGGCAACCAGCAGTTCGTGTCGGTGGGCAACATCGAGGCCGACGACCGCGTCGCGCTGTTCGTCGCGGACTTCCCGCATCGCACCCGTGTCAAGGTGTTCGCACGGGCGCGGGTGGTGGACGCCGCCGACGATCCCGAGCTCGCGGACACCCTGCGGCACATCGGCGGTCGGCAGATCGCCGCGCGCGTCGAGCGGTGCGTCGTCCTCGACGTCGAGGCGTTCGACTGGAACTGCTCCCGCAGCATGGTGCCGCAGTACACCGCGGAGATGGTCACCGAGCGGACCGAACCCTACGTCGCGCGCATCACCGAACTGCAGGACGAGGTCGCGCGCCTGCGTGCCGAACTCACCGCGCAGCGCGGCGAGTCCGACGACTGATCAGCTGCCAAAGCAGAAGGGCGTGCAGGGCCCGTCGTAGACGATGGTGACGCGGGCACCCTCGCCGTTCTTGGCGATCTGTGTGGTCGCCGCGAAGGGCAGCGGCGACCCGCCGCCACCGCCACCGCCGGCGTAGCCGCCACCGCCGCCGAAGCCACCGCCACCGCCGCCACCGCCACCGGTGCGCGAGGCGTCGCCACCGACGCCGGGCCGACCGGGCTGCGAGTCGCCGGCATCGGTGCCGCCGTTGTCCGGGCCACCGGCTCCACCGCCGAGCTTCAGGCCGCTGCTGTCACCGGGACGACCACCGTCGCCGCCCCGTGTCCCGGCCGAGCCGCCACCACCGGGCGCGGACACCAGTCGTGAGGCGAGCGAGGCGGGGTTCAGTGCGTTGCCACCGACGGTGCGCACGTCGCTCGCGCCGCCACCCCCGTTGGGGTAGCCCGCGCCGCCACCGTTGTAGCCACCTACGCCGCGCGGGCTGCCGGGAGCGTTGTGCTGTCCGGCGCCCCCGACGTAGACGAAGAGCCGCTGTCCGCCGACGACCGGCGCGTAGGCGTACGTCTTGCCCGCCTTGGTCGACGCGAAGCCGGATCCGCGGGTGTCGGCGCCGTTCGCGCCGACCGCGAGCACGAGGACCTGCCGCAGACCCTGCGGCACGGTGAACACCTGCGGTGCACCGGTGTAGGTGAAGGTGCAGCGGATGTCGGACTGGAACAGCGCCTGCGTGCAGTTGCGGGGGAGCGGCGCGGCGGACGCGGCCGGGGCGGTCACGATCGCGGCGGTCGCCGCCGCGATCAGCGCGGCGACGACGGACAGTCGCCTACGTCGAAGCATCGGATGGTCCTCCTCGGGGCCCCCGACGCGGATGTCCCGGCGTCGGCGCGAACAGCATGACTGGACCGAACTCTACGAGGTGCTCTCGTCGACGGGACGGCAATCCACCCGAAACATCGTCAACCGGTCTCACAGGCCCGTCGTGACAGGGGTGAGAACACCGTGACGGAGAGGTCATCGCGGGACGCATCGCGGCAACACCGGCTCCCTAGCGTGGCCGCAACGCACACGCCGCGCCTGAGAGAGGACTTCCGTGACGACCCCCACGCGACGCAAGCACCACATCACCGACTGGGACCCCGAGGACCGCGAGGCCTGGGACAACGGCAACGCCGCCATCGCCCGACGCAACCTCGTCTGGTCGGTGATCTGCGAGCACGTCGGCTTCTCGGTGTGGTCGTTGTTCTCCGTGCTCGCCCTGTTCATGGGTCCGCAGTACGGCATCTCGCTGGATCAGAAGTTCATCATCGCGGCCACGGCGACCTTCGTCGGCGCCTGCCTGCGCATCCCCTACACCCAGGCCACCGCACGTTTCGGTGGTCGCAACTGGGCGATCTTCAGTGCGGTCGTCCTGCTGCTGCCGACGTCGCTGACCCTGATGCTGATGCTCAACCCGGGTGACTTCGGGTTCGGCTGGTTCCTCTTCGTCGCCGCGCTCACCGGCTTCGGCGGCGGCAACTTCGCGTCGTCGATGACGAACATCAACGCCTTTTACCCGCAGCGGCTGAAGGGATGGGCGTTGGGACTCAACGCCGGCGGCGGCAACATCGGCGTCCCCGCGGTGCAGCTGATCGGCCTGCTGGTCATCTCGATCGCGTCCGACCGTCCGGAGATCGTGTGCTCGATCTACCTGGTGCTGCTCGCCCTGGCCGGTGTCGGTGCGGCGATCTGGATGGACAACCTCGACCACCAGACCTCGTCGGGCAAGGCCATGGTCGACTGCCTGAAGTACCGCGACACGTGGCTCATCTCGCTGCTCTACATCGGCACGTTCGGGTCGTTCATCGGTTTCGGTTTCGCGTTCAGCCAGGTCCTCAGCATCAGCTTCACCGCGTCGGGCGACCCCAAGCCCGCCCTCGCCGCGGCGCAGATCGCCTGGATCGGACCGCTGCTCGGCTCGTTGTCGCGGCCGTACGGCGGCAAGCTCGCCGACCGCGTCGGTGGCGGACGGGTGACCATGTGGTGTTTCGCGGCCATGGTCGCGGCCTCGTCGATCCTCGTGGCCGCGGGAACGGTGTCCGACCACAACGGCAAGCAGATCACCGGCGGGGTGCTGGCCGCCTTCGTCGTCGGCTTCATCCTGCTGTTCCTCATCTCCGGGATCGCCAACGGTTCGGTGTACAAGATCATCCCGGCGGTGTTCGAGGCGAAGGCGCAGGCCAACCGCGGCCTCAACGCGTTCGGCAAGGTCACCTGGTCGCGGTCGATGTCGGGGGCGCTCATCGGCATCGCCGGTGCGTTCGGCGGACTCGGTGGCGTCGCCATCAACCTGGTGCTGCGGGCGAGCTACCAGTCCAGCAAGTCCGCCACCACCGCCTTCTGGGTCTTCCTGGCCTTCTACGTGGTCGCCGGCGTGGTCACCTGGTGGTTCTACGCCCGCGGCGAGAAGCCCGCCGCCCGAGAGGATTCGGCCCCGGCCGCCACGTCGAGCACGGTGGGTGTCGCATGAGCGCCAAGACCGCCGTCGTCGTCGGCCACGGGATGGTCGGCCACCGCTTCGTCACCGACCTGCGCCGCGCCGACATCACCGACCAGTGGCGCGTGGTCGTCCTCGGCGAGGAGTCCGACGCCGCCTACGACCGGGTGGGTCTGTCGTCGTACGTGTCGTCCTGGGACCGTGCGGCGCTGGCCCTGGTCGGCAACGACTACGCCGACGACGACTGCGTCGAGGTCCGTCTCGGTGTCCGCGCGGAGTCGATCGACCGCGCCGGACACCGGGTGGTCGCCTCCGACGGGTCCGAGATCGGGTACGACGCACTGGTCCTCGCGACCGGGTCGTACGCCTTCGTCCCGCCCGTGCCCGGCAAGGAGCACCCGCGGTGCTTCGTCTACCGCACCCTCGACGACCTCGACGCGATCCGGGCGGCCGCCGAGGCGGCCACGCCGGGTGCGGTGGGTGTCGTCGTGGGCGGGCGGCCTGCTCGGCCTCGAGGCGGCGAACGCCCTGCGGTCTCTCGGGATGACGCCGCACGTCGTCGAGTTCGCGCCGCGACTCATGCCGTTGCAGGTCGGACGACGGAGGCGGGTCGCTGCTGGCCAAGCTGGTCGGAGAACTCGGTGTCGCCGTGCACACCGGCGTCTCGACCACCGGTGTGCAGGCCCGCCCCGACGGCGGCGTCACCGTCTCGCTGTCCGACGGACACCGAGATCGACGCGGAGCTGCTGGTGTTCGCGGCCGGAGTCCGGCCACGCGACGAGCTGGCCCGTGACGCCGGTCTGGACGTCGGTGAGCGCGGTGGGGTCCTCGTCGACACCGCCTGCCGCACCGTCGATCCCGACATCTACGCGATCGGCGAGGTCGCGGCCGTCGACGGGCGGTGCTACGGCCTCGTCGCGCCGGGGTACTCGACCGCCGAGATCGTCGCCGACCGGCTCGTCGGCGGCGACCGCGCCTTCGCCGGTGCCGACCTGTCCACCAAGCTCAAGCTGCTCGGTGTCGGACGTCGCCAGCTTCGGCGACGCGATGGGCACCTCGGCGGGTGCGCTGGAGATCGTCCACAGCGACCCGGTCGCGGGCACCTACGCCAAGGTCGTCGTCTCCGACGACGCGACGACGCTGCTCGGCGGCATCCTCGTCGGCGACGCGACCGCCTACGCGACGCTCAAACCGATGGTGGGACGGCAGATCCCGGGTGACCCCGCCGCGTTGATCACCCCCGCCACGGCCGGCGGCGGCATCGGCGTCGGTGCACTGCCCGACGACGCGGAGATCTGTTCGTGCAACGCGGTGACCAAGGGCGCGATCTGCTCGGCCATCGCCGACGGGTCCTGCGACGTCGCCGCGATCAAGGGCTGCACCGGCGCCGGGACCACCTGCGGCGGGTGTGTTCCCAGCATCACGACGTTGCTCGCCGAGTCCGGTGTCGAACTGTCGAACGGCCCTCTGCGCGCACTTCACCCCAGTCGCGGCGTGAGTTGTTCGAGATCGTCGCGTCGACCGGCATCCGGACCTTCTCGGAACTGATCGCGCGGTTCGGCACCGGCGCCGGCTGTGAGATCTGCAAGCCGACGGTGGCCTCGATCCTCGCGTCGACGTCCTCGGACCACGTGCTCGACGGGGGAGCAGGCGGCCCTGCAGGACACCAACGACCACTTCCTGGCCAACCTCCAGAAGAACGGGGTCGTACTCGGTGGTCCCGCGCATGCCCGGCGGTGAGGTGACCGCCGAGCAGCTCATCGTGATCGGTGAGATCGCCCGCGACTTCGGGGCTGTACACCAAGATCACCGGCGGCCAGCGCATCGACATGTTCGGCGCCCGTGTCGACCAGTTGCCGCTCATCTGGCGGCGTCTCGTCGACGCGGGGATGGAGTCGGGGCAGGCCTACGGCAAGAGCCTGCGCACGGTGAAGAGCTGCGTCGGGTCGAGCTGGTGCCGCTACGGGGTCCAGGACTCCGTCGGGATGGCCGTGCGACTCGAGCTGCGGTACAGAGGTCTGCGCTCGCCGCACAAGATCAAGTTCGGTGTGTCCGGGTGCGCCCGTGAATGCGCGGAGGCGCGGGGCAAGGACGTCGGCGTCATCGCGACCGAGTCGGGCTGGAACCTCTACGTCGCGGGCAACGGTGGCCAGCGGCCCGCGCACGCGCAGCTGTTGGCGTCGGGTCTGGACGACGAGACGCTCGTCGCCTACATCGACCGCTACCTGATGTTCTACATCCGCACCGCCGACCGGTTGCAGCGCACGGCGCCGTGGCTCGAGGCGCTCGAGGGCGGTCTCGACCACCTCCGTGCCGTCGTCTGCGACGACAGCCTCGGCATCGCCGAGCAGCTCGAGGCGGACCTCGCGCGGCACGTCGGGGGGGTACCGCGACGAGTGGGCAGCGGTCCTCGAGGACGAGGAGAAGCTCTCGCGGTTCGTGTCGTTCGTCAACGCCCCCGAGGAGGCCGACCCGACGATCGGCTTCACCGAGTCCGACGGGCGTCGCGTACCGGTGCTGTTGGGCTCCCCCGGGATGCCGACGTCGTCGAGTTCACAGCGGGGCTGACACGCCACGTGACCAGCCGGTTCACGTCGCGCCGACACCGAGGAAACGTCGCCGTCACATGACGTCGACACACTGGACAGGCACACCAGATCGAGGAGATCCGCCATGACGCTCACCCACCACGACGGTGCCGCCACCCGCGCCGACGAGGACACCACGTGGGTCCCCGCCTGCCGTCTCGACGTGCTGGTGCCCGGTCGCGGTGTCGCGGTGCTGCTGCCCGACGGCATGCAGGCGGCGCTGTTCCTGCTGTCGACCGGCGAGCTGCACGCGGTCGGCAACATCGACCCGTTCGGTCGCGCCGCGGTGATGTCGCGGGGGCTCGTCGGCGATCGTGACGGCGAGCCGACCGTGGCGTCGCCGCTGCTCAAGCAGGTCTTCTCGCTGCGGTCCGGCCGCTGTCTCGACGACGACACCGTCGGACTGGGGACCTTCGCCACCCGGGTCGTCGACGGCCGGGTCGACGTCGCGGCCTGGTGAACGCCGCACCCCCGGCGCAGGCTGCCGAGGACACCACGGTGACCGCGCCGCCGACGCCCCCGACGTCCCCGCAGCCCCTCGCAGGGTTCACCGTGGGGATCACGGCGGCGCGTCGTGCCGACGAGTTCGAGGCGCTGCTGACGCGTCGCGGCGCGGAGGTGCTGCACGCGCCCGCGATCCGCATCATCCCGCTCGCCGACGACGCCGAACTCGAGCGCGTCACCGCCGAGATCACCGCGCGCCCACCGGACATCGTGATCGCGACCACCGGTATCGGTTTCCGCGGATGGATGGAGGCCGCCGACGGGTGGGGCGCGGCGGAGAAGCTGATCGACGCGCTCGGCCGCTCGACGGTGGTCGCCCGCGGACCGAAGGCCAAGGGCGCCATCCGCGCCGCCGGTCTGCGCGAGGAGTGGTCGCCGCCGAACGAGTCGTCGAGTGAGGTCATCGACCATCTGCTCGCGCAGGGTGTCGAGGGCCTGCGGATCGGGGTCCAGCTGCACGGCGCCACCACCGAGTGGGAGCCGCTGCCCGACCTCTGCGCGGTGCTGCGCGAGGCCGGCGCCACCGTCGTGCCGATCCCGGTCTACCGCTGGACGCCGCCCGCGGACACCACCGCGATCGACCAGATGATCCGGTCCACCATCGGCCACGACATCGACGGCATCACCTTCACGAGCGCACCCGCGGTCGCGTCGATGCTCGGGCGCGCACGGGATCTCGGCGTCCTCGACGAGTTCCTTCACGCACTGCGCACCACCGTCCCCGCCCTGTGCGTCGGCGCGGTGACCGCGGCGCCCCTGCACGCGCTGCAGGTCCCGACCATCCAGCCGGCCCGGTTCCGCCTGGGTGCGCTCGCCCGCGCCATCGCCGACGAACTCCCCAAGCGCGCACAGGTGATGCGCGTCGCCGGACACGACGTGGTCGTCCTCGCGCGCGGTGTGACGGTCGACGGGACGTCGAAGCCGCTGACCGCCGCGGGTCTCGCACTCGTGCGTGCACTGACTCGCGTCCCGGGACGTGTCGTCGACCGACAGACCCTGCTGGCCGCGCTGCCCGGTGGGTGGCGGCGACACGCACGCCGTCGAGACCGCCGTGGCCCGACTGCGTTCCGCCCTCGGCGATCCCACGATGGTGCAGACCGTCGTCAAGCGCGGGTACCGCCTCGCCGTCGACCTCGAATGGGAGGACGAATGACCGACCCGACGCTCGTCCTGGTCGCCCACGGCACCCGATCACCGGTCGGTGTCGGGACCGTCGCGCGCCTGGCGGAGTTGGTCTCCGAGCGGGTCGGTCCGGTCCGTGTCGCGTTCGTCGACGTCCTGGGGCCGACGCCGTCGGAGGTCCTGCGCGAGATCGACGGACCGGCCGTCATGATGCCCGCGTTCCTCGCGTCGGGCTACCACGTCCGTGTCGACATCCCCGAGCACGTCCGGGATTCCGGCCGCTCAGACGTGCGCGTGACGCCTGCTCTCGGGCCCGACCCGGCGATCGCGCGGGTCCTGCTGACGCGTCTCCGCGCGGCGGGGTGGCGTCCCGGCGACGACGTCGTGCTCGCCGCGGCGGGGTCGTCGGATCCCGATGCGCTCGCCGACGTCCGTGTCGCGGCCGACCACCTCGAGGCGCTCCTCGGCGCGCCCGTCGAGATCGGCTACGCCGCCACCGCGTCACCGACCGTGGCCGAGGCGGTGGAGACCGCGCGGCAGCGGGGGTGCTCGGCGCGTCGTCGTCGCGGCATACCTGTTGGCGCCGGGCCTGTTCCACGCGAGGTTGTCGGGGGCGGGTGCCGACGCCGTCGCCGAACCGCTCGGTGCCGACCCGGCCCTGGCCGACCTCGTCGCGACCCGTTTGCGCGCCGACGCCGAGGCCCTCACCTCCCGCCGCTGAGCGCCCCTGCGCCCGCTCTCGCGCCGTCAGTTGTGCGGCTGGAACCGTCTGTTGGGCAGTAGGAACCACCTGCTGGGCGGTTGGGACATCCAGGCGCTCCAAGTGCCCACCAAACGGCTCCGGGTGCCCAGCGAACGGTTCCTACCGCCCAACAGACGGCGTGGGTCAGATGGCGGTGCGGGCGAGGACCTCGCGGATCGTCGCGGCGGTGAGTTCCGGTCGGGACAGCGGGACCATGTGGTCGCAGTCCTCGTGGTGCACGGTGAGTCGGTCGCCGAGTCGCCCGGGAGAGTGCACCGACGAATTCCGTTGAGGCATAGGGCGGTTGCACCTTGTCCGCGACGATCATCGCCGTCTCCGTGCCGGCCTGCGGCAGCGCGAACGGGCGGGCCAGCTCGCTCCACGTCGTCATGATGGCGCCGGGGTGCAGCCGCCACGTCCAGCGGCCGTCGCCGGTGGGCAGCAGGTGGGGTCCCGATCTCCTCGGTGAGGACGGCGTCGTCGACCTCCCACCACGCCTCGGCGCGCTTGCGGTCCCACGCGTCCTGCTCGTCGCGGAGGTACCAGGAGTCCAGCGTCGACGCGGCGGCGTCGGCCATCCGCGCGCCGTCGAGATCGACGGCCGGGTCGAGGAGGACGAGTCCCCGGACACGGTCCGGCGCGACCGCGGCCAGGGTGCAGCGCCAGCGCCCCGCCGTAGGAGTGCCCGACGACGACCACCGGGCCGGTCGCGTGCTCGTCGAGCACCTCGAGCAACCCGGAGACCTGCTCCTCGATCGTCCACGGCGCCGCCCACGACGAATGCCCGTGCCCCAGCAGGTCCGGCGCGACGATCCGCAGGTCGGCCAGGTGATCCTCGGCGAGGGGCCGCCATCGACGGCCGTGCCCGGTCACACCGTGCACGACGAGCACCGTCTCACCGTCGGCAGGCCCGTACGTCGTCACGGCGAGGGTCGTCATGGGGTCCGATGATGCCGTGTGGCGATGTCGGGGACACCGGCGGTCGCGCCCTGTCGGTGCCGGGTGATCTGATCGGTGTCGAGCGAGACGGAGGGATGTCCACCATGTACGACGGGTCACCGCACGGCGGCCGGGACCGCCCGCGCCGTCGCGCGTCGAGGTCCCCGCCTCGCTGGTCGCCGCGGCACACGCCGGCACCTCGCCCCGCACCTGGGACGGCGCCGCCGCGCGGCTGGTCGACGCACCGCTGCCGCACGCCGGACGCGACTGGCAGCCCACCCGCGTCACCGGTGGCCCGGGCACCGGCAAGACCGCCCTCGTCGTCGACGTCGCCGTGTCCCGACTGAGTGCGGCCGACGCCGATCCGGAGTCTGTCCTGGTCCTCGCCTCCGATCGCCGCGCCGCGGTGCGGCTGCGCGAGGAGATCACCCGCCGGGTCCTCGCCCGCCCCGATCGCGACGCCGCGCACCGGTCGACCCGCGAGCCCCTGGTCCGCACCGTGCACTCCTACGCGTTCGCCGTCCTGCGCCTGCAGGCGTCCGCGAACGGCAACCCGCCGCCCCGGCTCATCACGGGGGTCCGAGCAGGACGCCGTCCTGCGTGAACTGCTCGCCGGCGACGTCGCCGACGGCGCGCGCGACTGGCCCGAACGCCTGCGCCCCGCCCTGCACACCGACGGGTTCGCGCAGGCCCTGCGCGACCTCATCATGCGTGCCGCGGAGCGCGGCGTCGGGCCGGAGAAGCTCATCACCCTCGGACGTGCCTACGGTCGGGACGAGTGGGTGGCGGCCGGGATCGCCTACCGCCAGTACGAACAGACCACGCTGCTGCGGGCGGCCGTCGGGTCGGCGTCGCCGCAGGCCACCTCACCCGCGGTCGACGCCGCCGAACTCATCGGCTCCGCGCTCACCGCCCTGTCCACCGACGACGCGCTGCTGGCGGGGGGGAGCGCGCCCGGATCCGCCACCTCCTCGTCGACGACGCCCAGCACCTCGACCCGCAGGCCGCCCACCTCGTCCGGCTCATCGGCACGGGCGCGTCGGAGACCGTGGTCGCCGGTGACCGCGACCAGACCGTGTTCGCCTTCCGCGGAGCCACACCCCGCTTCCTCGACGACCTCGTGACCGCGGGATCCGAGCACGACGTCGTCCTCGACGTCGACCGTCGTGCGACCCCGGAGATCACCGCCGTCGTCGACGCGGGTCGCGGCCCGGCTGCCCGGTGCGCTCCGGCCGGCACGGCGCGCGGTCGACGCCCCCGACGCCCCGGCGATCCCCGGGGTGCTCGGCGCGGGATCGGCGGTCCGCGTCGAGGCGTACGCGTCGGTGGCCAAGGAGGCGACCGCGATCGCCGACGCGCTGCGCCGCGCACACGTCTTCGAGGGCGTGCCGTGGTCGGAGATGGCGATCGTGACCCGGTCGGTGGCGCGCTCTGCGGCCGCACTGCGGCGCGCACTGCGCGCGACCGGCGTGCCGGTGGTCACGCCCGCCTCCGAACTCCCGTTGCACCGGCAGCGCGCGGTGGCCGCGCTGTTGTCCGTGCTGCGCGCGGTCGACGGGTCGATCGACGGGGACGAGGCGCTCGCGCTGCTGTCGGGGCCCATCGGCGGCGCCGACCCCACGGCGGTGCGCCGGCTGCGGCGTGGTCTACGCCGCGGTCTCGACGTCGACCCCGTCGCGGCCGGGCGGGATTCGGTCGACGTCATCGTCGCGGGTTCTCGCCGACGACGTGGCGGATCCCGAGAGTGCCCATGCCGCGGCGTGTCTCGACGCCCTCACCGCGGCGGAACGTGCGCCACTGGTCCGTGTCCGCGACGTCGTCCGGGCGGGCCCGGCGCGAGCAAGCCCGCGGGGGCGGCGTGGAGGACGTGCTCTGGGCGGCGTGTGGAGGCGACCGGTCTCGCGCGGCGGTGGGCGGCCACGGCGCTGCGGGGCGGTCCCGCCGCCGACCAGGCCGATCGCGACCTCGACGCGGTGGTCGCGCTGTTCGACGTGGCCGCGGGGTTCACCGACAACCTCCCCGCCGCCGGGATCGACGCCTTCGTCGACCACGTGTGCGCGTTGCGGATCGCGGGGGAGGCGCCACGGCGCACCGGCGGGGCGGACGCCGTGACCATCGTGTCCGCGCACGCTGCGACCGGTCGCGAGTGGGACGTCGTCGCGGTCGCCGGGGTGCAGGACGGCCTGTGGCCGGCGCTGCGCAGCCGCGGCGGCATCCTCGGGACGCCCGCCCTCGTCGACCTCCTCGACGGGGTCGCCGTCGACGGACTCGACACCGTGTCGCGCACGGCGGTCGCGGTCGCCGACGAACGCCGCCTCTTCCTCGTCGCCTGCTCGCGTGCCCGTCGACGACTGCTCGTCACCGCAGTCGACGACGGCAGCGGCGACGCCGCCCCGTCACGGTTCGTCGTCGAACTCGCCGCGCTGCTCGCCGGCGATGCGACCCCCCGACGACGCGACGCCGATCGTCTCGGCCGACGGTCTGCTCGAGGTGGCGCCCGCGGTACGACGCACGCTGTCGCTGCCGTCGATCGTCGCTGCGTTTGCGTGCGCGGGTCGCCCAACCCGACCCCGATCCCCGCGTCGCGGAGATGCTCGCGCGCCTGGCGGACGCCGGCGTCCCCGGGGCGCACCCCGACGACTGGTTCGGCATCGCGGAGCCGACCACCGATGCGCCGCTGTTGGGATCCGTCCCCGCGGCCCGATCACGGTGTCGCCGTCGAGCGTCGAGGCCATCCACCGCTGCTCCCTGCGCTGGATGTTCGAACGCGCCGGTGGTCGCGACGGCGACTCCGCACCCGCGGTCGCCGGCACCGTCGTCCACACCCTCGTGCAGGCGCTGGCCGGCCGGATCCCGCCCGACGAGGGTGACGGCAGCCCTGCGCCGGATCTGGGATCAGGTCGACGTCGGGGCGCAGTGGTACTCGGCGCACGAGCTCACCCGTGTCGAGTCGATGCTCGACCACTTCGGCACCTGGCTGGAACGCTCCCGCGGCGACCTCGAGGAGATCGGCGTCGAGGTCGACGTGGACGTCACCCTGCCCGCAGATCCCGACGCCGACCCCGCCGACGAGGGCGGCTGCCGCCGGGGTGCGCATCCAGGGACGCATCGACCGCCTCGAACGCGACGCACAGGGCCGCCCGGTCGTCGTCGACGTGAAGACGGGCAAGACCCCGGTGAGCAAGGACGACGCCGCCGAACACCCCCAGCTCGCGACGTACCAGCTGGCCGTGCACCTCGGCGGCGTGGACGGGGGTGCCGCAGACCGAACCCGGTGGGGGGCGGCTGGTCTACGTGTCCTCGCCGAACAAGACCACCGGTGCCGCGGAGCGCGTGCAGCCGCCGCTCACCGCCGATCACATCGCCGAGTGGACGCAGCTCGTGCGCGAGGCCGCGCGCCGCAGCGCCGGACCGACGTTCCTCGCGACGGTCAACTCCGGGTGCCAGCGGTGCCCGCTGACGTCGTCGTGCCCCGCCTCCCTCGCCGGCAAGGCGGTGACCGATGACTGACCTGTTCACCTCCCGGCGCGCCGGTGCGCGGGCGGCCATCTCGGCCCGGAGCCTGTCCGCCGCACTGGGTCTGCCCCCCGCCGACCGACGAGCAGGTCGCCGTGATCGAGGCGCCGATGGAACCGCTTCTCGTCGTGGCCGGCGCGGGTGCGGGCAAGACGGAGACCATGGCCCGCGCGGGTCGTCTGGCTCGTCGCGAACCGTCTGGTCTCGCCCGACGAGATCACCGGACTCACCTTCACCCGCAAGGCCGCCGCAGAACTCGCCGCTCGCATCCGCCGTCGACTGGCCATGCTCGCCGGCTCACCGGCGATGCTGCAGTGGGACCCCGACGGATCGACCCGCACGGTCCTGCGCTCGGCCGACCC
>JAQIJH010000065.1:0-25277 GCA_036946345.1 Gordonia paraffinivorans | reverse complement strand
AGGCCAGCAGCGACCCGTCGCTCTCGTCGGCCTCGGCCACGAACACATCGCCGGAGCCGTGGTGGGCGTTGGTCCCCGACTCGTTGAGCTCGCCACCGACGGCGAACGACGGGTCCAGGCCGCAGTGCTGCAGCGCCACCACGGTCATCGACGTGGTCGAGGTCTTCCCGTGCGTCCCGGCGATGAGCGTGGTGCGGTACGGCGCCATGAGGTCGGCGAGCACCTGCGGTCGCAGGATCACCGGGATGCCGCGCCGATGTGCCTCGACCAGTTCGGGATTCGTCTTCGGGATGGCGGCGTGGGTCGTCACCACGACGGTCGGCCCGCCGTCGAGGAGATCGAGCGCCGACGGGTCGTGTCCGATGCGGACGACGGCTCCCCGTGCCCGCAGCGCCATCACGCCGCGCCCGTCCTTCGCGTCGGAGCCGGACACCTGGGCGCCACGCGCGAGGAGGATCCGGGCCAGCCCGGACATCCCCGCTCCCCCGATGCCGACCATGTGCACCCGGCGCAACTGCTCGGGAAGCGGTGCGGCGGCGCTGCTCATCGCCGGCCCCGGTGGGCGCGTGCCGCCTCCAGACCGGCCCGGGCGACCACCGCGGCCGCGTCCCGGTGACCGACACCGGCTGCAGCGCGGGACATCTCGGCGAGTCGGGTCGGGTCGGTGAGCAGGTCGACCACATCGGTGGACACCCGCTCGGTGGTGAGGTCCGCGTCGTCGACGAGGAGCCCTCCCCCGGCCTGCACGACCGGCAGAGCGTTCAGTCGCTGCTCCCCGTTGCCGTGCGGGAGCGGGACGTAGACGGCGGGCAGCCCCGTGGCCGAGATCTCGGCGACGGTCATCGCACCGGACCGGCAGAGCACGAGATCGGCTGCGGCGTAGGCGAGATCCATCCGCTTGAGGTAGCCGACGGCGACGTAGGGCGGTGCCCCGGCCGGCGACGACGGGGACACGGAGTTCTTCGGTCCGTGGGCGTGCAGGACGCCGATGCCCGCGCGGCCCAGGGCCTCCGCGGAGGAGGCGACCGCCTCGTTGATGGTCCGCGCCCCCCTGCGACCCGCCGAAGACCAGCAGGGTGGGGGCCTCGGGGTCGAGGCCGAAGTAGTGCCGGGCCTGCGCGCGCATCGCGGCACGGTCGAGTGTGGTCAGCGACCCGCGGACAGGGATCCCGACGACCTCGGCGTCGAGGCCGGACCCGTCGACGGCCGCGAGCACCCGGTCGGCGAGTCGGGCACCGACCCGGTTGGCGATGCCGGCGCTCGCGTTCGCCTCGTGGACGACGACGGGGATGCGCGATCGTCGCGCCACCTTCTCGCGGGCGGCGATGTACGCGGGGAGGGCCACGTAGCCGCCGAACCCGATCACCACGTCGGCCTCGACATCCTCGAGGACGCGGCGCGCGGCGCGGACGGACGCCCGCAGGCGCAGCGGGACGGCCGTGAGGTCCCGGGACAGCTTGCGCGGCAACGGGACCGGCGGGATCAACTCGAGGGTGTACCCGCGCTCCGGGACGATGGTGGTCTCGAGCCCACGGGCGGTCCCGAGCGCCGTGATGCGGGTGTCCGGTGCGAGCCGTCGCACGGCGTCGGCGACGGCGAGGGCGGGTTCGATGTGCCCGGCGGTCCCGCCCCCGGCGACCACCACCGACAGCGGACCGTCCGCGGTCACCACCGGCTCCCCGGCGGGCCGGGCCGGCGGTCGGCGACGGCCGCCGAGCGGACACGCGCCCGCGGCACGGGAACCGGACGCGACGATCGCCACCCCGGATCGTCCCAGGTCGCCTGCGGGGCGGGGCGACGCCGCGGCTCGGGCATGGGCGCCTGCTGTCCGAAACCGAAATACGCTGCAGGCCCCCGACGTCCGGACCGGCGTGGCTCGTCCGCCGCGCGGCGGCCGTCACCGCGGGGCGCACGCTGGTCGGCGCGACGGGTCGGCCGGGGAGCCGGCGCGGCCGCGGCGCGGCGGGCACGCCACTGCTGCACCCGCGGGGGGACGTAGGTCTCGGGCTGGGGCAGGCGCAGGAACCGGCCGAGACGCCCGTCGCCGGTCGCGGCCAGCGCGGCGACGGCCTCGGGTTCATGGCGGGCGGCGTTGGCCAGCAGTCCGAGCATGACGAGGACGGTGAACGTCGACGTGCCACCGGCGGACAACAGCGGCAGCTGGATGCCGGTGACCGGCAGCAACCCGATGACGTAACCGATGTTGATCAGCGCCTGCACGCTGATGAGCACCGTGATGGCCGCGGTCATCATGCGCAGGAACGGATCCACCGCACGCAGCGCGATGCGCAGCCCGACGAACGCCAGGAGCACGAACAGGGCGATGACGGTGAGTCCGCCGAGCAGACCGAGTTCCTCACCGATGATCGCGAAGATGAAGTCGTTGTGCGCGTTCGGCAGGTAGTTCCACTTGGCGCGGCTCTGTCCGAGGCCCTGGCCGAACAGACCGCCGTTGGCGAGGGCGTACCGGGCCTGCCGTGCCTGGTAGCCGGCGCCCTGCGGGTCGTCGATGTTGCCCAGGAAGCTCTGCACGCGCTGCGAGCGGTAGCCCTCGACGAGCGCGAGGACGACGGCGAGCGCGGCGCCGGTGACCACGAACATCACGAACACCCGGATGTGCAGGCCCGCGAACCACAGCAGCGTCCCGACGATGATCGCGATGGTGATGGTCGTGGAGAGGTTGGGCTCCAGGATGATCAGGGTGCAGACGAGGAACGCGACCGGCACCAGTGGCACCAGCAGTTCCTTCAGCGACGCCTGCTCCCGCAGCCGCGAGGAGAGCAGGTGCGCCCCCCACACACAGAGGGCCAGTTTCACCAGCTCCGACGGCTGGACGGAGAAGCCCGCGACGACGAACCACCGTCGCGCACCGTTGCTCAGGGTGCCGACGCCGGGGATCAGCACCAGGGCGAGCATCACGGTCGTCACGGCGATCATCGGGGCGGCGAGCCGCCGGATGTGGCGGACGGGCACGCGCAGCGCGACGTAGAAGAGGACCGACCCGAGGATCGCGAACACCACCTGCGTGGCGAACAGCCCGTAGGCGGACCCGTCGCGGGAGTAGCCCTCCACCGACGACGCCGAGAGCACCATGACGAGACCGAACACCGTGAGGATCACCGCCAGCGTCACGATCAGGTGGAACGAGGCCAGCGGGCGCCGCAGGATCGGGTCGACGATGCCGCGGGGGATCTCCCACCAGCCGGCGACCCGCGAGGCGCGCTCGGGCGCAGGGGGTGGCGGTCATGCGCGCGGCTCCGCGGTCGCGCCACATGCGACCGCCGCGGCGGCGAAGGCGTCACCGCGTGCCCCGTAGCCGGGGAACATGTCCAACGACGCGGCCGCGGGCGCCAGGAGCACCGCGTCGACGGGCTCGGGTGACGTCGTGGCCAGGGCGTGGGCTGCCGCGACGGCGGCGGCCATCACCTGCTCGGCGGCGGTCCCGGATGCGTCCATCAGGTGTGCGGACGCCGCGGCGGCGGCCGCACCGGCACGGTCGACAGCGATGTCGTCGGCTCCCGAGACGACCGGCATGGCGTTCACCCGGCCATCGTCCCCTGTGAACAGTGTGACTGTTGGGATTGCAGGGGCGTGTCGCGTGATCGCGGCCGCGATCAAGTCGCGGTCGACGCCGAGCAGCACCGCCCCCACGACGCGATCCGCGACCGCGAGCACCAGGTCGTCGACGGCCGCGCCCTTGAGCTGGCCCCCGCCGACCAGGACGACCCGGCGACGCGCGGCGATCGAGGCCTGGGCGGCGTGCGGGTTCGTCGCCTTCGAGTCGTCGACGGCCACGACGTCGCCCCACCGGGCGACGACCTCGCCGCGGTGACGGCCCGGGACGAACCCCGACAGCCCGTCGGCGACGGCGCCGGGGTCGATCCCGATGCCGAGGCACATGGCGGCCGCGGCGGTCGCGTCGGCCACGCCGGGCGGACCGGGGGGACGCAATCCGGCGACCGCGACGATGCGGCGGGATGCACCGTCCGGGCCGAACGCGCGGTCGACGATGTGCCCGTCGACGACGCCCACCTCGCCGTCGGCGGGTGGTCCGAGCCGGGTGCGGACGGTGCGCGCGTCGGGGGCCGTCGCCGACATCGACCCCGCGACGGGGTCGTCCCCGCCGACCACCGCGAGCGGGCCCCGCAGGGCACCGGCCTTCGCCGCGACGTAGGCGTCCATCGAGCCGTGCCAGTCGAGGTGGTCCTCGGCGATGTTGAGCACCACGCCTGCGGTCGGGACCACGGAGGGTGCCCAGAACAGCTGGAACGACGACAGTTCGGCGGCGAGCACGTCCACCCGAGGCTCGGCGACGAGCGCGTCGAGGACGGGTAGGCCGATGTTCCCGCAGGCGGCGACGGTGCGCGGCGAACGCTCGACGATCGCCTCGACCATGGACGTGGTCGTCGTCTTGCCGTTGGTGCCGGTCACCACCACCCACGTCCGCGGCGGACCCAGCAGCCCGGAGACGTCGACGTGCCACGCCAGTTCCACCTCGCCCCACACCGGCACCCCCGACGCGCGCGCCGCCGCGACGACACCCGACTCGGGGCGGAACCCGGGGGACACGACGAGCAGGTCGGCGTCGAGGACACCGTCGCCGACGACGTGGGACGTCGGGACCACCTCGAGCCCGGTGAGCGCGGCGCCGACGCGGTCGTCGACGACGACGACCTCGGCCCCACGGTCGGCGAGGAAGCGAGCCGCCGACGCACCCGCCGTCCCGGCACCCGCGACGACCACGCGCAGGACGCCGATGTCGGTGAGCAGAGCTGCGTGCCCTGTCACGTCAGCCACCGTTGGTGGTGAGGAACTCGCTGTAGAACAGGGACAGGCCGAGAGCGCAGGCGATCGCGGTCAACAGCCAGAACCGGATGATGACGGTCGTCTCCGCCCACCCGCCGAGCTCGAAGTGGTGGTGGAACGGCGCCATCCGGAACACCCGTCGGCCGGTGGTCCGGAAGAACGCGATCTGCATGACCACGGAGACGATCTCGGCGACGAACAGGGCGCCGAGGACGACGGCGAGCAGTTCGGTGCGCGTGGTGATCGACAGTCCCGCGAGCATGCCGCCCAGGGCCAGCGAACCGGTGTCGCCCATGAAGATCTTCGCCGGCGCGGCGTTCCACCACAGGAACCCCAGACAGGCGCCACCCCCGGCGACGGCGATCAGCGCGAGGTCGAGGGGATCGCGGACGTCGTAGCAGCCGGAGCTGACGTCGGCGCCGAGCTTGGGCCCGCCCGAACAGGCGTTGCGGTACTGCCAGAACGTCACGAGGACGTAGGAGCCCAGCACCATGGCCATCGACCCGGCCGCGAGCCCGTCGAGGCCGTCGGTGAAGTTCACGGCGTTCGACCAGGCGGCCACCACGAGCCAGCAGAAGATGACGAACGCGACCGATCCGAGCGTGACGGCGTTGATGTCGCGGACGTAGGACAGCTTCACCGAGGCGGGCGCATCACCGTTGCCGTTGCGGAACTGCAGCGCCAACACGCCGAACAGCAGCGCCGCGACGAGTTGCCCGACCGACTTCGCGGTCTTGTTCAGGCCGAGGTTGCGCTGCTTGCGGATCTTGATGAAGTCGTCGAGGAAGCCGACACCGCCCAGGACGGTCGCGAGACCGAGGACGAGCATGCCCGACGCGCTGGGCCCCTGGCCGCCGTTGATCAGCCCGGTGAGGTGCGACGCCCAGTACCCCGCCCACAGCGCCGCGATGATCGCGACACCGCCCATCGAGGGGGTGCCGCGCTTGGTCTGGTGGGACTGCGGGCCCTCGACACGGATCTCCTGCCCGAACCCCTGCCGTGAGAAGACCTTGATCAGGACCGGGGTCAGCAGGATCGACACCGCGAGCGCGACCGCACCGGCCACCAGGATCTGCGTCACCTACGTCGTCCCCATCGTCGCCATCGTCCCCGCGGGTACGGGCGCGAGCCCTCCGCGAGGCGTCACGGTCGGGCCGTGCACCGTTGGTCATCCAACAATGTCCGCGCCAGCCGGGACAACTCGGCCCCGCCCCCGGCCACCAGTACCACGTCGCCGGCGGCGAGTTCGGTGTCGAGGGTCTCCCAGGCCGCGTCGGCGTCGGCGACCAGGCGCGCCTCGTCGCCCCAGGATCCCTCCATCACCGCGCCCTGGTGCAGTGCGCGCACCCAGCGGGTTCCCCCGACCGACACCGTCGTGTCGACCGCGAGGCGCACCGCACGGCGTCCGACACGGTCGTGGGCGACCGCCCGGTCCGATCCGGTGGCGTCGTCGGTCTCGGCGACGTCGAGGTCACCGAGCACTGCCCAGGTGCGGGCCGGCGCGCCGGGGACCACGCGCGCACGGGCGCTGCGTACGAGGTCGGCGAGCGCGTCGGCGACGTCGTCGGGTCCGGCGGGTGCGCCGGTCCGGTCGATCACCCAGACGGCGGTGTCCTCGGTGGTCATGTGGCGTCCTCCCCGGGGTCGGTCCGACCGGCGCGTGCGTCGATGGCCTCGGCCACGACGAGTCGGTCGTCGAACGGAGTCTTCACCCCGGCCACCTCTTGACCCGTCTCGTGGCCCTTGCCGGCGACGAGCACGACGTCACCGGGGCGCGCCCAGTCCACCGCGTGCGCGATCGCCGCGGCACGGTCGCCGATCTCGACGACGTCCTGCGCACCGACCGGCCGCTCGTCCGCCTCGACGCCCTCGGCGCCGGCGCGAACCGCCGCCCGGATGAGGGCCGGATCCTCGTCACGAGGGTTGTCGTCGGTGACGACGACCAGATGGGCACCGCACGCGGCGGCCGCACCCATCAACGGTCGCTTGCCGACATCCCGGTTGCCGCCGGCACCGACCACGACGGCGAGCCGCCCCTGCGCCTGTCCGCGCAGGGTCGCGATGACCGCGTCGAGCGCGGCGGGCTTGTGTGCGTAGTCGACGACCGCGAGGAAGTCCTGACCGCGGTCGACGAGTTCGACCCGACCCGGCACGCGGACCTCCGCGATGCCCCGGGCCGCGTCGTCGACCGTGATCCCGGCGGCGTCGGCCACGGCGAGCGCGATGACGGCGTTGGCGACGTTGTAGCGGCCCGGCAGGGGGACCGACAGGGTGTGGGTCTCGCCCCCCGGTGCGCGGACGGTCACCGTCTGCGACCCGTCCTCGTGCAGTCGTGAGGGTCCGGCGAACCACGCCGCCGCGCTGTGACGTGTCGACGTGGTCACGGCACCGTGGCCGACCATCGACGCCAGCCGCTCCCCCCACTCGTCGTCGACGCAGATCACCGCGCGCGCAGCGTGGTCGGACGCCCCCGGCACGGAGTGCTCGGACGGCACGGGGACGAACAGGCGTGACTTCGCCTCGAAGTAGTCGAGCATCGTCGGATGGAAGTCGAGGTGGTCCTGCGACAGGTTGGTGAACGCGCCGATCGCGAAATGCGCACCGCGCACACGCCCCAGCGCCAACGCATGGCTCGAGACCTCCATGACGACGGTGTCGACGCCCTCCTCGACCATCGCGGCGAGCATCGCCTGCAGGGTGGGCGCCTCCGGCGTGGTGAGCGAACTGGGTTGGCGCACACCGGCGATGCGGGTCTCGACGGTGCCGATGAGCCCTACGCGCTGTCCGGCGGCCATGAGCGCCGACTCGAGCATGTAGCTCGACGTGGTCTTGCCCGAGGTCCCCGTGATCCCGATGAGCCGCAGACGACGCGACG
This sequence comes from Gordonia paraffinivorans, assembly GCA_036946345.1. Lineage (GTDB taxonomy): Bacteria > Actinomycetota > Actinomycetes > Mycobacteriales > Mycobacteriaceae > Williamsia_A > Williamsia_A paraffinivorans_A. The sequence continues at coordinate 17,596 of JAQIJH010000065.1, read as the reverse complement.
GGTCCCCGTAGACGCGGGCGCTCACCGCGCCCAGCACGCTGCGCGGATCGGGGTGCACGAGCACGGCGACGGTCGTCCCCGGCGGCACCGACGTCTCGAGCAATGACGCACCGGCGGCGTCGGTGAGGACCGCCGACGCGCCGGCGTCGATCGCGTCGACGGCGAACTGCGCGCCGTGCACCCGTGCGCCGGGCAGTGCGGCGAACAGGTCACCGGCGGTGACGTCCTGGGCGCGCAGCGTGGCACCGGTGACGGTCGTCGATGTCGTGGCGTCACCGAGCAGGTCCAGACGGGCGGAGACCGCCGCCGCGATCGCGTCGACCGCGACGGGGCTGACCGAGCGTGGCCGCAGCACCGATCGCGACGTCCCCTCGCTCACCCGATCACCACTCCTGTCGACCACGCGTCCCCGCACCATGTGCGGGCTCTCCCGAGCACGTCAGCCTACGCGGGCCGACGCGGGTCACCGTCAGGTCGCCTGCAGGACCATCTCGGGCGCAGGACGCGCCGACATCGGCACGTGCTCACGCTGCAGCATCCAGGACGCGATCGTCTCGAACAGCGGTGCCGCGGACTGGCCGCCGCTGCCGTCACTGCTGCGCGAAGGGTTGTCCAGCATGATGCCCACGACGAAGCGCGGGTCGTCCGCGGGAGTGATGCCCGCGAAGGTGATGTTGTAGCTGGAGTTCGAGTAGCAACCACAGTTCGGGTCGACCTGCTGGGCGGTGCCCGTCTTCGCGCTCACCTGGTACCCCGGCACGGCACCCTTCGAGCCGGTCCCCTGCTGCTCACCCATCGGGTCCTTCTGGACGATCGCGCGGAACATGTCCCGCACCGTCTGCGCGGTCTGCGGGCTGACCACACGGACACCGGCCGGCGTCGACTGCGGGTCGTCGGAGCCGGTCTCCTTCACGATGCGCGGCGGCACGCGGACGCCGTCGTTCGCGATCGCCTGGTACATGCTCGTCATCTGCAGCAGCGTCATCGACAGACCCTGCCCGATCGGCAGGTTGGCGAAGGTGCCGCCCGACCACTGGCTGCGGGCGGGGACGTCGCCGGCGCTCTCGCCGGGCAGTCCGACCTGGGTGCGCTGACCGAGCCCGAACTTCTGCAGCAGCGCCGCGTACCGGTCCTCCCCGATCTTCTGCGCCAGCATCAGGGTGCCGACGTTCGAGGACTTCCCGAAGATGCCGGTGGTCGTGTACGGCGCCACACCGTGTTCCCAGGCGTCGCGGACGGTGACACCCGCCATCTGGATGCTGCCCGGGACCTGATGCACCTGGGTGGGGGTCGTCAGCCCGTACTCGATGGCCGCCGAGGCGGCGACGATCTTGTTCACCGAGCCGGGTTCGAACGGCGACGTCACCGGGAGGTTGCCGAGCTGCGCGTCCTGCTGCTGCCCCAACGGCTTCGACGCGTCGAAGGTGCCGTCGTTGGCCATCGCGAGCACCTCACCGGTGTGCGCGTCGAGGACGACGGCGGAGGCGTTCTTCGCCCCGGAGAGCTGCTTGGCCTTCTGCACCTGCGCCTGGACGAACCACTGGATGTCGGAGTCGATGGTGAGCTCGACGCGTCGACCGTCCACCGCGGGGTGCACGTTGCGGGTGCTGCCCGGGATCACCGCGCCGTCGCTGCCGCGGTCGTAGGTCTTCGATCCGTCCGTCCCGTGCAGGGTGGAGTCCATCGACGACTCCAGGCCGATGAGACCGTTGCCGTCGAAGTCGACGTCGCCGACGACGTTGGCGGCCAACGACCCTCCCGGGTAGAGGCGGATGTCCTGACGCTCGGCGCCGACCTCGGGGTAGTCCTCGGTGATCTTCGTGGCGACCGACATGCCGACGGAACGCGCGAGATAGACGAACGGCTGGCTGCTCGTCAGCTCCGACATCAACGACTCACGGGTGACCGCGCCGCCGAGGGCGGCGTACACGCCGTCGGCGATCTGCCGGATGCGGGTCGAGGCATCGGGTGCGGCGGGGTCCTTGGCGTGGGCGGCGTCCATCGCGGCGCGCTCCTTCACCGGCTGGAACGTGAGCGCACGCGCCTCCTCGGTGTAGGCGATGGGTTTGCCGTTGCGGTCGACGATCGGTCCGCGCTTGGCCGCCAGCACCTCGGTCACCGCGCGCTGGTCGGCGGCCTGCGCCGAGAGCGACGACGCCTCGAACACCTGCAGCGACACGAGCTTGCCCGCGACGAGCACGACGGCGAGACCGAGGACAAGAGCGCCGACACGCGTACGGGTGACGAACTGGGGCACCTTCGTGCGAACGCGCGCACCGGCACTGACGCGGCCGTCGCCGCGGATGCTGCCGGAGTGCGGGCGACCCGTGCGCGGGGGCGCGTCGCGACGGTTGCGCGCGCCGGAGGTCGCCTTGCGCGCGCCGGACGGTGGGCGACGGGTGCGTGTGGTGCTCATGTCACCGGCGCGGCCGCGGCGCGCGGAGCGGTCGGGGTCCGGGGCATGGCCCGAGTCTGCTCCGCGGAACGGGCTGCGCGGCGCACCGCGCCCGGCGTGGCGCCGATCCGTCATCGGGGAACGGACGAGTCCGTCGACCCGGACTGCGTCTGTCGGCCGGCGGTCGAGGGTGCGCTGCCCGCGGTGGAGGACGCGGGGGCGGTGTTCGCCGCCTGTGCGGGAGCGGTGTTCGCCGACGGGGCCGGGGCGGTGTTCGCGGCGGTCCCGCTGCCGGGCAGGACGTTCGGGGCGGGCGCGACGGCAGGGTCCGTCGCGCCGGACACGGCACCGGAGGCGGGCGCCGCGGCCGTGTTGCCGTCGGTCGACGAACCCGGTTGCGGCACAACGGTCCGCGGGGTCCCGTCGTTGAGTGACGGTGCCGGGGCGCCCGAGGCGGGCGTCGCGTCACCGACGATGCGGATCCGGTTGTCGGGGCCGACGACCATGCGGGCGACGTCCTTCGACGGGATGAGGCCCTGCTGCGCCGCCTTCTTGGCGAGTTCGGGTGCGCTGTTGGCGAGTTCGTAGGACTTGTTCAGTGCGTCCTTCTCGGCGCTCAGGGTCGCGTTCTGCTGTCGCGCGTCGGACAGGCCGTAGGAGTCCTCGGCGGCGGTGGTCGACAACCACAGGGTCAGCGCGAGTCCGACCGCGAGGATGGCGACGACGAGCACGGCGAAAGGCATGCGCCGCAGGGCGTCCGCGGGCGAGGCGGCCAGCCGTGCCCACCAGCCGCGGGAGCGCTCGCGCGCACCGGTCAGCTCGGCGGTCGACCGCTGGACGGTGCGCCGCCGGCGGCGCTCGATGGCGCGTTGTGCCGCCGGAGACCGAGTCCCGCGGGTGCGTGTCGACGCGGAGCGCTCCCCGCGCCCGGCGGCCCGCGACGGTCGGTCGTCGGTGTCGAGAACCGCGGTGGCCCCGGCAGGGTCACGCAGCAGGCCGTCGTCGTGGTCGTCACCGGTCATGGGCGGGTCTCCCTCAGGGTGCGGACGGTCGATGGTGCGGGGCGGGAAGCGATCTCGGGGGGTGCGGCGACGGTCACGCGGGCGCCGTGCGTTCGACGGCACGCAGGCGCACCGGGGCCGATCGGGGGTTGCGCTCCAGTTCCGCGTCGTCGGCACGCTCGGCGCCGCGGGTCACGGCGGCGAAGGTGGGTGCGGTGCCGGGCAGGTCGAACGGCAGTCCCGGGGGCGTGGACGAGGTGGTGCGACGGACGAACTCGCGCTTGACGATCCGGTCCTCGAGGGACTGATAGCTCATCACGACGAGCCGGCCGCCGACTCCCAGCGCGTCGAGGGCGCGCGGGATCGCGTCCTGCAGTGAGTCGAGTTCCCCGTTCACCTCGATGCGCAGGGCCTGGAAGGTGCGCTTGGCCGGGTGTCCTCCGGTGCGGCGGGTCGCGGCCGGTATCACGCGGTACAGCAGCTCGACGAGACGGGCGCTGGTGGTGAAGGGCTCGACGGCCCGCTCGCGCAGGACCGCCGAGGCGATCTTGCCCGCGAACCTCTCCTCCCCGTACGTCGACAGGACGCGCGCGAGGTCGCCGTGCTCGTAGGTGTTCAGCACGTCCGCGGCGGTCGGACCGTGCGAGGTGTCCATCCGCATGTCCAGCGGGGCGTCGACCGCGTAGGCGAACCCACGGTCGGCCTGGTCGAGTTGCATCGACGACACGCCGAGGTCGTAGAGCGCTGCGTCCACCGCATCGATGCCGGCGTCGGACAGCACCTCGTCGATCGCGTCGTAGCGACGGTGGAAGACCGTCAGCCTGTCGGCGAAGGGGGCGAGACGATCGCGAGCGCCGGCGATGGCGGCGCTGTCGCGGTCGAGCGCGACGACCCGGACCGCCGGGAAGGTCTGCAGGATCAGCTCGGTGTGCCCGCCGGCGCCGAGGGTGCCGTCGACGAAGATCGCGTCGCGACCGTCCGGCGCCACACGGGTGAGCGACGGGGTCACGAGCTCGAGCATCCGCTGTGCCATGACGGGGACGTGGCCGTGGTCGCCGGTGGTGGACATCCGCGACACCCTTTCGCGACGACAGGCGGTCGTGACCTGCGCGGTGGGGCCGGGTCTCCGCCCGAGTCCGCACCTGGCGCTGGGGAAGTGCGTCAGGGTCGGATCGGGCGAAGGCCTGGCCTCGCCGTGCGCGGTCGCGGTGCGTCCCGCCGTCGTCTCCGGTGGCGGGACCGTGATCACAGGATCGATCCCAGTGCCGGGTTGTCGCCGCGCGAGTAGCTCTCCTCGTGCTGCGCCTGGTAGGTCTCCCATGCCTGGGAGTCCCACACCTCGATGTTGTCGAAGTTGCCGATCACGGTGCAGGCCTTCGACAGCCCGGCGTAGCGCCGGTGGTCCGCCGAGAGGGTGATGCGCCCCTGTGCGTCGGGGACCATCTCCTCCGTGCTCGACATGAGGGTGCGCTGGAACATGCGCGCCTTCTCGTCGACCTTGGACGCCGCTGCCGCACGCAGCGCGATCTCCTCGAACTTCTCCGGGGAGTAGATCGTGAGGCACCGGTCCTGACCGCGTGTCACCAACATCCCTCCCGCCAGTTGTTCGCGGAACTTCGCGGGCAACGTGAGCCGCCCCTTGTCGTCCAACTTGTGTGCATGGGTGCCGACGAACACGTCCGCGACACCTCCCGCCGGTGGAGGCGGGGGGTCCGGCACTCCCTGCCTCCACGAGCCACTCTACCCCACTTTCCCCCACTTGCCACCAACAAACTGCCACGGCGCCACTCCGAGTCCATCGAAAGCACCTCTGACCTGCAGATGAGCGTGTGGGGAGATTCGGGCTCCACGCACCGCTCGGTCGCATCACATCGCGGCAAAAGCCCAGGTCGTCACGACGATCCCGGTCGACGATCAGCGTCGGGGGCTGCGTGTGGGAGAAAGTGGGGATCCGGGGGGGGCGGCCGAGGCCGGGACCCCGGACACGAGAAAGGCCGCGCACCCGGGATGGGTGCGCGGCCTCGTCGGTGTCGCGGTCCGTCAGTGCGGACGGCTCACCGTCAGGTCATTCCTGGTCGAACCGGCGGTTGAACCGCTCCTCCATGCGCTCGCTGAACGAGCGCGACGATCGACCGCGTCCACGACGCGACTGCCCGTCACCGCTCGAGCTCTCCCCCGCGGACGACGCCGGAGCCGAACCCACGCCCCAGAGCGCCAACAGACCCGCGCCGAACATGACGAGGAAGCCGATGAGGCTCAGGATCGGGAAGCCGCCGACGGTCACGTCGACGACGACGCCGCCGATGAGGAGGGCCAGGCCGATCACGAAGACGACCGCCGCCTGCAACCGGCGACGTGCCGCCGACCCGCCGAATCGACGCCGACGAACGTTCGAGGCGAACTTCGGGTCTTCGGCGTACAGCGCGTTCTCGATCTGTTCGAGCATCCGCTGCTCGTGCTCCGAGAGTGGCACCGCCCCTCCTAACAGCACTCGGTCCGGTGACCGGATTCGTTGCGAGTCGTCTCGCCCGTCTGGCGTGTCCGAGCGGCTCGGGCCCGCGTCCCGGGCCAGTGAGCCAATACTACGAGGTGTTCGGCGATGCGACCACCATTACTCACCCGACACTGGCCTACTGTGTCACGCCGTCTGCATGTCGGACGGCGACCACCGCTGCGGCGCGACTTCGCCGCGGGCGCAGGCGTCGACGAGAGCCTCGACGTCGGCGAGGAAGTCCACCACCGCCGCACGCGTCGCGGAGACCGTCTCGCGCGGGACGTCGTGCACGACACCGAGCTCGATGTCACTCCGGAGGCGGGACAGGCCCGCGAAGTAGGTCGCCCACCGGGTGAAGGCGGGAACGCTGCGGGGCAGCCGGGCCCAGGCGCTCGCCGGACCGCGACGACGCGTCGACGTCTCGCCGACGGCCAGGGCGGCGCCCGCCGCGCGCAGCGCCGCGAGATACAACCCGCGCACCTGCTCGGCGGTGTCGTCGACATCGCCCGCGTGGACGGCCATCGTGTCGGCGCGGGACAGGAGGTCGCGTGCTCGCAGGACCGCCCTCGGATCAGGTGTCGACCGTCGTGTCGTCATCGTCGTCCCCTCTCCACAGGTCTGTCTGCGCCTCGTGCACTGTCCAACGCCGGGTCGGCGACCATGCGTCCCGTGCGGCGCCGGCACTGTCGGTGATACCCGCCACCACCGACAACCAGCCCTCGGAAGGGACCGACCCGGCAGCAGACGCTTCCCTCGTCCACCGCCGGGCCGACCGGACGTCGTCGGGTGGGAAGTCACTCGTCGCGGAGGTTGAGCACTCGAACACCCGTTCGACCTATTCAATATAGGCCACCCCCCGCGCAGTGCTCAAGAGGAGGCGCAGACCCCGTGCCGGTGCGACTCGTCGACCTGACCGTCGGTGACATCGACACGTGGTTGTCCCCCGCGCTCGACATCTACGTCGCCGCGATGGGGTACCCGCGCGGCACGCAGGCGCATCGGGCCCCGCTCTGGACCGACCACACGCGGCGCCCGGGCTGGCAGGCCGTCGGCGCCGTCGAGACCGGGACCGACGGCGGCTCCGACCGGCTCGTCGCCATCGGCTACGGCTACCGCGGCGCGCCGGACCAGTGGTGGAACCAGCAGCTGTGCGCCGGCCTGCGACTCGCCGGGTTGACCGCACCGCAGATCACCGAGATCACCCGCGACTACTTCGAGTTGACCGAGCTCCACGTCGACCCCCGACACCAGGGCGCGGGCCTCGGTGAGCGCGTCCTCGTCCGGCTGCTGCGGGACCGGCTGGAGAGCAGCGTGCTGCTGTCGACGCCGGAGGTCGCCCGCGACGACAACCGTGCGTGGCGCCTGTACCGGCGTCTCGGTTTCGACGACCTGCTGCGCCATTTCAGTTTCACCGGCGATCCCCGGCCGTTCGCCGTCCTCGGCCGTCGGCTGCCGCTGCGCGGGGTGCGCTGACGCGGCGCCGCGGATGGCTCCCGTCACCGACGGGCACCATGGAGTGATGCACACACCTCACGACGTGGTGGTGGTCGGCGCCGGGCACAACGGCCTGGTCGCGGCGGCCCTGCTCGCGCGTTCCGGGCTCGACGTCGCCGTCGTCGAACGCGACACCGTCCCCGGCGGCGCGGTCTCGACCGTGGAACGGTTCCCGGGCTACCGCGTCGACCGCGGCTCCAGCGCCCACATCATGATCCGGCACACCGGGCTGGTCGAACGGCTCGACCTCGCCCGCCACGGACTGCGCTACGTCGACTGCGACCCCTGGGCGTTCGCGCCCGCGGTCGGCGACTCCCCCGCCATCGTGTTCCGGGTCGACCTGGACGCGACGTGCGCGTCCATCGAGGCGTCGTGTGGCGCCCGGGACGCCCAGGCCTACCGCGACTTCGTCGGCGTCTGGGGTCCGCGCTCGCAGGCGGTGATGCGGATGTTCGGCGCCCGGCCCGCGCCGGCCACCTTCGTCCGGGCGTTCTGGGGGATGCCCACCCGCGACGGCCGGTCGGGCCGGACGGCGGGACCCGAGCTGGCGCAGGAGTTCCTGCGCTCGGGCGACGCACTCCTCGACAGCTGGTTCACCTCCGAACGCCTCAAGGCGGCGCTGGCGTGGTTCGGCGCGCAGTCGGGGCCGCCGATGAGCGAGCCGGGGACCGCGCCCATGGTCGGCATCGCCGCGCTCATGCACTCCGGCCCGCCCGGCCGGGCGATCGGCGGCAGCGGGGCCCTCACCACCGCCCTCATCTCGTCGCTCGAATCCGACGGCGGATCGGTGCATCTCGGCGACGCCGCGGTCGAGATCGCCCCCGACGGTGAGCGCTGGCGGGTCCGGACGGCGTCCGGCGCCGAGCACACGGCGACACAGGTGATCGCCGCCTGCCACATCCTCACCACGCTCGACATGCTCGCCGCGGGTGGACACGACGGGGCCGCGGTCGACCGCTGGCGGTCGCGGATCGACGTCGGACCCGGTGTGGGCAGCGCGATCCGCGTCGGCACCACGGCGCTCCCGCAGTACGCGAACCTCCCGTCCGGGCTGCCCGCGCACGGCGTGCACTCCGGGCTCGGACTGCTCGTCACCGACCGTGGACACCTCGCCCGTGCACACGGCGACGCCCGCGCCGGGGACCTGCCGCGCCGGCCCGTCGTCCTGCCGATGGGCTTCTCGGCGATCGACCCCTCGCTGGCCCCGCCGGACCGACACATGCTCACTTTGTGGACCCAGTGGCACCCCTACCGGCTCTCCGGTGGGCGGTCGTGGGAGTCGGTGCGCCAGGAGGCCACGGACGCGGTCATCGCCGAGATGGACTCGTGGGCACCGGGTTTCGCCGACACCGTCGAGCACGTGTACGCCCAGACGCCGGATCGCCTGGAGGACGAACTCGGCCTGGTCGGGGGCAACGTCATGCACGTCGACATGTCTGCCGACCAGATGTTCACCTTCCGACCGCATCCCGACCTCGGCGGCCACACCGTCCCGGGCGCCGACGGCCTCTTCCTCGCGGGCGCGTCCACGCACCCCGGCGGTGGGGTCTCCGGTCTGTCGGGCTCGATCGCCGCGCAGGCTGTCCTCGCCTCCCGCACCCGCCCGGTCGACCGTGTCCGCTCGGTGATCGGTGCCCTGCCGGGCCTGCTGGGAGCTGGTCGACGATGACGGCCGCCGCCACGCGCCCGACGACCACCCCCGCACCGACGGCCCTGGCCCCGCTCGCCGTGGCCGCGGTGGGCGTGTCGATCGCCGCGCAGATCGCCTACCCGCTGGCCGGTCCCGGCGTCCGGGACACCGTCACCATCGTCGTGCTCGCGTCGGCGGTCGTCGCCATGGCGGCCGACGCGCTCGTGGCCCTGGGTGTGCGGCGCGGGCTCGTCGTCGTGATCGGGATACCCGTCCTGGCGTTCGCGGCGGAGTGGTCGGGCACGCACACCGGTTTCCCGTTCGGCACCTACTCCTACGCCGACGATCGCCTGCACCCGCATGTCGCCGGGGTGCCGATCTGGATCAGCGCCGCGTGGCTCATCGGTGTGTGGGCGGTGTGGCGCGTCGCCGGGATCGTCGTCGGCGACCGCGCGCTGCCGCGCGTCGCCCTGGCCACCGTCGGGCTCATCGGCTGGGACCTGTACCTGGACCCGCAGATGGTCGCCGACGACCTGTGGGCCTGGCGCAGCGGCGACGCCGGCCTGCCCGGCATGGAACAGATCCCGCTCACCAACTTCGCGGGCTGGGCGCTCGTGGGCGTGGTGGCCATGACGCTCATCGAGGTCTGCCGACGCGGTGACCTGCCCATGGACACCGAACCCGCCCGTCGTGTCCCCCTCGCCGCGCTCGTCTGGGTGGTGTGGACCTGGATCGGGTCGGCGTTCGCACAGGCGTTCCTCCTGCACGACGGCGATCTGCGATCGGGGCTCGGTTACGGGATCGTCGTCATGGGTGTGCTGGCCGTGCCCGCACTCGTCGTCGCGGCGCGTCCGCGACGACGGGTGGTGCGGGCTGGCACGATGTCCGCGTGACGTCCTCGCCCGCCCCGCGTCCGATCCGGCCCGCACGCACCCGGCGCACGGTCCGCGTCGTCGTGGCGGTCCTCGTGCTGCTCGCCGCGTCGGCCTCGCTGACGTCGTGCATGGAGCGCTCGTCCTACGTGGGCGACCGGCTGTGGGGTGACCTGATCGTCGCGCAGAAGTCGAGCGGCGACGCCAACGGTGCCACCGGCACCTCCAACGGTGTCCCCCGCATCGAGGTGCCCCAGTCGATGGCCGGCAACGTCGTCGCCGAGGACTACGACGCCGACGGGTTCCGCGGCACCCGCATCACCTACAGCGCGTTGCCGGTCGGGGTGTTCAACCAGCTGGGCGACCTGCTGCTGGAGGCCTACCCGAACTCGTCGGTGAGCATGCAGCTGTCGACGAAGCGCAGCGGCGACGTCGTCCGGCTGCGTGCCTCGGCCGATCTCACGCCCCTCACCCAGGGGAAGGACCTCATCGTCATGACCGTCCGCTTCGCGGGGTCGATCTCGGCGACCAACGGTCAGCAGACCGCCGACGACACCGTCCGGTGGACCCCGCAGCCCGGGACGACCGCCGACCTGTCGGCCGAGGCCGACTACCCCGATCCCGGCACCGCGGCGTTCGACGACTGGACCTGGCTGCTGATCGGGATCACCCTCGCGGTCGTGCTGATCGTCGGGGGCATCGCCTACCTGGCGCGCGACACCAGCCCTCGCGTCACCGTGACACCGCGCGACTCCTGACCCCGTGAGCGCATCCACGCGCCCGCCGGGTCCGCCGGCGTGGGTCGCCGTGCCGGTGCTCACGCAGTTGTCGATCGCCGTCGTCAACCGACTCACCGTCGGCGGCCTGGCCGCGCCGGCGCCGGGTACGCGGCACGACGTCACGGACCCGGTCACGGTGTGCGTCCCCGCCCGCGACGAGGCCGACCACATCGCCGCGGTCGTCGCCGACCTGCGTGCCCAACGCGGCGTGGGCACCCTGCGGATCGTCGTGCTCGACGACGGGTCCACCGACGGCACCGGCGATCTCGCGCGCACGGCCGCCGACGGTGACCCCCGCGTGGAGGTGCTGGACGGCGGCGGCGACCCACCCCCGGGCTGGACGGGCAAGGCATGGGCGATCGAGCGCATGACACGGGGCCGACTGACCGCGGCCCCGTCTGACGGCTGGCTGTGCTTCGTCGACGCCGACGTCCGCCTGCGTCCCGACGCGATCGCCGCGGCCGTGGCGCTCCTGCGGGACGAGGACCGCCGCCGACCGGGGGGGACGGCGCGTCGGGCTGCTCAGCCTGTGGCCGCGCCAGGACGTCGGATCACCGGCGGAGACCCTGCTGCAGCCGCTGCCGTGCTGGTCGTGGTTCACCACCGTGCCCATCCGGCTCAGCGAGCGCCGACCGTCGGCTGCGACCGCGTTGGCCAACGGCCAGTTCCTGCTCATGCCGACGCGGGTGCACCGGCTGATCGGTGGCCACCGCAGCGTCGCGGGCTCTCCCGCAGACGACCTCGCGCTGGCCCGCACCGTGCGCGAGGCGGGCCTGGCCGCGATCATCCGGTTCGGCCGTGACGAGGTGAGCTGTCGGATGTACACCGACGGCCCGTCCCTGGCGGGCGGGTACCTGCGGTGGCTGGGGACCGAGTTCGGGCGACCGGCGGCCCTGGCCGCGGTGGTCGTGACCGGAGCCGCTCAGGCCGCTCCCACCGTCACCGTTCTCCGACGTCCCCGTGACCCCCGGGCGTGGCTGCTGTACGGGGCGACCGTCGCCACCCGACTGCTCGCACGGTCGGCCGAGAGTCCACGCCTCACGGCCGGGGACATCGCGTCCGCACTCGTCCACGGGCCTGCGGTGACCGCCGCCGTCGGACTCGTGGCCGAGTCGGTCCGACGCACGCGCAGCGGGACACTGCGCTGGAAGGGTCGGCGACTCGGCGGGTGAGACTCAGGCGACGAGCGCGTCCATCCCGAGCCGCTGCAGCACCTCACCGGTGGCCTTGGCGAAGTTCAGGCTGCAGAAGTGCAGGCACGGCGCGCCCTCGGCGATGAGCCGTTCGGCGATCTCGGTCGCGATGTCGATGCCGACCGCACGGATCGCGTCCCGGTTGGCGGCCTCGTCGTTGCCCGCGGCGCGCGCGAGGCGCTCGTCGAGATCCGACGGCATCGTCGACCCCGAGAGCTCCATCATCCGACGGACCGACGCGAGCGAGGTGATCGGCATGATGCCCGGGATGATCGGCTTCGCACCCTGCTCCGGGTCGGCGGCCGCCACCCGGTCGCGCAGGCGCAGGTAGTCGTCCACGCGGAAGAACATCTGGGTGATCGAGTACTCCGCGCCCGCGCGCAGCTTCGCCACGAGGTTGCGGGTGTCCTCCTCGAGGTCGGGAGCGCGGTGGTGTCCCTCGGGGAACGACGCCACACCGACCTCGAACTCGCCCAGCTCGTCGACGAGTCGAACGAGCTCCTCGGCGTAGGCGACGCCCTCGGGGTGCTTCGTCCAGTCGCCCAACGGATCTCCCGGCGGGTCGCCGCGCAGGGCGAGGATGTTGGTGATGCCCTGGTCGGCGTAGGAGCCGACGAGAGCGCGCAGTTCGTCGATGCTGTGGTTGACCGCGGTCAGGTGCGCCACCGTCGTGAGGGTGGTCTCGCGGGCCATCTCCCCCGCGATGCGGACGGTGCGGTCGCGGCTGGTGCCGCCGGCGCCGTAGGTGAGCGACGCGAACGCGGGCCGCAGCTGCTCGAAGATGCGCACCGCCCGCCACAGGCGCTCCTCGCCCGCCTGGTCCTTCGGTGGGAAGAACTCCACGGAGAACGGCACCGGGCCGGCGTGCGGCGCCGACAGCCGTGCGATGACGGACTGCGATGCGGTCGGTGAGGTCACGCCGACAAGCATAGAGGTGCGCCGACGCGACCATCGGCCGTGGTGAGGAACACCGCAGACGTGCTCGGCCGGGTCTCGTCGGTAGTCTCGTGTCGTGTTGCCGGCCACCATCGACGATGTCCCCGCTGCGGTCGGCCGCCTCCTCGCCGACGTCTTCACCGAGCGTCGTTCCGCGACCGCCGCCGTCTCCGACCGCGTCGCCGACCTCACCGACCTCATCGGCGACTTCGTGATGGGCGGCGGGAAGCGGGTGCGCCCGACGTTCGCGTGGGCCGGGTTCCGTCTGGCCGGGGGACGCACCGACGACGGTGACGCCGCGACCGCGTTCGAGGTGTGCGCCGCCCTCGAGCTCATCCAGGCGTGCGCCCTCATCCACGACGACGTGATCGACCGCTCCGACACCCGCCGGGGCCGCCCGACCGTCCACCGGGCCGTCGCCGCACGCCACCGGGAGCGCGGCTGGCTCGGCGACCCGGACCACTTCGGCACCTCGACGGCGATCCTGCTCGGCGACCTCGCGCTGAGCTGGGCCGACGACATCGTCGCGCAGGCACCGCTGCACCCCGCCGTCCGCGAACGCGTCGTCGCGGTGTGGACGGCGATGCGCACCGAGGTGCTCGCCGGGCAGACCCTCGACATCGTGACCGAGGCCGCCGCCGACGAGTCCGTCGACGCCGCCTACCGCGTGATGCGTTTCAAGACCGCCGGGTACACCGTGTCCCGACCCCTGCAGCTCGGCGCCTCGCTGGCCGGGGCGGGCGACGAGACCGTCGAGGTCCTCGGCCGCGTCGGGGACGGGCTGGGCGTCGCCTTCCAGCTCCGCGACGACATGCTCGGTGTCTTCGGCGATCCGGCCGTGACCGGCAAGCCGTCCGGGGACGACCTCGTCGCCGGCAAGCGCACCGCGCTCCTCGCGGTCGCCCTGCGTCGCCTCGACGCCGACGACCCGGCCGCCGCCGCTCGCCTGCGCGGGTGGGTCGGCCGGCCGTTGACCGCGATCGAGCTCGACGACGCGCGCGCCGTCCTCGTCGACTGCGGCGCCGCCGCGGAGATCGAGGAGGAGGTCGGCCGGCTGGTCGACGAGGCTCTCGCCGTCCTCGCGGGTCTCGACGCCCCCGCCGACGCCCGCGCCGACCTGACCGCCGTCGCCCACGCCCTGACCCGGAGACGCTCGTGATGTCCACCCCGATCGCCATCCCCCGCCCGTCCCGCGCGCGCCGCGTCCCGGGCCCCGTCCGTCACGTCGTCGTGGTCGGCGCGGGCCTGTCGGGACTCGCCGCCGCGTTGCACCTGCGGGGCGCCGGCGTCGACGTCACCGTGGTCGAGTCGGCCGCGACGCCCGGCGGTCGGGTGCGCACCGAGGTCATCGACGGCGTCCCGTTCGACACGGGCGCATCCGTGCTGACGATGCCGGCGCTCATCACCCGACCGATGGCGGCGGTCGGCATCGACCACGACGAGGCGTTGCGCCGTCTCGACCTGCGGCCCCTCGACCCGACCTATCACATGCGCTACGCGGACGGCGTCGAGTTCGCCGTCCGCCGCGGGCTCGACGACCGGGTGGCCGAGATCGAGCGCACCTTCGGCGCGGCGGAGGCCGACGGGTACCGCCGGTTCGACCGGTGGCTCCACCGCCTCTACGACGTCGAGTTCGACCGCTTCCTCGACCGCAACCACGACTCCGTCCTGGACTACGTCGCGAGCACCGAGATGCGCTCGGGCGTCAAGGATCTCGTGACCATGGGCGCGGTACGGCGACTCACGGCCGCCGTCGACCGGTTCATCCACGACGAACGGCTCCAGCGCGCGGTCACGTTCCAGGCGCTGTACGCCGGCGTCCCGCCGAGCCAGGCCCCGGCCATCTATGCCGTGATCGCCCACATGGACGTCGGCCTGGGCGTCGACTACCCGATCCGCGGGATGGGACAGGTCGGGGCGGTGATGGCGCAGGCGCTCACCGAGGCCGGCGGTGAGATCCGCTACCGCGAGCCCGCCACGTCGGTGCGTCTGGCCGGCGGCCGGGCCGTCGCGGTGCATACCGACGCCGGCGAGATCCCCTGCGACGCCGTCGTCCTCACCACCGACACCCCGGTGACCCGACGCCTCCTGGGTGAGACCGGACGCACCCGGTCGGTCCGTCACTCGCCGAGCGCGGTCGTCGCCCATGTCACCGTCGACGCCGACATCGCCGCCGGCTGGCCCGGCGGGCACCACACCATCGACTTCGGCGCGGCGTGGACGGGCACGTTCCGTGAGTTGACCGCCCGGCGTGGCCGTCTCATGAGCGACCCGTCGATCCTCATGAACCGCCCTGCCGTGACCGACCCCGGCCACTTCGTGAACGACGGCGCCGAGTCGGTCTCGGTGCTCGCGCCGTGTCCCAACCTCGACTCCGCCGACCTCGCCTGGGACGACATCGCGACGCCCTACGTCACCGAGTACCTCGGTGTCCTGGAGGAACGCGGCTACAAGGGCATCACCGACGCCCGGGTGCACCGCATAGACCACCCCGGCACCTGGGCGGCCGACGGCATGTCCGCCGGGACGCCGTTCGCCGCGGCGCACACGCTCGGTCAGACCGGTCCGCTGCGCACGCCCAACCTGTGGCGGGGCGCGGAGAACGTCGTGCTCGCCGGGAGCAGCACCGTCCCCGGTGTGGGCATCCCGCCCGTGCTCATCTCCGGTCGCCTCGCCGCAGATCGGATCACCGCCTGAGCGGGACCGACGGCGGCGCACGCACCGGCGTCGTCGTCCCCGGGGTCCTCGTCGGCGTCGTGGGGGCCGTGCTCGTCACGCTCGGCAGCTTCGGCGTCGGTGACATCCCCCGTGCGCAGACGTGGCTCCAGGACGCCGACATGGCCTGGGTGACCTACGGTCACGGGAAATCGCTGTCGGCGCTGCTGTTCTGGGGCGGCGTCACCGCGATGGTGGTGGCGTGGGTGTGGCTGGGTCGTCGGATCCTGCTCACACCCTGGGGTCGGGACTCGTCGCCGGCACCCGACATCCACCGGTTGCGGTGGGCCGCTGTCGGGTGGTCGGCGCCGCTGCTGCTGGCAGTGCCGGTGTACAGCCGCGACGTCTACGCCTACCTCGCGCAGGGCGCCCTTCTGCGCGACGGTCTCAACCCCTACGCCGACGGACCCGCCACCAGCCCCGGTCCGCTGCTGGACTCGATGGCGCAGGTCTGGGCGACGACCACCGCTCCCTACGGGCCGCTGTTCATGATGATCACCCGGTGGGTGACGGAGCTGAGCGGCGACAACCCGGTCACCGGGGTGCTGGCGATGCGCGCGGTGATGCTGCCCGGGTGGGTCCTGGCGATCTGGGCGGTCCCCCGCCTGGCGACCGCACTGGGACGCGACCCACGGATCGCGATGTGGCTCGCGGTGCTCAACCCCATGCTGCTCATCCACCTCGTCGGCGGTCCCCACGTCGAGATGCTCATGGCGGGGATGCTCGTCGCCGGCGTGACGCTCACCGTGCTCCGTCACCACGTCTGGGGCGTCGTGGTGCTCGCCCTCGCGGTCGCGGTGAAGATCACCGCGGGGATCGCGCTGCCGTTCGTCCTGTGGATCTGGTGGGCGCACGCCCGCGAACGCGGGCGTGTCGGCCCCCGTGCCGTCGCCGGGGATGCTCGCCGCGATCGTCGGGATCAGTCTGGTGGTCTTCGGGGTGTTCACCGTCGTGGTCGGACACGGGCTCGGCTGGCTGACCGGACTCGGGTACGCCGACCGGATCATCAACTGGCTCACCCTGCCGACCGCGATCGCGCACCTCGTCACCCTCGTCGCCGCGCCGTTCGTCGCGCTCCCGCTGCCGGGGGTGCTGGCGACGGCGCGGTTCGTCGGAGCGGTCGTCCTGGCCGTCACGCTGGTCGTCGTCTGGTGGCGCTCTCGGGCCGACGTGACCTCGGCGGTGATCGGAATCGCCGTGGCGATGGCCGCGGTCCTGCTCCTCGAGCCGGTCGACGCTGCCCTGGTACTACAGCTGGGCGCTCGTGGTCGCCGGTGGCCGCCGTCATCGGTCGCCGGGGCCTCGCGACGATCGCCGGCGCGTGCGTGTACCTGCTGCTGGTGTTCCAACCCGACGACTCGATCCTGCTGTACGAGCCCGTCGACGCGCTGCTGTGCCTCGTACCGGCCCTCGCGGCCGGGATCGTGCTGTGGCGCACGCGGACAGAGCACGGGCCCGACGACGATCGGGTCGACTCCTCACCGACACCGACGACCACATCCGCCCCCTCAGCCGCGACGGAGGCCGCACCATGACCCGCTCGTCCACCCTGGAGGTCCCCGGCGGTCCGTACCCGGACGATCTGCACCCGTCCGACCGCGCCCGCGTCGAGCGCGGGTACGCGATCGCCGAGCGCGTCACCGCCGAGCACGGCCGGACCTACCACCTCGGGACGCGGCTCCTGCCGCTGCGACGTCGCCGTGCGGTGTACGCCCTCTACGGCTTCGCCCGGCTCGTCGACGACGTCGTCGACCGTCGACCCCGACTCGGCCGTGACCGACGGTGTCCTGGACGCGTCGGAATCGGTGTGGTCGGTGAACGGCCCGGATGCCCTGGACCCGACCGCCGTCGTGAACGCCCTCGACGACAGCCTGCGGCGCGCACTCGAGGCCCGTCGGACACCCGGTGTGCGACTGCCCGGGGACGCCGACGACCGGATTCTCGCCCTGGCCGACACGATCGTCACGTTCGACATCCCCGAGGACCACTTCCGCGCGTTCATGACGTCGATGCGGATGGACCTGCCGGGTGACCCGCTGTTCACGACGCGCTACGCCACCTTCGACGAGCTCGACGTCTACATGTAC
>JAQIJH010000064.1:0-16298 GCA_036946345.1 Gordonia paraffinivorans | reverse complement strand
CGCGCGTTCCGGATGGCCGGCCGAGGTCCGGCGGTGTTGCTCATCCACGGGATCGGCGACAACTCGTCGGCGTGGTCGGAGATCATCGACATGCTCGCCCCGAACCACACGGTCATCGCACCCGACCTGCTCGGTCACGGCCTGTCGGACAAGCCGCGCGCCGACTACTCCGTCGCGGCGTACGCCAACGCGATGCGGGACCTGTTGTCGGTGTTGAACATCCGTCGGGTCACGGTCATCGGGCACTCCCTCGGCGGTGGGGTGGCGATGCAGTTCTGCTACCAGTTCCCCGAGTTCGTCGAACGCCTGATCCTCGTGTCCACGGGTGGCGTGACACGGGATGTCAGCCCGATGCTGCGACTGCTGGCGCTGCCGGGGATCAACGCGACGATCGCTGCGCTGCGACTGCCGGGACTGGTACCCCGCGTCCCATCAGGTCGGTACGGTGGCCACCCGCGTCCTCGACCCGGTCTCCCCCCGCCCTCCCGCGGCGCCTGCGCGAGCTGATCCACGACGCCCCCGAGGTGATGCGCATCGTCGACGGCCTGGCCGAGGCCACCGCGCACGCCGCCTTCACCCGCACCCTGCGCGCGGTGGTCGACTGGCGCGGCCAGGTGGTGACGATGCTCGACCGCTCGTACCTCACGGCCCGGCTGCCCGTGATGCTCCTCTGGGGCACGGGTGACACCGTCATCCCCCACCACCACGCGCTGCTGGCCCACTCGGCGATGCCGCACTCGCTGCTCGAGAGTTTCGAGGGTGCGGGCCATTTCCCCCACCACGACGACCCGGTTCGCTTCGTGACCGCCGTCGAGCGGTTCATCGCGGCCACCGCGCCCATGGACCACGACACCGACGAGTGGTCGGAACTGCTCGCCGCGGGCCCCAGCGCCGAGGACCTCACCGGTCCCCGCAGCGTGCAGGCGGAGGTCCTGGAGGAGCTGGCCTCCGAGCGCAGCGCGACCTGACGCGACCCTCGGAGCGTGTCCGCCCGATCTGCCAGACTGCACACATGAGCGAACACCACCCCGGCGACGACCGCGTCTCGCTGGGCAAGGGCGATCCCGATCCGTCGGCGTGGAGCCCCGCACCCGAGCCCTACCCGCCGCCCGCTGCGTATCCACCGCCGACGCAGCCGTACCCGTCGTCAGCGCCCTGGGGTCTGACCGAGCAGAGCCCGCGAGTTCCGTACGGGGCGCAGAACCCCTACGGCGAGCAGTACGCCCCACCGCAGTACGGGCAGCAGTACGGACAGACCCCGTACGGACAGGGCGCATACGGGCTCGACCCGTTCGCGCCGTTCGGCCGCGATCCGCACAGTGGGCTGCCGCTCTCAGACAAATCCAAAATCATCGCGGGACTTCTGCAGTTCTTCCTCGGCTGGCTCGGGATTGGACGCTTCTACATGGGGTCCAACGCGATTGCGGTCTGTCAGCTGCTGCTGTTCCTGCTGTCGTTTCCGCTGCTGTTTTTCTTCGGCTTCGGGGTCGTGACCTGGTTCGCGGTGGCCCTGTGGACGTTCATCGACGCGATCGTGTTGCTCGTCGGCAACCCGCGCGACGGACAGGGTCGGCTGCTGCGGTCCTGATGGCTCAGCAGCAGGGCGGGGGTGTCGGACGTTCGCGCACGTCGCGGGTGATCTCGGCACGGCCCGCCCACTCCGACGGCGGCGGGTAGTCGACGCCGACGAGGGTCAGCCCACGAGCCGGCGCGACCGGCACATCCGGGGTGCGCTGAATCTGCTCGAGCAGCCCACGACACCAGGCGACGTCACGTCGCCCTTCGCCGACAGCTGCGACCGCACCGACCAGCGACCGCACCATCGACCAGCAGAAGGCGTCCGCGCTCACCTCCGCGATCAGCACCCCGTCGTCGTCGCGACGCCAGGCGAAGCGCTGCAGGTCGCGGATCGTGGTCGAGCCCTCGCGACGCCGACAGAACGCGGCGAAATCGTGGAGGCCGACGAGCGCGTTCGCCGCGGCGGCCATCGCGTCGACGTCCAGCGGACGGGGCCAGGCGGCGGTGTCGCGAGCACGCACGGGTTCCGCACCGAAGACCGAGTCGGTCAACCGGTAGCGGTAATGCCGCCGCAGGGCGGCGAACCGCGCGTCGAACGCGTCCTCGACGACCTGCACGGCGGTCACCCGCACGTCGTCGGGGAGCATCCTCGCCAGCCGGCGCACCAGCCGTGACGGGTCACCGGCGATCGATCGGGTCTGCAGCGCCGACTCGGGGACGTCGGCGTGGGCGACCTGTCCGGTGGCGTGCACGCCGGCATCGGTGCGGCCGGCGACCGTCAGCGAGATGGGCGCGCGCAGGACGGTGGCCAGCGTCTCCTCGAGGGTGCCGCAGACGGTCCGGCGTCCGGGCTGACGGGCCCACCCGGTGAAGTCGGTGCCGTCGTAGGCGATGTCGAACCGGAGACGGACGGTCTGCAGACGGGCGAGCCCGCCGCCGACGGTGTCGGGGGCGGGCTCGTCCGGTGTGTTCACGCTCAGCGCGACGTCACTTGTCGTCGGACTTCTTCTCGTCGTCGACGATCTCGGCGGCGCTCTCGGCCCACGTCTCCTCGGTGGTGCCCTCGGCGACGGCGTCGGCGTTCTCGACGGCCTCGTCGGAGGCCTCGGCCTCGACCTGCGCGACGACGTTGTTCTCGTCCTCGGCGGCCTCGGCTGCCGTCTCTGCAGCCGAGCTGTCCGCGGTGTCAGCAGCGGCCGGGGCCGCCTTCTGCGACGCGGCGACGCGGGTCGCGCGGCTTGCCTCGCTGGACGCGGTCGGACCGCTCACCAGCTCGATGACGGCCATCGGCGCGTTGTCACCCTTGCGGGGCAACGTCTTCACGATGCGGGTGTACCCGCCGTCGCGCTCGGCGAACGAGGGGCCGATCTCCGCGAAGAGCTTGTGCACGACGTCCTTGTCGCGGATGTCCTTGAGCACCTCACGACGGTGGGCGAGGGTGCCCGCCTTGGCGTGGGTGATCAGCTTCTCCGCGTACGGCCGCAGGCGCTTGGCCTTGGCCTCGGTGGTCGTGATCCGCTCGTGCTCGAACAGCGAGGTGGCGAGGTTCGCCAGCATCGCCTTCTGGTGCGAGGCCGACCCGCCGAGACGGGCGCCCTTGGTGGGCTTGGGCATCGATGTCTCCTTGTAAGACGCTCACGGCCTCTCGGCCGGGAGAAGGTAGGGCGCAGCTCGTCAGAGCTGCTCGGTCTCTGCGTAATCCTCGCCCGAGTCGGCATCGGAGAACGATGCGTCGTCGGACCACGTACCCGTGCTCGCGTCGTACCCGGCGACCTGCGACGGGTCGAAGCTCGCGGGGCTGTCCTTCAGCGACAGGCCCAGCGTGTGCAGCTTGACCTTCACCTCGTCGATCGACTTCTGCCCGAAGTTGCGGATGTCGAGCAGATCCGACTCCGTGCGCGCCACGAGCTCACCGACGGTGTGCACGCCCTCGCGCTTGAGGCAGTTGTAGGAGCGCACCGTGAGCTCGAGGTCCTCGATCGGCAGGCTGAACGAGGCGATGTGGTCCGCCTCGGCCGGCGACGGCCCGATCTCGATGCCCTCGGCCTCGACGTTGAGCTCACGCGCCAGCCCGAACAGCTCGACGAGGGTCTTGCCGGCCGAGGCCAGCGCGTCCCGCGCGGTGATCGAGTTCTTGGTCTCGACGTCGAGGACGAGACGGTCGAAGTCGGTGCGCTGCTCGACGCGGGTGGCCTCCACCTTGTAGGTCACCTTGAGCACGGGCGAGTAGATCGAGTCGACCGGGATGCGGCCGATCTCGGCGCCCGACGCCTTGTTCTGCACGGCCGGCACGTAGCCGCGGCCCCGCTCGACGACGAGCTCGATCTCGAGCTTGCCCTTGTCGTTGAGGGTCGCGATGTGCAGGTCCGGGTTGTGCACGGTGACACCGGCCGGCGGCACGATGTCGGCACCGGTGACGGTGCCGGGGCCCTGCTTGCGGACGTACATGGTGACCGGCTCGTCCTCCTCGGAGGACACCACGAGGCCCTTGAGGTTCAGGATGATGTCGGTGACGTCCTCCTTCACCCCCGGCACGGTGGTGAACTCGTGGAGCACGCCGTCGATGCGGATGCTGGTGACCGCCGCACCCGGGATGGACGACAGCAGGGTGCGCCGCAGCGAGTTGCCCAGGGTGTAGCCGAAGCCGGGCTCGAGCGGTTCGATGACGAACTTCGACCGGTTCTCGGCCAGCGTCTCCTCGGACAGGGTGGGTCGCTGTGAGATGAGCATGGGTGGTGATTCCTCCTGTGTGGGCATCCGCCATATGACGCCCTCGGGTGCCCGGCGACGAACGACGTCGGGCGAGGTCGTCCCCCACCGGTGATCCGGCGGGGGACGGCACGCGTGTTACTTCGAGTAGAACTCGACGATCAGCTGCTCGGTGAGCGGCACGTCGATCTGAGCGCGGTCGGGCACCTGGTGCACGAGGATCCGCAGCGTCGACGGGACGACCTGGAGCCAGCCCGGGAGCGGGCGCTCGCCCTGGATCTCCTTGGCGATCTGGAACGGCACGGTCTGCAGCGACTTCGGACGGACGTCGATGATGTCGTACTGCGAGACGCGGTAGCTGGGCACGTCGACCTTCACACCGTTGACGGTGAAGTGGCCGTGGCTGACCATCTGCCGTGCCTGACGACGCGTGCGGGCCAGACCGGCGCGGTACACGACGTTGTCGAGACGGGTCTCGAGGATGCGGAGCAGCTCGTCGCCGGTCTTGCCGGTACGACGGTTCGCCTCCTCGTAGTAGCGACGGAACTGCTTCTCGAGCACGCCGTAGGTGAAGCGGGCCTTCTGCTTCTCCTGCAGCTGCATGAGGTATTCGCTCTCCTTGATCCGCGCGCGGCCGTGCTGGCCGGGCGGGTAGGGGCGACGTTCGAATGCCTGGTCTCCACCGACGAGGTCGACGCGAAGGCGACGAGACTTCTTGGTGGCGGGTCCGGTGTAACGAGCCATGAGTGGGTTCCTTCCCTTCCCGACTAGACCCGGCGCCGCTTGGGCGGGCGGCAGCCGTTGTGGGGGGCGGGGGTGACGTCGGAGATGGTGCCCACCTCGAGGCCGGCGGCCTGCAGCGAGCGGATCGCGGTCTCACGGCCCGAACCCGGGCCCTTGACGAACACGTCGACCTTCTTGACGCCGTTCTCCTGCGCCTTGCGGGCAGCGTTCTCGGCGGCGAGCTGCGCGGCGAACGGGGTGCTCTTGCGCGAACCCTTGAAGCCGACATGGCCCGAGGACGCCCAGGAGATCACGTTGCCCGCGGGGTCGGTGATCGAGACGATCGTGTTGTTGAACGTGGACTTGATGTGCGCGTGGCCGTGCGGGACGTTCTTCTTCTCGCGACGACGCGAGGTGCCCTTCTTGGGCCCGGCAGCGCGTGACTTCGGAGGCATGCGTTACTTCTTCTTCCCGGCGATGGTCTTCTTGGGGCCCTTGCGGGTGCGGGCGTTGGTCTTGGTGCGCTGACCACGCACGGGCAGACCACGACGATGCCGCAGGCCCTGGTAGCAGCCGATCTCGATCTTGCGACGGATGTCGCCCTGGACCTCGCGACGCAGGTCACCCTCGACCTGGACGGACGCCTCGATGTACTCGCGGAGCTTCGCGACGTCGGCGTCGGTGAGGTCCTTCGCGCGCAGGTCGGGGCTGAGCCCGGTACCCGCCAGGATCTCCTTCGAGGTGGTACGACCCACTCCGTAGATGTAGGTCAGTGCGATCTCCAGGCGCTTCTCGCGCGGGAGATCCACACCGGCAACACGTGCCATGTGGTGTTTCCTTTTCGGTTCCGAAGGTCTGCTCCCGGTCCGTCCCCCGTGTGGGGCTCCGGCCTTCGTCCAGAGGTGGCCGGGGACGCGTCTGTCCCCGGTGGATCCGGGAGTCTCATCTGTTCGATCTTCAGTTGTGTGTCACTCAAGCGACCGCGGGGCCCCGTGGAGCCCGGTGCTGATCAGCCCTGGCGCTGCTTGTGGCGCAGGTTGTCGCAGATCACCATGACCCGACCGTTGCGGCGGATCACCTTGCACTTCTCGCAGATCGGCTTGACGCTCGGGTTGACCTTCACGTCGGTGCCTCTCGGGATGGGGTGTGGCGCTTACTTGTAGCGGTAGACGATGCGGCCGCGGGCGAGGTCGTAGGGCGAGAGCTCCACGACGACGCGATCCTCGGGGAGGATGCGGATGTAGTGCTGACGCATCTTGCCGCTGATGTGCGCGAGCACCTTGTGCCCGTTCTCCAGCTCGATGCGGAACATCGCGTTGGGCAGAGGCTCGACCACGCGACCCTCCACCTCGATGGCGCCGTCTTTCTTTGCCATGTCCTCCACAATCCGGCCCGGACCCGGGCGGTGCCGTGCGGCATCGCCCGCGAAGCGGACTCGTCGTCTACCGTGTCGGTACGCGTAATCCCGATGACCCCCGGCCGCGAGCGGCAGACAACCATCGGTGGACACGCACCAGCGCTCCACTGTACGCGTCTGCGCTGGTATGGGCCAAATCCGTGCCGGGGCCTATCCCGCGGGCAGCTGCTCCAGCACGTCGGTGACGTCCTTCGCCCCCAGGACCTGGATCGCGACGTGGTCGGCGCCGGCCGCCAGGTGCCGGTCTGCGATGTCGCGGATCTCCTCCCCCGTCCCGTGCGCCACCAACGTGTCGATGAGTGCGTCGCTCCCGCCGTCGGCGATGTCCTCGTCCGTCCATCCGAAGCGCTTGAGGTTCGCGACGTAGTTCCGCAGATGCAGGTACGGGGTGTCGACGGGCGGACGGCCGATCGAGCGGGCGGTCTCCGGGTCGCTCTCGAGGACGATCTTGTGCTCGGGCGCCAGGAACGCGTCGGGCCCGAGGATCTCGCGGGCGTACCGCGTGTGCTCCGGCGGCGTCAGGTATGGGTGCGCCCCGAGAGCGCGGTCCGCGGACAGGCGCAGCATCTTCGGGCCGAGGGCGGCGAGCACACGACGTTCGACCGGCAGACCGCCCTCGTCGAGCTTGTCCAGGTAGTCGACCATCGAGTCGTACGGCGAGGCGTACTCCTGGGTCGCCTCCGGGTGCCCGACGCCGACACCCAGGTAGAAGCGGCCGGGGAAGTCCTTCTCGAGGTCGGCGAACTCGCGCGCGATTGCGAGCGGGTCGGTGTTCCAGATGTTGGTGATGCCGGTGGCGACACGGACGGAGTCGGTCGCCTCGAGGACCTTCCGCGCGGGCGCGAGGTCCTCCGGCGAGCCGCCCAGCCAGATGGTGCCGTAGCCGAGCTGTTCGACCCGGGCCGCCTGGTGCGAGGTCAGCCCCGCGTGCCAGATCCAGATGCCGTGGGTCCCGAAAGCGTGCTTCTGCGCGGTGCTCATGGAGACGACAACGGCGTCGGCGGGCAGTTGCTTCCGCGCGGGAGGTCGGCGTCAGGCCGTGTGCATGTGGGCGACCAGCGTCGCCGGGTGCGCGGCGAACGCCCGCGAGAGCCGCACCGCCAGACCGACCGAGATCGCACGGGTCTCGCTCTCGCGGGAACCGTCGGCGAGGACGACGAGCAGGTCGTCGACGGAACCCATCACCGCGACCCACCCCGCCAGGACGGCTGCCGGCGACTCTCCGGGTTCGGCGTCGAGGACGACCAGGTCGACGAGCGGGTGGTCGGTGTGCCAGATGCGTCGCAGCTCCTGGTGGTCGGCGCCCCGCGGACAGACGTGGACGGCACGGACCATGCGACCGAAGCACCGCGATCGCACCACCGCCTCGTGGCACGGCGCGCGGACGTCGTCGACGGGCAGGATCACGACGCCCCGCGCGGACAACGCGATGTCGGAGGTGCAGGTCGGCCGGAGGCGATGTGCGGTGGTCACCGGACCACCGTCGCCCGACTCCCCCACGTGCGATCACGTTCTGAACGGTCTCCTGACGCCCCGCCCGACGATCTTGACGTGGTGCTGACGCCGACCTGCCCGGTAGACGGCGGGCGTCCGGCGCCGAGTGTGCCGAAACTGCCCGCCGAGTGGGCCACAACCACCCGCCGAGTGGGCGACTCCTGTCCCGCTGGCTAGCGTCTCGCGTCATGAGGGCAGTGGTGACACGGGTGACGGCGGCGCACGTCGAGGTCGACGGGGAGACGGTCGGTCGGCTACATCTCGACGACGGCGCGCAGGGGCTCGTCGTGCTGCTCGGGGCCACCCACGACGACACCGACGACACCGCGCGGCGCATGGCCGACAAGATCTGGACGCTGCGCATCCTCGACGACGAGACGTCGGCGGCCGATCGGGACGCTCCCCTGCTCGTGGTCAGCCAGTTCACCCTCTACGGCGACGTCCGCAAGGGTCGGAGGCCGTCGTGGAACGCCGCGGCGCCGGGACCGGTGGCCGAACCCCTCGTCGACCGGTTCGTGACCGCTTTGTCGGACCTCGGCGCTACGGTCTCGACCGGCCGGTTCGGTGCGCACATGCGCGTCCACAGCGTCAACGACGGGCCGGTGACCATCCTCGTCGAGATGTGAGGAGCCCACCGTGGCGACCATCTACTACACCGCGTCCAGCCTCGACGGCTTCGTCGTCGACGCCGACGACAGCCTCGACTGGCTGATGCGCAACGACGTCGACGGCACCGGCTTCGGTGGGTACGACGACTTCATCGCCGGCGTCGGCGCGATCGTGATGGGTGCGTCGACACATCGGTGGCTGATCGACCACGAGCCCGACGTATGGCCCTACGCGCAACCCACGTGGGTCGTCACGAATCATCCCGACGCGGTCACCGCACCCGGGGTGCACACTTTCGCCGGCGACGTCGCCGAGCTCCATCCTCGCCTCGTCGAGGCCGCGGGCGGTGGTGACGTATGGGTCGTCGGCGGTGGCGACCTGGCGGCGCAGTTCGTGACCGCGGGCCTCGTCGACGAGATGTGGGTGCACTACGCGCCGTGTTCGCTGGGCGCCGGGAGGCCCGTGCTGCCGACGCCGTCACGCTGGCGTCTGGTCGACAGCGGCCGCAACCGCGACTTCGTCGGCGCCCGCTGGGCACGCGCCGACGACGCCTGACCGGTTCCCGCTCCGCTTACGGGATTGCCGCTCCACATACAGGGTTGCCGCTCCACATATTCGAGGACGCTCCGGATATATCCGGAGCGTCCTCGAATATGTGGAGCGTGGACGCGATGGGGCGCCCTGTAGATGGAGCGTCAGCACCACAAGTGGAGCGGGAACACCAGAAGTGGAGCGTCAGCGGATGCGGTCACCTGACGTCGCGTCGAACCAGTAGGTGGTGTCGGCGTCGGGCACCCGCAGCCCGATCGTGTCGCCGACGGCGACGGTTCGGCGGTGATCGATGCGGACGACGACCTTCCCACCGCGCGCCCCGACGGTCCCGTCGAGTGGTGTGCAGTGCACGAACTGTTCGGCGCCCAGCTCCTCGACGAGGTCGATGCGGCAGTCGAGGGTGCCCGACGACGGCGTCGTCAGCTCCCACGACTCGGGTCGCACGCCGACGGTCACGGTCGTCGCCGACACCGCCGACGGCGCGCGCAGGGCCAGACCTCCGAGGTGGACCGTGCGGTCGTGGACGGCGGCGTCATCGACGAGGTTCATCGCGGGCGAGCCCATGAACCCGGCGACGAACGCGTTGTCGGGGTCGAGGTAGAGCGTGCGCGGCGCGGCGACCTGCTGGAGGAGGCCGTCCCGGAGCACCGCCACCCGGTCGCCCATCGTCATCGCCTCGACCTGGTCGTGGGTGACGTACACGGTCGTGGTCCCCAGACGCCGCTGCAGCGCCGCGATCTGGGCGCGGGTGCTCACGCGCAGCTTCGCGTCGAGATTGCTCAGCGGCTCGTCCATGCAGAACACCTTGGGTCGTCGCACGATCGCCCGCCCCATCGCGACGCGCTGTCGCTGCCCGCCCGACAACGCCGACGGCTTGCGTCCGAGGACCTCGGTCAGCTCGAGCATCGTCGCGGCCTCGTCGACGGCGGTCGCGGTGTCCGCCTTGCTCATCCCCGCGTTGCGCAGCGCGAAGCCCATGTTCTCCGCGACCGTCATGTTCGGGTAGAGCGCGTAGTTCTGGAACACCATCGCGACGTCGCGCGCTTTCGGTGCGCGGCCGCTGACGTCGACGGCGTCGATGAGCACGCGACCGGACTGGATCGGCTCGAGGCCGGCGAGCATGCGGAGACTGGTCGACTTGCCGCACCCCGACGGGCCGACGAGCACCAGGAACTCACCGTCGGCGATGGCCAGCGACAGCTGGTCGACCGCGGGTCGCCCGGAACCGAAGTCGCGGGTGACGGAGTCGAATTCGACGGACGCCACGGCTTACTTCGGCAGCTTCGGCGTGATCTGCCGGTCGATGATCTGCTGGATCTGCGACTGCACCGACGCCATCGTCGAGTTCACGTCCGCGTTGCGCAGTCCGATCTGCTCGAACCCGGTGCCGATGATCTTGTCGCCGCCGGGGACGAACACCCGCGCGTAGTCCTGCGACGTCGTCTTCGGCAGCTGGTTCACCGCGGTCGCGAAGTTCGGGTTCTTCGCGAGGAACTGCTGCGTCGACGCCGACGACAGCGCCGACTTCCGCACCGGCATGTACCCGACCTTCTGCGAGAAGTAGGACGTGTTGTCGGTGTTCGTGATGAAGTCGATGAACTTCAGCGCGTTGACCTTGCGCTGGTCGCTGATCTTCGCCGGGATGGCCAGACCTGTTCCGCCGGTGACACATCCGGGTCCGTTGGGCGCGGGGAGGAACGCGGTGCCGACGTCGAATCTCGCGTTCTTCGCGATGCCCGACAGGTCACCGGTGGACGCGATGGTCGAGGCGATGATGCCGGCACCGAAGTCGTTGGCGATGTCGTTGGAGATCGCGGCGTACTTCTTGTCGTGGATGGAACTGCGCAGGTAGTTCGCGGCCGCGATCGAGCCCGGCTCGGTGAACTTCAGGTCGAACTGGTCGGAGTAGCGTCCGCCGAACGTGCGCATGGGGCCCTGGAACGTCCAGCCCAGGTAGTCGGTGGCGTTGCCCCAGCCGTGGGCGAGCTTGCCCGAGCCGACGACTGCCTGCAGCCGCGGTCCCCACTCGTCGAACTCCTGCCAGCTCGTCGGTCCGCGGTCGGGCAGCCCGGCCTGCTGCCAGAGGGCCTTGTTGTAGTAGAAGAGCGGGGTCGACCGGGCGTACGGCAGCGCCCAGTGCTTGTTGTTCCACGCGTAATCGTTGTACAGCGAGTCCACGTAGTCCGAGGTGTTCACCGACGCCTTGCCGAACAGGTCGTCGAGAGGCGCGATCGCACCGATCAGCGCGAAGTTGAACCACCAGACGTCCGAGAGCATCACGACGTCGGGCACGGCGCCGCCGGAGAGCGCCGCGTTGAACTTCTGCGCGACCTCCTCGTAGTTCTTGCCGCCGTCGACCAACTGCACCGTCAGCGAGGGGTTCGCCTGCTGGAACCGGGTGATGAGTTCCTTCTCGACGTCCGTCGACTTGCCCGGATGGCTCGACCACCACGTGATGGTGTTCGAATCGCCTCCGCTGGAACCGCTCCCGGAATTGCCGGAGCCCACGCACGCGGTGAGGACGGCGCCCGCGGCGGCGGTGACGCTCGCGGCGAGGAAGCCGCGACGGCTCAGTTCGACCATGGTGATGACTCTTTCTCTGCGGTGGGGTCGTCGGTGGTGCGCCGGTCAGCCCTTGACGGCGCCGGAGGTCAGTCCGCGGATCATCTGGCGTTGCAACACCAGGAACACCGCGAGCACGGGGATCATCGCGAGGACCGTCGCGGCCATCACCGGCCCCCAGTTGGTGAGGCCGTCGCTGTTCTGCAGTTTCGTCAGGCCGACGGGCAGCGTCGCGACCGACGAGTCGTCGGCCATGAGGAACGGCCAGAGGTACTCGTTCCACTCGTTGACGATGGTGATGACGGCGAAGGCGACCATCGTCGGGCCCGACAACGGCAGGATGATCCGCCACAGCAACCGCATGTGGCCGGCGCCGTCCATCCGCGCGGCCTCGATGATCTCGGCCGGGATCGACAGGAAGTGGTTGCGCATGAGGAACGTGCCGAACGCGACACCGGCGAGCGGGACGATGATGCCCAGCAACGTGTTCCGGTAGCCGAGCTGCGCGACGAGCGAGTAGTTGACGATGACCGTGATCTGGTTGGGCACCATCAGCGCGGCGATCACGACGACGAAGATCAGTCGCTTGAACGGGAAGTGCAGGAACACAAGGCCGTACGCCGAGGCGATGCCGAGCACGAACTTGATGATCGCCAGTGCGCCGGTGACGATCACCGAGTTGGTGAGGAATCTCCAGAACGGCACCGACGTCGTCGCGTCGGAGTAGTTCGAGGCCGCGAACACCCGAGGCCACCAGATCGCGGGCTGCGAGTAGATGTCGCCGCGCTCCTTGAACGAGGTGAGCACCACCCACGCCAGGGGCACCGCGATGGCCAGAACGACGAGCACCATCGCGACGTAGCCGGCGATCTGCCCTGCGCGCGTGCGGGTCACGCGTCCCGCCCCCGGTCCATGATCCGTACCTGGGCGACGGTGATCACCAGCAGCACGACAAACATGACGGTCGCGACGGTCGCGCCGTACCCGGCACGGAAGTTGACGAACGACTCCTCGTAGACCTGGTAGACCATCGTCGTCGTGCCGGTGCCGAGCGGTCCGCCGCGGGTCATCACATTGATGATGTCGAAGACCTGCAGCGAGTTGAGCATCACCGTGATCGACAGGAAGTAGGTCGTGGGGCGCAGCTGCGGGACCAACACACGGCGGAAGTACGTCCACGACGACGCGCCGTCTATCGCGGCGGCCTCGGCCAGGTCCTCCCGCCGCCCCTGCAGCGCGGCGAGATAGATGACGAAGGCGTAGCCCACGTTCTTCCACAGGTACGTCACCGTGATCATGACGAGCGCCCAGTGCGGGTCCTGGTAGAAATCCGGGGGCGCGCCCAGCCCGAACCGGTGCATGAGGTCGCGCACGAGACCGAAGTTCGGGTCGAAGACGAACTGGAACGCGATGCCGATCGCCGCGCCGGAGATGACGAACGGCGCGAACACCACCGACCGCACCAGGTTCCGACCGCGCAGCGTGCGGTCGAGCAGCAGCGCGAGGGCCAGGCCGATGACCATCGAGCCGAGAACCGCTGCGACGGTGAAGATCACCGTGTTGGCGACGATGGTGCGGGTGTCGTCGCGGGTGAACCACTCGACGTAGTTGTCGAACCCGAGGAAGCTGATGGTGTCCGACGAGATGTTCCAGTCGTAGAACGACAGCCGGATGTTCTCGATCAGCGGGCGGTAGGTGAAGACGCCGAGCAGCACCAGGTTCGGGCCGACGATGACGAGGAACAGGGCCCAGTCACGCCAGGGGCGGTTCCAGAGCGACCCGCCTCCGGACCGCGGCAGGGTCCGTTCGGTGTCTGCGGGCACCTCGGCAGCGTCGACGCAGAGATCGAACGGATGGTGACGACGGATCCGCCGTCAGGTGAACAGTGGCCGACGCGCCGCTCAGGACGGACGAACGGTGAGGATCCGGGGGCCGTCCTCGGTGACCGCGACGGTGTGCTCCCAGTGCGCGGCGCGCGAACCGTCGTCGGTGGTGATCGTCCAGTCGTCGGCCTCGACCGACGTCTCGGTGGTGCCGAGGGTGAGCATCGGTTCGATGGCCAGCGTGCTGCCGACGACGAGACGCGGTCCGCGACCGGGCTTTCCCTCGTTCGGCAGGAATGGTTCCATGTGCATCTGACGTCCGATGCCGTGGCCGCCGTAGCCGGACACGATCCCGAACGACCTCCCGTAGCGCTGCTCCGCGGCCCGCGTCTCGGCCTCGATCGCGTGGGAGACGTCGGTCAGGCGGTTGTCGGGATGCATCGCGGCGATGCCGGCCTCCATGGACTCCCGTGTGGCCGCGGACAACTCGGCGTCGGCCGCCGACAGCTCGCCCACGCCGAAGGTCCAGGCCGAGTCGCCGTGCCACCCGTCGAGGATGGCACCGCAGTCGATCGAGACGAGGTCACCCTCGGCGAGCACCACCTCGGCCGACGGGATGCCGTGCACGACCACGTCGTTGACGGAGCTGCAGATCGAGCCCGGGAACCCGTGATAGCCCTTGAAGGACGGCACGGCCCCCGCGTCGCGGATCACCGATTCCGCGACCTCGTCGAGTTGCAGGGTGCTCACACCGACACGGGCGGCGTCGCGCACCGCGACCAGTGCCGCACCGACCACCGCGCCCGCCGCCGCCATGGCGTCGAGTTCACCGGCGGAGCGGAACGGCACGGTCTTGGTGCGTCGCAGGCCCATCGGGTCAGACGTTCAGGGCGCGCAGGACCCGCTGGTGCACCTCGCCGACGTCGCCGACGGCGTCGATGACGGTGACCTGGTCGCCGTAGTACTCGAGCAGCGGGGAGGTCTCCTTGACGTAGACCTGCATGCGGTTGCGGATGACGTCCTCGGTGTCGTCGGCGCGGCCGCGGGCGAGCATGCGCTCGACGACGACGTCCTCGTCGACTACGAACGACAGCACCGCGTCGAGCGAGGTGCCGAGCCCGTCGAGGATCTCGGTGAGCGCGTCGGCCTGCTCGGTCGAGCGCGGGAACCCGTCGAGGATGAACCCGTTGGTGGCGTCGGGCTCCTGCACACGGGCCTTCACCATGTCGACGGTGATCTGCGACGGCACGAGGTCGCCGGCGTCGAGGTACTTCTTTGCCTCGAGTCCGATCGACGTGCCCTCGGAGATGTTGGCGCGGAACAGATCACCGGTGGAGACGTGCGGGATGCCGAGGCTCTCGGACAGCATCTCGGCCTGTGTGCCCTTGCCGGCTCCGGGAGGACCGAGGATCACGAGTCTCACTTCAGGAACCCTTCGTATTTGCGCTGCATGAGCTGGCTGTTGATCTGCTTCACGGTGTCCAGGCCGACGCCCACCATGATGAGCACCGCGGTGCCACCGAAGGGCAGGTTCTGCACGCCACCGGAGTTGCCGATCTCGAGGAACAGGTTGGGCAGGACCGCGATCACGCCGAGGTAGATCGACCCCGGCAGGGTGATGCGGCTCAGCACGTAGCCGAGGTGGTCGGCCGTGGGCTGCCCGGGTCGGATGCCGGGGATGAACCCGCCGTACTTCTTCATCTCGTCCGCGCGTTCGGCCGGGTTGAAGGTCACCGCCACGTAGAAGTACGTGAAGAAGATGATCATGAGGAAGTACACGGCGATGTAGACACCGTTGCTCGGGTCCACCAGGTATTGCTGGATGTAACGCTGCCACGCCGGCTGGTCACCGGAGTTGCTCTGCGTCAACTGCACGATCAGGTTCGGCAGGTAACAGCAGCGACGACGCGAAGATGACCGGGATGACGCCCGCCTGGTTGACCTTGAGCGGCAGGTACGTCGACGACCCGCCGTACATCTTCCGGCCCACCATGCGTTTGGCGTACTGCACCGGTATCCGGCGCTGACCCTGCTCGATGAAGACCACGCCCGCGACGATGATGATCGCCGCGAGGATCACGAGGCCGAACACCAGGCCGCCACGGGTGTCGAGGATCTGCTTTCCCTCGGCGGGGATACGGGCTGCGATGCCGGCGAAGATCAGCAGCGACATGCCGTTGCCGATGCCGCGCTCGGTGATCAGCTCGCCGAACCACATGACGACACAGGCGCCGGCGGTCATGACGAGCACGATGATGATGAGTCCGAAGATGGACTGGTCACGCAGGATCTCGGTGCCGCGCGAGCAGTCGCGCAACAGGTCACCGCGGTCGGCGAGGGCGACGATGCCGGTCGACTGGAGCAGTGCCAGCGCCACCGTCAGGTAGCGGGTGTACTGCGTCATCTTCGCCTGGCCGGACTGGCCCTCCTTGCGGAGCTGTTCGAAGCGAGGGATGACGACCGTGAGCAGCTGGACGATGATGCTCGCCGTGATGTACGGCATGATGCCGATCGCGAACACCGACAGCTGCAGGAGCGCGCCACCGGAGAACAGGTTGATCAGCGAGTAGATGCCGGCGGAGTTGCCGCTGGACACCTCGTTGATGCACCCACGGACGACCTTGTAGTCGACGCCCGGCGACGGGATCGTCGCGCCCAGTCGGTAGAGGACGAGAATCCCGATGACGAAGAGGATCTTCCGCCTCAGGTCCTGTGTCCGGATGGCCGAGACAACGGACGATCGCACTAATTCCTCCTGCCCAACGAACACGACCCCTGCGGCGTCGAGTCACCGGCCCGGGATGGTTCTGAACTCTAACAGCGGGTCCCGCGGGGCCCCGTCGAGCGCTGTCCGCACCCGACGAGGCCCCCGACGGGCCCCTGCGGGGTCA
>JAQIJH010000063.1:0-23202 GCA_036946345.1 Gordonia paraffinivorans | reverse complement strand
GCGTCGAAGAGCGGGCGCGGCTCGGCGATCACGACCGAGGCCTGGGGCACCTCTTCCCCGGCGAAGTCGGGCAGGTAGGTCTTCTGCTGGCCGTCGCTGCCGAACTGGGTCAGCGTGGCGGCCACACCGCTCGGGGCGAGCAGCGGGAGGGCGAGCCCCATGTCGCCGTACGCAAGGGCCTCGGCGACGAGCCCGTTGGTGACCACGCCACGCTCGGAGGCGGCGCCGTCGAACTCCTCGGGCACGTTGATGGTCGTGATGCCCAGCTCGGCGAAACGGGTGAGCAGTTCCTCGGGCGCAGCCGCGGCCTCGTCGGCGTCGTGGGCGGCGGGCCGCAGGATCTCCTCCGCGAACTCCTTCGCCGTGCTGGCGATCATCTCCTGCTCGTCGTCCGGGCGGAGGTTGAAGTAGTCCTTGCCCGGGGTCTTCAGACGCGCCGGCTGGCCGCCGCCCTGGACCGACTTGAACGCACGGCTCGCGGCGCCGAGGGTCTGGAAACCGGACTTGGTGCCCTGGAAGGCGACGCGGTTGATCGGCTCGCGCAACCCGAAGCGCTCGGCGATGTCGGAGCCCGTGATGGTGCTGAGGAAGCGCATGGCGACGCCGATCGCGTTCTGCTTGGGAGCTGTCTTGCCGACCGCGGAGGTGTCGCGGGGCTCGGTGTGAGTGGACATGTGTCACCTAACGGTCGATGAACGACGGATGTGGACTTGTCGGCCACGGGGCCGATCGCCGATCTTACTCAGCGGTAAGTTCGATCTTACCGAGTGGTAAGGAGGATGTCACCCCCCAGATGAACGGTGTGTCCAACACTCGCGTGACAGGCCCGCGACCTGCACCGATCGCCTAATCTGCCCGGTATGACCTTTCCTCCCATGGACAAGCCGGGGCCGCCTCCGGGTCCTGCGAACGACACCTTCTACGCGGCGGTGATGGGGCAGGAGTGGGGGCCGATGGCCTACCCGGACCTGCAGAACATGGTCCGCACCGGACAGATCAAGGCCGAGACGCAGGTCCGCACGGCGACGAGCACCTGGTTCCCGGTCAGTCAGGTGCCCGGACTGTTCTCCGACAAGGACTGGCTCACCACGGTGATCATCTCGTTCTTCCTCGGCGGCCTCGGGATCGACCGGTTCTGGCTCGGCTACACCGGTCTGGGCATCCTGAAGCTGATCACCTGCGGCGGCTTCGGCGTCTGGGCGCTGATCGACTTCATCCTGATCATCCTGCGCAAGGTCCCCGACTCGAACGGGCAGCCGCTGCGGTGACGGCTGCGCCCCCTGGTCCGTCGGCGACCATGCACCGCAGGCAGCAGCTGTCGCCGCTGACGATCGGGACCGTCGTCGGCGGAGGGGCCGTCGTGGCCGCGTTCGCGATCCCGACGTCGGTGGTTGGTGAGGGGCCGATCCTGTGTCCGTTCCGTCTCGCGACAGGTCTGCCGTGCCCGGGGTGCGGGTTGACGCGCAGCTGGGTCGCGTTCGCGCACGGTGACGTGTCGACGGCGTTCGCGGACAACGTGTTCGGGCCGATCAGTCTGGTGGCCGTCGCCCTCGCCGTCGTCGTGGCGGTGGTGGTGCGTTTCGTCGCCCCTGCGCGGGTCGACGTCCTGATCCGGTTCGCGCGCAGTCGCGTCGTCTACGCCGTCGCGGCGGTGTGGGTCGCCTACGGCGTGGCGCGGGCGGTCGACGCCGCCGTCGGCTCGGTTGTGTTCCCCGCCGTCACCTGATCGCTCAGAGGATCTCGAGCGCGTTCTCCTCCGGCAGCGTCCGCCAGTCCGTGTCGGAACCCTTGAGGCCCTCGAGCATCGACAGGTACGCGCCGCGACCGCCGTCGGACAGTACGGCCTCGTGGATGGGGAACGCGACACGCGGCCCCATCGCCCGCAGGAAGTCGGCGCCTTCGCTGAGCTTCATCCACGGGGCGGCGGTCGGGAGCGCGAGCACGTCGACGTCCTCCTCGGGCACGAACAGCGCGTCGCCGGGATGCATCAGCTTCCCCGGGTTCGTGTCGTCGCCCAGCAGGTAGGCGACGTTGTCGATCTGCGGGATGTCGGGGTGGATGATCGCGTGCTTGCCGCCGCGGATCCGTGCCGTGACCGAACCGATCGTGAACTCGTCGCCCGGATTCGCCGCGGTCCAGGTGCCCGCGACCGAGTCGCCGTTGAGCTGTTCGGTCGTCTGCGGATCGGCGTAGAGGACCGCGTCGGGGTTGTTCGCAACGAGATCGGGCAGACGATCGACGTCGACGTGGTCGAAGTGCTGGTGGGTGATGAGGATCGCGTCGAGTCCGGTGATCCCGGCGAACCCGGCGGAGAACACACCCGGATCGAACAGCACTGTGGTGCCGTCGATCTCGACGAGGATGCAGGAGTGTCCGAAGTGTGTGACGCGCATGACCCGAGCGTAGTCGCGTGGTCCCGTCCCACCGGCGGATCGACCGATCCGCGCCGGGAACGCCGATCCGCGCCGTGCACGACGCGGGTTGCCTGACCGGGCGCGGGACGACGACCCCGCGCCGGGCACGCCGATCCGCGCCGAGGTCCTCGGCCCGCGTCGGGAATGCGGATCCGCGCGGTGCATGGCGCGGGTTCTCGGGTTCGACGCGGGCCGGTTCTCGATCAGCCGCGCAAGGCCGCGAGCACCTCGTCGTGGAGCCGCCCGTTGGTGGCGACGGCGCTGCC
The DNA here is from genome assembly GCA_036946345.1 of Gordonia paraffinivorans. Lineage (GTDB taxonomy): Bacteria > Actinomycetota > Actinomycetes > Mycobacteriales > Mycobacteriaceae > Williamsia_A > Williamsia_A paraffinivorans_A. Next base: position 20,522 of record JAQIJH010000063.1, on the reverse strand, counting down.
GCCGTGCGGGCCCGCGGTGCCGTCGAGCGACGTGAAGGTGCCGCCCGCCTCGCGGACGAGGACGTCGAGCGGCGCGAGGTCCCACAGCGACACCTCGGGTTCGACGGCGATGTCGACGGCACCCTCGGCGACGAGGCAGTAGTGGAAGAAGTCGCCGTAGCCGCGGACCCGCCACACCTCATCGGTCAGTGCGACGAAGCGGTCGCGCAGACCGCGGTCGGCCCAGCCGCTCAGGCTCGCGAACGACAGGCTCGCCGACGACAGGTCGGCAACGCCGGAGACGGTGGCCGGTCGATCCACCCCGTCGGGCCCGCGGGTGTGCGCCCCCGCCCCCGACGACGCCCACCATCGGCGGCCCAGCGCCGGTGCCGACACGACCCCGACGGTCGGCGTCCCGTCCTCGACGAGGGCGATGAGTGTCGCCCACACGGGCACGCCGCGGACGAAGTTCTTGGTCCCGTCGATCGGGTCGATGACCCACTGGCGGCCGCGCAGCACCGCGTCACCGCCGAACTCCTCACCCAGCACCGCGTCGTCGGGACGCTCCCGTTCCAGCTCGGCCCGCAGACGACGCTCGGCCTCGAGATCGGCGTCGGACACCGGGGTCAGGTCCGGTTTGTCGTCGACACGCAGATCGAGCGCACCGAACCGCGGCAGCGTGATCGCGTCGGCGACGTCGGCGAGCGTGAGCGCGAGCCGCAGGTCATCGGGGGTGGAGGCCATGCCCGGTACGGTAGAAGACACGCCCGACCGGGTATGCGAGAGGAGGTCCGCGGTGCTCTACATCGCATTCACGATCATGTTCGCGATCCTGCTCGTCGTGCTGATCCTGCAGTGGCAGCGCGGTCGCGCGGCAGGTGGTCGCGCGGCCGGCGGAGGACTGTTCGGCGGCGGCACCACAGGGTTCGTCGAGGGCACTCTGACCGTGACCGGTGTGTCGGACCAGGCCGAGCAGGGTGACAAGAACGGCGCCATGTTCTGCACCGTCTCCGGCACCATCATCGGCCCCGACACCGCACCGACCGACGTCTACGGACATCTCGTCCTCGGCGCCGACACCCCGTGGCCCAAGATCGGCACCGACATGCCCGTCGTCTACAAGCCGGGCAAGGCCGAGACCAGCTGGCGTTTCGGCTCGCTCGAGGTGCCGCCGGCCGCGTGATCATGGTCGCAGCCGTGCGTGGGCCGGTCGGTCGGCGCCGAACCAGTAGCCTGGTCCACCGTGCAACCTGACGTCCAGACCGACATCGAGAACCTCGACGCCACCCTCACGACGGTGGAGAAGGTGCTCGACCTCGAGGAGCTCTCCCGGCGCATCGCCGAGCTCGAGCACGAGGCGGCCGACCCCGAGCTCTGGAACAACCAGGAGAACGCGCAGAAGGTCACCTCGGAGCTGTCGCACGCGCAGAGCGAGTTCCGCCGCGTCAGTGATCTCCGCAGCCGGCTCGACGACCTGCCCGTCCTCTACGAGCTCGCCGAGGACGAGGAGGGCGACGCGCGGGTCCAGGGCCTGGCCGACGCCGACGCCGAGCGAGCCTCGCTGCGCGCCGACATCGAGGCCATGGAGGTCAAGACGATGTTGGCCGGCGAGTACGACGCGCGCGACGCCCTGGTCAACATCCGCGCGGGCGCCGGTGGCGTCGACGCCGCGGACTGGGCCGAGATGCTCATGCGCATGTACATCCGCTGGGCGGAGAAGCACAAGTACGGCGTCGAGGTCTACGACACCTCCTACGCCGAGGAGGCCGGTCTCAAGAGCGCGACGTTCGCGGTGAAGGCGCCGTACATGTACGGGACCCTGTCGATCGAGATGGGCACCCACCGACTCGTGCGCATCAGCCCGTTCGACAACCAGGGGCGTCGCCAGACCTCGTTCGCCGAGGTCGAGGTGCTCCCCGTCGTCGAGACGACCGACCACATCGACATCGACGAGAACGACCTGCGCGTCGACGTCTACCGGTCCTCCGGCCCGGGCGGACAGTCGGTGAACACCACAGACTCGGCCGTCCGTCTGACGCACATCCCGACCGGCATCGTCGTGACCTGTCAGAACGAGAAGAGCCAGCTCCAGAACAAGGCGGCCGCCCTGCGGGTCCTGCAGGCCAAGCTCCTCGAGCGCAAGCGCCAGGAGGAGCGCGCCGAGATGGACGCGCTGAAGGGCGACGGGGGCTCCAGCTGGGGCAACCAGATGCGGTCCTACGTCCTGCACCCGTACCAGATGGTCAAGGACCTGCGGACGGAGTTCGAGGTCAACAACCCGTCGGCGGTGCTCGACGGTGACATCGACGGGTTCATCGAGTCGGGCATCCGCTGGCGGATGGCCTCCGCACAGAGCTGAGAGGGGACCCGTGCACGACGTCCTGTTCCTCGCCGTCGGGTCGCCGCCCGGAACGGACCGGTTGGTCAAAGCCCTGTCTCTGCAGGGCCTGCAGATCGTCCTGAACATCCTGGGCGCCTTGATCCTGACCCGGTTCATCCAGTGGTCGACGCGTCGCATCACCACCCGCATCGACCGCGGGTTCCGCGAGAGCGACGAGTTGGTCCGGTCGGAGTCGGCCAAGCACCGCCACTCGGTGGCGCAGGTGATCGCGTGGGTCGCGATCGTCATCGTCTACATCATCGCCGCGTTCAACATCATCAAGGCGCTCGGTGTCCCGATCACCGGCTTCGTCGCGCCCGCAACGGTTCTCGGTGCGGCGCTGGGATTCGGTGCTCAACGTGTCGTCCAGGACCTGCTCGCCGGGTTCTTCATCATCACCGAGAAGCAGTACGGCTTCGGCGACGTCGTCGAGCTCGCCGTCGTCGGTTCGGTGGAGACTGCACAGGGGACCGTCGAGGACGTCACGCTGCGCATCACCAAGATCCGGTCGTCCGACGGTGAGGTCATCACCGTCCCCAACGGTCAGATCGTGAAGGCGATCAACCTGTCGAAGGACTGGGCGCGGTCCGTCGTCGACATCCCGCTGCCCGTCGGCGCGGACATGGGGCGCGTCAACGAGCTGCTGGGCAAGGTGGGCCAGCAGACCTTCGCCGACCCGCGGATGCGCCCGCTGCTGCTCGACGAACCGACGTCGATGGGCGTCACCGACGTCGAGCTCGACAACCTGACCGTCCGGATGGTCGCCCGGACGTTGCCCGGCAAGCAGTTCGAGGTGAGTCGTGACCTGCGGGCCCGGATCGTCCGGTCCTTCGGGCGAGCGGGCATCGCGCTGGCCAGCGGTGAACGCATCGAGACCGGCGCGATGACCCCGTCCGGTGTCGGTGAACCCCGCTCCGAGACCGATCAACCCGCATCCGAGTCCTCGAGGCGGTCCTGATGAGCCCCGACACGAACGAATCACCGCAGACGCAGGACGAGCCGAAGCGGTCGCCGTGGTCGCGGATCCCGCGGCATCTGCTCGGCGGTCGCGTCCGCACGACGACGGCCGTCATGGTGCTGCTGTTCGTCGGTCTCCTGGCCCTCTACGGACAACGGGTGGACCACTACGCGCAGATCGACGCCGACCGGGCCGCGGCGAGCACGGCCCCGCGGACGACCCCGTCGACGACGGAGGAGTACGTGCCCGAGACGACATGGTCGTCCACCCGGCGATCCACCTCGTCGTCGGTGCCGTCCACCGCCGACACCCCGTCCACGACAGACTCCGAGACCGGCACACAGGGAACCGACACCGCCCCCACGACCACCACCGGTGGCCTGCAGTTCCCGACCATCCCGGGTCTGCAGTTCCCCGGTCAGACCCCCACGACGACGCCCGCCCGGTGACGCGCGCGGGCGGCCTCGGGGTCCCGGGAGGCGCCCCGTGCCGTGGCTACACTGGCCGCCGTGATCAGCCTCGACAACGTCACGATGAAGTACAAGAACTCCGGGAGACCGGCGCTGCAGGGGCTGTCGTTGGAGGTCGAGAAGGGTGAGTTCGCCTTCCTGATCGGGCCGTCGGGCTCGGGGAAGTCGACGTTCTTCCGACTGCTCCTCAAGGAGGACAAGCCGACGAGCGGCGACATCCACGTGGGCCGGTTCCACGTCACCAAGTTGCCCAGTCGACGGGTGCCGCAGCTGCGACAGTCCATCGGCTGCGTCTTCCAGGACTTCCGTCTGCTGCAGCAGAAGTCGGTCGCCGACAACGTTGCCTTCGCGCTCGAGGTGATCGGCAAGCCGCGCTCGACCATCGAGAAGGTCGTCCCCGAGGTACTCGACTACGTCGGTCTCGCGGGGAAGGCCGAGCGCATGCCCACCGAGCTGTCGGGCGGCGAGATGCAGCGCGTGGCGATCGCCCGCGCGATCGCGAACCGGCCGCTGCTGTTGCTCGCCGACGAGCCCACCGGCAACCTCGACCCGTCCACCAGTGAGGAGATCGTCGACGTGCTCGACCGCGTCAACCGCCGCGGCACCACCGTCGTCATGGCCACCCACGACCGGCACATCGTCGACGCGATGCGACGCCGCGTGCTCGAGTTCGACCTCGGTCGACTGGTGCGCGACGACCAGCGCGGCGTCTACGGGGTGGGCTGATGCGCTGGAGCTTCATCGTCAGCGAGGTCGCCAACGGCCTGCGCCGCAACGTCACGATGTTCGCCGCGATGGTGCTCACCACCGCGATCACCCTCGCCATGTTCGGCGGGGGGCTGCTCGTGGTGCAGATGGCCGACAAGAGCCGCGACATCTTCCTCGACCGCGTCGAGATGCAGTTCTTCATCTCCGACCAGGTCGCCGACGCCGACCCCGAGTGCCGGTCGGATCCGTGCGCCGCCCTGCGGACCCGGATCGAGCAGACCCAGGGCGTCGAGTCGGTGCAGTACATCGACCGCGCGGCCGCGTTCCGCGACGCCAAGACGAAGACGTTCGCCAACGACCCGGACCTCGCGTCGATGATCCGCGAGAACACGCTGCCGGCGTCGTTCAAGGTGCGCGTGTCCGACGCGAACCGGTTCGGGCCGGTGCTCGACGAGTTCCGGACCGCGGACGGCATCGACGGCGTGCTCGACCAACGTGAACTGGTCAAACGGATCTTCAGCGTGCTCGACGGCGCGCGGAACGCGGCGTTCACGGTCGCGCTCGTCCTGGCGTTCGCGGCAATCCTGCTCATCGCGAACACGGTGCAGATAGCCGCCTACACCCGCCGTACGGAGGTGGGGATCATGCGGCTGGTCGGCGCCACCCGGTGGTACACGCAGCTGCCGTTCCTCCTCGAGGCGGTGGTGTCGGCGCTGATCGGGTCGGTGATCGCCATCGCCGGGCTCTTCGCGGCGAAGGTGCTGTTCTTCGACCGAGCTCTCGGCGACCTGTACGGCGTCAACATTCTCGCGCGCATCACGATGGGCGACGTCGTGTTCGTCTCGCCGTGGTTGTTGCTCGCCGGACTCGGTCTGGCCACGGTCACCGGCTACGCGACGCTGCGGTTCTACGTGCGCATCTGACGCAGGGCCGTCAGGTGTCGAGGCGCTTCTCGAACAGCACGATCCGCATGTCTCGGCCGAAGTGCGCGGGCAGATCCGCCTCACGCAGCACCGTGAACCCCAACGCCCGGTAGTAGTCGACCATCGTCGTGTTGTGCGCGGCGGTGTCGAGCCGGAGGCGGTCGTGACCGGCGTCGGCGGTCGCCTGCGCCGCCCACTCGATCAGCGCGCGGCCCCACCCGTGGCCGGCGTGGTCGCGGCGGACCATCAGGCCGTGGACGTAGCCGGCCGGGGCGTCGTCGTCGCCCCAGAAGTCCGGGTCGGACCACGCGAGGCGCACGCACGCGACGATCTCGCCGTCCTCTTCGGCGACGTGCCACTCGCCGAGGCGCACGCCGTCGGCGACGTGCTCGACGGTGATCTCGCCCTCCTGCCATTGGTTCACGCCCGTCTCGGCGAGCCAGCGGGCGAGGCCGTCGCGCAGGTTCACGATCGCCACCGCGTCGTCGGGGCCGGCGGTGCGCAGTCGGGGGAGAGGGAGACGGTCGGACACGGTGGGTGATGCTAAAGGATTCGTCGCGCACGTCGGTCCCTGCGTAGGCTGGATCGTCGACCCGCGACGATCGAGAACCCGTGAGGAGGTGCGCCGTGGCGAAGGAGAAGGGCCGCAAGGCGATCGCGACCAACCGCAAGGCGCGCCACCTGTACACGATCCTCGACACCTACGAGGCGGGCATAGCGCTCGTCGGCACCGAGGGTGAAAGCTCTGCGTGACGGCAAGGCGTCCCTGGTCGACGCGTTCGCGACAATCGACGACGGCGAGGTGTGGCTGCGCGGGTTGCACATCGCCGAGTACGGCAGCGGCAGCTGGACCAACCACGCGCCGCGCCGCAACCGCAAGCTGCTGTTGCACCGCAAGGAGATCGACGGTCTCGTCGGGACGCTGCAGACGCAGAACCTGACCCTCGTGCCGCTGTCGATGTACTTCAACGACGGCAAGGTGAAGGTCGAACTGGCGCTCGCCCGCGGCAAGCAGGCGCACGACAAGCGTCGCGACATCGCCGAGCGCGACGCCCGTCGCGACGTCATCCGCGAACTCGGCCGTCGCGTCAAGGGCATGAGCTGACGCAGTCGCGGTCAGAGATCGTCGAACGGCGCGGCGTAGCGGAACGCGCCACGCGCATCGGGTGTTCACGCGGACAGGCGTCGCGCCTGGAAGTGAGCGCCCCAGGCCGGATCGGGAGCGTCGACGCCGATGTCGCCGGCGGTGACGAACCCGAGACGTCCGTAGTAGCCGGGATCGCCGAGAAGCGCGGCCAGCGAAAGTCCCAGATCGTCCGCCGCGTCGACGACGGCGCGCACGAGCTGGGACCCGACGCCGGTCGACTGCCGATCCGGGGCCACGGCCAGTGGGCCCAGTCCGACGGCCTCGACGTCGCCGACCCGACCGATGCTCCCCACCACGACGCCGACCACGGCACCGTCGTCCACGGCGACGAGGCCGAGCGGAGCGAGGACGTGACCGCCGTCGAGGAGCGCGCGCGTCAGCCCGACCTCGACAGGTGATGACCCCGACGGCGACTGTGGGGCGAACGCGGCCGCGACGACCGCGAGCGCCGGGCCCAGGTCGGTGACGGGATCGAGGACGCGCACGGAAACGGGGATGATCATCTCCTCGTCGCTTGTTAGAATCGAGTGCTCGCTGCGCAAGTGGCGGGTCCTACACGGGGCTGAACGGTTTCGACTGCGTGCGTCGATGTAGGGGAAGCGTGCCGGTGCAGGCTAGAGACCACCGTAAGCGTCGTAGCAACCAATTAAGCGCCGATTCTCATCAGCGCGACTTCGCACTCGCCGCCTGAGCGAGTGTGAGTCTGTCGGCCCGGGTTCGCTCCCGCCCCGGGTACCGGCATCATCAAGGGGGCTCACCGTCCGGCTCGGTCGCGGAGTCGGACGGGACAACCAACAGCGACTGGGATCGTCATCCTGGCTTGTTCGCGTGACCAGGAGATCCGAGTAGAGGCCCAGCGGACTGCGCACGGAGAAGCCCTGCTGACACGACGAAGGACCCGGGTTCGATTCCCGGCAGCTCCACCGGTGAGCCGCCCACCTGCATCACCGCAGGTGGGCGGTTCTCGTTGTGGGGGACTGTCGTGCGTTCAGCCGTAAACCGGGACGACCCGGTAACGACGAGTCCGGCGAGCACGACGAAGCGGTCAGATCATCCGTTCGTCGAACAAAGGAAATCCGCGATGCGTCGTGTCACCGCTGTCCTCCCGCTCGCCGCCGCCGTGCTGGCGCTCGCCGGGTGTTCGTCCTCCGACGACACCACCGACGCCGCGCAGAGCAGCGCCTCCGCGACAACGTCGACGAGAACCTCGGTGACCGCGTCGTCGGCACCGACCGCGACGGCTGCAGACGAGCCGACCGCTGATGATCCGGACCGACAGCCACTCACTCCGGTCGTCCCACCCGTCACCGCGACGGCCACCCTCACCGCCGAGCCCGCGCCGGCCGGCGACGTCGACTGCTCGCTCGCGACGCCGCAGGCGCTGCTGCAGGCGGTCCACCCCACCGAGATCTACTCCCGTATGGCCAAGCCCGTTGCCTTCGAGGCGATCCGGTGCGCGGGACCGTTCGCGACCGGTCGCTCGGCGCCGCCGGAGACGCAGACCGCGCGCGTGCTGTTCCGGTACGAGGGCGGTCGGTGGGTCGCGCTCGACCTGGGCTCGGCCATCGACTACCAGCGGTGGGGCGCGACCCCGGAGCAGGCGTCACGACTGGCCGGATAGGTCCGAGGCGGAATGCCGGCCCCCTCGGGTCGTGTTGGACACAACCGTCGGTCCGAGATTCGGACCGTGTCCGACCACCCGAGGAGGTCCGCCTCATGGCAACCGTCCCGAACCTCACCCTCAACGACGGCCGCAGCATCCCGCAGCTCGGCTTCGGTGTCTTCCAGATCGAGCCCGAGGACACCGCGAAGGCGACGCGCCTGGCGCTGGAGACCGGGTACCGGCACATCGACACCGCCGAGATGTACAACAACGAGCGCGAGGTGGGTCGGGGCATCCGGGACGGCGGCGTCGCCCGCGACGACATCTGGGTCACCACGAAGCTGAACAACGGATTCCACCGTCCCGACGACGCGCGGAAGGCGTTCGACGAGAGCCTCGAGAAGCTCGGTCTCGACCACGTCGACCTGTTCCTCATCCACTGGCCGTTGCCGACGCGCTACGACGGCGACTACGTGTCGACCTGGCAGACGCTGATCGAGTTCCAGAAGGAGGGACGCGCGAAGTCCATCGGCGTCTCCAACTTCCAGCCCGACCACCTCGACCGTCTCGCGAAGGAGACCGACGTGGTGCCCGCGGTGAACCAGATCGAGGTCCACCCGTACTTCACGAACGACACCGCTCGCGGCTACGGAAAGGACCACGGCATCGCGACCGAGGCGTGGTCGCCGATCGCACAGGGCAAGGTTCTCGACGACTCGACGATCTCAGAGATCGCCGACCGCGTCGGCAAGTCGACGGCGCAGGTGGTGCTGCGCTGGCACATCCAGCGCGACAACATCGTTTTCCCGAAGTCGGTGACGGAGAGCCGCGTCAAGGACAACTTCGACATCTTCGACTTCGAGCTCACCGACGACGATCTCACCGCGCTCGACAAGCTCGACAAGGGCGAGGACGGCCGTACCGGCCCGAACCCCGACACGTTCGACTACATCCCGGACTGATCACCGGCGAACCGCGCCCCCGGCGCTCGGTTCATCAGGTCCCGCCCCGACGGCCCCGTCAGATGACGGGGTCGTCGATGCGTTCGTGGAGCCACGCGATGACCTGGCCCCACGCCGTCGCACCGAACGACCATGTGTGCGTTCCGGCTTCGTACCGTTCGGTCACGTCGATGCCCACCGATCGAGCTACCTGCGCCAGCTCTTTCGCCGCCGTGATCTGCGGCGACCGCAGCTGACCGTCGCGACCGCGTCGGCCTTCGGAGATGAACCATCCCGCGACCCCGGTGTACGGCCCGTGCGCCCGCATGACGGTGCGCGGGTCGAAGCGATTCCACGCCTGTGCGTCGCCGCCGAACAGGGTCTTGATGGTCTGGTCCTTGTCGCCAACGTTGGGTCCGATGTCGCCGGAGATGTCCACGAACGTCGCGAAGTCGTCGGGATGGCGCACCACGAGGTCGATGGCGCAGGTGCCCCCCATGGACCACCCGACGACCGCCCAGTTGCGGGCCTGGCGAGACGCCCCGAACCGCTGGATCACATAGGGCCGCACCTCGTCGACGATGTGCGTGTCGACGTTGCCGCGCGGTCCGTCGACGCACTCGGTGTCGTTGGTCAGGCTCCCCGACGGGTCGGGCAGCACCAGGATCGGCGCGACTCCCCGGTGGTCGCGGGCGTAGGCGTCGACGGTCTGCAACGCCTCGCCGCTGCGCACCCAGTCCTCGGGGGTGTTGATGACGCCGCCGATCATCACGACCGCGGGCAGCGGTGGAGGTTCGGCGCCGACGAACCACGCCGGCGGCAGGTAGACGTACTCGGTCCGGGCGCGAAAACCGCTGCGGCGACTGGGGACGTCGATCGCGACGATCCGTCCCTCCTTCGCCGCGACGGGGGAGTTGCGGAACGTGTTCAGACGGTCCGGGGTCGTCTCCCGGGGCAGCGGGTCGTCGGAGATGCCCGCCCACGCGCGGCTGAACGTGGGGTAGTACCCCGACCACTGGTTCACGCTCAGGGCGACGCAGAACACGCACAGCAGCACCGCGATGACGGTGACGCCGTTCTGCCACCAGCGGGCGGTGCGGACGCCGATCACCGCGGCCACGACGAGGCCGACGGCCACCACCGTCCACAGCCAGAAGCTCGCGGGGGCCGACCCGGGTTCGAGGCCACGCGCGTCGAGGACGCCGAACACTGTCACGGCGGCGATCCCGCCGGCGACGGCACCGATCGGGAGCCAGATGGCGCCCCACCGCTTCGACCGGCGTGCGACGGCCGCGAGCACCAGCAGCGCCGTGATCACCGACACGGCGATCGGGAACCAGCCGTGCAGGAGTCGGACGTCGAAGAGCGACCCTCCGGTGTGCGGGGTGTAGGTCCATCCGGGGTTCACGACGACCCCGCCTCGCGTGTCGCCGGGGACGTATTCGTCGCGAGCTCCGCCGCGACGAAGTCGAGCGCGGCCCGCTGCCAGTCGAGGACGTGGTCGAGCATCGCGTGACCGCCGTCGGGCAGGGGGACGTAGGTCGCGTCGACGCCGCGCGCCCGCAGCTCGGCGACGCCCTTCTCGGTCCGCGAGGCGTATGTGCGCGTGTCGGCGGTGCCGTGCATCGCGACGACGCGCACGTCGTCGTGGATGTGCCGCCAGTCGGCGTGCTGCCACCACGGGGCGAGGGCGAGGACCCCGCGCACCCGCGGGTCGGCCGCGAGGTGCGCCGCCACCCTGCCGCCCATCGAGTGCCCGATCAGGAGGATCGGCGCGTCCGGCGCGTCGGCCGACGCGCGGTCGAGGGCAGCCCGTGCCGGCGCGAGGGGAGCGGCGTCGTCGTTCCAGCCGTAGAGCTCGTAGGCCACCTGTCGGACGCGCACCCGGAGCGGGAACCGCAGCGCGATGCTCGCGGTGAACGGGTACATCCGCAGCGCGGACGGAGAACGCCACGAGAAGGGCTCCGCACTCACGTCGGTCCCGCCCGGCAACACCAGGACGACTGCGGACGGTGCGTGAGATGTCACGATCTGCCCTCCTTCGTCCTGTGCAGTGCGTCCGTCGGGTGCCGAGACTAATCGTCGCGGGATACGGCAGAATCTCATCGGTGGCGCACCCGCGAGCAGGACAACCGGCACTCCCCGAAGACCTCGTCGACATCGCTGCTCTCGACGACGCGTACTACACCACGGTTCCCGATCCCGACGACCCTGTTCAGCAGGTCGTCTTCGGCACCTCCGGGCACCGCGGGTCCAGCCTCGACGGGGCGTTCAACGAGCCCCACATCATCGCGACGACGGCCGCCATCGTCGAGCACCGACGGGATGCGGGGATCACCGGCCCGCTGTTCATCGGCTTCGACACCCACGCGCTGTCGCGACCCGCGTGGCGGACCGCCATCGAGGTGCTCGTGGCCGCCGAGGTGACGGTCGCGATCGACGAGATGGAGCGCCACACCCCGACGCCGGCGGTGAGCCACGCCATCCTCGTCCACAACGCGGAGAACACCGATCGTGCCGACGGCATCGTCGTCACCCCGTCGCACAACCCGCCCCGCGACGGCGGCTTCAAGTACAACCCGCCGGACGGGGGACCCGCCGGGTCCGACATCACCTCGGCGATCGCGGCCCGCGCCAACGAGATCCTGCGGGCGGGAGTCGGAGCCGTCGACCGCGTGCCGTTCGAGCGCGCGATCGCCGACGACCACGTCATCCGCTATCCGTTCAGCACGACCTACGTCGACAACCTGAAGAACGTCGTCGACATGGAGGCCATCCGATCGGCGGGCGTGCGGATCGGGGCCGACCCGCTGGGCGGGGCGTCCGTGGGCTACTGGGCCGAGATCGGGTTCATGTACAACCTCGCGGAGCTGACCGTCGTGAACCCGACCGTCGACCCGCAGTTCGGGTTCATGACCCTCGACACCGACGGCAAGATCCGGATGGACTGCTCGTCACCGAACGCGATGGCGTCGCTGATCGCCGCGCGCGACTCCTACGACATCGCCACCGGCAACGACGCCGACGCCGACCGGCACGGCATCGTCACGCCCGACGCGGGCCTGATGAACCCGAACCACTACCTCGCCGTCGCGATCGACTACCTGTTCACCCACCGGCCCGGGTGGGGCGACTCGGCCGCGGTCGGGAAGACGCTCGTGAGCTCGTCCATCATCGATCGCGTCGTCGCCGCGCTGGGTCGCCGTCTGATCGAGGTGCCGGTCGGGTTCAAGTGGTTCGTCCCGGGGTTGCTGTCGGGCGACATCGCGTTCGGTGGCGAGGAGAGCGCCGGCGCGTCGTTCCTGCAGCGCGACGGCTCGGTGTGGTCGACCGACAAGGACGGGATCATCATGGCGCTGCTCGCCGCGGAGATCCTGGCCGTCACCGGCCGCTCGCCGTCGCAGCACTACGCCGACCTCGTCGAACGGTTCGGCGATCCCGTGTACGCCCGTCGGGACGCCCCCGCGACGCGCGAGCAGAAGGCGGTCCTGTCGAAGCTGACGGCGTCGCAGGTCACGGCGAGCTCCCTCGCGGGTGAGCCGATCAGCGCGGTGCTGACCGAGGCGCCCGGCAACGGTGCGGCGATCGGCGGGCTGAAGGTCGTGACGGAGAACGCGTGGTTCGCCGCGCGGCCGTCGGGTACCGAGGACCTCTACAAGATCTACGCGGAGTCGATGACGGGTCCCGACCATCTCGCGGCCGTGCAGGACGAGGCGCAGGCGCTGGTCGACGAGGCACTACGGGGCTGAGCGGGCCGGGCCGCACCCTCAGCCGGTTCTCAGCCGGGCGGGGTTACCGTATCGGGCGTGAGTGATTCCCGTCGTCCCCGCGTGAGCGCCAAGTATCAGCCCAGCCGCACGTCGAGCCGGGCAACCTATCTCCTCGCCGGTGTCGCGATTGTGGTGATCGCGGTCGTGGTGATCGGCGGGATCATCTGGAACAGTCAGCGCGACAAGGGCGGCAGTGCGGACCAGGCCGTACTCGCCCAGAACGCGAGCCTGATCATCGGCAAGGCCGACGCCCCGCACACGATCGACGTGTTCGAGGATTTCCAGTGCCCGTACTGCAAGCAGTTCGAGCAGGCGTCGGGACAGGCGATGATCAATGCCGCGAACGCCGGCAAGTTGCGCGTGCGGTATCACATCCTCAATTTTCTGGACCGGAACTCGGGGTCGGGTGACTACTCGTCGCGCGCGGCCGGCGCCGCACTGTGTGTGGCGCAGGCCGGCGGCGCCGACCAGTTCCTGAAGTTCCACACGAAGCTCTTCGAGCAGCAGCCCGCCGAGGGTGGCGACGACCCCGACAACGCCGAACTCGCCGCGATGGCCGGGTCGGTCGGGGCCTCGCAGCAGACCCAGCAGTGCATCTCCTCCGGGGCGCGGGTCGACGCCGCGAAGGCCGACGCCGACCAGTCGCTCACACAGCTCAGCAAGGCTCTCGGTGGGAACGCGGGCACACCGACCGTCCTCAGCGAGGGCAAGCCGGTCGCGAACGTGCTCGCCGGGCCGGGGTGGCTGACCACGCTGCTGGCCGACAATTCGGCGAGCTGACCCCCGTTTCCCGCCCACGACCAGGGATTTGGTCGTCGCGAGAGCGGTGGTGTAATTTCGATCGGGTCGCCGCGAGGCGGCACGAGCACCACGGGGCTATGGCGCAGCTGGTAGCGCACCACACTGGCAGTGTGGGGGTCAGGGGTTCGAGTCCCCTTAGCTCCACCCATAACGGCAGGTCACAGCGACACAGGCTTGGCGGGTAACACTGTTGGGTAACACCGCAGCTAGAATGCGCGCATGTCACCCCTCATCGTGGGCACAGAATGAAAGTGTCCATCCACGCCAGATCCCTCAAGGACGGCCGCCCGGTGTACCGGGCACGCTGGCGACAGCCCGACGACGAGGGCGTCGTGAAGCAGAAGACGCTGACGTTCGAGACCCTCGACGCCGCCGAACGGTTCCGCCTGAACGTCGAGCGGTTCGGCATCGCCGAGGCCCTGTCGATCATCGGCGTGCAGAACAACACCAGCGGCAAGGTGCCGACCCTGCTCGAGATGGTCGACCGCCACATCACCGCGATCGGCACCGTCGAGCCCGGCACACTGGCGCACTACCGGCGCTACCGAGACCGCGACCTGGCGCCGCTCGCACCGCTCCCCGTGAAGGCTGTCACCGAGACGGTCATCGCGACATGGGTCGAGGGTCTGATCACGGCGGGCAACTCCGGCAAGACCGTCGCCAACAAACACGGGTTCCTGTCGGCAGTGCTGGCGCGCGCGGTGCGGGAGGGCTACCTGGTGGCCAACCCGTGTTCTCAGACCCGACTGCCGCGCGCCGACATCAGTCGCGAGCGGGTGTTCCTGTCGAAGGCGGAGTGGGCGACGTTCTACGCGGCGATGCCCGAGCAGTGGAAGGCGCTGACCCAGTGGCTCGTGGTGACGGGTATGCGGTTCGGTGAGGCGACCGCGCTGACCGTTGCGGACGTCGACGCCGACGACTGCACCGCGCGGGTCACGAAGGCGTGGAAGTTCACCGGGTCGAGCGAAGCGCGACTGGCCTATCCGAAGTCGAAGGCGGGTAGACGCGTGGTCAGCGTCCCGCGCGAGGTGATCGGCTCACTCGACCTGGATCGTCACGTGACGGACCTGCTGTTCACGTGCCCCGACGGGAGCCGCGTCACCTACCCGAAGTACCGGGTCGGGTGGAAGATCGCCAAGCGTAAGTCGGGTCTCCAGCTCGCGCCGCACGACCTCCGACACACCTGCGCGTCGTGGCTGCTGAAGTCGGGCGTGCCGATGCACGTCGTCCAGCGCCACCTGGGCCACGAGTCCATGGCGATCACCAACGAGATCTACTCGCACGTCGACAGGTCGACCTACGACGACGCGGCGGCGGCCATGGGGCGGATGTTGAGGTAGTTCGATCGTCCGACGCGTCGGTGTCGCCCACTCTGGGTAGATTGCCCGCATGACGATGCAGCCACCGCCTGGGTGGCACCCTGACCCTGAGGGAACGGACAAGCTGCGCTGGTGGGACGGCCGGCAGTGGACGTCCGCGACGCGACTGAACCAACCCGACGTCGCGCCACCTCCTCCGTCGGGGGGCTTCTGCACCGATGGGCACGCGGCAGGGACCGCCGGGGTCGGCGCCGGTGTCGCCGAGGAAGAACCGTCGCGGGCTGTGGATCGCCCTTGGTCTGATCGTGCTGGTCGTCATCTTCATCGCCGCGGTGTCCGGCGGGTCGAGCGACGACAAGGAGTCGAACGCGACCGCGAGCAGTTCGACGGAGACGACCACGACGTCGGCGCTTAGCCCCGCCGAGGCGTCGGCGAGCGCGGCATCTGCGAGCGCCGCGGAGGCCGCCGCGTCATCGAGTAGGGCGGCTGCGGCATCGGCTGCCGCTGCGGGCCGCGGCAGCGGAGCGCGCTCGCCAGACGGACAAGTCGACCTACACCCAGCTGTCCGATCGCGAGTGGCAGTTGATCGCGAAGAACCCCGCGGCGCACATCGGCGAGAAGGTGGTGGTGTACGGCAAGGTGACGCAGTTCGACGCGGCCACGGGCGACGACGCTTTCCGGGCGAGCGTCGACGGGCAGCCGCAGGACTACAACACCTTCACGACGAACACGGTGGTCACCGAGGGCCTGTCGGGAATTCTGACGAACGTGGTTCAGGACGACCTGGTGACCATCTACGCCCGCGTCGAGGGTGCGTTCTCCTACGACACCACGATGGGCGGGAGCGCGACGGCGCCGAAGCTGCGGGCGTACGTGGTCGACGTGACGGGGTCGGACGGCTGATGAACGAAGTGCGGCGAAGTCCGTTCGGGAAAGCGTGCCCCGGGTTGGGAAGCCCACAACGCAAACAGCGCCCCCACTCCGTTCCGCAACGGGTGGGGGCGCTTCTGTGTCGGCGGTCGTTCGTAGGCTGGTGGTCACTCGTCGCGGGCCGAGGAGGTCCGTGGTGCCGTGGATCGAGTGGAAGCCGCGGGTGTGCCCGGCGTGCGGTGCGGATTGGCGCCGGTCGCAGTCTCATCTCGTCGGGTGGAGCAACCAGCGCGAGGTCCCGTGCCGTCACTGGGTCTGCCGGAGCTGCCAGGCGGTCACCGCTGCGGACGACATCCCCACCGCGCCGCGATCGCTGCGGCGTCAGTCCGGCGGCGGTCCAAGCACGTAAGTAGTCGTGGCCCACGTGACTGCGCCGACCACCCCCACGAGAGAGGCGAGATCGGCCAGGGCGTCGAGGATGTTCATACCGATTGGACTCGGCGAGCGCGCCGACGGTTCCACCCTTAACAACTCAATGGCGCATTCAAAGCGTCACCCGGGTGCGGGGCATAGTCCGCGTTATGGGCGGGCGTAGCAGCACGCCGAGCACGAGCATTCCCGCTGACCGAAGTGCCGGCGGAACAACCGCCCGACCGCGGTGGAGCGTTTCCGTTCGACCTCCGCGGGTCCACCCGACAGCGCCGCCTCGATGAGGTCGGCCTCCCACCGTGTGATCTCGTGGCCGTGCTGCGTCAGCTCCAGACCGAAGTCCGTCGCCGCATCCCACCCCGTATGCATATGTCCGATTCTACGGGCGGGCGGTAGTCGGTTGATCGGCGGACAGTCCGCCGCTCGACGCGCGACATCGCAGGTCGCGCCCTATTCTGACCCGATGACGGCTCAGCAGCGTCGACTGCTGTGCGCCGGCTTCGCGGGGGTGGGGGCTCTCTTGGCTGTCCTGTTCGCGGCGCTGATCGTGCAGGACTGGTCGAACCCCGAAGAAGGCAGCACCCTGATTCCGATCGTCGGCCTCGCCATGTCGTTGACGGTGGCGTTCGGAGCGGTCCGAGAACAGGGGCGCCGGCGGTGACAGGGCTCCCCGCCACGGTCCTCCTCCTGCTCGCCGGCCTCCTGGCCGTGGTGATCGCCTTCGCGTCGCTGGAGCACCGGCAGCTCGGCCTCGCCGCCGCGGCGGCGAGCTACGTGCTGGTGCCGTCGTACTTCGGTGCCCGCAACATCGGACCCGACCTGCCGGTGATCTACCTGCCGACGCTGATCATCGCCGCGATCGTCGTGCTGTGGGCGGCGATGCGCCGACTGCCGTCGATCCCGCGTGGCCCAGCGTTCGTCGTCGTCAACCTCGCGGTGCTCGCGTTCGTGCTTGGCATCGTCTACCAGGACCCCTCCGCCGAGACGCTGGGCTACGCACTGAACCAGGTGCTCGCACCGTTCGCCCTGTTCGTCCTGGCGTGGAGTCTGTGGCGGGAAGAGCCGGACCTCGGCCGCAACGCCTCTCTGTTCGTCCTCGGCCTGGCCGCGATCGAGTCCGTCGTCGCGGTCGCCACCGCGGTCGGCCTGATCCCGCAGCCGTACCTCACGTTCTACGAGCGCAACATCTGGTGGGGCGCGCAGGAGGGCCGGTTCCCCGGAACGATGGACCACCCGCTGGTGCTTGGGATGTTCCTCGCGATGTGCGTGCCGCTCATCGCGTACGTCCGCAGCACATGGGCGTCGGTCGTGCTGATCCTGCTGCTGTCGTCGGGCATTGCTCTGACCCAGTCGCGGATTGCCGTCGTCGGCGGGTTGCTCGCCGCGCTGTACGTGCTGGTGTTCGCGGCCCGCGGCGGGTCGAAGCGCGTCGTGATGGTGTGCGCGGGGGCGATGGCCGGCGTCGTGCTCACCGCGGCCGGTGCGGTCGCGAAGGTCCAGGAGCGCATTGTCCGCGACCGCGGGTCGACGATCGCCCGGCAGTACGCCTGGGACTACTTCGGCGAGACGTGGCGCAACTTCATCTGGTCCGGCGTGGGGAACGCCAACCAGAAGAGCTACTTCGAGGCCGTCGGGCTGACGTCGAGCGGCGAGTCGGCGCTGGTGTGCCTCATCGTCAGCTTCGGTCTGCTGCTCACCGTCGTGCTGTTCGCCGCGATCGTGCTGGTCCTCGCCCGGTCGATCCGCTGGCACCGCTCGATCACCCCGGGTGTGGTGACTGGCGCGGTGGCGTTCGTCAGCGTGCAGTTCTTCTCGTCGATCGGCAACGCCGACAACAGCTCGGGCGCACTGTGGATCGCGCTCGCGCTGGCGGTCGTCGCGCCGCGGGTCCGATCAGTAGAACGTCTCCCAGGTGGCGTCAGCGACGATCGACGTGACGCCCGACGGGATGGTCCCGACGACGGTCACCGCGCCCGCGGTGGAGACGTTGAGTCGGATCGGGAAGTGGTTGCCCGACGCGTCGGTGCCCACTCCGTGGAAGTCGAACGCGAACTGTGGCTTCCACTCGGAGGAGAACTGGCAGATCGCCGTGCTCGCGGCCAGCGTTCCCGCCGCGGCCTGTAGCCGCAGCGTCACCACACGGTTGACGATGAACAGCCCGTTCGCGCCGGAGTTGTTGAAGCCGCTCGCCGCGGCCCAGCCGTTCTGGAAGTAGAAGTTGGCGTTGGCCGCCGACGTCGCGCCGAACCCGTAGGTCGAATGGATCGCGTTCACGCGGGTCGCGCCCGACGGCTGCGCGGTCTGCCACGCGCCGCCCGGCGGGAGGATCTGCACCTTCGGCTGCACGGTCACCGCGTTCACACCCTCGGTCGGCACCGAGATCGCCAGCGTCGAGTAGGTGAGGGTGCTCTGCGCGTAGATGGTGATCCGCCAGACGCCGCTCGCGTAGGCCTTTGTGTAGAAGAACAGCGTGCTCTTGCGGTTGAGGTCGGTCAGCTCGGTCAGGTTGATCGACGGGTCGTTGCCTGCGCCGCCGTCGACCGGATTCGACTGGTTGATCAGGACGCTGAGCCGATGGACGAACCCCTCGACGCCCTCGACCTCGGCGACCTCGAACACGCCGGCGTACCGCTGATAGCGGGCGTCGATCGCGATCGACGCGATCGGGATGTACTGGTTGGCGGTGCCGCCGGTGGACGGGGTGATGTGGGCGTGGCTCGCGAACGGCTTCCCGACCGGGCCGACCGGGGTGTAGGTGAACGGGTTGTTCCCCAGCGCGGTGACGACGCCGGGCTGACTGCCGGTCGACAGCGTCTCGATCTCGACGACGCTGCCCGTCGGGCGTGCCGGACGCGACGAGCTGCCAGTAGGTGCCGGTGTCCTCGACGCCGAGCACCAGGCCGCGGGGTGACGGGCTGGTCGGAGAACAGCACCGAGCGGGGTACGCCGTTGCTGTCGGTCCAGACCTTCCACACCACGACCTGGGTGACGGCGCCGGAGTTGAAACCGCCGCCGGCCACGGTCACGCGCATGGTGACGGCCTGCACCGACGGCCATGCGGTGCCGTTCGTGTTGTTGTTGCCCCACTTGTTGATCCGCGCGAGTGCCGACCATCCGGTGTGGGCCTGCACCTTCATGCCCGAGAAGATCCTCATGCGATCGCGATCCACTTCTTCATCACGGCGAGCGAGCTCGCGAACTTGTAGGGGGAGAAGATGCCGCCGTCCCAGCCGACGACCTGGTCGACGACTCCGTCGGAGACGGCCTGCGTGAGCGCCGGGAGTGCACCACCCCAGTAGGCGGTTTGGATGGCGCCGTTCTGGTCGGACCCGGTCAGTGACCAGGCGGCGGTGTACTCGAGCGCGGCGGGTCGGTCGGTGGTGCCGAACTCGGTGATGATGCAGGGTTTGCTCGGGGTCTGGGCTTTCACCGATCGGAACCAGTCGAGGATTCCGGTGCGGGGTGAGCGCGTCCTGCACGTCGGCGGCCGGGGGTATTGGCGCCCTTCGTCCCGACGACCGGGTAGGTGTTCACGCAGTACCCGTCGAGGCTCGACAGGACGACGTTCGTCGACGCCTCCGGCAGACCGACCATGCTCATCGACGCCTTGAACCCACGGTTCTTCACCGTCGTGATCGCGTTTCCCAGGCCGGTCGCCTGCGCCGGGTCGGACGTGGCGAGGATGTACTCGTTCGTCACGCAGAACCAGGCGCCGGCGGCGATGGTCTGGAACTTCGCCGCGAGCTGGTCGAGTAGCGCGTTGTAGCTGTTCCAGAACGACGTCGAGAACCCACCCGGCGGGCTGCCGGGGTTGCCGATCTTGATGCCGGCGATGGTGAACCCGGCGGCGAGCAGCTTGTTCACGAGGTAGTCGACGTTGGCCTCGGACTGCGTGGTGCCGGTGAATCCGAACTGCACGATCTTGAGCGTCGAGCCGTCGAAGTTGATGTGGAAGTGCAGCCAGATCGGGCGCGGCCCACCGAGCTTGAGCAGATCGGCGACCTTGCCGTCGAGACCCGCCTGGGTCTCGCCGTTGTAGTCGATCTGCGCCGACGACGCGAACCTCCCGAACGGGATGAGCGGACGCGCCGCGTAGGAGGTGTCAGCGCTCGCCTTCGCGAGCACCGCAGGGGTAGGCAGGGCGGGCATGTCAGGCTCCCAGTGCTCGGAGGATGGACCGGGCGAATAACTCGTTGCCGTAGTCCCGCGACGGATGGATGTTGT
>JAQIJH010000062.1:0-21355 GCA_036946345.1 Gordonia paraffinivorans | reverse complement strand
ATGGGCTTGCCCAGCAACTCGAATCGCAGGGTGCGGTGCAGGACGCCCTGGGCGTGCTTGGCCGAGGTGTAGCCGGCGCCGTTGTCGTAGGCCTCGAGCGCGGCGATCGAGGTGATCGTGACGACGAGGCCGTCACCGGACGCCTCCAGGGCGGGCAGCAGCGCTCGCGTCAGCCGCAGCGTGCCGAGGACGTTGGTCTCCCACATCCAGCGCCAGTCGTCGAGATCGGCCCCGGCGACCGATGCGAGTCCCTTCGCGCCGCCCGCGTTGTTCACGAGCACGTCGACGCGGTCGAGACCGTCGCAGAAGGCGGCGACCGACGCGTCGTCGGTGACGTCCAGCGGGCGTGCGGTCGCGCCGATCTCGGCCGCCAGGCTCTCGAGCCGATCGGTCCGGCGGGCGCCGATGACGACATGGAAACCCTGCGCTGCAAGCGTTCTCGCGGTGGCGGCGCCGATGCCGGAACTGGCGCCGGTGACGACGGCGACGCGACGGTCGGGGGACGAGGTGTCGGTGCTCACGCCGACCGAGTTTACGGGCAGCCTGACGTCGCACTACGGTTGCGCTCAGGGTGGACGCCGTGCAGCAGTCGGGGGGTCACCGGAATCGTGCCGCTCGTTCCAGGAGGCCTCCTTGCCCGACGTGACCACCCCGCCCCGCGAGGTCTCGGCGATGCTCGACATCACCGTGGAGGCGGCCACCGAACTCGAACTCCAGATCGCCGTGGCCAAGCTGCCCGGACTCGAGCTGGAGGAGTCGCTGTCCATCACCGTCGACGGGTCCCATGTGACGCCGACGGAGATCACCGGCGAGTGCGGGACGCGCATCCATCGTCTGGCGGTCGAGTCGGGGACGGTGCTCGTCCACTACTCGGCGTCGGTGACCGCACCGGCCGACCCGGTCCCGGTCGAGGTCGGCGACAGCTCGGTGTACCTGCGGCCGAGTCGGTACGCCGAGGCGGACAAGTTCTTCGGGTACGTCTCGGGTGAGTTCGACCTCGACGACAAGCCGGCCGACCTGCTCCAGCAGGTGACCCGGTTCGTCGCGCGCCGGCTCAGTTACCTGCCCGGCTCCAGTGACCCGATCGACGGTGCCGCGGACACCCTCCTCGCCGGTGCCGGCGTGTGCCGCGACTACGCGCACCTCGTCGTCGCGCTGCTGCGGGCGCTGAACATCCCCGCCCGGCTGGTCGCGGTGTACGCCCCGGGCTGCGATCCGATGGACTTCCACGCCGTCGCCGAGGCGATCATCGACGACCGGTGGGTCGTCGTCGACGCGACGGGGCTCGCCCCGCGACAGAGCCTGGTCCGGATCGCGACCGGTCGCGACGCCGCCGACACGGCGTTCCTCGACAACCACCGCGGCACCATCACGATGAACGGCCAGCAGGTGATCGCCACCGTCTCCGGGGACCTGCCGATCGACGACGGCAAGCAGCAGATCAGCATCGGCTGATCCGCACCGACCACGCGTTCCCCGCGCCATGCACGGCGCGGGAACGTTCGGACGACGCGGGGTCAGGCCCCCAGGGAGCGCGGCGCAGCGCAGCAGGCCGATGTGGCTGTACGCCTGTGGGTGGTTGCCCCAGCGAGCGCTCGGCGACCGGGTCGTACTCCTCCGACAGCAGACCGGTGGGGCCGGCGGCCTTCACGAGCTGGTCGAAGAGCGCCTCGGCGTCGGAGCGGCGGCCGATGAGCAGGTAGGCCTCGACGAGCCAGGGCCGCGCACAGGTGGAACCCGCCCTCGCCGCCGGCAGACCGTCGTCGTGGTGGTAGCGGTACACCGTTGCGCCGCTGCGCAGTTCGGCCTCGGTGGCCTCGACGGTCTGGGTGAACCGTGGGTCGTCGGGGCGAGATCAACCCGGCCAGCCCGATGAACAGGGTGGCCGCGTCGAGGTCGGGTCCCGTCGTAGGCCGCGGTGAAGGACTTGACCGTCGGTTCCAGCCCTGGTCGAGGACCTGCGCGGCGATGACGTCCCGCAGCACCGGCCACCCCGGCTCGATCTCCCGACCGAACCGCTCACCGATCGCGATCGCGCGGTCGACGGTCATCCAACACATGACCTTCGAGTACACGTGGTGGCGCGGGTTGCCGCGGATCTCCCAGATGCCGTGGTCCGGCTCGAACCACCGGCGCTCGACCGCCCACACCATGTTGGCGACGAGATCCCAGTCGGCGTCGGTCAACGGCCGTCTGGGCACCACCGGACTCCCGCGCCTCGGCCAGGTGCCCGATGAGGTCGACGATGGGGCCGAACACGTCGAGCTGGACCTGCTGGTTCGCGGCATTGCCGACGCGGACCGGCCGAGATCCGGCGTACCCCGGCAGGGAGTCGATGATGGCCTCGGGCGGCAGACCACCGCCGTGCAGCGTGTACAGCGGGTGCAGCCACTCGGGTCCGCTGATGGTGCCGAGCACGCGGTAGAGCCATGTCAGGTAGCCCTCGGCCTCGTGCAGGGACCCGACGGACACCAGTGCCGACGCGGTCAGGGCTGCGTCACGCAGCCAGCAGTAGCGATAGTCCCAGTTGCGGACGCCGCCGATCTCCTCGGGCAGTGACGTCGTCGCGGCGGCCATGATCGAGCCGGAGTCGGCGTGGACGAGGCCCTTCAGCGTCAGCGCGACCGTTTCATGAGGTCGGGCTTGCGCGGCGGCAGGACGAGGCCGTCCGCCCACGACCGCCAGTGGTCCTCGGCGAGCGCGCGACGCTGGTGTTTCGGTTGCGCTCCTCTTCGCCGATGTAGTCGGTGCCGCAGCGCAACTCGAAGACGATCGGCCCCTGTGACGGGTCGACGACTGCCGTCGCGCGCTGGTAGAAGCGGTCGGTGTCGACGCGCCACACGACGCCCGGCGCACGCAGCACGATGGGGTCGTTGGAGCCGTAGACGCGGAGACCCTCCTCGACCGGCTCGATCTGCACGCTGGTCTGCCCGAACTCCGGGCGCGGCGCGAACTCGACGCGCGCGGGTGCCGACCCGGTGACCACCCGGATGAGATCGGTGCGGCCCGGAGCCACGTCGTGCGGCAGGTAGTCGATCACCTCGAGACCGGCCCAGCGGGTCGCGACGGTCATGGTGCCGTCGACGTAGCGCTGGCTCTGCGGGAGTGGCGCGCGACGGTCGCCCTCGACGTGCGGGCGGATGCCGAACTCGCCCGCGTCGACGGTGCCGAGCAGGCTCGCGAACAACGCGGCGGCGTCGGGCTCGGGGTGACACATCCAGCAGACCTTGGCGTCCGGTGTCACCAGCGCGACGGTGCGCGGGGACGCCAGCATCGTGAGCCGCTCGATCGGTGCGGCGTTCTCGCCCCGCAGCCAGGCCCGGCGCTCCTCGTAGAGGAACGCCAGCGCGGTCGCGACCTGGTCGGTGTCCGGGACGCGGTAGGTCGCGAGGGTGTCGCCGTCGCCGACCTTCACCCCGAAATCGGGCCCGTGCAGGCGGCGGAACGCCTTCTCGTCGGTGACGTCGTCGCCGAAGAAGATGGCCGCTCCCGCGCCGGCCTGGTGGCGCAGGATGTCCAGCGCCTGGCCCTTGTCGGTGCGGATGACGGCGAGCTCGATGACCGACTTGCCCTCGGTGACCTGCACGCCGTCCCAGGTGGCCGGACCGGTACGGACGCGGTGCAGTGCGGCTTCGGAGTCGACCTCGTCGGCGTTGCGCACGTGCAGGGCGGTGCTGGCCGGCTTGGTCTCGACGGTGACGCCGTCGTAGTCGACCGCGATCGCCTGCAGCTCGCCGACGACGGTGCTCAGCAGTTCCTGCGCCTGCGGGCCGATCTCGTGGACGAAGCCGATGTCGAACTCGCTGCCGTGACTGCCGACCAGGTGGACCTCGGCGGGCAGCCGCGACAGCGTCGCCAGGTCGCGCAGGGCGCGCCCGGAGATGACGGCGGCCGTGGTCGAGTCGAGGTCGGCGATGGCGCGCATCGCGCGGACCGAATCCGGGTTGGGCCGTGCGTCTTCCGGGCGGGAGACGATCGGTGCCATGCACCCGTCGTAGTCGGAGGCGACGAGCAGTCGCGGAGTGCGCGCGATGTCCTTGAGCGCACGGCGCAACTCGGGTGCAAGATCCTGGGCACTCACCGGGTGAAGTCTAGGGCCGAGAACGTGAACGGGCCCAATCAGTCACCGGCTTGACAGGCGTTCAGTCGTCGTCGCGGGAGTCGTCGTCCGCGCCGACGAGGTCGACGCCACGGTTCTCGCTCGTGGCGGTCTCGTTGACGGCGGCCAACGTCTCGAGGAAGCTCTGCGCCCATCGGCTCACGTCGTGCGCCAACACCTGTCGACGCAGCGCGCGCATCCGCCGACGGCCCTCGTCGGGTGTCTGCGACACCGCGCTGACGATCGCGTCCTTGACGCCGTCGAGGTCGTAGGGGTTCGCCTGGTAGGCCGACCGCAGCTCGGCGGCGGCGCCGGTGAACTCGCTGAGCACCAGCGCGCCTCCGAGGTCGCTGCGGCAGGCGACGTACTCCTTCGCGACGAGGTTCATGCCGTCCCGCAGGGGTGTCACCAGCATGACGTCGGCGGCGACGAAGAAGGCGATCAGCTCGTCGCGGTCGACGGGGCGGTGGAGGTACTGCACCACCTGGTGCGCGACCTCGCCGTGGGTGCCGTTGATGTTGCCCACGAGCTGCTCGATGCCGGCCCGCATCCGGATGTAGCTGTCGACGCGTTCGCGGCTCGGGGTGGCCAGCTGGATCATCACCGTCTCACGCGGGTCGACGCGACCCTCGGCGAGCAACTCCGACAGCGCCTTCAGGCGGACGTCGATGCCCTTGGTGTAGTCGAGGCGGTCGACGCCCAGCATGATCGTCCGCGGATTGCCCAGCTCGCGGCGCAGCTCGGCCGCGCGATCGCGGATCTTCTTCGACTTCGAGGTCGCGTCGAGCGCGCCGGAGTCGATGGAGATCGGGAACGCCCCGACCCGCACGTGGCGGAAACCGACCTGCACCACGCCGAACTTCGCGCGCACACCGACGGTTCCCTTCGATGTCGCCTGGCCGGCGAGCCGTCGGGCGAGGTAGAGGAAGTTCTGGGCGCCGCCGGGGAGGTGGAAGCCGATGAGGTCGGCGCCGAGCAGCCCCTCGACGATCTCGGTGCGCCAGGGGAGCTGCATGAACAGCTCGACGGGTGGGAACGGGATGTGCAGGAAGAACCCGATGCGGAGGTCGGGCCGCAGCATCCGCAGCATCTTCGGCACCAGCTGCAGCTGGTAGTCCTGGATCCACACCATCGCGCCGTGGGAGGCGATCTCCGACGCCGCCTCGGCGAACCGGCGGTTGACCTCGACGTACGCGTTCCACCACTCGCGGTGATACTCCGGCTTGACGAGGACGTCGTGGTACAGCGGCCAGAGCGTGGCGTTGGAGAAACCCTCGTAGTACTCGTTGATCTCCTGCGCCGACAGCGGCACGGAGACCAACTGCAGGCCGTCGACGACGGGGTTGTCGGCGGAATCGGGGACACCCGACCAGCCCACCCATGCACCGGTGCGCGACCGGAGGATCGGCTCCAGCGCGGTCACCAGGCCGCCAGGACTCCGCTTCCACCGCACGGTGCCGTCGGGGAGGGTCTCCTTGTCGACGGGGAGTCGGTTGGCGACGACGACGAAATCGGCCGTCTCGGCGATCTCCGCGGGGACGTCAGCGCTGCGGTCGGTCTGTTCCTCGCCGGTCGCGGTCACTGATCAGTTGTCGTCGAGTGCGATACCGAGCATCGACAGGAGCATGCGGCACTCCTCGGCGTCGGTCGCGTAGGTGGCGACGACGCGACGCGCGGCGTTCGCCGTCTCGTCGGCGACGGCCCCGAGGTCCTCGTCGCCGAGTTCGGTCTTGTCGCTGGTCTTCGCAGGCATGGGTGTCACTTTACTCGGTCACGGGGGACGCCCGGCGACCGACGGTGCCGCTGCGAGCGCGGCCGCGGCGGCACAGCGCTCCACGCCCGCGGGGGATCGACCGGGGGTGGGGGACCCGCCGCCGCCTCCGCCTCGAGGCGCTCACGGATGCCGTTCATCGCACCGGTGTGCACCTCGATGAGGTGGTCGGTGTCCAGGACACGGGCGGTCTCGTCGGGCTGTTGCGTCTCGGGGTCGAGCCGGGTGAAGCGCTTCGGCCGCAACGCCGACCGCGCGCTGAACAGCGCGCGTGTCCTCCGGGTCGGGATGCGGGGCCGACGCAGGGTTCGGGCCATGAACTCGCCGAAGGTGACACCCGCGGCCAGTGCCGCACCGGTACCGAGCGCGGCTGCCAAAGCCGTGAAACCGTCGAGCGTCTGGTCGTTGAGGACGCCGTACAGGCCGCGGTAGATGGCGAGACCGGGCAGCAGCGGCGTGATGCCCGCGACCGCCACGACGAGCGGCGGTGTGAGCGCACGACGGGCGAGCAGACCGCCGAGGAACCCGACCGCGACGGCGGCGACGCCGGAGGCGATGACGCTCCCGATCCCGACGATCGCGCCGATGACGACCACGGCGGTACCGAGGATCCCGGCGAAGAACGCCACCGGCAGCGCGCGACGCTCGGCGTAGCTGGCGAGCGCGAACGCCGCCGCGGCGATGCCGCCACCGGTGATCTGGGCGGGCGCGTCGGAGAAACCGAGCGACGTGGTGCTCGTGATCGTCGGCAGGATGATGCCAGTCGCCTCGAGCAGCCGGATCGCGATGCTGACGCCGGAGATGATGCCGCCGGTCATGATGAGCAGCTCGAAGAAGCGGGCGACCCCGGTGATGGGGGCGCCCGTGATCGCGTCCTGCACCGAACCCACGAGCGACAGGCCGGACAACAGCACGGTCACACCCGCCGCGATGACGAGGGTCGGCGCGACGGAGACGCCGAGACTCTCGGAGTACCGGAACACCACCGCGGCCGGGATGACCGCGATGAAGCCGCCGGTGAGCTGCTGGAAGAAGATCGGCGTGCCGTAGGAGTTCAACACGCGGTTCACGCGATCGATGACAGCGGTGGTGAGGAACGCGACCACCGCCACCCAGAGGCCACCACCGAAGGCGACGGCCAGCGACGCGGCCAACATCGACCAGGCGGCCGTCGCGATCCAGCGCTTGTAGGGGTGCGGCGCGGCGACGATCTCGTCGATGACGGCGTGCGCCTCCGACGGCGTCACCGCGAGACCGCGGATCTTGCGGATGAGGCGGTCGACCTGGGCGAGGCGGGTGAAGTCCAGCGAGCGGTAGTGCACGGTGCGCATCGCGGTCACCGGCGGGAGCGCGGAACCGCGGCGGGCGCTGACGACGATGGTGTTGTACGTGACGTCGACCTCGCAGCGTTCGACGCCGAACATGCCTGCCACGAAACGGATCTGGGTCTGCGTGTCGATCGCGCCGGTGCCCGAGTCGAGCAGGACCGACCCGACCTTGATGGCCAGGTCGAGGACCTCGGTGACCGCGGCGTCGTCGGTGAGGTCGACGGGTCGGCGCGGGCTGAGCGCGGAGGTGAGCGGCTCGATCGTGTCGATCGTGGCCCGCCGGGATCCGGCCAGGGGTCGCAGCATCCGGCCGATATACTCACGCACGCCTACCTCGCCTCCTTAGCTCAGTGGTAGAGCACTCGCCTTGTAAGCGAGCGGTCGTCGGTTCGATCCCGACAGGGGGCTCTCCTCGCCGCCGTGTCGTCGATCCCGCGCACACCGTAGGACGCGGGCCGCCCACGGCGAAACCCACCCGACCACAACGGTTCGACGGCCCGCGCGGGTTCCTGCGCGGGCACGCCGTCGGGCGTGATCCGCCTCACCGCGGCAGGCGTTCCCGGTCGCCTCAGGCGTCCGAGTGCCGGCCGTCCCGTTGTTCCTCGGCGAGCAACTCCTTGGTGCGCAGCAGTCGCAACGCGGTCACCAGGACGACCCCGCCGGCGATGTTCAGCAGCACCGTGTACCAGAACCACGACAGCCAGTCGCCGTAGCCGACGTCGGCGCCGGACTGGATCGCGCCGAAGATCAGCAGCGAGTCGAGCACGGAGTGGAACAGCTGGAGACCGGCCAGCAGGAAGGCGGCTCCCACGCACGCGGCGAGCTTGGCGGGCATCGAGTCGGTGCCCTGCTGCATGCGCGTCAGCAGTGTCATGGTGCTGCCGCCGAGGATCGCCAGGCACACCGACTGCCACCCGAGCGGGGCGTCGGCGAAGTGGCGCGCGGACTCCGACAGTACGGACGACCACTCGGGGAACGCGTGCACGACGATGAGCATCACGATCCACCCGCCCACGAGGTTCGCGGCCAGCGTGCCGATCCACAGCTTGGCCAGGTCACGCATGCGTCCGTCGCGGCCGACGACGGCGGCGACGGGCATGAGGAAGTCCTCGGTGAACAGCTCGCTGTGCGCGAGCAGGATCGCGATCAGTCCGATGGAGAAGGCCAGACCGGCCAGCAGGTGGTCGCCGGTCTCGTGGAGCACCGCGAGGAACGCCATCACACCGATGCCGACCTCGATGCCACCGAACAGGCCGGTGATGAGCACCGTCCGCGTCGTGCGGTGCAGGCGCTCGGCACCCTCGGTGAGGACCTTGGAGAAGCTGCGTTCGAGTTCGCTCTCCAGCGGTCCGTCGTTGGCGCCGACCTCGCGCCGGGTCCGGTCGTCGCTCATCGCCGCAGCCTCACCCGCCAAGGTTACGGAGGCGGGGAGGGGGCTCGGCAAGAGCGGGCGCCGAGCCCACGCGCGGTCAGCCGAGCGTGAACGGGTCCCGGGTGCCGCCGGTGAGCTCGATGTACACCGACTTGGTCTCCAGGTACTCCTCGACCGCGGCTGCGCCGTTCTCGCGTCCGATCCCCGACAGGCCGTAACCGCCGAACGGCATGTTGGGTGCGACGACGCGGTAGGCGTTGACCCACACCGTCCCGGCCTTGATCGCCGCGACCATGCGGTGCGCGCGGTGGACGTCCTTGGTCCACACCGCGCCAGCCAGGCCGTAGGGCGTGTCGTTGGCGAGACGGACCGCCTCGTCCTCGTCGCGGAAGGTGTAGGCGGTCAACACCGGTCCGAACACCTCCTCGCGGGCGATGGTCGCGTCGTGCTCGGCGACGACGACCGTCGGCCGCACGAACAGCCCTCCGAGTTCGTCGTTGGGCACGCCGCCGGTGGCGATGGTCCAGCCCTCGTCACGCGCACCCTGCAGGTAGCCGAGCACCTTCTCGTACTGCGGTTCGTTGGCGACCGGGCCCATCTCGGTGTCGGCCTCGGTGGGGTCGCCCTGCAGGATCGTCTCCGCCCGGGCGACGACCTTGGCGACGAGTTCGTCGCGCACCGACTCGTGCACGATCAGTCGCGAGCCGGCCATGCAGGTCTGCCCGGTCGCGGCGAACACGCCGGCGACCAGGCCGTTCGCGGCGGCGTCGAGATCGGCGTCGGCGAAGACCACCTGCGGCGACTTCCCGCCGAGTTCCAGGGTCACCCGGTTGATGTTGGCGACCGCGGCCTGCGCGACCTTCGCGCCGGTGGCGGTGGACCCGGTGAAGGCGACCTTGTCGACGCCGGTGTGCGACGCGAGCGCCTCACCGGTCGAGCGATCCCACCCGGTGACGACGTTGAGGACACCGGCCGGCAACCCCGCCTCGTGCAGCACCTCGGCGAAGGCGATCGTCGACGCGGGCGCGTGTTCCGACGGCTTCACCACGCAGGTGCACCCGGCGGCCAGCAGCGGAGCGAGCTTGAAGGTGAGCAGCAGCAGCGGGCTGTTCCACGGGGTGATCGCACCGACGACGCCGATGGGCTCCCGCAACGTGTAGCCGAAGTACGTCTGCGGGGCCAGCTGCGGGACGGTGCGACCCTCGAGCTTGTCGGCGAGGCCGGAGAAGTACGAGTACCACGAGCCCAGGCCGTTGAGCTGGCCGCGCATCTCACGCAGGAGCTTGCCGGAGTCGTTGACCTCCAGCAGCGCCAGCCGCTCGGCGTTGTCGGTGA
Organism: Gordonia paraffinivorans; assembly: GCA_036946345.1. Classification (GTDB taxonomy): domain Bacteria; phylum Actinomycetota; class Actinomycetes; order Mycobacteriales; family Mycobacteriaceae; genus Williamsia_A; species Williamsia_A paraffinivorans_A. Next base: position 11,450 of record JAQIJH010000062.1, on the reverse strand, counting down.
TGGCGTCGGCGAGACGGCGCATCACCCGCGCCCGACCGAACCCACCGAGGTCCCGCCACTCGCCCTCGAACGCCGCCCGCGACGACGCGACCGCGCGGTCGACGTCCCCGGGCCCGCCGTCGGCGATCGTCGCCCAGGGCCGTCCCGCGTAGGGGTTCTGCGACTCGAAGGTGCGGCCCGAGAGCGCGTCGACCTGCTCCCCGTCGATGAACATCCCGAAGTGCTGGAGGTCGGTGGCGGTGTCCGGCGCGATCGTCATGTCTCGACGCTACGAGCGACCGACACCGGGCTCTATCCGATCGCTGCCCCCGAGCGTCCGATGGCCGCAAGCGGTCGCCCTCAGCTGTGCAGCGTGACGCTCGGCAGCTCGCCGAACTGCTCGCGGTACTGCTGTGCGAACCGGCTCTGGTGGAAGAACCCCCACCGCATGGCGACGTCGGTGACGCGGGTGCGCTGCGCGTCGGCGTGCAGGAGGTCGGACCGCACGCGGCCCAGCCGGATCCGGCGGACGTAGGCCATCGGCGTCTCGCCGAGCTGGTCGGCGAACGCGGCGTGCAGGGTCCGCACGCTCACGCAGGCGATGCGCGCCAACGACTCCGGGGTCAGCTCGGTGTCGGCGTGCTCCTCGATGTGGCGGATGACCGGCGCGAGGCGACCGAGCCGCTCGGAGTCCTCCCGGCCGGCCAGGGCGTCGGTGTACTGATGGCGCCCCGCCTGCAGCAGTGAGGTGAGGACATAGGACTCGAGCTGTCGTCGCGCGAGCGGCAGGTCACGGACACCGCCGGGACGTTCGAGTTCCAGGGCGAGGAACTGCACCGACCGCAGGAGTGTCTGTCCGGCCGGGGTGGTGAGGTCGAGCCCGAAGTCGAAGTCGACGATCTCGGTGACCGGTCGTCCCAGCAGATCGGCCAGGTGGGACTCGAGTGCGCCGCGCGAGACCTTGAGGATGAGCTGCTCGGCGTCCGGTGACCACCGCACCGTGTTCGCCTGCTCCGGGTTCAGGACCAGACCCCGCGCCCCGGCCGGAGTGTGCTCGGTCCCGCCGTCGTGCCGCCGGGCCCAGGTCTCCCCGGTCATCTGCAGGTTGACGTGGTACCACTGCTGCGCGGCGGGCATGCGCAGTTCGGTCTCGGCCTGATAGGTCAGGTAGCCGAGCGTGAGGACCTGGTCGCTGACGGCGTTGAGCCGCATGTCGAGCGCCTCGGACGTCCCGAACAGGTCGTGCGGCAGATAGACGCGGGTGACGGCGTCACGCGCCTCCTCCAGGCTGCGGGTGGCCATGACCTGGTCCGCGCCGAGGTACTCCCGATACATTGCTGACGTTCCCCCTCAGGTGACCCCGATCACACTACCGGGGCACGCCTGCGGTACCGGATCGGACCAGCTCAGGCGGGTCAGCCGAGCGGTGCGTCACCTCCGTCCAGGCCCAGCTCGCGCCGCAGCCAGTCGTTGTCGGCGCCGAGGTCGGGGCCGGGATGGGTCAGCGGCAGCGACGCCTCGCCCAGCAGGGGGACGACCCCGGGGAACGCGACCTGACGCTGTTCGCCGTCGATGTCCACGGGCAGCTCCTGCACCATGGCCCGTGCGCGGTACTGCTCGTCGGTGACGATGTCGGCCGCGCGGTAGATCGGGCCGGCCGGGACCGACGCGTCGTCGAGGCGCTGCAACACCTCGGTGCGCGGCATCGTCCGCGTCCACGCCTCGATGGCGGCGTCGAGCTCGTCGCGGCGCGCCCACCGTCCGGCGTTGCCGGCGAGGTCGGGGTCGTCGGCGAGGTCGTCGCGGCCGACGGTCCGCATGAGCCGCACGAAGATCGAGTCGCCGTTCCCGGCGATCACGACCGACGCGTCGTCGGCGCAGGCGTAGGCGTTCGACGGCGCGATGCCCTCCATCCGCCCGCCGGTCCGCTGCCGCTCGACACCGAACGCGGAGTGGTCGGGGACGAGGGACTCCATCATCGAGAACACCGCCTCGTGCAACGCGACGTCGACGTGACGTTGCCGCGGTGTCACCGGATCGGCGCCGGCCGCACGTCGTCGTTCCCGGTCGAAGAGAGACATGGTGACGCCGAACGCCGCGTAGAGCCCGGCGATCGAGTCGCCGATGGAGACGCCCACGCGGGCCGGCGGGCGGTCGGGGTCACCCACGAGGTCGCGCATCCCGCCGAACCCCTCGGCGACGGCGGCGAACCCGGGCCGCTGCGCCATCGGCCCCGTCTGCCCGAACGCCGACACCCGCGCGACGACCAGCTCGGGGTTGGTCTCGGCCAGCACGTCGGCGGTCAGACCCCACCGGTCGAGGGTGCCCGGACGGAAGTTCTCCAGCAGCGCGTCCGCGGACCTCAGGAGCGACAGGACCGTCGCGCGGCCCGCGTCGGTGCGTAGATCGATCTCCACCGACCGCTTACCGCGGTTGATGGTCCGGTAGAGCAGCGAGGTGTCGCCGGCGTAGAGCCGCCAGACCCGCAACTCGTCGCCGGTGCGCGGTCGTTCGACCTTGATGACCTCGGCCCCGAAGTCGGCGAGCAGTCGCCCTGCCGTCGGCGCGGCGATGTAGTTGCCGAGCTCGACGACGCGCAGTCCGGCAAGCGGACGCAGCGGGTCGAGGCCGTCGGGGTCGAGATCTCGGGTCGGGTCCACGTGGTCGAGCGTGCCGGAGCCGGACGGGGACGCCGTAGCCGTCGGCTGCACCGTCGTGACCGATGCGCGCAGACTGTCGCCGCAGGTCTGGTGTCCGACGACGGGCCGCGGGCAGGCTGCCGGGCATGGATTACGCCGAGGCCCAGGCCGCCTTCTTCACCCCGCGTGAGGGGGAGGTGCGGCCGTTGGGCTTCACCAGCCCCGCCCGCACCCTGCGCGATGCGCTGGAGCCGATCGCCACCGTCTGCTTCTGGAGTGAGCCCGCGTACAGCGCGTACGCCGCACTCGGTCTCGACTTCCTGCAGGGCTACGTCTACAGCCGGTCGTGCGTGCTGGGCGATGCGGAACCGTCCGTCGCCGCAGCGGCGTTCGGGGTGTTCGAACCGGGTCTCGTCAGCGGGGTGCTCGCAGACGCACGCGGCGTCGCCGACCTCGCCGCGATCCGCGCGGCGAAGGAGTCGGGCGCGGTGGCCGCCCTGCGCGAGGTGCTGGGCGACGACGCCGACGCGCCGGAGGTCGCCGAGATCGCGACCATCCTCCGTCGCGGGTGTGACGCCGCGGACCCGACCGGCCGTGCGCTGCACGCGGGACTCACGGCGCTGCCCTGGCCCGAGGACCCGGTGGGCCAGGTGTGGCACGCCGCGACGATCCTGCGCGAGCACCGCGGCGACGGCCACCTCGCCGCCCTCGTCGCCGCCGGGATCGACGGTGTGGCCGCAAACCACCTCACGGAGCTGTGGATCGGCTGGGACCCGCTGGCGTACACCGCGTCCCGCGCGTGGTCCGACGAGGCCATGACCGGCGCCGGCGACACCCTCACCGCCCGCGGCTGGCTCGCCGACGGCGGGCTCACCCCGGCGGGCGAGGAGGCTCGTCACGACCTGGAGGAGGCCACCGACCGCTCCGTCGCCCCGGCGATCGCGGCGATCGGTGGCGACCTCGACCGCGTCGTCGGGTATCTCGGACCGTGGGGTGAGCGACTCGTCGCCCGCGGTTGGTTCCCGCCCGACCCCTACAAGCGCGCCGCCGGCTGAGCCCGACGGTCAGGGGGTGACGATCACCTTGATCGCGCCGTCCTCCTTCGAGGCGGCGACACGGAACGCCTCGGCGACGTCGTCGAGGGCGAATCGGTGGGTGACCATGGGCTCGAGGTCGAGGCGGCCGGTGCGGACCAGTTCGAGCGCCCGCTCGTACTGTCCGCGACCACCGTTGCCGCCGACGCCGAACACGGTGAGCGTCTTGGCCATGATGGGGATCACCGGCAGTGGCGGCAGGTCGTTGGCCCAGCCGATGTGGGCGACCTTGCCCTCCTTGCGCACCAGGTCGAGCACCATCGCCGACGAGGCCGGGAACCCCGACGTCTCGATCACGATGTCGGCACCGACACCGTCGGTGAGCGCGAGGACTTCCTCCTTCGCGTCCACCTGCGTGACGTCGAGGCAGTCGCTGGCGCCGTAGGCCCGCGAGACCGCGAACGGCGCCTCGCGCGCGTCGGTGACGATGAGCCGCCCCGCCCCCGACAGCGCGCACAACCGGGTGAGAGCGAGACCGATCGGCCCCTGCCCCAGCACGACGACCGTCTCGCCGAGCAGGATCCGCAGACGGTCGACGGTGTTGAGGCCCACCGCGATCGGCTCGAGGAGCGATGCCTGCCACGCCTCGACGCCGTCGGGGCGCGGGATCAGGTTGACCACCGGGACGGCGATGCGCTCGGTCATGCAGCCGTCGGACCACAGGCCGATGAGCTTCTTCTTCTTGCAGTCGAACGGCTTGTCCTGCGCGCACTCCAGGCAGTCGCCGCACGGCAGTGACGGCTTCACCGCGACGATCTGATCCGTCCACGCCGGGTCGACGCCATCGCCCACGGCGACCACACGGCCGGAGAAGTCGTGACCGGGCACCCGTGGGAACGGGGTGTCGATCCGACCGTCGTACTGGTGGGAGTCGGTGCCGCACAACGACGCCGACTCGACCTGCACGACCGCCCAGCCCGGCTTCGCCTCCGGCTCCGGCCGCTCCTGCAGCTCGACCTGCTCGATGCCGACCAGCACCGCCGCCTTCACGCGAGGACCCCGACGGCCAGTTCGCGGTCGCGCATGATCTCGAATGCCTGGTCGACGTGCCCGGCCGCATGGCCGATGATCAGCGGCGACCACTCCTCGATCGTCATCGTCCCGAGGTCGGGGATCGAGACCGTGCGCGCGAGGACCTCGGGCTCGACCGCCCCGGCCGCCGTCGCCATGGTGCGGCGCGTGCTCGCGAGCTGTCGCCGGGCCAGTTCGACCGTCGGCTGCGGGTAGCCGAGGAGGTCGTGGCCGACCTCCTCGCGGAAGATGAAGTCCAGGTCGGGATCGCTCTCGACGCGCTTGAGGTCGCCGAGCCACAGGATCGTGCACATCGAGATGTGCGAGACCACCTGCGCCACCGTCCAGCCGCCGTCCCGGTGCGCGCGGTGCAGGTCACCATCGCTCAGCGCTGCCAGCGCCTGGTCCAACTGCTCGAACCTCTCGTCGGCCTCGGACAACGCCGTGGCGATCGTCGCCGGCACCTGCTGCTCGCTCATCGTCGGGCTCCCTCACGTGTGACATGGATGCTGTGAGCCTGCTGCGCGCCGGGGACGCGGCGCTATCCCGCGGCTGCGACCCCCTGTCCGATCCGTGCGAGGCCGTGGGTGTCGGGATCGCGTCGTAGGGTGAGCCCATGTCGCACATCCGTGTCGCAGCGTCGGACTCCCTCTACTCCGGCGGGTGGTCGCACACGGCCACCGCCGCACCGGGGTCGGTGATCTTCACCGCCGGCGCCGCACCCGTCGACGCCGACGGGGCCACCGTCGCCGTCGGGGACGTGCAGGCGCAGGCGCGGCAGTGCATGGCCAACCTCGAGGTCGCCCTGCGTGACGCGGGTGCAGCGCTCTCCGACGTCGCGAAGGTGACCGTCTACGTCGCCGAGGGTCTCCAGGCCGATCTCGTCGTCGCCTGGGACGCGGTGGTCGAGGCGTTCGGCGACCACAGGCCTGTCGGGTCGCTCCTCGGTGTCACCGTGCTCGCCCACGACGACCAGCTGGTCGAGATCGAGGCGATCGCGGCCATCCCGCCGGCCTGATGACCGTCGCGCGGCCCCGCGTCGACATCGCGCAACGCCGCGCGCGGATGCTGCGCCGGCATCACCTGGTGCGTGGGACGCGCCTGTCCGTCCGCGACACCTCCGGCCCCGACGCGGTGGTCCGGCTCGCCGGCGACATCGTCGCCCTGCACGCCACCTGCCCGCCGACGGTCTTCCTCGCCGCGTGGGCCCGTGTCGACGGCATCACCCCGGCCGACGTCGAACACGCCCTCTACGACGATCGAGCGCTGGTGCGCCACCTCTGCATGCGGCGCACCGCCTTCGTCCTGGACCGCTCGACGCTGACCGACGCCGTCCACGCCGTCGCGCCGCGGGTGGCCGCGTCGGAGCGCAGGAACATGCTCCGCGACCTCCGCCGCAGTCCCGACTTCGACGACCCCGAGGCCTGGATCGACACCGCGGCGCAGGCCGTGCGGACCCATCTCGCAGACGGATCCGACGCGACGTCGGCCGAGCTGCGCGAGCGACTTCCCCAGCTCGACGGCCGCGTGTCCGTCGCGGCCGGCAAGAGCTGGGGCGGGTCCGTCCCGATGGGTCCGCGGGTGCTGAACATGATGAGCGCCGCAGGCGAGATCGTGCGCGGCGTGAACACCGGAGGCTGGCACGTGTCCCGGCCGCGGTGGTCGGCGATGGAGCACTGGCTCGGTGGGCCGATCCCCGACGGGACCGTCGCCGGCGGTCACGCGGCGCTCGTACGGAAGTGGCTGCGCGCCTTCGGGCCCGGCACCGAGACCGACATCGTGTGGTGGCTCGGATCCACGAAAGCCGCGGTGCGACAGGCACTGGTCGACGTGGCGGCAGTCGAAGTGGACGTCGAGATCGCGGCGGGGGAGTGGGCGGTCGGGTACCTCCTGCCCGACGACCTCGACCCCGTCGACGCAGTCGACGCAGACGTGTTCCTCCTGCCCGAACTCGACCCCACGACGATGGGCTGGAAGCAGCGCGACTGGTACCTCGGTGCGCACGCCGAGCACCTGTTCGACCGCAACGGGAACGGCGGACAGACGGTGTGGTGGGACGGGCGGATCGTCGGCGGGTGGTATCGCGAGCCCGACGGCGGCGTCGGGCTGCACCTCCTCGAGGAGCTCTCCCGGCGCGCAGAAGCCCGAGCGCGTCGTCGTGCCGACGAGATGGCGGCGTGGCTGGGCGCGGTGAAGGCCACACCGGGATACCCGGCCCCGTTCATGAAGGTCGTCCCGCGGTGACGACCTCGGTCGGGTGTTGTGTCGTCGACACCGTCCTCGGGCCGTGCGGGGTCGCGTGGGACGACGCGGGTCGGGTCACCGCGGTCGCCCTGCCCGACCGGGATGCCGCCTCCGTCGTCGCCCACCTGGACGCACCGGTGGCCGACCCCCCGGAGCGCATCGTCGACGTCGCCGACCGCATGGCCGCCCTGCTGGCGGGACACGACGTCGACCTCGCGGACGTGGCGGTCGCCGACGGCGCCCTCCCCGACTTCGACCGCCGCGTGTACGACGTGCTGCGCGCCATCCCCCGCGGGTCCGTGCTGACCTACGGCGACGTGGCCACTCGGGTGGGTGCGCCGGGAGCGGCACAGGCCGTGGGCCGTGCGCTCGGCCGCAACCCGTTCCCGATCGTCATACCGTGTCACCGGGTCCTGGGCGCCGGCACGGAGATCGGCGGGTTCTCCGCTCCGGGCGGGGTCGCGACCAAACGGTCGATCCTGGCCGCGGAGGGAGTCGCGGGGTTCGGTGAGCCGACGCTCTTCTGACGGGAGCGGCAGCGTGCGACCCTGGTGAGCGTTCACAGGAACCGTCCAGGTTCCTCGCAGGCTCGGCCCAGCACGGCGACGGAAGGTGGCAGCATGTCTGATTCCGGTGCCCGGGTCCTCGTCGTCGACGACGAGCCCAACATCCTCGAGCTGCTGTCGGTCTCGCTGAAGTTCCAGAACTTCGACGTCGCGACGGCGGCCAACGGGCCCGCCGCGATCGACAAGGCACGGTCGTTCCGCCCCGACGCCCTCGTGCTCGACGTGATGATGCCCGGGATGGACGGGTTCGGGCTGCTCCGTCGACTCCGCGCCGACGGCGTCGACGCGCCCGCCCTGTTCCTCACCGCCCGGGACTCCATGGAGGACAAGATCACCGGGCTCACCATCGGCGGCGACGACTACGTCACGAAACCGTTCAGCCTCGAGGAGGTCGTCGCTCGGCTGCGGGTCATCCTGCGACGCAGCGGGTTCGGCGAGAAGGAGCCCGAACCGAGCCGGATCACGTTCGCCGACATCGAGCTCGACGACGACACGCACGAGGTGTGGAAGAACGGTGAGCTGGTGGCGCTGTCCCCGACGGAGTTCACCCTGCTGCGGTACTTCATGATCAACGCCGGCACGGTGCTGTCGAAGCCGCGCATCCTCGACCACGTGTGGAACTACGACTTCGGCGGCGAGGTCAACGTCGTCGAGTCCTACGTCTCCTACCTGCGTCGCAAGGTCGACACCGGCGAGAAGCGCCTCATCCACACCCTACGGGGCGTGGGGTACGTGATGCGCGAGCCGCGGTGACCGCTCCCGCGCTCATCGCGCCGGGGACGTCCGGCGAGACCCGACGCCGTCGGGGCATCCCGCTCCGGGTGTCCTTGGTGGCGCTGATGATGGTGGTGCTCGCCGTCGGACTGCTCGTGTCCGGGGTGTCGGTGACGTCGGCGATGGAGAACCGTCTCGTCGACCGCACCGACAACGCACTGATGGGTGCCGCCGACGGCTGGGCCCGTCCGCGCGGGTCCGATCGCATCGGGCCGCCGCAGGACGAGCGTCGGCCGCCGTCGCCCTACTGGATCCGCGTCATCCGGCCCGACGGCGGCGAGTTCACCATCAACGACGTCGGCGGCAGCCCCGCCGTCGACGACCTGTCGCGGCTCGCCGACACCCCGCGGACAGTGGGGTCCGCCGACGGGTCCTCGACCCGATGGCGAGCGGTGAAGACCGTGAACGAGTACGGCACCTCCGTCGTCGCGGTGAAACTCACCGACGTGGACGACACCGTGCAGCGACTCATCTGGTTGCAGCTCGGGATCGGCCTCGCGGTGATGGTGGTCGTCGGCGGGTTGGGGTACGTGCTCGTCCGCACGAGTCTCCGGCCGCTGCGCCGGGTGGAGGAGACGGCGGAGAAGATCGCGTCGGGCGACCTCGACCACCGGGTTCCCGAGTCGGCGCCGAACACCGAGGTCGGCAGCCTCGCGATGTCGCTGAACGCGATGCTCCACCAGATCCAGACGGCGTTCGCGGCCACCGCGGCGTCGGAGGGGCAGGCCCGCGCCTCGGAGGACCTGATGCGCCGGTTCGTGGCCGACGCCAGCCACGAGCTCCGCACACCGCTCACGTCGATCCGCGGTTTCTCCGAGCTGTACCGACAGGGCGCGATGACCGACACCGACCAGTTGATGTCGCGGATCGAACACGAGGCAGGGCGCATGGGGCTGCTCGTCGAGGAACTCCTCATGTTGGCGAGGCTCGACGCGCAGCGACCGTTGGAGCGTGCACCGGTCGACCTGCTCTCGCTCGCGTCCGACGCCGTGCACAGCGCCCGGGCGACGGCGCCGCGGCGGGAGATCTCCGTCGAGATCATCGACGGACCCGGCGTCCCCATGGTGATCGGTGACGCACCGCGACTCACCCAGGTGATGAGCAACCTGCTGACCAACGCGATCCGGCACACCCCCGACGAGGCGTCGATCGTGACGCGGGTCGGCACCGAGGAGTCGTGGGCACTGGTCGAGGTGGTCGACACCGGTCCCGGGCTGGGCCCCGAGGACCGGAAGCGGGTGTTCGAACGCTTCTACCGCGGTGACTCGTCGCGCTTCCGTGGCGGCGCCCCCGGTGGGAGCGGCCTCGGGCTGTCGATCGTCGCGGCCATCGTCGACGCACACGGCGGACGCGTCGGCGTCGAGGACACCCCCGGCGGCGGCGCGACCTTCTGGGTCCGCATCCCGCGCACCGACTGACCGCGCCCGGACCGCCGTTACGATCGCCCCATGGCATCGGTCTTCTCCATGATCATCGACGGCGACATCCCGGGGCGGTTCGTGTGGAAGGACGACACGGCGGTCGCCTTCCTGACGATCAACCCCGTCACCCCCGGACACGTCCTCGTGGTGCCCCGCGAGGAGATCGACCACTGGGAGCAGGTCGACACCGGCGTGTTCGCCCACCTCACCACGGTCGCGCAGACGATCGGCCGCGCCACCCCGCGACGCCTTCGACGCGCCTCGGATGGGTCTGCTCATCGCCGGCCTCGAGGTCCCGCACCTGCACATCCACGTGTTCCCGGCCCACTCGCTGGAGACGTTCGACCTGGCGCAGGCGGAGAAGGACCCCGACCCCGCCGCGCTCGACGACGCCGCCGAGAGGATTCGCGCGGCGCTGCGTGCCGCCGGCGAGGACGCACACACCGCGGAGTAGCACCGAGCACGAGAGCGCTCACAGGAACCTGACAGTCTGCCCGCAGAGGCACGTCAGCGGCGGGAACGAGAGTCTGCGTCATGACAGCAGACACCATCGACCGGTCGTCCGGGGCACCGCGTCCCGACGGGGCCGGCGCCCCCGCGATGACGGTCGTCCACGACCGCACCCCGAGGACCCCGGCGCTCGACGTCGTGGTGCCGGTCTACAACGAGGAGGCCGACCTCGCGTCGTGCGTGGAACGCCTCGCCGAGCATCTGCGGACCCGTGTGCCGTACTCGGCCCGCATCACCATCGCCGACAACGCCAGCACCGACTCCACGCTGGCCGTCGCGGTGGAGCTCGCGCAGACGATGGACTGCGTCCGCGTCGTGCACCTCGACCAGAAGGGCCGGGGCCGCGCGCTGAACGCGACGTGGACCGCGAGCGACGCCACCGTCGTCGCCTACTGCGACGTCGACCTGTCCACCGACCTGAACGCCCTCATGCCGCTGGTGGCCCCGCTGCTGTCGGGGCACTCCGACGTCGCCATCGGATCCCGGCTGTCCCGGTCGTCGCGGGTGGTCCGAGGCGCCAAGCGCGAGTTCATCTCCCGCAGCTACAACCTGATCCTGCGCACCACGATGGGTGCGAAGTTCTCCGACGCACAGTGCGGCTTCAAGGCGATGCGCGGCGACGTCGCGAAGGCGTTGCTGCCCTACGTCGCCGACACCGGCTGGTTCTTCGACACCGAGGTGCTGGTGCTGGCCGAGCGTGTGGGTCTGCGTATCGCCGAGGTCCCCGTCGACTGGGTCGACGACCCCAACTCCAAGGTCGACATCGTCGACACCGCGATGAAGGACCTGCAGGGCTGCTGGCGCGTCGGACGCGCCCTCGCGAAGGGTGACCTCCCCGTGGCCGATCTGCGACGTACGCTGGGCCGCAACCGGTTCGACGATCCGCAGGTGGCCGGCGTGCCCCGGGGGATGGTCGGGCAGCTGGTCCGCTTCGCCGTGATCGGCGTCATCTCGACCGTCGCGTTCGCGGTGCTGTACCTGCTCCTGCATCCCCTGATGGGGGCACAGGCCGCGAACTTCGTCGCGCTGCTCGTCACGGCGGTGTTCAACACGGCGGCCAACCGTGCCTTCACCTTCGGCGTGAAGGGACGCGAGGGCGCCGCGCGCCACCACATGCAAGGCTTCTTGGTGTTCGTCTTCGGCTGGGCACTCACCTCCGGATCGCTGTGGGTGCTCGAGACGACCGCACCCGGTGCGTCGAAGCACGTGCAG
>JAQIJH010000061.1:0-29738 GCA_036946345.1 Gordonia paraffinivorans | reverse complement strand
GGGCCGTCGTGATGTGGACCTCCTCACCGACCATGATCGGGGTGTCGAACTCGACGACGAGCCGGTGCGGACCCCCGATGAGCTCGGCGACCTCGGGGTACACCTCGGCCACCATCTGCCAGTAGATGGCGTTGGTGACGTGCCCGAACCGGTCGGTGTCGGTACGGCGGATCTGGAACGTGCGGTCGGACTCGGGCGGCATCGGTTCCCGGATCGACGGCTTCCACCGCAGGCGGGTGTCGTCGGCGGTGGTGGACAGCCGCTCGATGACGTGGTCGCTCATGCGGCCGATACCGCGGGTCTCGATGTTGATGTTGATCCAGAAGCCGACGGTCTCGATCAACCCGCCGTTCTCCCCCTCGATGCGGACGCGCATGTCGCACCAGCGGTTCGACAGTGCCGAACACCAGCGCGACACCGTCACGGTGTCCGGCCACCTGATCGGCTCGATCATGTCGATCACCGTGCGTCGCGCGATCCAGAACTGGTGGTCGGCGAGCGCATCGCCGTCGGCCAGGTGCAGCGCGCCCGCCTCCTGCAGGTACCGGGCCACCGAGTCGGCGCCGAGCACCTCGCTCTCGTTCATGTCGCTGGTGCGCACAGGCCACGCGGTGGTGAAGACGTAGCCGTGGTCGGGTTTCGCCTGGAGCTGCTCGGTGAGCGGCATGGATCTCCCGGGTGTCGGCGGGCCGTGATGCCCCTGCGGCGAACGTACCGGGCCGACGGTCAGGGAAGGAGGACGAATTTGCCGATCGGGTGCGACCGCTGCAGCTCGGTGTGCGCCGCTGCGACGTCGGTCAGCGCGAACGTCTTCGCGACCGGGTTGCGCAGACGCCCGTCGGCGGCGAGGGCGAGGAGATCGCTGCGCGCGGCGTCGCGCCGACGGCTGCTCTCGGGATCGCCGCCGCCGATGCTGCGGAAGCCGTCCGATCGTGCTCGCTGGAACGCCGCGATGGTGACGACCCGACTGCGGTCCTCGACCAGTGCGAGCGAGACGTCGACGGCCTCGTCGGTGCCGACCGCGTCGAAGGCGACGGTGACGCCACCGGGCGCGAGCTCGCGGACCCGCTCGAGCAGGCCGTCGCCGTAGACGACGGGCTCGGCGCCGATCTCCCGCAGGAAGTCGTGGTTCTCCGACCGCGCGGTCCCGATGACCCGGGCGCCCGCGATCCGTGCCAGCTGCACCACCGCGAGACCGACGGCTCCACTCGCACCATGGACGAGCAGCGTGTCGTCGGCGGTGATGCCGACGACCTCGAGCCCGTCGTGCGCGGTGGACGCGGTCAGCAACAGCCCGGCAGCCACCTCCCACGACAGTCCTGTCGGCTTGGGCACGACCGCCGACGCCGGCTGCACGCTGCGCGCCGAATAGGTGCCGACGCCCCGGAACACGACCACCTCGTCCCCGACGGAGAGCGGACCGGCCGGACCGAAGGTGTCGGGCCCGACGGCGACGATCACACCGGCACCCTCGTTGCCGAGGCGCATGGGGAGCGCGGACTCGTCGGACCCCATCGCGCCGCTGTAGGTCTTGTACTCGATCGGGTTGACCCCGATCGCGTGGAAGTCCACGACGACCTCACCCTGGGCGGGATCGGGCACGTCCAGGTCACGGACGTCGAGGACCTCGGGTCCGCCGAAGGCGGTGGCGACGACGGTTGCGTTCATGTGGCGGGACAACATCCCCGCCGGGGGCGTCATTCCGCGCGGGCCGCGGCATGCGTGCGGTGTCAGTGGTGCACGAGTGACTTCCGGGGCGTCGGGGGCGGTAGTAGATTGCACAACCATGTCGCGCCGGGCCGGGGATGCCGCATGACCCCCGTGTACCGCGCTGCGCTGGGCAGCGACTTCGAGAACCTGCACCCCAACATCCAGTGGCGCTACGGCGTCGACTCCACGTCGGGGATCGCCCAGGTGACGAGCGGCATCGTCGAGTCGGTCTACTGCACGTCGAAGCTGACACCACCGGTGCTGCGGATGTTCCGCCGCCGCAACGTCATGCCGACGACGACCAGCCGACTGGTCCCCTTCTTCATGGACAACTACTGCTACCGCGACGAGCGGGGTCGTGAGAACCTCGCGGTGATCCGTCGCTTCGCCTACTCCACCGGCGAGCAGCGGCTGCACTCCCTTCTGGTCAACGGTTCCGGCGGCCTCGTCGACTACTTCGGCGACGGCCCCGACATGCTCATCCCGCTCACCGCACGGGTCGGCGGGGCGGGTCGCTCGTGTTGGAGAGCGCGCCCATGCAGATGCTGAGCCGCGGGATGAAGCTGGGCATGCGCGGACTCTTCTCCACCTCGATGCGCTACGTGGAGGAGTGGGACGACGAGGAGCAACGCTTCCGGCTCGATGCAACGGTGCGCAACGTGACCCTCGGCGAGATCATGCACTTCCGCGGGTGGTTCACCGCCGCGGATCAGCCGTGCACCATCCACGACATCCCCGACGAGGCGTGGCCGCTGCGCCTCGAGGACCGCGAGTAGCGACCGCGGCGGGACGCGCGATTCCGCGTGGGCGCCCGACGGGCACGGGGTAGTTTCCTCGCATGGCTGTCCACGGAACCACCGACTTCGACGTCGACGCGCCCGCCTCCGTCATCATGGAGATCCTCCTCGACGTGGAGTCACTCCCCGACTGGTCGGGTCCGCACAAGAGCGCGGAGATCCTCGAGACCGACGACGAGGGTCGTCCGAAGAAGGTCAAGCTCCAGGTCAGCATGTCGGGTGTCACCGACAACGAGGTGCTCGAGTACTCCTGGACCGACACGAGCTGTGCCTGGCAGCTGGTGGAGAGCGACCAGCTCAAGTCCCAGAAGGGCAAGTACACGGTGACCGAGAAGTCCGCGGACTCTTGCCATGTCGACTTCGAGCTCGAGGTCGACCTGAAGATCAAGCTGCCCGGTCTCGTCGTCAAGCAGGGCCAGAAGAAGGCCCTCGACACCGCCAAGAAGGGGCTGACCGCGGAGGCGAAGCGCCGCGCCTCGTGACCCCCGCACGGTCGTGACCGGATCGATGCGTGTCCCCACCTCGACGCTGCCGTGACGCGGGTACTGTTCATCTGTCCCTGACGGTGGTCCGTCGGTCGCATCGAGATTCATTGAGGTGGTTCATGTTCGGGCATTCCGGTCAGTCCGTCCGTCGTCGTGTCGCACTCCGCGCGGCCGTCGTCGGTGTCATCGGCGCGGGCGCCATGGGCGTGCTCGGGACCATCGGTGCCGGCGGGGCGTCGGCTGCGCCGCTCGTCTGCGACACCGTCGGAGCGAACACGGTCAACCGTGTGGTCGGCGACGGATCGTGCGGGGCGAAGTCCGACGCCACCTCGTCGGCCCACGGCGAGGACCGGTCGGGCGCCGGGAGCGCGATCGGGGCAGCGGCGAACCGCGGACATGCCAACGCCTACAACACCGCTCCCGGTGGGACGGCCCTGGCAGGCGCCAGCAACAACTCGACGGCCTACTCGGTGACGCTCGGTCCCGGTGGGTTCGCGCTGTCCCAGGCACGCAACGGTGGCCTGACCGTCGCGATCGCCGGGATCGGTGGGTCGACCTACGCCGGCCCGGACGGCGTCCGCTGCTCGGGCGGTTTCGCCGCCGCCTACGACAGCGTCACCGGCAAGTACTGCATCGGCACCGGACGGAACTTCCTGAACAACAGCGTGCGCTGAGCGAGGCGTTCACCCGCGCGCAACCGCCGCGTCGCCTGGGGGTCCTAGATTCACGCGCGTGAGCGAACTGATCGATGCACCGCGGACGGACCTCGTCGACCTGAGCCGCACCGTCGGACGTGAGGAACTCGCGCGTGTCGTCGACCTCACCGACACGTCGGCGTTCACCGTCGACGACAGCGACGACGACGACCCCCGGTTGATCGTCAGCCGCGACCACGCGGTCGTCGACACCTGGCGCGAGGACTACCCGTACGACGAGCGCATGTCCCGGCACGAGTACGAGCGCGAGAAGCGCCTCCTGCAGATCGAACTGCTCAAGCTGCAGAAGTGGTCCAAGGAGACCGGCGCGCGGCACGTGATCCTGTTCGAGGGGCGCGACGCGGCGGGCAAGGGCGGGACCATCAAGCGGTTCATGGAGCACCTCAACCCGCGCGGCGCCCGCGTCGTCGCGTTGGAGAAGCCGTCGGAGCGCGAGTCCACCCAGTGGTACTTCCAGCGCTACGTCTCGCAGCTGCCCGCCGCGGGCGAGCTGGTGCTGTTCGACCGCAGTTGGTACAACCGGGCCGGTGTCGAGCGGGTGATGGGTTTCTGCAGCGACGCCCAGCACGAGCGGTTCATCCGACAGGTCCCGCTGTTCGAGCAGATGCTCATCGACGACGGCATCCACCTCGTCAAGTTCTGGTTCTCGGTGACCGCGCTGGAGCAGCGCACGCGGTTCGCGATCCGCCAGGTCGACCCGGTCCGGCAGTGGAAGCTCTCGCCGATGGACCTGGCGTCGCTGGACAAGTGGGGTCGGTACACCGCGGCGAAGGAGGAGATGTTCGGCGCCACCGACACCGACCTCGCCCCGTGGACCGTGGTGAAGAGCAACGACAAGAAGCGCGCCCGCGTCAACGCGATGCGCCACGTGCTCAGCCTGTTCGACTACGACGGCAAGGACGACGAGATCGTCGGCACCCCGGACCCGCTCATCGTCGGCCGGGCCCGCGACCTGCTGGGGGAGTAGGCCTGCCGAGCGTTCCGCGGAACGCTGGGTAGCGTGGGCCGGGTGCGTACGTTTGGTTCCGGTCTCGCCGTCCTCGTCGCGATCGTGGCCATGGTGGTGGCGTTGCCCGCACTGTGGACCCAGGAGCGCATCGTCGACCGCGCGGGCTTCGTGTCCTTCGTCGAGCCGATGGCCCATGACCGCCAGATCCAGGACCTCATCGCCGACGAGTTGACCCGGCAGATCACGGACCAGACGTCGGCGCCGGAGATCCTGGTGGCGCCCGCGACGCGGCAGTACACCCGCAGTGACCTCTTCCCGCCGGACTTCGCCGACGTCCTGGGGCAGCAGCACGACTTCCTGTTCACCGAGCCCGGTACCGACGAGCAGCGCTCGAACGTGCTGGAGCTCGACCTGACCGCGATGGTGAACCGGGTCGTCCAGCGGTTCGGGTTGCCGTCGTCGATCCGCGTCGACGGCCCCATCCGCATCCCGCTGGGGGAGTCGCAACGCAGCGGACTCGAGGCCGGTCGCTACGCCACGACCGGCGACCAGGTCACCCGCACCGCCTGGCTGGCGTTGGCCGTCGCAGTCGTCGCGGGACTGCTCGCTCTCGTGATCGCACGGCGACGCGGGTTCACGCTGGCGATGCTGGGCGTCGGCGCCGTCATCGCGGGCGCGGTCAGCTGGGGTGCGACCGGCGTCCTGCGCGATCGGGCCCTCGACGAGTTCTCGGGCGCCGACTCGTCGCCGCGTCAGGTGGCGCGCATCATCCTCGACCGCGCCGGCGACGACCTTCAGCACACCGCGCTGATCACCGGTGGCGTCGGCGTCGCGGTGATCGCGATCGGGATCCTCGGGTCACTTGTCCTCGAGCGACGTCGCTGACACCGAACCCACCGTCTGCCACAGGAACTCGTAGGCCAGCGCGGACTTGAACGCGGCCTGACGGTTGTCCGCGGCGCCGCCGTGTCCGCCCTCGATGTTCTCGTAGTAGCGGACCGCGTGGCCCAGCTCCTCGAGTCGGGCGGTGAACTTGCGCGCGTGCCCCGGGTGGACGCGGTCGTCACGGGTCGACGTCGTGACCAGCAACGCGGGGTAGTCGACGTCGGCGCGCACCCGCTGGTACGGCGAGTACTCACGGATGAACGACCACTGTTCGGGATCGTCGGGGTCGCCGTACTCCGCCACCCAGGACGCACCTGCGAGCAGGAGGTGGTAGCGACGCATGTCGAGCAGCGGTACCTGACACACGATGGCGCCGAACAACTCCGGGTAGCTGGTGGTCATCACGCCCATGAGGAGGCCACCGTTCGACCCGCCCTGCGCGGCGAGCTGCTCGTGCGTCGTGATGCCCCGCGCGACGAGGTCGCGGGCGACCGCCGCGAAGTCCTCGTAGGCGAGGTGGCGACCGGCCTTCAGTGCCTGCGTGTGCCACTCCGGCCCGTACTCGCCGCCACCGCGGATGTTGGCGACGACGTAGACGCCGCCGCGGGTCACCCAGCTGCGGGCGGCGATGGCCGCGTAACCGGGGGTCTGCGAGATCTCGAAACCGCCGTAGCCGTAGAGCAGCGCCGGGCCCTGGGTCACGTCGTCACGGCGGACGACGAAGTAGGGGATGGCGGTGCCGTCGTCGGAGGTGGCGAAGAACTGCGACGCCGAGATCCCGGCGGCGTCGAAGAACGCGGGCGTCTGCTTGAGCACCGAGACCGGGCCGTGGCTCGTGCCGTGCAGCAGGCTCGGCGGCGTGGTGTAGCTGCTCGCCGACAGGAAGATCTCGTCGCTCTCGTCCGGGTCGGTGTCGATCACCGAGATGGTGGCCAGCTCGGGCAGACCGGCGATCTCCCCGTGGTCCCAGGAGCCGATCGTGAGCGTGTGCACCCGGGTCTGCACGTCGTGCAGCGTGACCAGCACGAGATGTGTTGCCGTGCAGCGCACGTCCTGCAGGCTGGTGTGCGGATCGGGGGCGAACAGCACCGTTCCCGACGCCGTCCCGGCCAGGAATCCGTCGTAGTCGAAGACGACCAGTGTCCCTGCCGGGTACGAGACGTCGTCGCGGTCCCACGCCGATCGCGTGAGGACCAGCAGCCAGTCGCGGCGGACCAGCGTGTGACTGTCGTCGGGCACGGTCACGGTCACGGGTCCGTCCGGGCGCAGCTCGACGGTCTGCTGGTGGAAGAAGTCGACGGCGCGTACGGCGAAATCCCGTTCGTGGCCGGGTGTGTGATCGTGGCTGACCTGCACGGCGACATCCGAGGTCGCACCGGCGTAGACGACCTCTGCGGCGTCGAGCGGTGTCCCGCGGCGCCACCGCTTCACCACCCGTGGGTAGCCGGAATCGGTGAGCGACGGTGCGCCGTCGTCGTGGACGCCGAAGTCGGTGCCGACGAACACGGTGTCGCGGTCGATCCACCCGATGTCCGACTTGGCCTCGGGCAGTGTGAAACCCGCGTCCGGTCCGTCCGGCTCGACCCAGGCACGGGTGACGAGGTCGAACTCGCGGACGACGGCGGCGTCGGCGCCACCGCGGGACAGGGAGACGAGAGCGCGGTCCCAGCTGTGCGGCAGCACGGTCGCGCCCTGCCACACCCAGTTCTCGCCGTCGACGCGCGCGACCTCGTCGAGGTCGATCAGGACGTCCCAGTCCGGGCTCTCGGTGCGGTAGGACTCCATCGTGGTCCGACGCCAGAGTCCTCGGACGTTGGTCGCGTCGCGCCAGAAGTTGTAGAGGAACTCGCCGCGGCGTCGGACGTAGGGGATCCGCTCGTCGGTGTCGAGCACCTCGAGGGCGCCCGCCTCCAGCTCGGCGAAGCGCTGCGACCCGGTCAGGGCGTCGACCGTCGGCTGGTTGTGCCGACGGACCCACTCGAGCGCGTCCTCGCCGGTCACGTCCTCCAGCCACACGTACGGGTCGTCGCCGGTGTCGGGCGTGGTCGGGGCGGAGGTCGTCGTGTCGGTCACCTGCTCGATTGTGGCAGTGCGTCGATCAGCGTCCGAAGCGGCGCCGCAGTTCGGGGTCGGCCTCCCACCACAGGCCGGCGGGAGCGGGCTCGACGTCGGCGCCCTCCTGCGATGCTGCGCTGTCGCGTGCGGCCTCGTCGAGCGCCGCGTCGACCTCGGCGGCGGCCGTCTCCTGCTCCGCGCGGAACCGTCCGAACAGTGCGAGCAGGAAAGGCAGGCCCACCACGTCGCCGAGGACCCACAGCACGCCGGCGCCGATGATCTGATCGGTGCGCAGCGACGGGCCCCAGTTGCGATCCAGCGCGGCGTAGTAGGCGTGGGCGATGTCGGGTCCCTGCCAGATCACCACGCCCAGCAGTCCGTCGCCGATCGTCTCGACCAGGGTGATCAGCAGCGACAGCGACTGCGGGCGGGCGATGCGGCACGGGGTCGAGTTGGAGTCGTGTCACGAAGTAGCCGAGCCCGACGACGAGGAACAGCATCCGGGTGAGCACGTCGAGGGCGTCTCCCCCGCAGCACCGCGGTGTACCAGGGCGTCAGGTAGAAGAGCCACGGCGTCACGAGGATGACGCCGGAGGTGACCGCGGGATGCGTCACCGCGCGGGCGGCGCGTGAGCCGAGGACGTGGTCGAAGCGGGCACGACCGCGTGTCGAGCACGCGTCGCGTAGGACGGTCAGCGGCATGCCGAGCGCGAGTCCGAACGGCGCGACGAGCAGCAGCAGCACCACCTGCAGCGCGCGGACCCAGAAGAGCGTGTCGGCGTAGGCGCCGACGGAGCTCGCGGTCGCGACGAGCCCACACCCCGACACCGAGCAGCGTGAACACCACGCCGCGCCCGAGGGTCACGTCGGACCGTCGCCATGCCCACCAGTACGCGGCCAGCACGACGATGCAGACCGCCGTGGTGACGAGGTCGAGATGGCCTGTCGTGAGGGCGGTCTCGACGGTCAGCGGGCGGATCACGGCCCCGAGTGTGCGCCCGGCGCACGCGGCGTCGCCAGCCGCGCGGGGCTTACGCGGTGATTGTCGTGTTCTCCTCGACGAGCGGCCGGGTCTCGGGTCGCAACGGGCAGCGGGTCCTCGTGTAGATGGTCGGCATGCACCGGTTGCAGTGGATGCACTTCGAGGTCGTCGAGGGGTCGGCCTCGATGCGCAGCGGCAGATCCGGCTCGCGGAGCAGGGCGCGGCCCATGGCGACGAAGTCGAATCCCTGCGCGAGGGCCAGGTCCATCGATGAGCGGTCGGTGACGCCGCCGAGCAGGATCAGAGGCATCGACACCGCCTCCCGCAGCTGCTGTGCGAGTGGCAGCAGGTAGGCGGGCCGGTAGGGGTACCTCTTGAGGAAGAACGGCCCGGCCGCCTTCAGGCCCCACCGCAGCACACCGTGGAACGTCGCCGCGAACTCCGCGCGGGGCGCGTCCCCGTGGAACAGGTACATCGGGTTCAGCAGCGAGCTGCCGGCCGTCGGCTCGATCGCGTCGAGGTGGCCGTCGCTCTCGAGCAACTGCGCGACGGTGCACGCCTCGTCCGGCATCAGACCGCCGGGCACCCCGTCGTACATGTTCAGCTTCGCCCAGACCGCGACGGAGTCACCCACCTCCTCCCGGACGGCGGCGACCATCTCGCGCGCGAACCGCGCGCGGGCGACCACGGACCCGCCGTAGGCGTCCTTGCGGCGGTTGAGCAGTGGACTCAGGAAGCTGCTCGCGAGGTAGTTGTGGCCGAGGTGGATCTCGAGCGCGTCGAAGCCGCTGTCGACGGCGATGCGCGCGCCGTGCCGCGCGGTCCGCATGAGACCCGCGATCTCCTCGGTGGACGGGCGCCGGCACACCGCCATCGACGACGGCGCGACGCCCATCGGGGCGGGGATGCGCGACGGGGCGAGGGCCCGCGCGCGGTTCGACAGCGGGTTGGCGACCGGCCCCGCGTGTCCGATCTGCGCCGCGACCAGAGCCCCCTCGGCGTGGACGGCGTCGGTGAGGCGCCGCAGGCCGGGCGCGGCGTCCCGGCGCAGCCAGATCTGGTGACGGTCGGTGCGTCCCTCGGGGCTGATCGCGAGGTAGGCGACGGTGGTCAGCGCGACCCCGCCGGCGGCGATCTCGCGGTGGAAGTCGACCAGGTCGTCGGTGACGAGAGCGTCGGGTGTGCGGCCCTCGAACGTGGCGCACTTGATGAGGCGGTTGCGCAGCGTGAGGGGTCCGAGCCGCGCCGGGCTGAAGGGGGAGACGGCCATCCGTCGACGCTAACCCACGAACGAGAACGTGTTCTAGAAATGGCGCTCCCGGCCCTGTTCGCCGTGCGCGATCCCGCCTGCGTCCGCAGGGTGCCGCAACGTAGGCTGAGCGACGTGGCTGAACACTTCGACACAGTTGTCCTCGGCGCAGGTCCGGGTGGGTACGTCGCCGCGATCCGGTGCGCCCAACTCGGCCAGAAGGTCGCCGTCATCGAGGAGAAGTACTGGGGAGGTGTCTGTCTGAACGTCGGGTGCATCCCGTCGAAGGCGCTGCTGCGCAACGCCGAGCTCGCCCACATCTTCCACACCCAGGCGAAGACCTTCGGGATCTCCGGTGAGGTGTCCTTCGACTTCGGCGCCGCGTTCGACCGCAGCCGCAAGGTCTCGGAGGGGATCGTCAAGGGCGTCCACTTCCTGATGAAGAAGAACAAGATCACCGAGATCGACGGATACGGCGTGTTCACCGACGCCACGACCATCGTCGTCGGCGACGACCGCGAGGTCACGTTCGACAACGTCATCATCGACACCGGCTCGTACGTGAAGCTGCTGCCGGGCGTCGAGCTGTCGGACAACGTGGTCACCTACGAGTCGCAGATCCTCACGCGCGAGCTGCCGGAGTCGATCGTGATCGTCGGTGCCGGGGCCATCGGCATGGAGTTCGGCTACGTCCTGGCCAACTACGGCGTCGACGTCACGATCATCGAGTTCCTCGACCGCGTACTGCCCAACGAGGACGCCGACTCCTCCAAGGAACTCGCCAAGCAGTACAAGAAGCTGGGCGTGAAGATCCTCACGTCGACCAAGGTGAACAAGGTCGACGACCAGGGCTCGCAGGTCGTCGTGTCCTACACCGACGCCAAGGGCAACGACGACTCGGTCACCGTCGACAAGGTGATGATGAGCGTCGGTTTCGCCCCGCGCGTCGAGGGCTTCGGCCTCGACAAGACCGGCGTCGAGCTGACCGAACGCGGCGCCATCGCGATCGACGAGTTCATGCGCACCAACGTCGACGGCATCTACGCGATCGGTGACGTCACCGCCAAGCTGATGCTCGCCCACGTCGCCGAGGCGCAGGGCGTCGTGGCGGCCGAGACCATCGCCGGCGCCGAGACCATGCCGCTCGGTGACTACCGGATGATGCCGCGCGCCACCTTCTGTCAGCCGCAGGTCGCGTCGTTCGGACTCACCGAGCAGCAGGCGAAGGACGAGGGTCACGAGGTGAAGGCGACCCAGTTCCCGTTCACCGCGAACGGCAAGGCGCAGGGTCTGGGCGAGCCCGGTGGCTTCGTCAAGCTGATCACCGACACGAAGAACGACGAACTGCTGGGCGCGCACCTGGTGGGCGACAACGTGTCCGAGATGCTGCCGCAGCTGACGCTCGCGCAGAAGTGGGACCTCACCGCCAAGGAGCTGGCGCGGAACGTGCACACGCACCCGACCATGTCCGAGGCGATGCAGGAGACCTTCCACGGCGCGATCGGCCACATGATCAACCTCTGACGCCGGTGATCGACGGGGCCGACCGCGTCCGCGAGTGGACGCCGTCGTTCCCGCTCGACATCCGTCGGACCCTGGCGCTGCACAAGCGCGGCGGGTCCGACCCGACCCACCGCATCCGCCCGGACGGGTCGGTGTGGCGGACCAGTCACACCCCGGACGGACCGGGGACGCTGGCCATCACGCGTCGCGCGGGTGTCGTGACCGGCCACGGTTGGGGACCGGGCGCCGGGTGGCTGCTCGACCACCTGCCCTCGCTGCTCGGTGCCGACGACGACCCGTCGGCGCTCGTCGCGCGCGACCCCGTCGTCGCGGAGCTGATGCGCCGCGGAGAGCACTCGGGTATCCGGCTCGGGCGGACCGATCGCGTCTGGGAGGCGTTCGTCCCCGCCGTGTTGGAGCAGAAGGTCGTCGGCAAGGAGGCGTGGCGCGCCTGGCGACATCTGGTGCGGCGCTTCGGTGAACCGGCTCCGGGCGCCCCCGACATGTCCGTGTGCCCGCCCCAGCACGACTGGGCGTCGATCCCGTCCTGGGAGTGGCATCTCGCGGGCGCCGAACCGGTCCGGATGCGGACCATCCGCCGGGGTGTCGCGTTCGACGTCGAACGCCACCACGAGCACCTGCGCACACTGCACGGCGTGGGCCGCTGGACCGAGTCCGAGGTGCGCTGCCGCGCCCTCGGAGACCCCGACGTCGTGCCCGTCGGCGACTACCACATCTGCAAGACGGTGGGGCAGACGCTCATCGGGCGACCCGTCGACGACGCCGGGATGCTGGAGTTGCTCGAGCCCTACCGAGGGCAGCGCTACCGGGTGGTCCGCCTCATCGAGCTGTACGGCGTCCGCCCGGAGCGGCACGGCGCGCGGATGTCGGTGCGCGACTATCGGGGCCTCTGAGCCTCAGCCGATCGGGGAGTCGCGGATCACGATGCCCCGCCCCAGGATTCGGCGCAGCGAGAACCGTCCGCGGTCGGGGTCCCAGGCGCGGTTGACCGGCAACAGCGCCATGGTGCGGACGAAGATCAGCGTGTTCGCCGCGGTGGCGAGTACGGCCATACCCCACTTGCCGTGGTGGGCATAGGTTCTCGGTCCGCACGCCGCGTACCGGATGAACGAGGCCGGTCCGGAGAGGAGACGGCGGCCCGAGACCGTCGCCGTCATCCCGGGGATCAGCACCGTGTCGTGGCCGCGGGCGTGCAGCAGCAGGCTGCGGTCGAGATCCTCGAACAGGTCCGAGCGACGACTGACGTCCTCCTCGATCTCCTTCCACACCGAGGCGCGCAGGACGGAGTTCGCCCCGGAGAGGGCGGCCACCCGCATCGGCTTCCCGTCGGCCAGTGCCGATCGGGCCTTGGCCTGCAGTCGCTCACCGCGACGGCGGTACGGCCCCTGGAACGGGAGGTCGTGGAAGACCATCGGTCCCGTGCCGGCCGCGACCTCGGGGTGGGCGTTCATGACCCGGGTGATCGCCTCGGCCCATCCGGCACCGAGGACGGTGTCGCAGTCGACGCTCCCGATGAGGTCGTGCGACGCGTTCGCGAACCCGGTGTACCGCGCATACGCGACACCGGCCCGTCTCTCGCCGACGAGGGTGATCCTGTCGTCTCTCGCTGCGGCAGAACGGATGTGGTCGGCGGTGTCGTCGGTGCTGTTGTTGTCCACGACGACGATCTCGGCGACGTCGGGGCCCTGTGCGCTCACGCGGTCGAGGCAGTCACGGATTCCGTCGCCTTCGTTGAAGGCGGGGATGACAATCGAGATCGGCACCGCTGTGATGATAGTGCCGCTTGACGTCTGTACTGTCCGTCGAACGACGTAACTTCCCGGTCGACGAGAGCCTCGGGCCGTCGCGCGACGTGCGGCCACGTCGAGAAGAACCCGTCTCAGGTCCGATCGGGCGCCCGGGCGACGACGTACTGGCCCTGGCCGGTGATCTGCTGCCGCACGTCACGCATGCCGGCGACGACCAGGCGATCGGTGATCTCGTCGCGACCGAAGATCCGGAACCCGCCGAGCCCCAACGCCTGCCGGGTGCCCGGGAGCGACGACAACGCCGTCTGCACCGAGGTGAACACCGCGACCTCCCCGCCGGGCGCGACCACCCGGACCATCTCGTCGACCACGCGCAGGGGGTCGCCGATCAGGTAGAGCGCGGCCAGACAGCAGACGCTGTCGAAGGAGCCGTCGGGGAAGGGGAGACGGTGCGCGTCACCGCGGACGTAGACCGCGCGGGGCGCGTCGTTGTCGGCGACGGCGCGGGTGAGCATCGGGGTGGAGAAGTCGAGGCCGACGCAGAAGCCGTCGCCGGTGAGGTCGCGGGCGAAGCGGTCGGTGAAGTTGCCGGGCCCGCAGGCGACGTCGAGGACGCGCCGGTCTCCGGGACGGCCGAGACGGTCGGTCAGCGCGCGTCCGGCGACCAACGTCGACGTCCCGCCGAGGGAGAACAGGCGGGTGAACACGGGTCGCCAGGCGCGCTCGTAGACGGCCGCGAACACCGGGTTCTCCATCAGACGCTGGCTCGGAGACCTCCCCGACCGCTCTGGTTCCAGCAGGTCGAGGTAGCCGGCCGACTCGTCGCGGACGGGAACCGTCAGCAGGTCACGGACGGCGTCGCGCACCGCCGGGTCGGTCACCGATCCCGCTCGATGCGCAGGGTGGAGATGGTGGTGGCCAGCGAGTCGTAGTTGCCGACGAGCAGGAGCAGCCCGATGCGCTCCCGCTCGGTGAGGTGGCGACTCAGGGTGTCCCAGGTGGGGTCGGAGATGTCGCGGTCGGCAATCAGCTCGTCGACGGCGGTGAGGATGACCCGGGACCGTTCGGAATCGAGGGCGTCGGGACCGGTCTGGATCTGCGCGGCGAGGGTGTCGTCGATCCCGACCCGGCGACCGATGCGCAGGTGGTGGTCGAGCTCGTAGTCACAGGCACGCAGGGTGGCCACGCGGATGATCACCATCTCGGTGTCGACCCGGCTGAGCGGACCGAACGGCATGAGCCGCGCGGAGTGGTGCAGCCACCCACGGAAGAGTCCGCCGGTCCGGCCGAGCGTCGAGAAGATGTGCATGTCGGGGACGCCGACCACACGGGAGGCGGCGCGGCAGAACGCCCAGTTCACGGGACCGAGTTCGCGGAGGTGACCGGGCGGGATGCGGGGGGTCATCGAGGGCCTTTCGGGGTCAGTCGACCAGATAGGGCGAGATGGTGCTGCGGTGCTCGGAGATCTGCAGGGTCGCCCCCAGTGCGGGGAACGCGCGCTGGGCACAGTTCGACCGTTCGCAGACGCGGCAGCCGGCCCCGATCGGCGTGACGCGCGCCTGCGGGCCGATCTCGAGACCGTCGGCGTAGACGAGCCGACCCGCGTGCCGGAGCTCGCACCCGAGGCCGATCGCGAAGGTCTTGCCGGGCTGGCCGAAGCGGGCGGCCCGGCGCTCGACGGTCCGCGCGACCCACAGGTAGTCGCGCCCGTCGGGCATCTGCGCGATCTGCGTGAGGATCTTGCCCGGTGACGCGAACGTCTCGTAGACGTTCCACAGGGGACACGTGCCGCCGGACGACGAGAAGTGGAAACCCGTGGCCGACTGACGTTTCGACATGTTGCCGGCGCGGTCGACGCGCACGAACGAGAAGGGGACGCCCCGCAGGTCCGGGCGCTGCAGCGTCGAGAGTCGGTGGCAGACCGTCTCGTAGGACACCTGGTAGAACGCCGACAGGCGCTCGATGTCGTACCGGAAGTCCTCGGCCGCGCCGTGGAACTGCCCGTAGGGCAACACCATGGCCGCGGCCGCGTAGTTGGCGAGGCCCAGCCGTGCCAGGCTCTGCGCCTCGCCGCTTGTGAAGTTGCCCTCCTCGGCCAGACCGTCCATGAGGTCGCCGAACTCGAGGTAGGCCAGCTCGGTCGCGAGCTTGAAGGTCCGCTGACCGGCCGACAGGTGGCGTGAGATCTCCAGGCGTCTGGCTTCGGGGTCGTAGCGGTGCAGCAGGGTGTCGCCCATGTCGACCCGGCGGACGATGTTGATGCCGTGGACGGTCTCGAGCCGGTCGAAGATCTCGCGGCGGACGTCACCGGAGTGCATCCGCATGCGGGTGGTCATGTCCTCGGCCGCGGTGTCGAGCTCGTGCAGGTAGTTGTGGCGCCGGTAGAAGAAGTCGCGGACTTCCTCGTGCGGCGCGGTGATCGACCCCCGCATCGACCCGTCGCCGCGGTCGTCGGTGACCGCGGCGAGCTGGTCGGTGGTGGTGCGGTACCGGCGGTGCAGGGTGACCATCGCTCGCGCGACGTCGGGATGGGTGCGCACGACGTCGGCGGCGGTGGACGCGACGTCCGCGGACGACTCCACGTCGGGGTCCATGAGGACCTCGCGCACCTCCGCGACCAGGCGGACGTCGTCCTGCGAGTCGAAGAACTCCGCGTCGAGACCGAAGGCGTCGCTGATCTTCACCAGCACCGGGTCGGTGAGCGGCCGGGCGTCGTGTTCGATCTGGTTGAGGTACGAGGGCGAGATCCCCAGTGTCTGGGCGAGCGCGACCTGCGACAGCCCGCGGTCGGACCGGAGCTGCCGCACCCGGGATCCGACGAAGGTCCTGCCCACGGTGGCCAGGCTACGTCGCGGGGAGGACCCGGTTCGTCCGGTCCCGACGCGCGGGCGGGTGTGACTGTGGCCACTCTGCGACGACGCGGGAGCGGCCGCCGTTCCCCGGCGCCGGTCCGGGGTGCCCGCGGTGGCATGTGTCCGGTCGGGTCCATCGACGCAGTACGCGCGTACTTTTTGGCCCTCGGGGTCCGGTTCTTTCACACACCCATCTTCGCAAGCTTTGCAAAAGCGCGCCGCGATGTGGCCGAATGTGGCATCGGCGAGGTGTGGACCAGCACGTTTGGGGTGTGGCACTCTCTGTGCAGGCGCCGCGGACCCGACGTCGAGCGGTTGCGAAACCGGGAACCGTTCACCGGGTCGGGGCACCGGGCACACCGCCCGCGCCCGGCCCGACGAGCCGCGGCCGCGCCTGTGAGAAGCCGCCGACACAGCGTCGGCAACGAGAAAACTGGAGTGCAGATGAGCAACGTCGGCAAGCCGAGGACGGCTGCGGAGATCCAGCAGGACTGGGACACCAACCCCCGTTGGAAGAACGTCAAGCGTGACTACACCGCCGAGCAGGTCGCCGAGCTCCAGGGCTCGGTCGTCGAGGAGCACACCCTCGCCCGCCGCGGCGCGGAGATCCTGTGGGACGGCGTCACCAAGGGTGACGGCAGCTACATCAACGCCCTGGGCGCCCTCACCGGCAACCAGGCCGTGCAGCAGGTGCGCGCCGGCCTGAAGGCCGTCTACCTCTCGGGGTGGCAGGTCGCCGGTGACGCGAACCTCTCCGGCCACACCTACCCCGACCAGTCGCTCTACCCGGCCAACTCGGTGCCGAACGTGGTGCGTCGTATCAACAACGCCCTGCTGCGCGCCGACGAGATCTCGCGCGTCGAGGGTGACGACTCCATCGACAACTGGCTCGTGCCGATCGTCGCCGACGGCGAGGCCGGCTTCGGTGGCGCGCTGAACGTCTACGAGCTGCAGAAGGCGATGATCGCCGCGGGTGCCGCCGGCACCCACTGGGAGGACCAGCTCGCGTCGGAGAAGAAGTGCGGTCACCTCGGTGGCAAGGTGCTCATCCCGACCCAGCAGCACGTCCGCACCCTGAACTCGGCCCGTCTGGCCGCCGACGTCGCCGGTGTCCCCACCGTCGTCATCGCGCGTACCGACGCCGAGGCCGCGACCCTCATCACCTCCGACGTCGACGACCGCGACAAGCAGTTCGTCACCGGTGAGCGCACCGCCGAGGGCTACTACCACGTGAAGAACGGCATCGAGCCGTGCATCGAGCGTGCGAAGTCCTACGCGCCCTACGCCGACCTCATCTGGATGGAGACCGGCACCCCCGACCTCGAGCTCGCGCGCAAGTTCGCCGAGGCCGTCAAGGCGGAGTACCCGGACCAGCTGCTGTCCTACAACTGCAGCCCGTCCTTCAACTGGAGCAAGCACCTCGACGACTCGACGATCGCGAAGTTCCAGAACGAGCTCGGCGCGATGGGCTTCACCTTCCAGTTCATCACCCTGGCGGGCTTCCACTCGCTCAACTACGGCATGTTCGACCTGGCGTACGGCTACGCCCGCGAGCAGATGACCGCCTTCGTCGACCTGCAGAACCGCGAGTTCAAGGCCGCCGAGGAGCGTGGCTTCACCGCCGTGAAGCACCAGCGCGAGGTCGGTGCGGGCTACTTCGACTCGATCGCCACCACGGTCGACCCGACCAGCTCCACCACCGCCCTCAAGGGCTCCACCGAAGAGGGTCAGTTCCACTGAGGTCGACCTGCAAGCAGTCGACCGTCCACTGATCTCGCGGTGACCTGAGACGGACATGGGGTGGGTACGACACTCGTCGTGCCCACCCCGATCCGTATCGGCGCCCGATGTGACAGTCTTGTGTCGCGGCATCTCGCGGCACGGGTAAACCCCAGCAACACAACGATTTCTCGAGTCGAGGAGCCATCCATGGCAAGCGATAAGATCTCGCGGGTCGGCATCATCGGTGCCGGTCAGATGGGGGCCGGGATCGCCGAGGTGTGCGCCCGTGCCCACACCGACGTCCTGGTCTACGAGTCCACGCGCGAGCTGGCCGCCGCCGGCCGGTCGCGCATCCTGCGGTCCCTCGACCGCGGTGTCAGCAGCGGCAAGCTGACCGAGCGCGAGCGTGAGCAGGCGTCATGGCGTCTGCGGTTCACCTCCGACCTCGGCGACTTCGCCGACCGCCAGATGGTGTGCGAGGCCGTCGTCGAGGACGAGGCCGTCAAGACCGCGATCTTCAAGGAGCTCGACAAGGTCGTCACCGACCCGACCGCGGTACTGGCGTCGAACACGTCGTCCATCCCGATCATGAAGCTCGGCATGGCCACCGAGAACGCGAACCGCGTCGTCGGCATGCACTTCTTCAACCCAGTGCCGGTCCTCCCACTCGTCGAGCTCATCACGACCCTGATGACCTCCTCCGACGTCACCGCACGCGCCGAGCAGTTCGCGGCCGACGTGCTGGGCAAGCAGGTGGTCCGTTCCACCGACCGCTCCGGCTTCGTCGTCAACGCGCTCCTGGTGCCGTACCTGCTCTCGGCCATCCGGATGGTCGAGAGCGGTTTCGCGACCGTCGAGGACATCGACAAGGCCATGGTGCTCGGTTGTGCCCACCCGATGGGCCCGCTCAAGCTCACCGACCTCGTCGGACTCGACACGGTGAAGGCGATCGCGGACAAGATGTACGAGGAGTTCAAGGAGCCGCTGTACTCGCCGCCGCCGCTGCTGCTGCGCATGGTCGAGGCCGGCCGCCTGGGCAAGAAGGCCGGACACGGCTTCTACCCCTACGCCGACGCCGCGGCTGCGGCACGCTGACTCCGACGGTGGCGGGCGTGAGCCCGCCACCGCAGCGGGCGGTCGACGGATGAGGCCAGAACAGTTCGCGAGGAAGGTGTGTCGATGACCAGCGCGTCGGATGCGGTCGAGTACGGGTCGTCGATCCTGGGCTATCCCCGGATCGGTGCCCGACGGGAACTGAAGCGGGCGCTGGAGGACCACTGGCACCGCGGCACCTCGCTCGCCGAGCTGAAGGCAGTCGGGCAGGAGCTGCAGGACGACACCTGGCGCGAACTGGCCGCCATGGGCCTCGAACAGGTGCCGGGCAACATCTTCTCGTTCTACGACCACGTCCTCGACGACGCACTCCTGTTCGGCGCGTTCCCCGAACGCTTCCGGCCGCTGCAGGACAGCCTGGAGCCGCTCGAGTTCTACTTCGCGATGGCGCGCGGCAAGCCCGACTTCCCGCCGCTGGAGCTGATCAAGTACTTCGGGACGAACTACCACTACCGTCAGCCCGAGATCAGCCCCGCCACCACCTTCACGCTGAACGCCGACGCCCTGCTCGACGAGCACGCGCGGGCGAAGGCGGAGGGCATCGAACTGCGGCCCGTCGTGCACGGGCCGTTGAGCCTGCTGCTGCTGTCGAAGGCCGGGCCGGACGCGCCGGAGGGTTTCGCCCCGATCGACCGGGTCGACGAACTCGTCGAGGTCTACCTGCAGCTGTTCGACGCGCTGTACAAGCAGGGCGCCAAGTGCGTCCAGCTCGACGAGCCGGCGTTCACCCTCGACCGCACGGTCGAGGAGATCCAGCTGCTGGCCCGCGTCTACGACCGGCTGTCCGGGGTGGCGTCGCGACCGCGGCTGCTGGTGACCGGGCAGTACGGCGACCTCGGTCCGGCGCTGCCGGCGTTGGCCGCCACGCGCGTCGAGGCGATCGGGCTCGACCTCATCAGCGCGCCGATGAGCGCAGCGCAGCTCGCGGCGATCCCGGGCCTGCGGCGCAAGCGCCTCTACGCGGGTGTCATCGACGGCCGCAACGTGTGGAAGGCGGCGAAGGGCGGCAAGCTCGACTACCTCCTCGCGATCAAGAAGGAGATCCCCGACGTCGTCGTGTCGACCTCGTGCTCGCTGATGCACGTCCCCGTCGACAAGCTCATCGAGCCCGACATCCCCGGCGACGTCGCCGACCGGCTGTCGTTCGCCAAGCAGAAGGTGGGCGAGGTCGTCGCGTTGGCGAAGGCCGTCACCAACGGCGCCCCCGAGCACTGGTACACGCGTCCGACCTCGGTGCACTTCAAGCTGAAACACGATGTGCGGCAGCGTGTCGCGAACATCCGACCCGATCAGCGGGAGCGGGTTCCGTACGCCGACCGCAAGGCGGCGCAGGACGCGGTGCTGGGTCTGCCGCCGGTGCCGACCTGCACGCTCGGCTCGTTCCCGCAGACCGCCGAGATGCGCAAGGCGCGCTACGACTACGGCCAGGGCCGTCTGTCGTGGGAGGACTACGCCAACGAGGTCAAGGCCGAGATCGCCCGCGTCGTCGCGCTGCAGGAGGACATCGGCCTCGACGTGCTGGTGCACGGCGAACCCGAGCGCAACGACATGATCCAGTACTTCGCGGAGCTGATGGACGGCTACGTTGCCACCCAGATGGGGTGGGTGCAGGTGTACGGCTCACGGTGCGTGCGACCGCCGATCATGTACGGCGACATCAAGCGCAAGGGCCCGATGACGGTCGAGTGGATCACCTACGCGCAGTCACTCACCGACAAGCCGGTCAAGGGGATCCTCACCGGTCCGGTCACGATGCTCGCGCGGTCGTTCGTGCGGCAGGACCAGCCGCTCTACGAGTCGGCGGAGCAGCTCGCGCTGGCCATCCGCGACGAGGTCGCCGACCTCGAACGTGCCGGCATCAAGATCATCCAGGTCGACGAGCCGTCGATCCGCGAGCTCCTGCCGCTGCGTGAGCGCGGGCGTGAGGGCTACCTCGACTGGGCCGTCGCGGCGTTCAAGCTCGCGGTCGGCGGGGCCAAGCCCGAGACCCAGATCCACACGCACCTCGGCTACTCGAGCATCGCGCAGGTGGTCGAGGCGTTCGACGCCCTCGACGCCGACGTGACGTCGATCGTCGCCACGCGGTCGATCGACTGGGTGCTGGACCAGCTCGTGAACTCCGGCACGCCCATCCAGCGTGGGGTCGGCCCCGGTGTCTACGAGAGCCGCAGCGCGGCCATCCCCGACATCGACGAGATCGACGAGCGCATCCAGCGCGCGGTGCAGGCCATCGACCCGGAACGTCTGTGGGTCAACCCCGACGGCGGCCTCAAGACCCGCCACTACTGGCAGCTCGAGCCGTCGTTGCGCAACATGGTCGCCGCCGCCCGTCGGCAGCGTCGTCGGCTGCTCGCCGCGTCGGAGAACTGAGCCGGGGTCCGCAGCGACCTCACAGCGAGCGTCCAGCCGACACGGCGGGCTGCGCGTCACCGTGGGGTCATGATCGAGCGTCTCCTCCGCGTGGTCCGCGCCGCACCCGCGTCGTGTGCGTGGTTGGCGCTGCTGTTGGTGACGACCGTCCTGCAGCACGTCGGCACCACCGAGCAGGTCGCCGCCTGGCTGGAGAACTCGTCGACCGATCTGCGGCATCTCGGGTCGGACCCGGTCACGGTGCTGGTGGCCAGTCTCGGCTGGCTCGACGGCGCGTGGTGGCTGCCCTATGCCGCGATGTTCGCCATCGTGGTCATCCCGATGGAACGCCGCCTGGGTCTGCGGAGGTGGGCCGTGCTCGGTCTCGCAGGTCACCTCGTCGGGACGGCGGTGAGCCAGGGAGCGTTGTGGGTGGCCATCGCTCTCGGTGACGCCTCCTCGTCACAGATGACGATGCGCGACATCGGGGTCAGCTACGCGCTGATGGCCTTCGTGGGTGGCGCGGCGCAGTACGTGTCGCCGGCGCATCGCCGCGCGTTCGTCGCGGTGGTCGTCGCCGTGGCGTCCCTGGCGTTCGTCGTCGATCCCGGGGTGACGAACCTCGGCCATCTCACCGCGCTGGTGACCGGACTCGTGGTCGGCCCGCTGGTGGTGCCGCGGGCTCAGCTCTCGGCCAGTCGCTTCTTCTCCACCTCGACGTCGAAATCGGGTGCGGGCCAGCGCAGGTCGAGCGGAGACAACGCGGCGATGAGGATCTCGGTGACGGCCAGTCGAGCGAACCACTTGTGGTCGGCGGGCACCACGTACCAGGGCGCCTCGTCGGTGTCGGTGCGGTCGAGGACGGCCTGATACGCCTCCTGGTATGCCGACCAGAAGCGCCGTTCGTCGACGTCGCCCGGGTTGTACTTCCAGTACTTGTCGGGCCGGTCGAGCCGACGGGCGAGCCGGTCGCGCTGCTCGTCGCGGGAGATGTGCAGGAACACCTTGACGACGGTCGTCTCGGTGCCGACCAGCTCGTGCTCGAACTCGGTGATCGTGTCGTACCGGGACGCCCAGACGTCGTGGGGGACGAGGTCGTGCACACGCACGACGAGCACGTCCTCGTAGTGCGAGCGGTCGAACACGCCGATCTGTCCCGCCGCGGGCAGCTTCTTCCGGATGCGCCAGAGGAAGTGGTGCGCCAGTTCCTCGTCGGTGGGCTTGCCGAACGAGGCGTGGCTGACCCCCTGCGGGTCGACCATCCCCATCACGTGGCGGACGATGCCGCCCTTGCCGGAGGTGTCCATCCCCTGCAGGACGAGCAGCACCGACCGCGGGTCACCGCTGCGGCCGTGGGCGTACAGCCGCTCCTGGAGGTCGGCGAGGACCTCGCCGCGTGCCTTCCGGATCGCCTTGCCCGCGGACTTGCCGCCGTCGAAACCCGGTGTGTCCCGGGGATCGACATCGGCGATCGGTCCCATCGCGGACGCACGCAGGATGTCGACGGACAGGGGGGCGTCGCCGGAGGACATCGGCTCACCCTACTGTCGTGGCCGTCCCGCCGGGTCCGAACAGGCCACCGCCGCCGAATGCGTCCCGGTGGGAGTCGGGTTGTGTCCCATCGTCGTTGGTGATGCCGCGGGCGCGGCCCTCCTCGGCCGAGATCAGCGTCGCCCCGCTCAGGTCCGCGATCGCCGGGTCGCGGGCGAGCGCGTCCACGACACGTCCGACGAACGTCGGGTCCTCGGCGCGGTCGAGCGGGAAGCCCGCGAACTCGGTCAGCCCCGACGCCAGGAGCATGCGCGTGCGGATCACCCCGAGCCACAGGCTGATCGCGCTGACGCCGGTGCCCCGTAACTCCACGGCCATGTCCGCCGCCATCTTGTCCAGAGCCGTCTTGGCCACCCCGTAGAGCACGGAGTGCAGGTGCCCCCGCGATCCGAACGACGAGATGTGCACGATGAGTCCGCGTCCCGCGTCGACCATGACGCGAGCGGCGTGGACCGACGCGACGTAGTGGGCGCGGAGGCCGACGTCCACGAGAGGCCGCCAGTCGGTCACCGGCCGTTCCCAGAAGGGCGTGTCGAACCCGCCGAACCCGTCCGGCGCCGCCCACACGGCGTTCACCAGCAGGTCGAGGCGACCGGTCTCGGTGACAACCCGGGCGACCACCGCGGCCACCGCGGCGTCGTCGGTGTGGTCGCACGTCACGGGGCGGGCGTCGCCGCCCCCGGCGGTCACCCGTGCCGCGAGCCGACCGAGGCGGTCGTCGGGGGAGGTGCCCCCGCGCCCGGTGAACCACACCGTCCAGCCGGCGGCCGCGAGGGCGCTCACCACACCGCGGCCCACCCCGCCGGCTCCCCCTGTCACGAGGGCGACGGGGGCGGTCGGGTCGGTCACCGGTCGACGTCGTCGGGCAGTTGGGCGAACGGCGGTGCGGACACCCCGGTGACGACATGGCCACCGAACACGTCCTGCGCCGACAGGGTGCCCTCACCGACCCCGTGCGGGGTCTCGACCCGTACCGGCGTGCCGGCAGCGACGGACGGCGCGTCGGCGAGACCCCGGATGCGTCCCTGCCACGCGTAGCGACCGGCGACGGGGTCGAAGTGACCGACCAGCTGCACCGACACCTCGACGGGCCTCCGCCCGTCCACGGTCACCGTCGCCGGGCCGGTGTAGCCGCCGGCGTCGTCGTCGCCCATGGCAGCACTGTAGCGAGGGGGTGGCCCGCGGGACGGTCAGGCGGGTGGCGTCGCGGCGTCGGTGGGGAACCGCGGCAACGGGTGCTCCCGGCGCGCGAACTCCGACGCGGAGCCGCCGACCTCGACGATGCCGACGAACGACGTCCACACGAGCATCGTCAGTTGGTCGACGAGAGCCGACCGCGGGAGGGCCTGATCCTGCATCCACCAGTGCGTGGCCAGCTGCACCCCACCGACCAGCGCGTACGACCAGGTCTGGAACCCGTCGGTGTCCAGGCCCCGATCGCCGAGTCGCGCGTGCATCGCGAACGCGACGACCTCCGCGATCAGCTTCTCCGAGTCGGCCAGGACGCTGGGACTCGCCGACTTCGAGCTGGTGACGAACTGGTAGATCTCCGGCTCGTCGGAGATCGTCTCGACGTACACCCAGATGACCGTGCGGGTGAGGGTGTACTCGTCGACGTCGTCGACCAGCACCTCGGTGAGGCGCGGCAGCAACACCGTCTCGATGAACCGCACCATGGCCGCGGTGTTGAGGTCGTTCTTGTCCGTGAAGTAGCGGTACAGCACGGTCTTCGAGACGCCGATGTGGGCGGCGATCTCGTCCATGCCCACCTCGGCCCCGTGCTCACGGACCGCGGCCAGCGTCCCGTCCACCAGCTCGGTGCGGCGGGCCTCCTTGTGCCGCTGCCACCGTTGCTTGCGCCCGTCGACGAGGCCGCCCTCGGCGGGGTCGGCGGTGGCGCGCAGTGCCGCCTCGAGTCCCTTGGTCGCCGCGGCCGCCGCCGTGATCGCGGCGCGGGCCGCCGCGGCGGTGGACTGACGGCTCGGCATCGTCTCAGCGTATCCGTCGCCGGACAGGTGTCCCCCGCCCGACGGTGGCACGGGGCACACCGGGGGATGACCACGCCCGATTCGGGTAAGACTGTGCGGGTGACCACCACCTCGCTGCCGGACCGACAGGCCGCCCCGTCGGGTATCGCCGGTCTCGGCGGCGACACCGCAGGGGATGCGCAACGACGCCGTGACCTGCGGAGGATGAAGGTCGTCGCGACGGGCTTCCTGGCCTTCGCCGCGATCGTCTACCTCGTCACCCGCTACCTCGAGTCACGCGACGGCGCCGACGTCGCCGCGTGGGTCGGATACGTCCGTGCGGCGTCGGAGGCGGGGATGGTCGGGGCGCTCGCCGACTGGTTCGCGGTGACGGCCCTGTTCAAGCAGCCGCTCGGCCTGCCGATCCCGCACACGGCGCTGATCCGTCGCAAGAAGGACCAGATCGGCGATCAACTCGGTGACTTCATCGAGGAGAACTTCATGACCCCCTCCGTGATCGAGGGGCAGGTGGAGAAGCTGCAGCTGCCGCACCGGGTGTCGCGGTGGCTGGCCGACCCCGCGAACGCGTCGCGCATCAGCGACGAGGCGTCGCGCGCGATCGGGCTCGCCGGGGAGATGCTGGCCGACGAGGACGTCGAGGCGTTCATCGTCGCCGGGATGCGGTGGATGGCCGAGCCGCAGTGGGGCCCGCCCGCCGGGCGGGTCCTCGAGCAGCTCATCGACGAGGAGCGTCTGGAACCCCTCATCCAGATGCTGTGCGAGCGGGCTCGCGAGTGGGCCGAGGACAGCCAGCCCCTCATCGACCGCGTCATCGACAAGGACGGCCCCGCGTGGGCGCCGAAGTTCGTGAACATGCTGGTCGGCGAGCGGATCCACCGCGAGCTCGTGGAGTACACGGCCAAGATCGCCGCCGACCCCGAGCACGACATCCGCCGCGCCCTGCGGGAGCTCGCGGTGAACTTCGCGCACGACCTCCAGCACGATCCGGCGACCATCGCGCGGGTCGAGGAGATCAAGGACGAGTTCATCGGCCGCGACGAGGTGGCGGGTGCGGCGTCGACGGCGTGGAAGGCGGCGAAGGCCGTCCTCGAGCAGGCTCTTGACGACCCCGACAGTCGCCTGCGCGCCGCCCTCGCCGACGGCGTCATCCGGGTCGCCACGCGCATCAGCGCCGACGACGTGCTGCAGGACAAGATGAACATGTGGACCGTCCGGGTCGCCCGGCACGTGTCGCAGAACTACTCCCGCGAGATCATCTCGGTGATCACCGAGACGGTGCGTGGATGGGACGCCGACGACACCAGTCGCAAGATCGAACTGCAGGTCGGTCGCGATCTGCAGTTCATCCGGATCAACGGCACCGTGGTCGGCTCGCTCGCCGGCCTGGCGATCTACACCGTCTCGGTCCTGCTGTTCAGTTGACCCGTCAGCCGGGCCAGGTCGTCGAAGAGGTCCGCGCACAACGCCTCCGGTGACCGGGCGTCGCCGGCGACCCACCGCGCGAACGCCGTCGTGAACACCGTCACCCCGCTGTGCGCGGCCAACTGCGCGTCGGTCGCCGGGACGCCGCGACCGATGAGGCGCTGTGCGACGAGCGAGGCGAGCCGCGCCATCTTGTCGCGCTCGCGCTCCCGCAGCGGAGGTGTCGCGTCGACGATGCCGGCACGCAGCGTGGCGAAGTCCCGACGCTCCGGGGTGAACCGGCCGGCGCCCCCGACGACCGCGGCGACCACCACCGTCATGGCGGGGGCGTCCGGGGGCAGGGCATCGATCGGGTCGAGGAAGGAGGCCTCGAACTCGTCGGACCCCCAGAACAGCACCTCGCGCTTGTCGGTGAAGTGCCGGTAGAAGGTCCGCTCGGTGAGGCCGGCGGCCGCGGCGATGTCGGCGGCGGTGGTCGCGTCGTAGCCGCGCTCGACGAACAGGTCGAGCGCCGCGCCGCGCATGCGCTCGGCCGCGCCGGGTTGCCACCGTGCCATGGCGCCGATCCTAGGGCCCGTCAGCGGGTGATGACAGATGCTGACATCGCGCGTACGGTCAGCGATGTCAGTATCAGACATCACTGAGGGAGCACGTCATGAAGGTCTTCGTCACCGGAGCGTCGGGGTGGATCGGTACCGCCGTCACGCGGGAGCTGGTCGCGGCAGGTCACGAGGTGACCGGTCTCGCGCGGTCGGACTTATCGGTGCAGGCGGTGGGCGACCTCGGCGGGACGCCGCTCCGAGGGGATCTCGACGACCTGGCGTCGCTGCGGTCGGGCGCGGAGTCGGCCGACGCCGTCGTGCACCTCGGCATGAAGCACGACTGGGCGCACGTGGAGCGCGCGTTCGCGACCGAACGCGCAGCCGTCGAGTGCTTCGGCGAGGTGCTCGCGGGATCCGGGCGACGGCTGATCATCGCGGGTGGCCTCGCGGCACTCGCGGAGGGTCGGCCGGCGACCGAGGACGACCGGTCCCCGTTCCACGGGCCGGCGTCGCCGCGTGGTGGCGCGGAGAACCATGTGCTCGACCTCGTCGACCGGGACGTGACGCCGATCGTCGTGCGCTTCGCACCGACGGTGCACGGTGTCGGCGACCACGGGTTCATCGCCACGGTCACCGCCGCCGCCCGTCGACACGGTGTCTCGGGGTACGCCGGTGACGGCGGCAATCGCTGGGCAGCCGTGCACCGCGAGGACGCGGCGCGCCTGGTCGCGCTCGCCGTCGCGCACGGCGGGCCGGGCGCGATCCTGCACGCCGTGGCCGAGGAGGGCATCGCGACCCGGGACATCGCCGAGGCGATCGCGGCCGCGGAAGGTGTTCCGGCGCAGTCGTTCGGGGCCGAGACCCTGGCCGATCAGATCGGGCCGTTCGTGGGCGCGTTCTTCGCGCACGGCGACATGGCGGCCTCCAGCGATGTCACCCGGGCGGCGCTGGGATGGGAGCCCCGGGGTCGCGGACTGCTCGCCGACATCGCCGCGGGCGCCTACGCCTGAGGCCTGCCGTGATGTGACGTCGGCAACGCGTTAGCAAGAGTGCTTGCATCTGCTAGCACCGCTGTTTACCGTGGTGGTCGGAATCGAGAGGAGGAACGGATGGGTTCGGAACCGCACGATCCCGACACGACGTCCGACGATGTCGATGCCGAGGAACTTGCCAACCGCGCCGTCGAGGGTGTCGTCAACGCCGCCCAGGACATCGGTTCGTTCATCCGGTCCCAGCGGGTGGCCGCCGAGGTCTCGCTGCGCCAGTTGGCGGAGCGGGCCGGGGTGAGCAACCCGTACCTCAGTCAGATCGAACGAGGGCTGCGCAAGCCCTCCGCCGATGTGCTGGCGCAGATCGCCAAGGGTCTGCGTGTGTCGGCCGAAGTGTTGTACGTGCGGGCCGGCATCCTCGAGGAACGAGCCGCGAGCCCCGTGCGCGACGCACTGCTGGCGGATTCGCAGATCACCGAGCGGCAGAAACAGATGTTGCTCGAGATCTACGAGTCGTTCCGCAAGGAGAACGGGTCCGTCGAGACCACAGCATGACGTCCACCGGCCTCGCCAGGGCCGGACATCACGAAGATCAAGCGAGGAGAACCATGAGCAAGAACGAGCGTGGCCTGGCCACCCCGATCTACGCCGCTGTCGGTGCCGGTGACCTGGCTCTGCAGCAGGTCGCCGAGGTGCTCGGGCAGCTGCGCGAGCGGGCCGAGTCGGCCACCGAGACCGCCCAGGCCCGCGTCGAGGAGACGCGCGGTCGCATCGAGGGGACCCGGGAGCGCATCCAGTCGCTGCCCGAGGAGCTCCCCACCAACATCGAGGAGCTGCGTACGAACATCGACGATCTGCGCACCCGGTTCACCAGCGAGGAACTGCGGAAGGTCGCCGAGGCCTACATCGAGGTCGCGACCGGCATCTACAACTCGCTCGCCGAGCGCGGCGAGGAGACCGTGGAGCGCCTGCGTCAGCAGCCGGAGTTCCAGGAGAACGTCTCCCGCGCGGAGAAGGCCTACAACGACGCCGTCGACCTGACCGAGGACGCGCTGGGCACCATCTCGTCGCAGACGCGCGCCGTCGGTGAGCGTGCGGCCAAGCTCGCGAACCTGGCGTCGGGCAAGGTGTCCGGCGCCGCCGGCACCGTCGAGGCGAAGGCCCGTGGCTCGAAGGATTCGCCCGCGGCGAAGCTCGACGAGCTGAAGGAGCCGGCCAAGAAGGCCCCGGCGAAGAAGACCCCGGCCAAGAAGTCGCCGGCGAAGAAGGCGACGGCCGAGAAGGCGACGCCCGCCAAGAAGGCCCCGGCGAAGAAGACCCCGGCCAAGAAGGCCCCGGCCAAGAAGTCGGCGAACTGATCGCCGTCTGATCGACCGACACACACCGCGCCCCCGGCTCACGCCGGGGGCGCGGTGCGTTCGGCGTCCGTCGGTGCGCGCGGGTGTCCGATTACGCTGACCCCGTGAACGTCGTGCAGTTCCTCGCCTACGGGCAGAACATCATCGTCCTGATCCTCACCATCGTGGGCGGCGCCGCAGCCCTGCTCGCGCTGGTGCACGCCGCCACGCAACGGCCCGACGCGTTCCCTGCCGTGGACCGCCAGTCGAAGGTCATCTGGGTGTCGATCCTGGTGGTCGGGTCGCTCTTCATCTGGTTCTTCGGCCTGCTCAGCTTCCTCGGGATCATCGGCATCGTCGCGGTGCTGATCTACCTCGTCGACGTGCGTCCCCGCGTCGACAGCATCCAGAACAAGCGCTGGTTCCGGAAGGTCTGACACCCCGATCGGCGCGCCCGGCGCCGTCGCGGACCGAGACAATGCCTGTTGTCTCATGACCTTGACAACGGTCAGTGTCACACTGCATGGTGGAACGGTAGATGGCGCACGTCACACCGGCTGCGCCGCCCCGCGAAGGAGCGCCGACATGACCGTCGCCGTGGAGCCGCTGAGCCCCCGTCAGAAGCTGAACGACCGCGAGGACGTCGCCCGCCGTCTGCTCGCCTCGGCGGCACGCAAGTCCTACGACCCGCTCATCGAGGTCGACTGGGACGCGCCCGTCGACCACACCCTGTACGGCATGACGCCCGAGTGGTGCAGCCTCTACGGCACCCC
>JAQIJH010000060.1:0-18236 GCA_036946345.1 Gordonia paraffinivorans | reverse complement strand
AACAAGATCACGCTCGACGAGCAGCACCGTGCGTCGTCGACGGTCGTCGGCGTGGTCGGGCTCAGCGTCGGGCACGCCGTCGCCCACACGATCGCACTGGAGGGGCTGGCGGGCACGCTGCGACTGGCCGACCTCGACGAGTTGGACCTGGGCAACCTCAACCGCGTCCCCGCCACCGTTCTCGACATCGGGGTGAACAAGGCGGTGGTCGCCGCACGCCGCATCGCGGAGATCGATCCCTACCTGCGCGTGGAGATCCTCCCGGCGGCGGTCGACGAGTCGACCGTCGAGGCGTTCGTGGACGGTCTCGATGTCGTCGTGGAGGAGTGTGACTCGTTCGCGGCGAAGCTGCTGCTGCGCGAGCGGGCCCGGGCCCGGCGCATCCCCGTGCTCTGCGAGACCAGCGACGGCGGGGTCCTGGACGTCGAGCGGTTCGACGACGAGCCCGACCGCCCGTTGTTCCACGGCCTCCTCGACGACGTCGACCTCAGCGGCGTCCTCGACCCGCCGACCCTGATCGCCGCGGCCGCAACGCTTCTCGACGCCGGCCGTCTGACGTCGAGGATGGGCGCCTCGGTGCTCGAGGTCGGCCGCACCCTCTCCACGTGGCCGCAGCTCGGCGGTGACGTCGCCCTCGGGGGCGCGACGGTCGCCACCGCACTCCGGCGCCTGCTGCGTCGAGATCCGTTGCCGTCCGGCCGGATCCGGGTCGATCTCGACGCGCGTCTCGACGACCTCACCGACCCGCTGGCAGACCGTACGCGGCCACCGGCGGTGCCCGATCCCGACCCGGTCGCCGAGGCGCAGCAGCTCGCCGACGTCGAGGCGGTCGCCCATGCGGCCGCTCGTGCACCGTCGCCGTACAACCTGCAGCCGTGGACGATCCGGCGATCCGGGGACACCGTGGAGATCACCCGCACGGCCGAAGGCGGTGTCACCCGGGGCGACGTCGCGGGACGTGCGTCCGCCGTCGCCCTGGGCGCCGCCGCACGCAACATGGCGGTCGCGGCCGCCGGACGCGGACGACCCGCGTCCGTCCGGATCGACGGACAGGCCGCGCGGATCACCCTCCCGGCCGACCGCGGCGAACCGACACCCGGCGCGATGGAGACCGCGGCGGCGATGCTCGCCCGGCGGAGCACGCGGGCGCCCGGTGACGGCTCACCGTTGCCGACCGCGCTCGTGACCGCCCTGCAGTCGATCTCGTGCGATGTCGGCACGGTGCGCGTCGTCACCGATCGTGCGCGTATCGACCGTGTCGCCGCCGTCCTCGGCGAGGACGAACGCATCCGTCAGCTGGCGCAGGACGTCCACGCCGAGAAGGTGGCGGCGCTGCGTCCCCCGGGCGATGCGTCACCGACGGGGGTCGGCGAGGACGCCCTGGGCCTGCCGGCCGCGGGGCGGGCGATGCTGCCCCTGCTGACCCGCACGGACGTGATGGCACACCTGGCCCGGTGGGGTGCCGGTCAGGGTCTCGGCGCGCCGACGTCGGCGGCGGTCGCGTCGGCCTCGGCCCTCGTCGTCGTGACGGCCGCCGGATGGTCCGTCGACGACCTCGCCCGCGCAGGCGACGTCGCCGAGTCGGTCTGGATCACGGTGACCGCATCCGGGTTCGGCGCATCCGTC
This sequence comes from Gordonia paraffinivorans, assembly GCA_036946345.1. Lineage (GTDB taxonomy): Bacteria > Actinomycetota > Actinomycetes > Mycobacteriales > Mycobacteriaceae > Williamsia_A > Williamsia_A paraffinivorans_A. The sequence goes on along the minus strand of JAQIJH010000060.1, from coordinate 16,610 downwards.
GCGCAGCCGATCGCCGTCCACGCCCGCGACGACGCCGATCGACAGGCGATCAGCCCGGACCGGGCCCAGGAGATGGCCGTGGTCGACCGCGACTTCCGGGACGCACTCGACCTCGCCGACGACCCTGTCGCGTTGGTGCTGCGGGTGGTGCACGGCGCGGGAAGGGCGCCGATCGGTCGCCGACGCCCGATCTGACGGATCGCACCTGCGCCCTGCCGTCGGTGCCCGGACGGGCCCGCCGGACGTCGTCTCAGTAGGCGCCGTCGCGCGAGACGACCGCCTTCGCGGTGCGCCACAGGATGATGATGTCCTGCATGATCGACCAGTTCTCGACGTAGGTGAGGTCGAGACGCACCGACTCCTCCCACGAGAGGTCGGAGCGCCCGGAGACCTGCCACAGCCCGGTGATGCCGGGCTTGACCAGCATCCGTCGGGTGACGATGTGGTCGTAGGTCTCGACCTCCTCGCGCAGCGGCGGGCGCGGTCCGACGAGGCTCATCGAGCCGCCCATCACGTTGAACAGCTGCGGGAGCTCGTCGAGGCTGTAGCGCCGCAGGACCCGCCCGACGCGGGTGACGCGCGGGTCGTCGGCCATCTTGAACAACACGTCGTTGCCCTTGTCGCGGTCGGAGAGCGCTGCGCGTTGCAGGTCGGCACCGACCACCATCGACCGGAACTTCCACATCGGGAAGGGCTCGTTGCCCAGGCCGATCCGCTCACCGCGGTAGAAGACCGGTCCCGGCGACGACAACTTCACCGCGATCGCACAGGCGACCATGACCGGTGACAGCAGCACGAGCAGCACGGCGGTGACGGTGCGGTCGAAGGCGGACTTGAGGAAGCGGTTGGCGCCCTCGTAGGCCGGCTTGTCGATGTGCAGCAGCGGCAGGCCCGCGACCGGCCGGACCATCATCCGCGGGCCGGCGACGTCGGTGACGCCCGGCGACACGAGCATGTCGACGTCCATGCCCTCGAGGTCCCAGGAGAGTTCCCGCATGGCCGAGTGACCGAGCACCTCGGCGGATGTCACGGCCACCGTCGTCGCACCCGACAGGGCGACGGCGGTGCGGGCGTCGGAGAAGTCGCCGAACACCGGGATCACCCGGCCACCCGACTGGACGATCTCGGGATCGCTCGGCTTCTCGACCGGCAGGCACATCCCGACCACCTCGTAGCCGAGTTCGGGGTTGGCGTCGAGACGCTCGATCAGCAGTTGCGCCGAGCGCATGCCGCCCATCACCAGCACCCGTTCCAGGTACCGACCCGCTCGCCGCATCCGGGCGACGTACCGCCGCATCAGCCACCGCGACAACACCAGGAGCACAGCGCCCAGCGGGAACGCGACGGCCAGGAACCCGCGGGCGACGCTGAGGACCAACAACTGGTCGACGATGGCCAGCACACCGAAGGTCGTGAGTGTGGCGGTGAGGACGCGGCTGTACTCGGTGGGTCCGCTGCCCAGGACGCGGCGGTCGGAGCTCTGTGTCACCCGCAGCATCACGAACCATCCGACCGCGATGAGCAGCGCGATCGCGACCGCGGGCCATCGGTACCGGCCCAGGGTGTGGACGAGGTCGTACCCGAACCGCGCCACCAGGGCGACCATCACCGCGGTGACCACCACGACGAAGTCGAGCACTCGCACCCGCGCGGCGTACTGGTCGAGCCATTTCTGCGACCGCGGCTGGACGAACTCGGCCCGTGCCACGGCGGACATGTCGCGACGCGAGACCCCTCGGAGGCGACGGGTCGTCGCCGCGCGGCCGGGCCGTGTCATCGAACGTCCTCCCCCTGCAGACATCGCCGCTGCTCGCGGCACGTGATGGTCATCGTCTCGACCCGTCACGGCGTTACCCCGCGGTGAGGGCCGCGCGCGCCATCGCGGCGAGCTGGGCGGCGGCGACCTCGTCACCGAGGTCGGGCATGCGGGGCGCGGCGTTGATGAGCCCGAACACGGCGTGGGCCCGGGCCAGACCCACCCGACGATCCACCCCGGTCACGTCGACGACGGTGTCGGCCCACAGGTCGACGTACCGGCGCTGCAGACGACGGACCGTGGCGCGCGGGCCCTCGTCGAGCGCGGCGAGGTCGCGCGACTGGACGGTGATGAGGTCGGGCTCGGTCAGCGCGAACCGCACATGGACGTCGACGAGTTCGCCGAGCCGCCGCGCGGGGTCGTCGGTGCGTGCCACCACCGCCGTGCCGCCGTCGAGGAGACGCTCGGAGATCTCGGTGAGCATCTGCGCCAGGAGGTCCTGCTTGTTGGCGAAGTGCCGGTACATCGCCGGCCCGCTGACGCCGACCGCCGCGCCGATGTCCTCGAGCCGGACCGACGCATACCCGCGGCGCGCCATGAGTGCGGCAGCGGCGGTGAGGAGTTCACGGCGCCGCTCGGCCTTGGCGGCGCTGCGCGTGGTCGTGGTGGCCTCACCGCCCGGTTCGGACGTCGTTGTCATCGCACGCAGTTCGACGGGGCGGGCGCGCCGGCGAACCGGTCCCGCAGCCACGGCAGCGCGGAGGTGATGTCGACGTCGGCGTGACCCTTCCCCGGCTGCTCCGACGACTCGATCGTGTCGCCGAGCGCGCAGGCACGGCGCACCGCGTCCCGCGTCCACGCGGGGTCGATGAAGGTGTCGGCGTCACCGAACAGGACGAGCATCGGCGCCGAGGCGGTGCGCTTGGGCAACGCGTACGACTCGAGCAGATCCCGGAGTCGCGTGGTGGCCTCCGGCGACCGCGGCATGATGTCGCCCGGCCGCAGGGCGGCGATGGCGGCGGGACGTTGCGCGGCGGCGGCACCGCTGCACGACGACAGCGTGTCCCACAGCTGTGCCGCGCGGGCCGAGCGGTACTGGTCGCGCACGATGTCGGGATGCGACCGCGCGGCCGCCTCGATGAACAGCTGCAGCGACGGACCCTGGTCGGACGTCAGGGTGCCCGCCAGGGACTTGTCGACGAGACCCACGACGTCGGCCGCGGGCGCCGCGGCGACCACACCGAGCGGCTGCAGGTCGGGCGCGTAGGACGCGCTCTCCTCGTTGGCCGCCCAGATCACGCCGCCGCCCTGCGACGACCCGTAGCCGGCCCATCGGGGCGACACCGAGCCGAAGACGGTGCGTGTCGCGCGGACCGCGTCGAGGACGTCGCGTCCCCCGGTCAGTGAGTCGAGATAGGGGTGCACCCCGGGTGCCCCGAGACCCTGGTAGTCGGGAACGGCGACCGCGTATCCCGCGCCGACGAGCGACTGCGCGATGGTCAGCAGGCCGCCGAGCTCCGGAGACCGCGACGGCGCGCACGCCTCGTCGATCCCGGTGGTGCCGTGGGCCAGCGCCACCACCGGCCACCCGCCCTGCGGTGGCGTCCCGCCGGGCACGAACGAAGTGCCGGTGACCCGGATCGGTCGCCCGTCGGGGTCGGTCGAGACGTAGGTGATGCTCGCGCCCTTGGCCTTCACAAGTTTCATGGGGACGGTCAGGTCGCCGTAGTCGGAGGCGGCGACCACCGATCCCGGCGTCGACCCACCCGGCACACGGAGGTCGGGGTCGTCGGGGAAGAAGACGGGCCACAGCACGACCGCGCCCACCGCCACCACGGCGACCACGAGGACCGCGACGGCCGCGAGCGCCCACCGGAGCGCGCGGGTCACGAGACCTGCACCCGCACCGGCTCTCCGAACGGTTTACGCATGACGGCGTCCACGCACCGCACCACGCGGGTGTCGCCGTCGACGTACTCGTCGGTCGTCGGGAATCCGTACTCGGGTCGCCATGCGTCCAGCATGTCACCGGCCAGACCGTGCACGCCTGTCGACGGTGTCCAGAACACCGTCATCGGCCGGACGCCGCGCGCCGACTGGCGGCCGTCCACGAACGGCCCGTCCGGTACCGCGCGCTGGTCGGCGAGGTAGTCGACGACGGGCTCCGGTGACGCGTAGCAGTCGTCGCGGGCGCAGGTGACGGCGCCGCCGGCGTACTCCTGACGTACCACCGGGATCCCCCGCGGCGACATCTCGCTGTACCAGGGCGTCACCGCGCCACCGACCCCGGCGTCGCCGGTCGACGCGGCCGCGACCACCCGCTGGTGCACCTCGTCGTCGACGACGCCGCGTCGGATGAGCGTCTGCAACCGGTCGTAGGCGGGCTTCGGCGAGAAGTCGGTGTGCAGGATGCCGAACGTGTCCTCCTTGTCGGAGCTGCCCGACCGTCGGTCGCGCAGTTCGTGGACGATCACCGGCCCCGCGTAGGACAGCTGCGACCACTGCGCCACCGACTGCACGACGACCTGGGCCTGCGCCTGCGGGTCGGTCGGCAGGTCGCCGGTCGTGGGATAGCCGATCTCGCTGGCCCACATCTTCTTCCCGCCGTCCCCGTGCGCGCGCATGACGGCGTACATGTCGGCGACCATCCGCATCGCGGAGTCCGGGTCGTGCGGGTCGGAGTTGAACGAGGCCGGGTAGGAGTACGGGTGCACCGACAGCGCGTCGAAGTACCCGCGGGCCCCGGCGGCGTACATGCCCTTCAGGAATCGCAGGCCGTTCATGGTGATCTCGCTGTCCACGGCGGTGGCGATCGCCCCGCCGATCACGGTGATCCCACGGTCGACCGACTTCAGCCCCCGGTAGGCCGCACGGAGGAGCGCGGTGTAGGCACGCGGGTCGGGTCCGGGCCGGAAGTAGAAGCCGCCGTTGGGCTCGTTCCAGATCTCGAAGGTGTCGACGCGGCCGTCGAGATGGCGTGCGGCGTCGGCGGCGAACTCACCGAACCGGGCCGCCGACGCGGGCCGTTCGGCGATGGGTCCCGGACGCCCCGCCGCCCACGCGGGCGTGTAGTCGAGGATGCCGAGGACCTCGATGCCGTGGCGCCGAGCGGAGTCGACGACGGCGTCCGTCGGGCCCCAGTTCCACACACCGTCGGCCGGTTCGACCGCGGGCCAGGCGATGTCCATGCGGAGCAGGGAGACGCCGAGGGCGTTCATGGCGCGCATCGAGCGGTCGATCGTCGCCGAGGTGGATCCGATGAGATTCGTGCCGCCGCTCACCCCGACCCGGGCCAGCGGGGTGGGCGCGGCGAGCGGTGTCGCCCCGGTCGGGATCGTGTCGTCGGACGGCAACGGGGTCGAACACCCGCTCAACGCGGCGGTCAGGACGAGGGTCGAGGCCGTCAGCGCCACCGCGGTCCGTCGGCGGCGAGCGGCGCACAGAAGCGATCGTGGCGACCGCCGGCCACCGGGCGCTGCAGATCTCGAAGCCTCGATGAGAAGACACTAGACCAGGATTCACGCACGCGAATGACGTGTGCGCAGCGGTGAAGTCTCGCGCCCTGTCGGGGGTGACCGGCGTCAGCGGGTCTTGACCCGCCTCGCGAGGTCGATTGCCGGCTTCTCGACGAAGCGGTACGTGATCGACGAACACACGACCGTCGCGACGAACACGACCAGCAGGTTGCGCCCCAACCCCGCCCACGTGTCGCCACCGAGCACGCCCCAGCGCCCCAGCGCCATCAGCAGCGGGAAGTGCCACAGGTACATGCTCAGCGAGATGCGGCCGAGGTACTCGAAGGGGCGCCAGTCCACGACCTCGGCGATCCGGGACCGGGCGTCGTGGGCGAGCGGGAGCACGATGATCGCGATGATGAGACCGCTGGCGAGCGAGGTCGCGACGACCTGCTGATTGCTCGGGGCGACCAGCAGCAGCAACATCACCAGCAGAGCGGGGAGCAGCAGGATCGCGCTCACCCGACGCGCCCACACCGCGAACCGTGCCGACAGCACACCGGACTCGACGGCCACGAACAGCACCGCGGCGATCATGCCGAACGTGAACGTCTGTGCGCCGCCGAGGAAACTGCGCAGGATGACCGCCGACCAGTTGGGCCCGAAGTTGGCCGCGACGATGTCGTCGATGCCCTGGGCGCGGGCGATGCCGTCGGCGATGACGGTGCCGACCACGCCGATGACGCAGAACGCCACGGGCGCGATCATCGCGAGCACCAACGGCGAGGTGCCGCGACGTCGCCGCAGCGCGAACAGGCCCCATCCCACCAGCGGGAGGCTGATGTAGAAGGCGTACTCGAGGGTCAGCGACCACGACGGGTTGATGCCGGTCTGGATGAGACCCGGCACGTAGGTCTGCACGAGGAAGATGTTGGCCAGGAACGTGATCGGATCGGTGATCATCCCCGTGCCCGCCTCGCTGCCGACGACGAGCGCCTGCTGCGCGTTGCGGACGAACACGGCCTGCAGGACGAAGTTCGCGATCAGGAACACCACGAGGTAGCAGGGCATGATCCGGAGCACCCGGTGGACGACGAAGCTCCGCACATCCGGCTGGCGGTCACGGTCGGCGAACAGTCCCCGCAGGATCGGCAGGTACAGCAGGAAACCCGACAGCGCGAAGAAGAAGATGAGCGCCTGGCCGAGGATCTGCAGCTTGGCCGACTCGGCCGTGTGCACCGAGTAGTGACCCGCCACGTGCACGACGAGGATGCAGACGCACGCGAGACCACGCGGACCGTCCAGTCCTCGGATGCGCTTGTGACGACGCGCGGCCGGCGTCGGCAACGCCGGCGACGGCTCCCCCTCGACGGGGACCCCGGAGGCGACGCCCCCGACCCGCTGCTCGGTCATCGACCCTGCTCCTTGGAATCGCGTCGGCAGAGTCCGACGTCCCCCGACGCGCCCGCCCCTGATGTGTTCACCTGGGATCATAGGGGGCCGGGGACCCGTCGGCATCACGACGGCCGTCCGGCACGGCCGGTCGCGCACGCGCGTGTGGTTCACTGTCGCGGCGGGGGCTGTTCCGACGTCGCTGCCCGTTTCCGAAAGGCCCGATCCATGCGCCGCCCGTCCCGTCGCCGCCTGCTCGCGGTGATCGCGGTGATGCTGGTCGCGATCGGGCTCACCGCCTGCGGTTCGTCGGGTCCCGAGCGCGCTCCGACGACGTCGACGAAGGCCGGCGTGGGCGACCGGGGGCACGGATTCGGGATCGCGCTGGGCGCGGAGGTCTACTGGCAGGGGTCGGCCGCCACTGACGCCGATCTCGACGCGATCGCCGCGGCGGGCCTCGGCGCCATCCGACTCCCGGTGTTCTGGGCCGCGATCCAGCCCACCGGTCCGACGGTCTCCCTGTGGTCGGTGGTGGACCACATCGTCGACGGCGCCCGCGCGCGGGGCCTGCAGGTGATGGCCACCGTCGGCGGCAGCCCGCCGTGGGCGGGTGACCCGGCCGCGAACGGCGGGCCCTATGCGGCTCCCCGCGACGTCGGACAGTGGTCGACGTTCGTCGGTACCGTCGCTCAGCGCTACCGGGGTCGGGTGTCGACCTACGAGGTGTGGAACGAACCCAACAGCTCCGTGTTCTTCGCGCCTCGCGTCGACCCCGCGCGCTACACCCGGCTGCTGCGGGCCGCGCACGACGCGATCGTGCAGACCGACCCCGGCGCGACGGTGGTCGCCGGCGCGCTCGGCACGGTCGTCGACACGGCGACCACCGGCGACCCGGTCGACTTCCTGCGGCAGATGTACGCCGACGGCGCTGCGGGCTCGTTCGACGCACTGTCGGTACACCCGTACAAGTACGATCTGGGCCTCGCCGAGGCTTGGACCGTGCCCGAGTCGCCGGGTCGACAGATCGCCGAGATGCGTCGCCTCATGGACGACAACGGGGACGGCGGGAAGAAGCTGTGGGCGACCGAGTACGGCCTGCCGAGTTCGGCGGTCGGGCTCGACCGCCAGGCGAGCATGATCGCCGGTTTCGCGCGCGACTGGCAGCAGTTGCCCTTCGCGGGCCCCGTCTTCTGGTACACGTTGCGCGACAGGGCGACAGGGCTCCCCGACGACGAGGACAACTTCGGCCTCATCCGCACGGACCGGTCACCCAAGCCGGCCGCGCGCGTCGTCGCGGACTACGCGCGGGCCGGGGTGTCACCCTCGCCGGACGCGCAGCGGTTCGCCGACGCGCCTCTCGACCCGGACGGTGGCGAGATCGTCAGCCCGGTCTTCCGCGCGACGCGATCGGGTGTGCTGGCACGGTTCCAGCGCGACGCGGCCGTCTACCTGACCCCGCGCGGGTACGTCACCACCACGCCGCGGATCGCACTGACGGCGATCAGCGCCGACACCTACCCGGTCGGCCTCTACGGCGACGACCACCAGGATCTCGCCGACGGCACGACGGTGTTCGCGACCGACGACGGCGGTGTCCACCAGATCGGCGGCGGCGTCATGGACGGGTGGTCACGATCCCTGGGCCCGGCACTGACCGACGAGATACCCGTCGGCGGCGGTGCGGTGCGGGTCGACTTCCAGCGCGGGTCGATCACGTGGTCGCCGGATCGCGGTGCGATCCGGTCGATGTCGTGACCGGACGCGCGCGTCAGCTGCGCAGTCGCCGGTAGACCGCGGTGGCCAACGGGCTGCGCGCGAGGATCTCGCGGGGGTTGCGCCCGACGTCGGCCACAAGCACGACCGGCGACCCGCCGAAGGTGGACCGCCGGAAGTGGTAGAGCGTGCGGTTGTCGTACCGCTCGGCGATCGCCGCGGCGTAGCGATCGGCGAACTCCGCGTCGGCGAAGAAGACCTTGTTGTACCCGATGGCGAACGGCCGCAGGGCATCCGGACGCTCGAGGTAGCGAAGCGTCCCGGTCACCACCTCGGGCCAGGCGAAGTTGAAGACGTCGTCGGCGATGACCACGCCACCCTTGGTGAGCGTCTCCTCGGCCAGGAGCATGTCGGAGTACACGACGTTGTCGGTGTGCCCGCCGTCGACGCTGAAGAGTCGCACGTCGCCACCGACCATGTGCCGCAGGTCGTCCGGGGACACGAGCGTGGAGTCACCGGAGTGCACGGCCACCCGCGCGGGGTCGGTGAACCGGGCGACGTTGGACTCGAACCGCGCGCGGTCCCCTCGACCGGACCGGTCGACGTTGAGTGCCTGGTCCTCGAAGATGTCGATGGCGACGGACTTCTCGTCGTCACGCAGGAGCAGGTCGAGACCGATCAGCAGCTGCCCGTGGTGCACACCGATCTCCGCGGCGCCGCCGCGGATGCCGAGTGAGCGCTGCTGCGCGTCGAGCACCTTGACGAGCTCGAACACCTCGGGCTGGACCCACCCGCGCACCCGACGACGGCCTCGACGGGCATAGGTCTCGAACTCCGTACGCATGGCCGAGACCCTAACAGCGCGCATGACCCTTCGCTTGGCGAAGAACAGCTGACCGGGGTCGTGTCATCTCGAATTCACCAGGCCGGAACACGAATTCGTGGGGGCGTCGTCCCCGAATCGCTCCCCCAACCAGCGCAAAGCCGCATCCGTCGGGATGTCGCCGTGGCCGCGATCCGGATCCATGCGATACGTCACACTGCCGCCGTCGACGCACTGTCGCTCGACGGCCGACCGGGTCCAGGACGCGTCGATGAACGTGTCGCGTCCGCCGTGCTCGACGTAGAGCGGCGCGACCAGCGGTCCCTGCGGCAGAGCCCACCCGCGCAGCCGCGACCGCACGCGGTCGGCGGCGACCGGGGTCGACGGGGCCAGATCACCGGCGCGCAGCGATCGGACGACCGCCTCCCGCTGATCCAGCAGCGGTCCCGAACAGGCCGTCAGGGCGCCCCATCCGGCCGCCGCTGCACCGCGGCGGTAGTCGTCGCGGTCGATGTCGGGATGCAGGCGCGCGAGCGACTCGACGACGGCCTGGAATGCGGGGCGCTGATCGGCGGTGAGCGTGGTCGCGACCGCCTTGTCGACCAGTCCGGCGACGTCGGCGGCCGGCGCGATCGCGACGGCCCCCACGAGCGACAGCTCCGGGGCGCGCTGTGAGGCGACGGTGGCAGCGGCCCACGTCGCTCCCCCGCCCTGCGATCCGCCGTACGCGGCCCAGCGGTTCGAGATGTCGGGGAACGTCGCCCGCAGTGCCCGCACGGCGTCGATCGTGTCGATTCCGGCGGTGCGGGAGTCCAGGTAGGGGTGAACGCCGGACGACCCGAGGCCCTGGTAGTCCGGCATGGCGACGGCGAACCCCAGTCGTACGAACGCGTCGACCGCCCCGACCTGCTCCGAGAGCGTCGGCGACAGCGAGGGAGCGCAGGCGGTGTCGATGCCGGTGGTCCCGTGGGCGAACGCGATGACGGGCCACCCGCCGACGGGTGCCGGTGTCCGCGGGGTGAAGACGGCACCGGACACCACCGTCGCCGCCCCGGTGTCCCCGGACGACGACCGGTAGGTCACGCGCGCCGACCGCATCGACGACCCGACGAGCGACCGCGTGAAGTCGGACATGGGTTCGGCCGACAGCAGCGATCCCGGTGTGCCGCCGCCGATCCGGGCGAACGGGTACTGCGAGGGCTCCGGGGCCCGGCCGTCGTCGTGCCGGACGACGACGCCCGTGACGATCGCGGCGACGACCACCACCGCGGCGACCGCGAGCACGACCACACGACGTCGGTGGTCGATCCTCACTGCTGATCCGGGCCGGACGCGGCCGGCACCTGCGCGGTCGGCGGCGGGACCGACCGGCCGCAGGTGTTCAGCGGCGGCGAGCCCTGGAACCGTGCCTGGATCCAGGCGATGGCGATCGACCCGTCGATGTCGTCGTGGCCCGCGTCTGGCAGCACGTAGTTCTCGACGGTGTCGCCCCGGCGGCAGGCCGCGCCGACGGCGTCGTCGGTCCACGCCGAGTCGATCAGTTGGTCCTTGGCGCCGTGCACGACCAGCATCGGCGCGGCGGCCCGACCGGCCGGCAGAGCCATGCGCTGGAGGTCCGCGCGCAGCGCGCCGGTCGCCGCGGGTGTCGCGGGCCGCAGGTCGTCGGGGGTCAACTGCTTCACCACGGCGGACCGCTGCTCGGCGAGATCACCCTGGCAGGCGGTCAGCACGTCCCAGCGCCGCTGCGCGATCCCCCGCCGGTAGTCGTCGAGATCGAGCTCGGGATGCATCTTCTGCTGCGCCCACAGGATCCACGGATAGATGCCGAGCTGCTGCTCGGTGAGCGTTCCGGCGGCCGCCTTGTCGGCGAACCCGCTGATGTCGGCGACAGGCGCCAGGCTCGCGGTGCCGAGGAGGTCGAGTCCGGCGTCGTCGCGCGCAGCCGCCTCGTTCGCGGCCCACGCGGCCTGCCCACCCTGCGACGACCCGACCGCGACCCAGCGCTGCGAGGTGTCGGGGATGAGTTTCCGTGCGGCGCGCACACCGTCGACCATGTTGTGTCCCACGGTCGCCGCGTCGAGGTAGGGGTGATAGGTGTCGTCGAGGCCGAGACCCTGGTAGTCGGGCATCACCACGACGTACCCGTCCTTGACGAGGATGCCGACCGCGTCGGCGGCGCCGAGCAACGACGGCGACAGCGACGGGGCGCACTCGTGCTGGACACCCGTGGTGCCGTGCCCGTAGGCCACGATCGGCCACCCACCCGACGGCGCCGGCCCCACCGGGGCGAACACCGTCCCGGACACCAGCACGGTCGACCCGTCGACCCCCGACGTGGACTCGTAGGTGATGCGCGCCGCGGTCGAGGTGAGACGGGTGACCCTGCGGTCGACGGTCGGCAGGCTCTCGGCGGATCGCAGTGTGCCCGGCCCGGTGCCGGAGAAGTCCCCGTCGATGGGGACCCCGGACGTGGTCGACGTGGGCGGGGTCGGGGTGTCCTGGCCGCACGCGACCAGCGAGCCCAGCGCGGCCAGGAGGACGAGCGCCAGCACGGCGACCCGGCCGGTCCGGTCGTGCGGTGTCACGACACCCGTCCCGCGACGGCGGCCCGGACCTGTGCGACGACGGTGTCGACCTGACGACGGTGCATCACGCGGTCGCCGATCAGTGCCAGCGCGATCACCCCGATCACCCCCCACACGAACCCCACGGCCGCGGCGAGCCCGACGTCGCGCACCAGCGAGGAGTGCACGGCGACAGCGGGATACGCGCTCCCGACCGGGACCAGCTGGGCCTGGGGGCCGAGGTCGTCGTTGTTCTCCAACTGCCGCGACACCGCCACGAGCGCGCCTGCGACCGCGGTCGCCCGCCGTTCCGCGTCGGCCCGGTCGTCGGCGTCGACGACGACCGTCAGCAGTGCCGAGTCGATGCGTTGGGTGGCGGTGACATGGGACGCGAGATCCGGTGCGGATCCGCCCAGCAGCTCGTTCGCCTTCGCCGCGACCTCCGGGGACGTCGCCAGGTCGGCGTAGGTCGGGATACGAGCACGACCGCCGAGGTCGTTCTGTGCGGCCGCCCGGGGATTCGACGGGCCGTCGATGACGGCGAACAGGTCGACCCGCGACGAATACGTCGTGGCGCCGGTCGCCCACACCGCGAGCCCGGCTCCGGCGGACAGCACGGTGACCGCCACGATCAGGATCCAGCCGCGCAGGGCCAGGCGGACGTAGTCGGCCGGCGACGGCACCGGATGGGGTGGTCTCACGTGCGCGGCGGACAGGTGTTGGTCGCCGCCTGCCCGGCGATCCGGTCCTTCAGCCAGGGCAGACCGCGATCGCTCTCGAGATCACCGTGGCCCTCGCCCATCCGCTTGTCGATCTCGATGAAGCCGCCGATCCGGCAGGCCTTGTCCGCGGCCGCCTGGGTCCACTGCCAGTCGACCAGTTCGTCCTTGGTCCCGAACATGAGCAGCATCGGACCGCTCACAGGGTTCTTGGGGACGGCCCACTGCTCGAGGAGCGCGCGCAGACGGTCGGTGTCGGCCTGGGTGTCGGGTTTCAGGTCGGCGTTGGTCACCGTCTCACGCGTCTTGAGGACATCGTCGAGGGGCGCGGTGCAGTCGAGGAGCAGATTCCACTTCGAGGCCAGCGACGGCGTGCGGTACCGGTTGAGGTCCAGCGTCGGGTTCGTCCAGGACAGGGACTGCAGCGCGAAGATCAGCGCGACGCGCTGGTCCCCGGTCAGCGTGCCCGCCTGCGCGGCGTCGGCGAGGCCGGACATGTCCGCCGGCGGCGCCATCGCCATCGTCCCCTTCAACGACAACCCGCCGCCGTAGGCGGCATTGCGGTCGGCGGCCCCCCAGGCCGCGAGGCCGCCCAGGGAGTGGCCGAACGCCGTCCAGTTCGTGCTCACCGCGGACGGGTCGAGGTTCCGCGCGGCCCGCACCGAGTCGATCATGTTGTTGCCGTAGGTGGCGCCGTCGAGGAACGGGTTGAGGTATCCCCGGACGCCGAGCCCCTGGAAGTCGGGCAGCGTCACCGCGAAGCCGCTCTGAATCATGCTGGCCATCATCGAGCCGTTGCCGACGAGCGTGCTGAAGTCCGACGGGGCGCACTTGTCGAGCACACCGGTGGTGCCGTGACCGAAGGCGATGACCGGCCAACCGCCCTCCGGGGGCGTGCCCGGCGGGATCGCGATCACACCCGAGACCTCGGTTCGCGACCCGTCGACACCGGACGTCGACCGGTAGACGACGCGCTCGACGCGGGCGTCGACGTCCTCCAGCTGGGTGTTGCCCACCAGCGGTTTGACCGACACGAGCGACCCCGGCGCGGATCCGCCCAGGTTCGGCGCGGGGACGGTGGCCGATCCGCCGAACGGCGGGGCGAAGCTGGTCACCGACGGCGTGTCCCCGGGAGGGGCCGCCGGCTCCCCGGTGGCGCATGCCGACACCGCCGTGACGACCGTCGCGACGGTGAGGAGCGCGAGGGTGGTGCGGCGGCGGGATACGCGGCGTGGGGACATGGTGTCAGCGGCCTTCGGTCACGGGATCGTCGTCGGGGTCCTCCACCCGATGATGCGCACCACCGCGATGTTCGTCCCCCCCTCGATTCGACGCCGCGGGCGGAGCGGATCGGTTCTCGACGTGACCGTCACGACCGGCCGACTCGGCACCCTCGGGTGCGTCGTCGTCGTGTGCGCGTCCGGCGTTCGTCACCACCGCGCCGAGGAACTCGGCGTGGGCGGTGGCGATCGACTCCAGGGCACGGCGCAGGGCGGTGCTGCGGGTGTGGCCGAGGCGGGCGAGCACCACGGCACCGTCACCGAGTGCGGCGACCACGGCCCCGTCGGTGCAGACACCGAGCGGCGGGGTGTCGACGACGACGTGGTCGAAGCGGACGGCGAGGTCGGCGAACACCTGCTGGGCGCGATCGCCGCCCCACAGCTGACCGCGAGAGGTCGGGACCGGTCCTGCGGGCAGCAGCGCGAACTCACGGCCACCGACCCGCGTGATCACCGCGTCGTCGAGGGTGTCGTCGCCGACGAGCACCGTCGACAGGCCGCGCGTCGGACGTCCCCGTCCGCCGGGGTCGCTGCTGAGCAGTCGGTCGGCCAGGGTCGGGGTGACCAGGTCGCCGTCGACGAGCAGGACGCGCCGGCCCGACTCGGCGAGCACCGCGGCGAGGTCGACGGCCAGCGTCGAGCGACCGTCGCCGTGCGTGGGACTCGTGACGGCCACCACCACCGGACGTGCGCCGTCCGCCGTGCGGGCGAAGCGCAGGTTCGTGGCGAGTTGTCGGGTGCGCTCGACGAGCTCACCCCCGGCGGCCGGGTCCACGACGGAGACACCGGGGCGGTTCGGGTCCGCGACGAGCTCGCCCAGGACGAGGGACCCGGCGATGTCCTCGACGCGCTCGCGCCGACGGACACGGGTGTCGACGAGGGCGAGGACGATGACGGCGATGACGCCGAGCGCGAGGCCGGCGACGGCCCCGAGTCCGATGCGCGTCACCAGCGACGGGCCCGACGCCGACGACGGGTAGTCGGCGTCGTCGACGAGGATCGCGCCCGCCGCGGGGGTGCCGCCTCGGCGGGACGTCTCGAGCTCGCTGACGAGCTGCACGAGCTGGTCGGCCACGGCGTTGGCGTAGGTCTGCGCGGCGACCGGGTCGGCATCGGTCGCGGTCACGTCCAGCAGGACCGTGTTCAGGACGGGCGCGGCGGTGATCTTCGATCGCAGGTCGTCGGCGGACATCGTCGACTTCAGCTGCTCGACCGCACGCGCCGCGACCTGGCGGCTCGTCGCCAGGCTCGCGTAGGACTTCACGCGCTCCTGGGAGAAGAGGTTGTTCTGGTAGGCGTCACCCACCGAGGTGCCGCTCTGGGTGGTGACGAACAGCTGCGCGGTCGACGCGTACTTCGGCGACGCCACCAGTGACCACACGTATCCCCCGGCGGCCCCGATCACGGCGACGACGACGATGAGCCACCAGAACCGGCGGAAGGCGCGCAGATAATCCCCGATCGCCAAGGGGCGACTCCGTTCGTCTGTGGTTGCCGATCCTTCATCGTTGTGTGCGGTCGGCAACGTTGTCGTGACGCTGACACAGTAGCCGGGGGCCGCGCGCATCACATCTCCGACAACCCCGGTGTGACCCGCGCGACGCCCCGTCGCCCTGTTCGCGCATACGGTTCACAGCCTGCGGCGATGTCCCCGATGCGCGGGGTTCGCAGGGGTGTCACCATGTACCCCGTGACGGACGGTGGTCGAGCGCGGCTCGCGACGCTCGGGGTGGTGGCGGTGCTCGTCGTCGGCCCTGTTGCCGGTGCCGCCGCGGTGCTCGGCGGCAAACTGGCGTTGATCGGCGTGGTCGGGTTGGCGGGTCTTGTGGTCGGCGCGTACATCGGGCTGCGTCACCCCATGTGGCTCTACTACGGGCTCGGCGTCACGGTGGGCTTCCTGCCGTTCGGCGTGGTGCCGTTGGCCCCGCTGCCCCTCTATCTGGTCTTCGGCGGGGCGGTCGTCCTCGCCGCCGCGCTGCACCCGTCGGCGGGCATGCACTGGCACCCGCTGGAACGCACCCTGCTGGTCCTCGTGGCGGTGTCCGCCGTGTCGGTCGTCTTCACCGCGCTGTCCGTGTCCGACTACGTCGACTACGTGAAGTGGGCGCTGGTGACCCTCGCGGTGGTCGGCCTGCTGCGCCTGTCCTCGGAGAACATGCGCCGCGTGGGGGTCGTGTTCGTCGTGGCGGCGGCGTTCAACGCACTGGTGGGCATCGCACTGTTCGCGTCGCCGGGTCTGCCGATCCGAAAGGCGTTCAGTCCCTTCGGTTACGGCATCGTCGACGCCTCCACGCGGTACGTCTACAACGCCGAGGGCGTCGAGCAGTCGACCCGCCTCGGCGGCATGTGGGTGGAGCCCAACGCCGCCGGCATCGGCCTGCTGACCGCTCTCTGCGTCGCCCTGGTCGTGCTCGAGGGGTGGCGGCGCTGGGCCTTCGCGGCCCTGTTCGCCTTCGCGCTGGTGCTGACGCTGAGCCGCGGCGTGATCGTCAGCGTCGTCGTCGGAGCACTCCTCGTCATGGTGTTCCATCGCATGTCCGACCGTCTGCGCGCGGTCGCGGCGACGGTCGGCGCGCTGATCGTCATGGCGGGCGCCGCGACGCCCCAGGTGCGCAACCGCCTACTCCAGTCCTTCGTCGGTCAGGACGTCAGCTCCTCGTCCCGGCAGGACGCGCTGAGCAACTTCCCGCATCAGCTGTCGGGCCACTGGTTCTTCGGACTCGGGTGGGCGCGACCGGAATTCAAGGACGGCGCGCTGGCCTTCCAGGTGAACTACGTCGCCAACGCCCCCCTGCTGACCGTCTACCGCGGCGGGGTGTTCGCCGGTCTGGCCTTCGTGGCGGTGCTGATCGCGGGTGCGATCATCGGCTGGCGGCTCATCACGGGCCGCTCCCTGCCCCGCGCCCTG
>JAQIJH010000059.1:0-18939 GCA_036946345.1 Gordonia paraffinivorans | reverse complement strand
ATCGTCTGCTGCGCGCGGCGTAGTCGCGCAGTGCGCGCAGGAAGTCGACGCGACGGAACTCCGGCCAGTAGGCGTCGGTGAACCAGATCTCCGAATAGGCGCTCTGCCACAACAGGAATCCCGAGAGGCGCTGCTCCCCCGACGTCCGGATGACGAGGTCGGGATCGGGCTGGCCGCGGGTGTAGAGGTGCGAGTCGATCGCGTCGACGGTGACGGCGTCGACGAGGTTCGTGCGGATCGGTCACCTCGCCGACCTTGTCGGCCAGCAGTGACCGCACCGCGTCGACGATCTCCTGGCGGCCGCCGTAGCCGACGGCGACGTTCACGTGCATCCCGGTGCGGTCTGAGGTGCGTTCCTCGGCGGTCTTCAACCGCTGCGCGACACGCTCGGGCAGTTGGTCGAGTGTGCCGACGATCTTCACCCGCCACCGCTCGTTCGGGGCCGCGATCTCGTCGACGATGTCGGGGACGATCTCCATCAGGGCGTCGAGTTCCTCCGACGCGCGGCTGAGGTTCTCCGTCGACAACAGGTAGATGGTGACGAGCTCGATGTCGATGTCGGAGCACCAGCGCAGCATCTCGGCGATCTTCTGCGCACCGACACGGTGTCCGTGACTGACGTCCTCGAACCCCGCCTCACGGGCCCACCGACGGTTGCCGTCGCAGATGATCGCGATGTGCCGCGGGAGCCGGTCGGGGTCCATGAGCTGCACCAGCCGGCCCTCGTAGACCCGGTAGAGCGGTCCACGGACACCGGTGGGGATCAGCTTCACGCCAGCAGAGACTACTCGCGGATCGTCGGGAAATCGCCGTCCCGCACCGAACCTACGGTACCGTAGGTTGGTATCCGCAGATCGACCTGGGGAGGTCCTCGATGTCGCTCACCTCGGGCGCAACCGATCGCAGCCCCGACCCGACGCCGCCGCTGACCGACGCGTTGTCGGATCTTGTCGCCGATCTCCGCCCGCGCATGCGCGGGTGGATCCACCTGTACGCCGGGTTCGTCGCCATCGCGACGGGCATCGCGCTCGTCGCGGTGTCGGCCGTCGTCGCCGGCGCGCAGGCGGCCGTGGCGTGCGCGATCTACGCCGTGACCGTCTGCGGCGTGTTCGGCGTCAGCGCCACCTACCACCCGCGTCCGCTGGAGCACCCAGTCCGCGCGGACGTGGATGAAACGCGCCGACCACTCGATGATCTTCGTGTTCATCGCGGGCAGCTACACACCGTTCTGTGTCCTCGGCCTCCCGTCCCCCACACACGATGGATCGTGCTGGGGATCGTCTGGGGTGGGGCGATGGCCGGTGTCGCGCTGAAGATGGCGTGGCCGGGCGCACCCCGCTGGGTCGGCGTGCCGCTGTACATCCTCCTCGGATGGACGATCGTGTTCGTCGCACCGACGCTGGTCCACCAGGTCGGCGTCGCCGTGCTCGTGCTGCTCGCCGTCGGCGGGGTGCTCTACAGCGCAGGCGCGATCCTCTACGCGACGCGGTGGCCCAACCCGTGGCCCACCACCTTCGGCCACCACGAGTTCTTCCACGCCGCAACGGTCGTCGCGGCGCTGGTGCACTACGTCGCGATCTGGTTGGTGGTCGCCGGCGCCGCCTGACGCGTCGCCATCTGTTGGGCGGCCGGGACCATCTGTTGGGCGGTTGGAACACCGAGAAACACTGCGAGCAGACCGTTTTGGTCCCGCGTCGTTTGTCGGACCCCTGGTGTACACATGTACGTATGCAGGACGCAGGCATCGTTGACGCGCGGGAGGCGCTGCGCCGGGTGATGGCTGTTCTCGCAGGCCTCCCCGCGGCCGCTGACGAGGCCGAGGCGATCGATCTGATCTCGGTGGCCGAGTCGGTCAAGTCATCGTGCGCGGCCGTCCAGGCCGAGCAGACGTTGCGGATGCAGGAATTGCGGTCAACCGCCGAAGCCGAGCGCGGGGTACCCCTCGACCGACGCTGCCGGGGCTTGTCGGCGGAGGTGGCTCTTGCGCGGCGAGTACCGGGCAATGCGGGCGGCAGGCATCTGGGGTTCGCGCGGGCGATGGGCGAGATGCCCAACACGTTCGCCCGTCTGCGCGACGGGTCGATGTCCGAGTGGCGGGCCACGATCCTGGTCCGTGAGACCGCCTACCTGCAGGTCGAGGACCGTCGGGTCATCGACCGCGCTCTCTGCTTCGACCCGGCGACCCTCGACGGGGTCGGGGACCGCGCGCTGGAGGCGTTGGCGAAACGGATCGCTTACCAGCGTGACCCGCATGCCGTCGTCGACCGCAACGCATCCGCCCCGAAGGACCGCCGTGTGTCGATGCGGCCGAAGCCTGATGCGATGGTGCAGCTCTCCGCGCTGCTGCCGATGAAGGCCGGCATCGCGGCATACGCGGCGTTGAAGCAGCACGCCGACGGGCTCGTCGGGGACGGCGACCGCACCCACGCCCAGGTCATGGCCGACACCCTGCTTGAACGACTCACGGGGAAGGCGACCGCGGACGATGTCGCGGTGTCGGTCGACGTCGTCGTGCCAGCGGATGTGCTCGTCGGCGGAGCGGACGGCGCTGCGGAGGTAACCGGCTATGGACCGATCCCCGCCGAGACTGCCCGCGGCATGATCGCGGACGCCCTCGACGCGGATGCTCTCGTCGAGCTGCGACGGCTGTTCGCCGAACCCGAGTCGGGTGCACTGGTGGCGATGGAGTCGAAGGCTCGGATCTTCCCGAGCGGCCTCCGCCGGTTCATCACCCGGCGCGACGTGTCATGCCGGATCCCCTACTGCGACGCGCCGATCGCCGAGATCGACCACGCCCACCCCCACCACGACGGCGGTCTCACCGACAGCGTCAACGGCAACGGCCTGTGCCGCACCCACAACCGGCAGAAAGAAGCCGCCGGCTGGCAGGTCACCATCGCCATCGACGACCGCGGCACCCACGAAGCCCTGATCCGAACACCCACCGGCCACGAACACCGGTCTCGTGCACCCGCGGCCTAGTCGGCGTCACGCCGCGCCCGGCCCGATCGTCGTGCGACGGCGAGCTCGTGCAGGACGCCGACGGTGGTGTCGAAGTCCATGCACGCGTCGGTCACCGATTGTCCGTAGACCAGCGGTCGCGCCGACGGCGACTGCGCGCCCTCGACGAGGAAGCTCTCCAGCATCACCCCCGCGATGGCCGTGCTGCCACCCGCAACCTGGGCCGCGACGTCGGCCGCGACCGTCGGCTGGCGCCGATGGTCCTTTCCCGAATTGGCGTGCGAGCAGTCGACCATCACCCGCGCGGTGACGCCGGCCGTCGAGCAGGCAGCGCTCGCCGCCGCGACCGACCCGGCGTCGGCGTTCGTGCCCGACCGCCCGCCCCGCAGGATGACGTGGCAGTCCTCGTTGCCGACGGTCTCGACGACGGCCGCGCGGCCGTCCTCGTCGACGCCGAAGAAGGTGTGCGCGCCGGCTGCCGCCCGCACGCCGTCGATCGCGGCCTGCAGGTCGCCGTCGGTGCCGTTCTTGAAACCGATCGGCATCGACAGCCCCGACGCCAGCTGGCGGTGCACCTGCGACTCCGTCGTCCGCGCGCCGATCGCACCCCAGGAGACCGTGTCGGCGATGTACTGCGGGCTCGTCGGCTCGAGGAACTCGCACCCGACCGGCAGTCCGCGGTCGACGACCTCGAGCAACAACGACCGCGCGATCCGCAGTCCGCGCTCGATGTCATGGCTGCCGTCCATGTCCGGGTCGTTGATCAGGCCTTTCCACCCGACCGTCGTGCGGGGCTTCTCGAAGTACACCCGCATTACGACGAGGAGGTCGTCGGCCAGGTCGCGCGCCTGCGCGGCGAGGCGATCCGCGTAGTCCAGGGCGGCGGCGGGGGTCGTGCACCGAACAGGGACCGACCACGACGAGGAGGCGGTCGTCGCGCCCGGCGAGGACATCGGCCACCTCGCTGCGATGGGCGGCCACGCGTGCCGCGGACCCACCAGGAAGCGGGAGATCGTCGAGCAGCTCACGCGGACCCGGCAGCGGTCGGATCCGCGCGACGCGGGTGTCGGTGACCGGGGTCCGGTCCGAGATGACGGTCATGAGAGTGCCTTTCGTGCGCGGGCACTCGTCGTCACACGTCCGGTGCCCTGATGACAGGAAGAGCAGCGACCGAATCGGTCACTGCTCTCGGGGCTCCGGGGAAAGTGTCGCGGCTACGTCCGGTGGGACGCTCCATCGTCGGCTCCACCCGGAGCCTCGATAAAGCGCCAGCGATAGGCGCAGCCGGTGGTGATCACGCGACCACGCTAACAGATGGCGACAGGTCCATTTTTTGCGATACCGAACTGTGGGTTCTCACCAAGTTATTGAGGCGAACGAGTTTTATCCCGTAGCTGCCCCTACCGTTCCGACTCGGAAGTGACCGACATCACGGTCCTTCGTCACGAATCCACCCGTCTCGATCCCACTCAGGAGGACCGCCCGTCATGCGCACTCTCTCGTCCCGTTCGCGTTCGCTGACCACCGCCGTCGGCTCGATGGCCGCCGCTGCCGCCGTCGTCGGTGTGACCCTGGGAGCCGGTGTCGCCGGCGCGGCGACCATCTCGCCTGCGAACACCACCTTCACCGCGCCCGGGACGATCACGGTGACCACACCCGCGTCGTTCAACGTGCCCGTCACCTGCAACATCGTGTTCTCGGGCTCGGTGAACGCGGACGGGTCGGCAGCCACCATCACCGACGCCAAGGTCAGCGGCAGCAACTACCTCTGCACCGTGCCCAAGATCCAGAACCTCCCGTGGACCCTGACGCCCACCAGCGCCACCACCGGAACGGTCTCGAACGTCGCGTTCTCGGTGCTCACGAGCAACTGCGGCCCCGCCACCCTGTCGGGCTCGTTCGACAACATGACGAACACGCTCTCGTCGTCGAACCAGTCGCTGTCGGGCAACTGCACCATCAACAACCTGTCGGTGAACCCGAACCCGGCCTTCACCCTGTCCTGACACTCCGACGCACGCGGCCCCGGCGCACAAGCGCCGGGGCCGCGTCATGTTCGAGCTCTACTCGGTGTGCGGACGTCGACCGGCGGTCGTGTCCCCGTCGGACTCGGGCACACCGGGGGCGTCGGTGCCCTCGTCGGCGGCCTGGTCCGCGACGGAGTCGTCGCGGTCGAAGTCGGCGGGGAGTTTCTTGAGGTGCCGGCTCATCGAGCGGATCAGGAACACCGTCGCAACCAGCAGCACCAGGACGATGAGCAGTCCGAGGGGCGAGGCCTTGCCGAACTCGGGGCCGTCGGCGTCGCGCGCGAGGACATCCACGACGGGTCCGCTCGCGAGAACCCCTGCGGCGATCATGCGTGCACCTCGTCGGGCTGGTCGGCGACGATCCCCGCGAACAGGTCGGTCTCCGGGATGGCTGTCTTCACCCGGGTGCGGGCGAGTTCGAACTCGTCCGTCGGCCACAGCCTCTGCTGCCAGTCCATCGGGACCGCGAAGAACATGCCGTTCGGGTCGATCTGGGTGGCGTGTGCGCGCAGAGCCTCGTCGCGCTGCGGGAAGTAGTCACCGCTCGTCACCTGAGTGGTCACCCGACCCATCAGGTCGCCGCGACTGGGATCCCAGTTCGACAGCCACTCCGCGAACGGGCTCTCCTGGCCGTTCTTCTCGAACTCCTCCGAGAAGAGCACCATCCGGTCCCGGATGAAACCGTGGGTGTAGTAGATCTTCGAGACCGTCCAGGGTTCGCCGGCCTCGGGATAGCGGTCCGGATCGCCGGCCGCCTCGAAGGCCGCCATCGACACCTCGTGGCAGCGGATGTGGTCGGGATGCGGGTACCCGCCCCGCTCGTCGTAGGTGATCATCACGTGCGGGCGGAACTCACGGATCACCTCGACCAGCTTGCCCGTCGACTCCTCGAGAGGGACCAACGCGAAGCAGCCCTCGGGCAGCGGGGGCAGCGGATCACCCTCCGGCAGACCGGAGTCCATGTAACCGAGCCAGCGATGGGACACACCGAGCGCGGCAGCGGCCTTCGCCATCTCCTCGCGCCGGACCTCCACGATGTTGTCCTTGACGCCCGGCAGATCCATCGCGGGGTTCAGGATGTCGCCGCGCTCACCGCCGGTCAGCGTGACCACCATCACCTCGTTGCCCTCGGCGACGTACTTGGCCATCGTGGCGGCACCCTTGCTCGACTCGTCATCGGGGTGGGCGTGGACCGCCATCAACCGAAGGCCACTCACCAGCACAACTCCACTTCTCGCGATCTCGAACTCGATGCGGCCCATTCTCCCACCGTCGGGCGGCGGCGCGGCCCGCAGGTGGCCCCCGACCGGCGCGCACGGGTCGATCGAGGACGCGCGTGCTACATCTGGTGCATGACCGTCGGCCCCGACCAGTCCCCCTCGGGCAGCCCTGTGCCGCCGGCGGGCAGGTACCCGACGGAGAGCAGCCCGCAGCGTCGGCGTCGGTGGCTGATCGGCCTGTCGGTGCTGGTGGTGCTGGCCGGTGTCGCGATCGCCTGGGTCGGGTACTCGCGTTTCGCCGACCCGCCGGTCTCCGGCGAGGGCACCGGCTACTCCATCGTCGACAGCTCCACGGTGGACGTCTCGTTCACCGTCACCCGCAACGATCCGAGCAGGGCTGTGGCGTGCGTGGTGCGGGCACGGTCGCGCGCTGGGGACGAGATCGGTCGCCGCGAGGTGCTCATCCCGCCGGGCGACTCGCAGCAGACGGCTGTCGAGTCTCGGGTGAAGACCACGGGCCCGCCTGCGATCGGCGAGGTGTTCGGCTGCTCGACCAGCGTCCCGCCGTACCTGACCGCCGACAACAGCTAGGACGGCCCCGCATGTCGTGCGATCGCACGACTTTCGGTCACGGCTCGATCTCAGCCGGTTTTCTCGGCTAACGAAACCTCGCCGCTGCGCGAGATCCGGTCACCTGACCCCGGATCGGAGCGCCCATGACCGTCCTCACCCGCCGAACCGCCGCGACCATGACGCTGGCCGCGGCCGTCTCGCTCCTCGCTGCCTGCGGGAGCACACCGCAGGCGACTCCCGAGAGACCCACCGTCACAGTCACCTCCACCGCGACAGGCGTTCCCGCGTCGACCGGCACCGACGCCACGACGGTCACCGGCGGAACCGCGGGTGGTTCCGCGGTGTCGGATGCATCCGGTGGGCCGTCGGACGAGTGCGCAGCCGACATCGGACCTGAGGCGGCGGCCGCGCGCGACGTCAACCGGATCCCACCGCCGTCGGTGAGCGGCTCCTGGCGGGCGTACAACGCGGGAGGTACGTGGTGCCGGGGTCTGAGTTGGGTGGAAGTGAGTCGCGCCGAGTCCCAGACGCCCATCCGGCCCCACCAGCTGCTGATCTACCACGACGGACACTTCCAGGGCACCGCCATCCGGTGCGAGGCGCGCTACGGCCAGTACATCCTTGCCACCGCACCCGACGCGATCACCGTCCAGTACTCCTATCTCGACCCGACGAACCCCGCACAACAGCGTTCGCAGGGCGGCGTCGGGAAGGCGGACGTGACATTTCGCTGGGATGGATCCCATGTCGTCATGGACGGATCGCTGCCGTACGCGTTCACCGAGGGGAAGTGCTGACATGCGCACCACCAGCCGTTCCGCCGTCGCCGGCATCGCCTGCCCGATCGGGCTCACCGTGGCCGGCTGCTCCACCGACACGCCTCGCGCCACACCGACGGTCACTTAGACCGTCACGTCGGCGACCACCGGCGTGGCGACATCCACGCCCGTCGATGCCGTCGACCAGACAGCGGTGGACGGCACCACCGGCACGGGCACCGGGGACCGACCGGCACCGGCGGCGACCCGGGTCTGTGGACCCGTCGGGGGGAACTCCACTCAGATCGACGCCGCGATCGCGCGGATCGCGCCGCCGCTCCCGGGTGTCTCGTGGGTGCCGACGCGGGCGAACTTCGACTCCTGCAACGATCTGTCGTACGTCGTCCTTGACACCGACACGCGGCACCGGGTCGTCCCCCGACCAGTTGCTCCTCTTCGGACCGCAGGGACGGTTCCTCGGCACCGGCATCCGGTGCAAACTGGCGTTCCAGCAGGTCACCGGGGCCGGAACCGACTTCGTGAACGTCACCTACCGCTACCCTCGCAGCGAGACCGAGCCCAACGCCGCGGTCAGCGGCCGGACGGACGTGACGTTCCGGTGGAACGGGTCGCGCGTGGTGATGGAAGGGGACGTTGCCGTACGAGATGACCCGCGGCGAGTGCTGAGACCACCGTGGCCGGGCGCATACTTGGCGACCATGACCACCGCCAAGTCTGGGCGGCCGGTCCCACACACCGACGACGATCGGCGGGCGCAGCGCCCAGTGGGTCCGGCTTTCGCCACCCTCTCGAGTCCCTACTTCCCCTACCTCGTCGCGCTGTTCGTCGGCGTGATGATCATCAGCAACATCACCGGCACGAAGGGCGTGCTGCTCTTCCCGTCGTTGTCGTTCGACGCGGGGCCACTCTCGATGAACGGCCTCGTCACCGACGGTGCCTTCTACCTCTTCCCCCTCGCCTACGTCCTCGGTGACGTCATCAGCGAGGTCTACGGCTTCCGCGCGATGCGCCGGGTCATCCTGTCCGGCTTCGGGGTGCTCCTGCTCGCGTCGCTGTGCTTCTGGATCACCATCGAGCTTCCCGCCGCGGACTTCTACGACGGACAGGAAGCGTTCCGCACCGTCGCCGGCGTCGTGCCGCAGTTCCTCCTCGCGGGCCTCTCGGGATACGTGGTCGGCGAGTTCCTCAACTCCTACGTCATGGTGAAGATGAAGGCCCGCAGCGGCGAGCGGCGCCTGTGGGCCCGCTTGATCAGCTCGACCATCGTCGGGGAGTTCGCCGACACCCTCGTGTTCTGTTCGATCGCCGCGTCGGCACTCGGTATCTCGCGGTGGCAGGACTTCGTCAACTACACCGTCGTGGGGTTCGTCTGGAAGACCCTCGTGGAGGTGGCGGTCATGCCGATCACCTACGCCGTGTGCGCCCGGCTGAAGAAGGCGGAGCCGACCTACCAGGAGGCTCTCGCAGCACGCCTGCCGCAGCAGTGACCAGGGCAAAAGCAGTGGTCGATTCGTACACATGGGGTAGTATCGAACGACGCACGGCTCCGAGAGGGGCCGTGTTGCTGCATTCAGCAGGTGCTACGCAGCGGCACAGCGGCCCGACGCGGGCACGAACGAACTGGCGAGGAGCGAGACGATGACCGACACCCAGGTGACGTGGCTGACCCAGGAGTCCCACGATCGGCTGAAGAGCGAGTTGGACTCACTCATCGCGAACCGACCTGTCATCGCCGCCGAGATCAACGAGCGCCGCGAAGAGGGCGACCTCAAGGAGAACGGCGGCTACCACGCCGCGCGCGAGGAGCAGGGTCAGCAGGAGGCGCGCATCCGCCAGCTGCAGGAACTGCTGAACACCGCCAAGGTCGGCGAGGCGCCGACGCAGTCGGGTGTGGCGCTGCCGGGCTCCGTCGTCAAGGTCTACTACGACGGCGACGAGTCCGACACCGAGACGTTCCTCATCGCCACCCGCGAGGAGGGGTCCGGCGACGGGAAGCTCGAGACCTACTCCCCCAGCTCCCCGCTGGGCGCCGCGCTCATCGACGCGAAGGTCGGCGAGACGCGCGAGTACACGGTCCCGTCCGGCGCCGTGGTCAAGGTGACGCTGGTCAGCGCGGAGCCGTACCACTCCTGATCGACCCCACCCGACAGCCCGTGTCCTGACCGGACACGGGCTGTCGTCGTTCGTGAAGAGCGCCATGTGTCAACTCCGAGTTGACACATCGTGGTAGCAGGTCCACTCTTGCCCGATGTACGTCAACAGTAGATTGACAGCATGGACCACTCCGACGATGCCGACCTCGCAGACCGTCTCCGATCGGCGGCTGCGGTGATCGCCGCGGTGATCGGTGGCGCCGTCGACGCCCCACGCCCGATGTCCGGGGTCGCCGCGAGCGATGCGCTGCAGGAGTCGCTCGACGCGGCCCGTCGCGAGACGGTCGCCCGGGCGCGCGCCGCAGGACACACCTGGGCCGAGATCGGCACGATGCTGCACATGAGCCGGCAGGCCGCGCAGCAGCGGTTCGGGAAGACCTCGCCCTCACCCGACGCCCTCGCCTCGCAGCGCATCGTGTCGAGGACACGCGAGATCGCCGGCCAGTTCGCCGATCATGACTTCGCGGGCGTGCGCTCGGACTGGTCGCAGATCATGCTCGATTCGATCGACGAGTCCGCCCTCGCATCCCTCTGGACCGGACTGGAGCGTGACGGTGGACCGGTGCAGACCCTGGGCAAGCCAGTCGTGGGCGTGCGCGGGCCCTACCGCCTCGTCGACCTCCCCCTCGTGTTGACCTATGGGCCGATGTGGTTGTCCGTGTCCTACGCCCACGACGACAGTGTCGCGGGGCTGTGGATCCGGGCGACCCCGATGGTGGAAGAGGGATGACGACGATGGGCGTCACCCGGTTCGCCGTGGTCCTGTGCGCCCTGGGGCTCATCGCTGGGTGCACGGCGTCCGCACCCGACGAGCCGTCGCTGTCGACGACTCCACAGCCGTCGCGGGCGGCGCGGCCCACACCCGCCGCCGACCAACTCCGGTGGTTCGTCGGCGCCAGTGCACGAATGCCGCTGTCGGACGGCGATTTACGCGACCACTTCGCGGAGTCCACCTACCGTGACTTCGGGGGGTCCCCTCGCGCGGTCGCCGAGCGCCTGGCACCGTTCGCCGGTCTGCGACTCGACCGTCTCGGTCCGTCCAGGTCGCCGTCAGCGCAGTCCGCCGTCGTCGCCACAAGCGCGGGGACGCAGCTCGTCATGACTGTCGGACTCGACCGCGACGGCAGGATGGCCACGCTCCTGTTCGCGCCACGTCCGCAAGCACCGACGTCCTGGGCAGCCGTCGATCTGCAACTGGCGTCGCTCGCCCCACAGGCGTCGTTCGCGATCGACCGCGTCGACGGCGATCGGTGCGTGCCCGTCCACCAGGTCGCCGGCGACACCCAACGGCCGCTGGGGTCCGCGTTCAAGCTCTATGTCCTCGGTGCGCTCGGCCATGCCGTCGACACGGGGCGGGTGTCGTGGGACGACACCGTCACCGTGCGCGACGACTGGAAGAGCCTGCCGTCCGGCCAGTTGCAGGATTCCCCCGCCGGCACACCGATCACCTACCGGAGATTGGCGGATCTGATGATCTCGATCAGCGACAACACCGCCGCCGACCACCTGATACACATGCTCGGCCGGGATTCGGTGCAGGCCATGCTGACGCGTTTCGCCAACGCCGACCCGTCGAAGACCACACCGTTTCTGACCACCCGAGACCTGTTCGTGCTGAAGACGAGCGACTACCCGGTGCTCGCCCAGCGCTACCTCGCGGCCACCACCGCACAACGCGGCGCGATGGTGGACGTACTCGATCGGACATCCTTCGGCGACTGGCAGCGATGGACCACCCCGCGCGACGTCGACACCATCGAGTGGTTCGGCTCGCCGCGGGACATGTGTCGCGCGATGACCGGCCTCGCCGAGGAGGCGTCGCGGCCGTCCGGCGCTCCGATCGCCGACGCGCTGTCGATCAACGACGGAAATTTGCTGCTCGACCCGTCGCAGTACCCGACGGTGTGGTTCAAAGGCGGATCCGAACCCGGTGTCCTCACCCTGAACTACCGGATCCGAGCCCGCGACGGCGCGACCTACGTGGCGTCGGCGATGCTGGCGAACCCCGGCGCGGCCCTCGACGAGAACCTCGTGGCACCGACTGCGCAGGCCGTCATCCGCGGTGCGCTCGAACTCGCACAGCGCTGATCAACTGAGGTAGCCCGCCGTCTCGAGCGCCGCTCGGACCTGCGTCTGGTGGTCGGGACCACGGGTCTCGAGGCTGACGGTCACCTGCACCTCACCCAGGCGCAGCTCGCCGGCGACCCGGGAGTGGATGACGTCGACGACGCTGGCGCCGGTGTCGCGCAACGTCTCCAGCAGTTGCGCCAGGCCGCCCGGTCGATCGGGGACGGTCACCGCGACGGTGAGATAGCGACCCGCGGCCTGCAAGCCGTGCGTCGTGAGGTGCGACAGCAGGAGCGGGTCGACGTTGCCGCCCGACAGCACCACGCACACCTGCCCGGAGACCGCCGGCGCATCCGGGTGCATCAGCGCAGCGACGGCCACCGCACCCGCCGGCTCGACGAGCAGCTTCGCCCGCTCGAGCATGAGCAAGACCGCGCGGCTGATGAGATCCTCACCGACCGTGACGATGTCGTCGACGAGTGACTCGACGTGGGTGTAGGTGACCTCACCGGGCATGGCCACCGCGATGCCGTCGGCCATGGTGTTCATCGACTCGGCCCGCACCGGCTTGCCCGCGGCCAATGACCCGGGCCATGCCGCCGCGGCCTCCGCCTGCACCCCGATCACGCGGATGTCGGGCCGCGACACCTTGATCGCCGCGGCCACGCCCGCGAGGAGGCCCCCACCACCGAGGGGCACCACGACCGTGCCGACGTCCGGCATCTGCTGCAGGATCTCGACGCCGACGGTCGCCTGCCCGGCCACGATGTCCTCGTGGTCGAACGGGTGGATGAGCACCGCGCCCGTCTCGTCGGCGAACTCCCGCGCCTCGACGAGGCTCTCGTCGATGATCGCCCCCGACAGCACCACCTCGGCACCGTAGGCCCGCGTCGCGGAGACCTTCGGCAGCGACGCACCCGTCGGCATGTAGACCCGGGCGGGGATGCCGAGCCTGCTGGCCGACCAGGCGACACCCTGTGCGTGGTTCCCGGCGCTGGCGGCCACGACGCCCCGCGCGCGCTCGTCGTCGGTGAGCCCGGCGATGCGCACGTAGGCGCCGCGCGGCTTGAACGACCCGGTGCGCTGCAGGTTCTCGCACTTCAGCCACACCTCGCCACCGCACAGGTCCGACAGCGCGCGGGACGCCACCATCGGGGTGCGTCGCATCACGGGCGCGAGCGTCTGCACTGCTGCCTCGATGCGGTCCGGCGTGATGATCACGCCCGACGGTAACGCCGAACTGCCACGCAGTCCTGTCCGTGACGCCAGAGATCCCTTAGACGCGGCCGGTGTGCTGGACCCATGACGAACACAGCGACCCTCACCATCACCGACGACACCGACGTCGACATCGCCCAGGCGCTGCTGCGCCGCGGGCACCGTGTCGTCGTCGAGGGCGACGACCTGCTGCTGTTGCTCCAGGCCGTGCGCGGCTTCGGCGCACCCCGGGCGACGGTCGTGGCGACCGCGCCGGCGCGCGACTCGGTCGCACTCGCGGCCTGAGACCGCTCAGCCCAGCGCGCTCTCCAGGTCGCCGATGAGGTCGGCGACGTCCTCGATGCCGACCGACAGGCGCACCAGGTTCGCGGGCACCTCCAGCAGCGAGCCGGCGGTCGACGCGTGCGTCATGGCGGCCGGGTGCTCGATGAGCGACTCGATCCCACCCAGCGACTCGGCGAGCGTGAACACCTCGGTCCGGGCGCAGAAGTCCTGGGCCGCAGCGGGCCCCCCGGCGACGAGCACCGAGATCATGCCGCCGAACCGGCGCATCTGCCGCGCGGCGACCGCGTGTCCGGGGTGGGACTCGACGCCCGGGTAGAGGACCTTCTCGATCCTCGGGTGGCCGGCGAGGAAGTCGACGATGGCCTCGGCGTTGTCGCTGTGCCGGTCCATGCGGACCGCGAGGGTCTTGATGCCGCGCAGCGTGAGGTAGGCGTCGAACGGCCCGGGCACCGCGCCGGCACCGTTCTGCAGGAAGGCCAGGTCCGCGTCGAGGGTCTCGTCGTCGGTGATCAGGGCGCCGCCGACGACGTCGGAGTGGCCACCGAGGTATTTCGTGGTCGAGTGCAGGACGACATCGGCCCCGAGCGCCAACGGCTGCTGAAGGTAGGGCGAGGCGAAGGTGTTGTCGACGACGAGCCGTGCCCCGCCCTCGTGCGCCACACCTGCGATCGCGGTGATGTCGCCGACGTTCAGCAACGGGTTGGTCGGCGTCTCGACCCACACCAGCTTGGTCGCCGGGGTGATCGCCGCGCGGATCGCGTCGACGTCGGACACCGGCGCCACCGAGTACGTGATGCCCCACTGGGTGAACACCTTGTCGATGAGACGGAAGGTCCCGCCGTAGGCATCGTTCGGGATGACGAGGTGGTCACCCGGGCGCAGCGTGGCGCGCAGCAGCGCGTCGGTGGCCGCCATGCCCGACGCGAAGGCCCGTCCGAAGGCGCCGCCCTCGATACCGGCGAGGTTGCCCTCGAGTGCCTGGCGCGTCGGGTTGCCGGTGCGCGCGTACTCGAACCCGCCCCGCAGGCCGCCGACACCGTCCTGCGCGAACGTCGAACTCGCGTAGATCGGCGGGTTGACCGCCCCGGTCAGCGGGTCGGGTTCGTATCCGGCGTGGATCGCCTTGGTCCCGAAACCCTGCCACCGGCTCGCGTCGGCCCGACTGCGCTGTTCAGACATGAACCCAGCCTATCGCCGGGCCGACGGCCTCCCGGGGCCCGGGCGCACGGTGATCAGAACCGTCCGGAGCTGACGAACGCCAACAGGTCGTGACGGGTGATGACGCCGATGGGCTTGCCGTCCTCGACCACCATCAGGGCGTCCGACTCGCCGAGCGCCTTCGTCGCCGCCGACACCTGCTCACCGGCACCGATGAGCGGGAGCGGCTCACCCATGTGCGCCGACACCGGGTCGGCAAGACTGGCCCGACCCTCGAAGACGGCGCTCAGCAACTCGCGCTCGCTCACCGCCCCGGCGACCTCTCCGGCCATGATCGGCGGCTCGGCGCCCACCACCGGCATCTGCGACACCTCGAACTCCCGCAGGATCTCGATGGCGTCGCGCAGGGTCTCCGACGGGTGGGTGTGCACGAAGTCGGGCAGTGCACCGGACTTGCCGCGCAGCACGTCGCCGACCGTGGGCTCCGTGGCCTGCTTGCCGTCGAGCGGGGTCCGCAGGAACCCGTAGCTGCGCATCCAGTTGTCGTTGAAGATCTTGCCCATGTAGCCGCGGCCGCCGTCGGGCAGCAGCACCACGACCAGTGCATCGGGGCCCTCACGCTCGGCCACGCGCAACGCCGCGACCATCGCCATCCCGCAGGACCCGCCCACAAGAAGCCCCTCCTCACGGGCGAGGCGACGGGTCATCTCGAACGAGTCGGCGTCGGAGACGGCGATGATCTCGTCGGGGATCGAGGGGTCGTAGGCGGTGGGCCAGAAGTCCTCGCCCACCCCCTCGACCAGGTAGGGGCGGCCGGTGCCCCCGGAGTAGACCGAGCCCTCGGGGTCGGCGCCGATGATCTTCACGCGACCGTCGGACACCTCCTTGAGGTAGCGACCGGTGCCGGTGATGGTGCCGCCGGTCCCCACACCTGCGACGAAGTGGGTGATCTTCCCGTCCGTGTCGGCCCAGATCTCCGGGCCGGTCGTCTCGTAGTGGCTCTCGGGGCCGGCGGGGTTGGAGTACTGGTTGGGCTTCCAGGCGCCGTCGATCTCCTTCACCAGCCGGTCGGAGACGCTGTAGTAGCTGTCGGGGTTGTCCGGGGCGACGGCGGTCGGGCAGACGACGACCTCGGCGCCGTAGGCGCGCAGGACGTTGCGCTTGTCCTCACCGACCTTGTCGGGGCAGACGAACACACAGTGGTAGCCGCGCTGCTGCGCGACGAGCGCGAGACCGACACCGGTGTTGCCCGACGTCGGTTCGACGATGGTGCCGCCGGGCTTGAGCTCGCCCGACGCCTCGGCGGCGTCGACCATCTTCACCGCGATGCGGTCCTTCGACGAGCCACCCGGGTTGAGGTACTCGACCTTCGCGGCGACGGTGGCCGAGTTCGGTGCGACGACCGAGTGGACCTTCACCAGCGGGGTGCCGCCGACCAGGTCGACGATGTGATCAGCGATGCGCATGCCCTCCATCGTTCCAGACACGACGACCCGGCGGTTGCCCGATATGTCACCGCCGTCAGCAGATGTGGTGACGCGTCGCGGACACGCCCGCACCGACGTCCCGGGCACCCCGTGTCCGTATCCTGGCGACGTGCCCTCTACCCGCCGCCGGATCGCACGCGACGTGGCGACGACCGCGGCCGCGACGGCCGGCAGCGCCGGAGCCGGGTGGGCTGCCTGGACCTTCCTCAACGGGCAGGCCCGCGTCGCCCGGGAGGTCATCCCCCACCGCACCGACAACGCCCCGAACGGCGACGGGCTCTACCGGCCCGACGGCTCCGGTCCCGAACGCATCCGTCCCGGCGACGTCCCCGACCTGCACCTGATGGTCTTCGGCGACTCGACCGCCGCAGGGCTCGGTGCCGAGGTCGCCGACGAGACCCCGGGCGTACAGCTGACGCGCATGCTCGCCCGCGAGATCGGTCGGACCGTGCGGTTGAGCACCAAGGCCATCGTCGGCGCCACGTCCCGCGGGCTGTCGGGCCAGGTCGACGCGATGCTGATCGCCGGCCCGCCACCGGACATCGCGGTCATCCTCATCGGCGCGAACGACATCACCGCCGCGAACCACGTGCGCCCGTCGGCCAAACGCCTCGGCGCCGCCGTCCGACGCCTCGTCGAGGTGGACGCGAAGGTCATCGTCGGGACGTGCCCCGATCTCGGCGTCGTCACCGCGATCCCCCAGCCGTTGCGGACCGTGCTGCGTCAGTGGGGATTCCAGCTCGCCCGGGCGCAGGCGCACGAGGTCCGCGCCGCCGGTGGTCG
Source organism: Gordonia paraffinivorans (assembly GCA_036946345.1). Taxonomy (GTDB): domain Bacteria; phylum Actinomycetota; class Actinomycetes; order Mycobacteriales; family Mycobacteriaceae; genus Williamsia_A; species Williamsia_A paraffinivorans_A. The sequence goes on along the minus strand of JAQIJH010000059.1, from coordinate 2,228 downwards.
CCCCGTCCCGCTGGCGGACCTGCTGGCACGCGAGTTCCTCGCCGCACCCGACCGCATGTTCTCCGCGGACCACTACCACCCGTCGGCCGCGGGATACCTCCTGGCGGCAGAGACCCTGCTGCCGGAGGTCCTCGCCTCGATCGGTGAGTGGGGCTCGGCACCCCTGCCCGATCCGCCCGAGGTGTCGGAGTTCGCCGAGAACAACCGTGTCCTCGCACGCGTCGGACGAGCCGTCGGGCGTCCGCTGCGACCGCGTCGGCACATCGACGAGCCGGTGCTCCGCGAGCAGACCGGACCGACCGCGTAACGTCCGATCCGACCTGCGGACACGTGTCCATCCGACACCCCGCCGACACCGAGGAGTTCTCATGCCCGAAGCCGTCATCGTCTCCGTCGTCCGTTCCCCGATCGGACGCGCCGGGAAGGGGTCGCTGCGCGAGGTCCGCCCCGACGAACTCGGCCGTCAGATGATCCAGGCCGCGCTGGACAAGGTCCCCGCCCTCGACACGGCGGACATCGACGACATCCACTTCGGCATCGGCCAGCCCGGCGGCCAGGGCGGGTTCAACATCGCCCGCGTCGTCGCCGTCGAACTCGGCCTCGACCACGTCCCCGGCGTGACCGTGAACCGCTACTGCTCGTCGTCGCTGCAGACCACCCGCATGGCGTTCCACGCCATCAAGGCCGGCGAGGGCGACGTCTTCATCTCCGCCGGCGCCGAGAGCGTGTCGAGCTTCGCGACGGGCAGCGCCGACGGCTGGCCCGACACCAAGAACCCGCTGTTCGACGAAGCCCAGGCGCGCACCGACGCCGCGGCGAAGGGCGGCGCTCCCGCGTGGACCGATCCCCGCCAGCAGGGGCTCATCCCCGACGTCTACATCCCGATGGGCCAGACCGCCGAGAACGTTGCCAGCTTCACCGGCATCTCCCGCGAGGACCAGGACCACTGGGGCGTGCGCAGCCAGAACCGCGCGGAGGAGGCCATCAAGTCCGGCTTCTTCGAGCGGGAGATCTCGCCGATCACCCTGGCCGACGGCTCGCAGGTGACCACCGACGACGGGCCGCGCGCCGGCACCACCTACGAGAAGGTGTCGCAGCTGCAGCCGGTGTTCCGTCCCGACGGGACCATCACCGCGGGCAACGCCTGTCCGCTCAACGACGGTGCCGCCGCCGTCGTCGTCATGAGCGACACCAAGGCGAAGGAACTCGGCCTCACCCCGCTCGCCCGGATCGTGTCCACCGCTGCGACCGGCCTGTCACCGGAGATCATGGGCCTGGGCCCGATCGAGGCCATCCGCAAGGCCCTGGCCATCGCGGGCAAGTCGGTCTCCGACATCGACCTGTTCGAGATCAACGAGGCCTTCGCGGTGCAGGTGCTCGGCTCGGCGAACGAGCTCGGCATCGACCACGACACCCTGAACGTGTCCGGTGGCGCGATCGCGCTGGGCCACCCGTTCGGGATGACCGGCGCCCGCATCACCGCCACCCTGCTGAACAACCTCACCACCCACGACAAGACGTTCGGCGTCGAGTCGATGTGTGTGGGCGGCGGTCAGGGCATGGCGATGGTGCTCGAGCGCCTCAGCTGACACCACGACACGCGAGGGCCGCCGACGGGATCCCGTCGGCGGCCCTTGTGGTCTCGGGTGTCAGCCGACCGCGACCGCGAGGTCGTCGTCGGACGCGGGTGCCACGGTTCGGGGCGCGCGGAGCAGGCAGACCACGGCGATGAGGACGATCCCCAGACATCCCGCGACGGTGAACACGGTCCGCACGCCGTCGGCGATCGCCTCAGACGCCTCGGCCCGAGTCGCGTGGTCCCCCGCGGCCACCACGGTCATGACGGTGACGAAGAGGGCCGTCCCCGCTGCGCCGGCGACCTGCTGGAACGTGCCGAGTGCGGCCGACCCGTGCGAATATCGCTCCGGCGCAACCGAACCGAGTGCGAGGGTCATCAGCGGCGTGAACGTCGCGGCCAAGCCCAGGCACAGCAGGACATTCGCGCCCAACAGCCACCACACGCTCGTCGACGTGTCGACGACGGAGAGCGACCACACCCCCGCCGTGATGGCGATCGCACCCGGCAGGACGAGCGGGCGGTGGCCACGCAGGTCGTAGATGCGGCCGATCACCGGCCCGGCCAGTCCCATGACCAGGCCACCGGGCAGGGTGAGCAGCCCTGTCGTGAACGGGCTGAAGCCGAGCACGGCCTGAGCAAAGTACGGGAC
>JAQIJH010000058.1:0-26708 GCA_036946345.1 Gordonia paraffinivorans | reverse complement strand
GCCATCCCCGCGGTCACGATGATCTCGGCGAAGTCGCCGATCACGCGGCGCCGTCGCGCGTCGAGGGCGGGGCTGACGCCGACCACCTCGATGAGCATCACGCGGGCCCGGCGACGGTCCGCGGTCAGGTACCCGATGAACTCGCCGAGGGCGACGTGCGCCAGGTCGGCGATGGTCGGCAGTGTCTTGTCGATCGCGTCGACGGTGCGACGGCCGACGTCGTCGACGATCTCGTCGTAGACGGCCAGCAGCAGCGCCTCGCGCTCGTCGAACGACTCGTAGAAGTAGCGCTGGGTCAGACCGGCGCGGTCGCAGACCTGCTTGACCGACACCCGTTGGTAGCCCTCGGTGCCGAAGAGGTCGAGGCCTGCCTCCAGCAGCGCCGCGCGACGCTCGGCGACCCGCGCGGCCGTCGACCGGCCTCCGTACCGGCGGCCGCCGGCACGTCGGTCCACTGCAGTCGGCCCGTCACCCACGGGCGACGATGCTACCGCTCGACCGGGGTCGGCCGATCGCGCTTCGGGAACGCGGGCGTGTCAGATAGGCTGCCTCGGGGCGGACAACCAGGAGAGGTCGATGCGCGAACACACCGTGGTGATCGTCGGGAGCGGATTCGGCGGGCAGTGCGCCGCCATGCGTCTGCTCGATCGGGGCATCGACGACTTCGTCATCCTCGAGCGTCGCGACTTCGTCGGCGGCACCTGGACGCAGAACACCTACCCGGGCGCGGCGGTCGACGTGCCGTCGCCGCTCTACTCGATCGCCGGGGAGCCCTACCCGTGGCGTCGACTGTTCGCGAGGCAGCACCAGCTCGCCGACTACACCCGGGACGTCATCGCGCGGCACGGCCTCGACCGTCACATCGTCCTCGGCGCCGACGTGACCGGCATCGAGTGGGAGGACGACGCATGGACGGTGCGCACGTCCGCCGGCGACTTCCGCGGGCAGTTCGTCGTCAACGCGTCGGGTCCGCTGAGCACCCCCGTCGTGCCCGACTTCCCGGGCCGGGACACGTTCGCGGGACCCGCCTTCCACACCAACGACTGGGATCACGACGTCGACCTGACGGGCAAGCGCGTCGCGATCGTCGGCAGCGGTGCCAGTGCGGCACAGGTCATCCCGGCGATCGTCGACGACGTCGACCACCTCCACGTGTTCCAGCGGACGCCGCACTGGGTGCTGCGGCGCCACGACGTGTCGTTCGGCCCGCGACTGGCGAAGTTCCTCGCGCGTCCGCGGGTCAACCAGCTCCTCCGCAACGCCATCTACTGGAACCTGGAGACCAGGATCATCGGGTTCAAGTACTCCCGCCAGGCCATCCACCTGGTCTACGAGAGGGCGGCGAAGCGCCTGCTGCGCAGGACGATCCAGGATCCCGAGCTGCGCGCGAAGCTGACTCCCGACTACACGCTCGGCTGCAAGCGGGTCATCCTGTCGAGCACGCTGTACCCCGCCCTCGCGCGCGACACCGTGACCGTGCACGACAAGACCGACGGCATCGCCGAGGTCACGCCGACGGGCATCGTCACGACACAGGGCGAGAACGTCGACGTCGACGTCATCGTCTGGTCGACCGGGTACGACTTCGCCGACGGACTGGTCTCGTACCCGGTCAAAGGCGTGGACGGGCGGATGCTCGCCGACGCCTGGTCACCGTTCCCGCGGGCCTACCTGGGCACCACGATCCCGTCGTTCCCGAACTTCTTCGTCGTGACCGGTCCGAACACGGGCATCGGACACACGTCGGCCATCTTCCTCATCGAGGCGCAGATGGACTACATCATGTCGGCCGTCGACCAGGTCCGGTCGCGACGCGCACGGACCATCGACGTGACCGAGGACGCCGAGCGCCGGTACACCGAGATGATCCACCGGGAGATGGAGGGCACCGTGTGGGAGGCCGGCGGGTGCAACTCCTGGTACAAGTCCGCCGACGGTCACGTCGTGGTGACCTACCCGGGCTTCAGCTTCACGTTCCGTCGGCTCGCCCGGAACTTCCGGCCGGACGATCACCGGGTGGCCTGACCCCCGGGGTCCCGGCCACCGGCTGACTCCGACCCCGCGTCGACGAGCCGTCGGGCGACGTCGGCAAGGGGTGCGTTCCCGTCCTGGGAGAGCTTGCGCAGCAACGCGAACGCCTCCACGGCGTCGACGCCGAACCGCTCCATGATCATGCCCTTGGCCTGTCCGATGGTGTCGCGGCTCGCGAGCGCGCTGCGGAACTCGCCCTGCTGACGGGTGCGGTACATCGCGAGCGCGGCGTGTGTCGCGAAGACGCGGCCGATCTCCCGGCTGTCCTCGTCGAACGCGTTCGCGGTGTCGGAGAACAGGTTCAGGGCACCGAGCGTGCCCTGGTGGGTGAACAGACGGAAGGACACGCTCGAACGGGCGGGCGTCTCGGCGACGACGCGTGCCGAGAGCCGCGGCCACCGCGGGTCGGCGGCGATGTCGTCGACCCAGACCACGGTGTCGTCGGAGGCGGTGTCGCCGGCCGCGGCGGCCAGGCACGGCCCCTCCCCGACCTCCTGCTGCAGGCGGTCCAGCGTGACCATGGTGTCGTCGGTGGGTGCGACGGATGTGAGCGTCCGCTGCGCCGCGTCGACCAGGAGAACACCGGCGTGGTCGGTGCCGGGGACGTTGTCCAGTGCCCCGGAGGTCACCGCGTCGAGCACCCTCGCGAGTGCGTCCGGCGCCGACTCGGGCACCGCGTGCAGATCGCGCACGAGCTCGGCCATGCGCCGATGGATGTCCACGCTGCGCTGCATACCCGAGACCCGACGGGTGAAACACCGCGCCGGACAGGCCGGGGGTTCGCTCAGTCGCGGTCGAAGGTGCCGTAGACGGTCAGTGCTCGGTGGTCGACGCGGAACCGTGCGGTCTCGCAGCGGGTGCGGACCTCGCCGTCGAGGGCGACGGCGGTCGGGCCGTCGAGTGAGACGACCTCGAGCTCGGACACCCGGGTCTCGCGGTAGAGCCGTGACCGGTCGAGGCGCCCGATCGCCGCGGCGACCATGATCCGCGGGATCGCCCAGCGCATCCCGACGTCGAGGACCCGGACGTCGAGCACGCCGTCGTCCATGTGCGGGCGGTGGGCGGGCGCGAATCCGGGCGTCTCGTAGGTCGACGCCCCGATGAAGAACATGGACGTGGCCACCTCGCGGTCTCCCAGTCGGAGCCGCACGGGCCGCTCGCGGCGCAGGACGTGGAGCAGCGCGATGAAGGAGGCGACCGGTTTGCCGACGCGGTTCTCGTAGCGTTCTCGGAACCGGACGAACTGCGGGTAGGCCCCGATGTTGGCGTTGTTGACGAAGGCGGTGTCGTCGTTGAGGACGGCCAGATCGACTGCGGCGGCTCGTCCCTCGCGGATCGCGACCACCGTGTCGTGCACGGTCGGGCAGCCGATGTCCTTGGCGAAGTGGTTGAAGGTGCCCGCCGGCACGACGGCGAGCGGGATGCCGCGGGACCGGGCCGCGGCCGCGGCGGCACCGACGCTGCCGTCGCCGCCACCGATGGCGAGGACCTCCGCGTCGCGGGCGGCGTCGTCGATGACGGCGGTGAGGTCGTCCCCGTCGTCGAGGGTCACGATCCGCGCGGCGGGCAACCGGCGGGTGACGATGTCGGCGACACGGGCGCCGGTCCCACCGCCCGACGCGGGGTTGACGACGAGGACGACGCCGTCGCCGTCGGGACGGGCGGGGAGGTCGACCCAGGTGGGTTCCGGTGCGCGCTCGCGGTGGACGGAGAGCGGTGGGAAAGCGCGTGCGATGCCGTAGGCGATCCCGGCGCCGGTCGCGAGACCGACCACGACGTCACCGGGGTAGTGGGCGCCGGTCGCCACGCGGGAGAGGCCGACCGCGGCGGCCAGCGGGGCCAGTGCGACGCCGAGGGCCCGGTTCTCCACCGCGACGGCCACCGTGAACGCCGCGGCGCTCGCCGAGTGCCCCGACGGCATCGACCCCGACGTGGGGGTCGGCACCAGACGGGCGAGCGGCACCGCGTCGGTGATCGGTCGGCGTCGGCCCCAGATGCGTTTGGCGATCTGGTTCGTCACCAGACTGCTCACCGCGACGCTCGCGACGCCACGCGCCGCTGCCCGCTGCGCCGACCCGACCCGCGAGATGCCCAGCAGGGTCGCGATGCCGAACCACAGGCGGGAGTAGTTCGCGGCGATCGTCAGTCGTCGCATGGTCGCGTCGAGGATGGGGGAGTCGGTGCGGGCGACGGCCAGGAACACTGCCCGGTCCGCCCGCGACGCCCACTGGGCCAGACGTGTCCGCCGCCGTCGGGCTCGAGATCGGTTGCGCACGCGTGGCCCTTCGTCGGCGGCGGTCGGCGCGTGGTGGGAGCCCCCACACCGGCGGCGCGAGACCGCGTGTCCGATTCTGCCCCCGATGCACCCAAGGCGCGGCACCCACCCGTGAACACTTGTACTCTCGGGAAGAGACGAGGGTCACATCGAGTTGTGGAGGGGGTGAACGTGCTCAGCCGACTGCCGCGCCCACAGCGCGTTGAAGAAGCCGTTCCGATGTCCGAAGGGGTGCAGCATGGCTGAACGCGGGGCGACACCACAGGTGTCACCGGCCCGACGGCTGTTCCTCAAGGGCATCCGGGCGCTCTTCAGCCCGCTCGAGCCCGACGACTACATCGAGTTGATCAACCCGTTGTGGACCACGAAAGAGCTCCGTGGGCGCGTCGAGGAGGTCCGGCCGGAGGGCACGGACGCCGCGACGGTGTGGATCCGCCCCGGGTACGAGTGGCAGGGCCACCAGCCCGGCCAGTACGTCCGGCTGGGACTCGTGATCGACGGCAAGTTCCATTGGCGCGCTTACTCGCTCACCTCGGACCCCGAGCCGCGGGACGGTCTCATCAGCGTCTCCCCGAAGTTGGTGGAGGAGGGGACCGTCTCGCCGTACCTGGTCGAGCGGATCCGTCCGGGCGAGATCGTCCGGCTGAGCGACGTCGAGGGCACGTTCCTCCTGCCCGACCCGCTGCCGGACAAGATGCTCTTCATCAGCGCCGGCAGCGGCATCACGCCGATCATGAGCATGATGCGCGATCTCGACCACCGGGACGCCATGAAGGACGTCGTCGCGATCCACTCGATCCACGCCCGTGAGCAGACGATGTTCAGTGCGGAACTCGAGAAGTTCGACCGCGAGCACGACGGCTTCACCCTGCACCTGCGCGTCACGGGCGACGAGGGCCGGATGAAGCCGGACGACCTCGACGAGTTGTGCCCCGACTGGCGCGAGCGCGTCACCATGGCCTCGGGACCCGGTGAGCTCCTCGACGCCCTCGTCGAGCACTACGACGCCAACGGGATCAAGGACAAGATCCTCCTCGAGCGTTTCCAGCCCACGTTCGGCTCCGATCCCGGCGAGGGCGAGGGCGGCCACGTCACGATGCTCAAGTCCGACAAGGAATTCGAGTGCGAGCCGGGCGTTCCCATTCTCCAAGCAGGTGAAGAAGCCGGCCTGCAACTCAAGTACGGCTGCAGGATCGGCATCTGCCACACCTGCACCGGAGTGTTGAAGAAGGGTCAGATCCGGGACCTGCGCACGGGTGACGTCAGTTCACCCGAGGGGCAGTCCGTCCGGATCTGTGTCCACACCGCCGAGGGCGACGTGGAGATGGACCTGTAGGTCGCCGGAGGCGACCAGACCCCTGCCGACAGGTTCGACACGCCACCAGTCCGGGCCCACCCCGAACGACCGCGCCACCCGGGCGCACCACACGCACCACACCACGGAGGGAACACCATGACCACCACCGAGCGGTCTGAGCCGATCAGCCCACTGGCTCATCTCGACGCCGACACCATCGAACGACTCGGCAAGGAGTTCGACGCCATCCACGACGAGGTCTATGCCGACCTCGGCGACAAGGACCGGGCGTACATCAAGTCGGTCATCGCCGCGCAGCGCCAGCTCGCCGCGCTCGGTCGCGTGGTGCTCCTGAACTCGCGCTCCAAGCCCGCATGGCTCGTCGGGACCGCGGCACTCGGTGCTGCGAAGATCCTCGAGAACATGGAAATCGGCCACAACGTGATGCACGGCCAGTGGGATTGGATGAACGATCCGTCCATCCACTCGTCGGTGTGGGACTGGGACACGGCGTCGACCGCCGACGCGTGGAAGCACTCGCACAACTACGTGCACCACACGTTCACCAACATCCGTGGCCTCGACAAGGACCTCGGCTACGAGATCATGCGGATCGACCCGCATCAGAAGTGGCACCCGGTCTACCTCTTCCAGCCGTTCTACAACGTGCTGCTCATGGCCTTCTTCGAGTGGGGCGTCGCCCTGCACGACCTCGACCTCGAGGCGTTCCGTCGCGGTGACAAGTCCGCGAAGGAGATGCTGAAGGACCTCAACGGCATCGGCTACAAGATGCGGCGCCAGGTCGTGAAGGACTACATCGGTTGGCCGCTCATCAGCGCCGGTGCGGTGATCCTCGCGCACGGCGTCACCGCCGGTCGGGTCCCGCAGCGCGGCACCTCGAAGTTCGGCAAGCTCTTGCGGCGCGTCGACTCCAAGCCCACCCGGGCGCTCGCGCGCCTCGCGGACGACAACCTGGTGGCCGCCGAGCAGACGTTCGTCGCGACGTTCTGGGCGGACTTCACCGCGAACATCATCCGCAACTTCTGGTCGAACTGGATCATCTTCTGCGGTCACTTCCCGGACCAGGCCTACACCTTCAGCAAGGAGGAGGCGAAGGACGAGAGCCGCGGTGCGTGGTACGTCCGGCAGCTGGTGGGTGCGGCCAACATCGACGGCAGCCCGCTGTTCCACATCGCCAGCGGCAACCTGAGCTACCAGGTGGAGCACCACCTCTACCCCGACATGCCCAGCAGCCGGTACTCGCAGATCGCCCCGAAGGTGAAGGACATCTGCGAGCGTTACGACCTGCCCTACAACACGGGTCCGTTCCTGAAGCAGTGGGGCAGCGTGCAGCGCACCATCCTGCGGCTCGCCTTCCCGGGCGGGAAGGTCCGGCCGAAGCCCGGCCCGTACCACCGCCCCGAGCACTCGGGCGCCGAGGGACGGCCGAGTGAGGCGGCGTCGTTCCGTGGTCGTCTGCCTGCCGGCCACCCCGACGCCGGCCCGGAGAGCGACAACGGTCAGGACGGCGTCAAGTTCGACATGCCGCCGCGCGACTGATCTCTGTATTGACCACATCGATGGGCCGGCCATGGCGGTCGGCCCATCGGTGTGATCGGGTGGTGTCACCATGACGTCACTCGCCGAGATCGTGTCCCGCGTCGACGCGACCACCCCGGTCACCGTTCCCGAGAGCTGGACGCAGGGCCGCACGGCCTACGGCGGTCTCACCGCGGCGCTGTCGGTGGTCGCCGCGCGACAGGCCGTCGGGGACGACGCGCCGCCGCTGCGGTCGGCACACTTCGCGTTCACCGCGCCCGCCGTCGACAGCGTGTCGATCACGGGAACCGTTCTGCGACAGGGGCGCTCGGTCACGAGCGTCTCGGTTCAGGCGACCAGTCAGGGTCAGGTCGCGGCGCAGTCGACCGTCGTGCTCGCCCGACCGCGGCCCAGCGGTGTCGTCCACGACCTGCTGCTCGCCCCCGACGTCCCGGATGCCGAGTCCTGCCCGCCGTTCGCGGACGCCGACGCGCCGCGGCCCGCGTTCGCCGCGAACTTCGACATCCGCCGCGCCGCCGGTGACGGACCGCTGCACCCCGGGGGACCGCCGCGCTACGTCGCCTGGGTGCGGCACCGTGACGCCGTCGGTGTCGACCCGCTGATCGCGCTGATCGCCCTCGGGGACGCGTTGCCGCCCGCGGCGACCGCCGTATTCGAGAGTTGGGCGCCGGTCAGCACCATCACCTGGGACGTCCACATGTGCCGGGACGACCTCGCCGACGCGACCGGATGGTTCCTGATCGAGACCGACGGAGACCACGCCGAGGGCGGGTACTCCCACCAGACGATGCGGGTCTTCGACGCCGAGCGTCGCGTCGTCATGGTCGCGACGCAAACCGTCGCCGTCTTCGCCTGAGCTGCTCGCTGCGTCGATGGGGGACACCTGCCGCACCCCCTGTCCGGCGGCAGGTGCCCGACTACGCATCGCTGTGACGCACGCGTGCGTTACCGGGTTGGTTGACGCACGATCGCCCGCCGCCTGCGCGCGGGTTCTACACAGTTCGCGCTGACTCCACAGGTTGTCGGGTGTGCGCCTGAGCGCGAGCCCGGCCGTCGGTGGGCTTGGCTACAGTCGTACACATGTTCGATGACGTTCTCGAGGCGGCGGATCGCCTCGCTGATGCCGTCCGCGAGTGCGAACCGCCCACGGACGATGACGCTCTCCTGGCGGGGCTGCGTGCTGCGGTCGCCGCGCGCAACGCTGCGGATGGGTCGCTGGCCCGGCTGACCGGGGAGATCGAGTGCCGGGGCACCGCGAAGCGGCTGGGGATGTCGGTGCGGGAGGTGCTGTTGCGCAGTGGGTGGGTTCCGGTGGTGGCGTCGCGGGCGATCCGCTTGGGGCGGGCGATCGCGCACTTGCCGGCGGTGGCGCGGCATCTGCGGGACGGGTCGTTGTCGGCGGAGTTCGCCGACGCGGTTGCCCGCGGAGTGCGGCACGTCTGCACGCGGACGCGGTCGCCACTCGGGCCCGAGGTGGCGGTCGAGACCGAGGCGATGTTGATCGGGCACGCCCTCGCGGGCCGGTCGCCGGTCGAGATCGCCGACCGAGCGCGGGTGATCGCGCTCGAGCACCAGCCCGAGATCGAGGACGACGAGCCGGTGACGCCGGTGGCGGAGGACACCACGCTGAATGAGGTGTCGTGGGCGCAGCGCGAGGACGGCCGGCTGGCCGGGACGTTCGATCTGGACGTGGTCACCGGGGAGCGGTTGATCTCGTGTGTCGACACCGCGTCGCGGCCGAAGCCATTGCCGGACGGGACGCCGGATCCGCGGTCGGCGGCGCAACGCCGGGCGGATGCGTTCGTGCAGGTCGTGGAGGCGGCGTCGCGGGCGCTGGGTGACGGTGGGTTGGTGGCTCCGGCCAAGACCGAGATCCTGCTGACCGTGCCGGCGACGACCACGGAGTGTTGCGGGGTCGCGCCTGCTGGGCCGGCGCATCTGCAGTGGATGGGCACGGTGTCCGATGAGGCGGTGTCACTGCTGTCGTGTGATGCGTCGGTCTCGCGGATCGCGGTCGATGTGGATGCGGCGCCGGTGGACATCTCGGCGTCGGCGCGGTTGTTCACCGGCCGGACGCGCAAGGCGATCGTCGCCCGGGATGAGTGCTGCATCAAGTGTGGCGACCCGGCGGCGTGGACCGACGTCCACCACATCGTCTTCCACTCCGACGGTGGGCCGACGACGTGTGACAACGGGTGCCTGCTGTGCCGGACCTGCCACATCGCGGTCCACCAGCACGGCTGGGAGATCGTGATGGGTCCTGACCGTCACCCGTGGATTCGTCCACCCGCCACCGTCGACCCGAGCCGCGAACTGCAACCCGCCTACAACCGACGGACCCTCCGGCTCGACTCTTTGGCCGCCTGAGAACCGCCCAGCGACAGCACATTCCCCGCACCTGACCACCGGTCAGGACCGCATCAGCACCGTGACAACTACACAGAGTAACCGTGGGTAAGTTCGACGTGTCGGCGACAGCGCCGCGCCCAGCCGTCGGGGGGCGACGGCTGGGCGCGGTGGTCGAGCGGGTCGGGCGTCAGCCGGTGATGAAGCCGTTCACCGTGCAGACGAGCTTCGTCGTCGGGTCGAGGGCCTGCTGCACGAGGGTGATCGCCCGGGGCGAGTAGGACATCGACACGTGGTCGGAGAAGTCGATGGGGCACCCGTCCTGCAGGGTGATGTTCTTGACCGTGGCGCCGGGTCCGGCGGTCAGGAACGTCGACTCCGACGGGGTGGTCACCTCGTCGTACTTCGTCCGGATGATCGTGTAGTCGATGCCGGGAAGCGTGTCACCGCCGGCGTTGACCCTCGTGATGAAGTCCGACCCGACCACCTGCTGGATGCCCGAGACGCCGACCGGGAGCGAGGCGAGGCCCAGGACGTCGATCCCAAGGTTGTTGATCGTCCGTCCCAGCGCACCGATCCCGTCGAGGGTGGTGCCGTGATTGGTGGCGCCCAGCGTGATGAGCTTCTGCACCTTGGCCTGGCCGCCGTTGAACTTCAGGTACTGCCGGGCCATCACGCCGCCCTGCGAGTGACCGACGATGTCGACCTTGGTCGCGCCGGTGCGGGCGAGCACCTTGTCGACGAACGAGGCCAGCTGGCCGGCCGAGGTGGGGATGTCACCGGTGCCGTTCGCGCCCGGGATGAGCGAGATGACGCCGCCGCCGTTGATGATGTTCAGCTTGCCGTAGTTGAACGTGTAGACGCAGAAGCCCGCGGTCGTGAGGTCGGGGGACATCATCGCGAAGTTGTCGTAGGCGCTCTCCCATGTGCCGTGCACGAGGACGACCGGACGTTGGCCGGTCTTCGGCTTGCAGCCGTAGTTGTTGGCCCCGGGAGGCGCGGCGTCGGGGTGGAACGCGGAGTAGGCGAACGCGGGGATGAACCGTGTCTGTCGCGGACCGACGCCGACCGTCTCGCTCGACGTGCTGTCGGTACCCGTCGGGATGACAGTCGGTGCCGCGGCGGTGGTGACGTTCTGCTGCCGGGCCTGCAGGTTGGTGGAGGTCGCCGGCGACTTCAGGCCGGTCTTGATGACGTCGGCCAGCTGCTGCACCGATGGAGCGGCGGTTGCGGGCCCGGTGGCGCCGACGGTGATGCCGACGGCCGCGGCCACCGACATACAGGCAACTGCAACCCGCCGCAGGCGGGTGTTCGTGTTGGTCATGGGACTCCCCGAGTTTCTATGGGTGATCGCCGGCCGGATGGTCCGGTCGACGCCCACAGACGGTAGGAAGCCAGGCTCACGACAAGGGGGCGTTCCGAGCGGGTTCGGTCAACGACCGGAGCCGACCCGTCGGGTTTGGGCACTGCTCCAAGCAACAGGGCGGCGGCGGCGCCGTGCGGTGGCGACGTCCCCCGGCCGGGCGACCGCATTCCGTTACCGATTCGTGATGTGCGGTCGTGCCCGTATCGATCCGGGTGCAGACCCGGTCAGGATTCGTTCGCGTCAGCATCGGGTATCTAGGCTCGAACTCGTTCCGTCGGATGCAGACACCGGAGTCCGGCCGCCCCATCCTCTGGAGGGACTCCCGATGCACCCGCTCACCGACTCACCGCCGGATCCCGCCAACGAGGGCATGACCACCCTCGACGCCGCGATGGCCGCTCCCGCACCGGCGCCGATGACCGCGGCGGTCCCCGCCGCCGCACCGGCACCGACCACCACGGGCTCGACCGACACCGATCTCGTCCAGGCGTTCGATCCCGAGCGACTCCTGCTGGGCGACCACGGTGGGGTCGTCGTGATCGCCGGGCTGCTGCTGCTCGCGATCATCCTGCTGACGGTCGCGTTCGGCGCGCTACCCCGCTGACGGGAGCCGCCCCGTCACCCGCCCGGTGCGCTGGGCGACAACCGGATGCGATCGACAACGGCGTCGATCGCGGCTGCGGCGGCCACTGCGCCCTCGCGCGCGCTCTGACGGACCTGCCGTCGCGCACCGAGTGTCTGGCACCACCGGTACCAGGCGGTCAGTCGCGCCGCGCTGAGGTCGTCGGCCTGCAGCAGCGCCGGCCATGAGACCGCGGCGCACTGCGCGGTGACCTTGGCGCCGCCGCGGACCGGGTCGACGGCCACGGCGGGGACGCCGTCGCACAGAGCCCTCACCAGTCCGTGCAGTCGGGTGGTGACGACGAGGTCGACCCGGGCCATGCGGGAGTCGAAGTGGTCGACGGTGCGCAGTCGGGCCGGCGTCGCCGTGTCCAGTCGCGTGTCGAGATGCTCCACGGCGCAGTCGATCCCGCCGAGCCAGTCGACGATGAGGGCGTGGGCGCGGTCGTGGCGTCGGCGATCTCCGTACTCGGCCTGGCCGGGCGCCAGGCACAGCCCGACGACGGGGACGTCGGTGCCCCGGACCGCGAACGACAGGTCCGCCCGCGGTGGGTCGTCGGTGCCATCCCGGGCGATCACCGCGTCGAAGCCGCGGACCGCGTCGGAGTGTCGGTCGACGACGCTGACCCCGACCGCGATGCGACGGCAGTGCGCGAAACGCATGTGCAGTCGGGTGATCTGGCGCCCCGCGCAGGGGCCGCACACGAACACGACGTCGGTGTAGACCACCGGATCGACGTGATCGACGGAGGCGACAGCGTGCGGATGCCCCGGCCGGGGGGAGAAGTTGCTGCTCCACGCCACGTCGTGGAGAACGTCGGCGCGGGCGAACGCCGACGACATCGCCTCGAGCGTGGCGACGTCGCCGACGGTCGCCTCACCGTCGTCGAGACTCGCCCAGCCGCACAGCAGCACGCGGCGCGCCGCGTCGTCTGCCTGCGGTGGGTCGGTCACGTCGGGTCGACCGCGTCCTTCAGCTTGCCCATCACGCCCTTCTCGGTGCCGAGCTGCGCCGACTGCGGCTCGCCCATCGCCCCGTCGTAGGTCGCGTAGAGCTTCGGGTCCGGCGGCGGTCCGGCCTGCTTGTTCCCCAGCGGCTGGGGATCGGCGAGGAACCCGAGTTCATGCCGGCCGTCCGGGGCGGTGCCGCGGGCCCAGCGACCCTTGTCGGAGTCGGCGCCGTCGGACAGGTGCCACAGCGAGGTCGCGTGTTCGGCGTGCTCCTCGTCGAGCAGCGCGTCCGGCGCGACGACGTCCTCGTATCCGTCGGCCCGGAGCTCCTCGATCGCGGCGAGCCACATGTTCTGGTGGTACGTGTCGCGGGCGAGGTTGAACTTCAACATGTCCTTGACGCCGGGGTCGTCGGTCATGTGGTAGAGCCGGGCGGTCTGCATCCGCCCCTGCGACTCGGCCGAGACGTTGGATCGGAAGTCCGCCAACAGGTTCCCGCTGGCGACCACGAAACTCCCCTGCCACGGCACGCCGTTGCTGTTGGCCAGCATGGCGCCGCCGCCGTTGACGATCGCCTGCTGGGGGTCCATCCCACCGAGCACCGCGGCGACGACGGGATCTCCTGCCGCGTTCATGGTCGACTCGGTCGCCGGTGCGCCCTCGAGCAGGCGCGCGATCATCGTGGCGATCATCTCGACGTGGCCGATCTCCTCGGTCGCCACGTCCATGATGAGGTCCTTGTACTTCCCCTTCATGCGACAGTTCCAGCCCTGCATGAGGTACTGCATCGTGACGGTCATCTCGCCGTAGGTGCCGCCGAGCAGCTCCTGGAGCTTGCGCGCGTAGACGGGATCCGGCTTCTCCGGGGCGACGTCGAACTGCAGATGATCGGTGTGTCTGAACATGGATGTCCCTTCGCCGCAGGGTGACTGCGGTGTCGATGGAGCGGAGATGGGTGGGTGTCAGCGGGTCGCGCGACGGTCCACGATCCGATCGCCGGGGGTGAGGGCGGCGGGGAGCAGGAGTCCCAGCGCGATCATCCCGACGGCCAGCGCGAAGTGCAGCCAGTTGTCGGCGGTGTTGAGCGGCACGAAGTTCGCCGAGCTCGTCTCGTCGACCACCAGGCCGTAGATCCACAGGACGGCGTAGATGACGCCGCCGCCGACGAGGAACGCACGGGACGTCGCCGCGGTGCGCGACAACGCGAGCCCCGCGACACCGAACAGCAGGTGCACGAAGTTGTGCAGGACGGACACGGCGAAGACACCCAGCAACTTCGCGCCGGAATGGTGCCCCGCGAAACTGAGCATGTCGTAGTCCGTCGTGATCCCGGGGATGAAACCGAGGATCCCGACCACCAGGAAAACGGCACCGACCGCCGCGGCGGCGAGTCGGAGGGGAGACCGGCGCAGGTCGGGGGTGACGCCGGCGCCCGGATGGGATGCGCCCGGATGTGTGGTCACGATCGTCCTCCAGAAGGAAGGGTGGTTCGGTGTCGTCGACACCGCTGACCGCCGCGGCGACGGCCTCGACCGCGGACTCCCCGCAGACTTCCCACGGGCCGGTGTGCGAAACCTGGTCACGACAGAGACACCGCCGGACACAGCAGGTTTCGCCGGCACCGGAACGGGGCAGCCATGCCGGTATGAGCGAACATCCCGAGGAGACCATCGACTACCCCGGCCACACCGGTGACATGTCGGAGAAGCCGCACGACGAGATGAGCGGCTACGAGGGACGGGGGCTGTTGGCCGGCAAGCGCGCCCTGGTGACGGGCGGCGACTCGGGGATCGGACGGGCCGTCGCCGTCGCCTTCGCCAAGGAAGGCGCCGACGTCGTCATCGCCCATCTCGCCGAGGCCGAGGACGCCTCGCGCACCTGCGATCTCGTCGCGGCGCAGGATCGCCGGGCACACGCGATCGAGGGCGATCTCGCCGACCCGCAGCACTGCCGCGACGTCGTCGCGCAGACGGTCGACACCGTGGGCGGTCTCGACATCCTGGTGAACAACGTGGCGTTCCAGAATCCGGTGGACGACTTCCTGGAGCTCACCCCGGAGCAGTGGTACCGCACGTTCGACGTGAACATCCACAGCTTCTTCCATGTGACGCGGGCGGCGGTGGAGCACCTGACGGGCGGCGGGGCGATCATCAACACCGGGTCGATCAACGGGCTGCGGGGCAACAAGACGCTGATCGACTACTCGGCGGCGAAAGGTGCTGTGACAGCCCTGACGTACTCGCTCGCACAGTCGCTGCTGGAGCGGGACATCCGCGTCAACTGCGTTGCGCCCGGCCCCGTCTGGACCCCCCTCATCCCGGCGACGATGCCGGTGGAACAGGTCGCGGAGTTCGGGCAGCAGGTCCCCTACGGCCGCGCGGCGCAGCCCGACGAGATCGCGCCGTCGTTCGTCTTCTTCGCCTCCCGGACGATGTCGTCGTACTACACCGGGGAGGTGCTCGCGCCGCTCGGCGGGGAGACCCTCCCGGGCTGACCGGCGAACCACGCGACGGTGCGTGCGAGACCGTCGACGAGCCCGACCCGCGGCCGCCAGCCGAGAAGCGTATCGGCGCGACCGATGTCGGGTCGGCGCCGCACCGGGTCGTCGGGTGCAGCCGGGCCGTGCACGAGGTCGACGGGGACGCCGACGGCGTCACAGACGGCCTCGGCCACCTCACGCACCGTCATCTCGACCGGGTTGCCCAGGTTCACCGGCACCCCGACGCTGCTGTCGGCGAGGGCCATGAGCCCGTCGACGAGATCGTCGACGTAGCAGAGCGACCGGGTCTGCTGACCGTCGCCGCTCACGGTCAGCGGGTCGCCGGCCAGGGCCTGGGCGATGAAGGTCGGGATCATCCGTCCGTCGTCGGCGCGCATGCGCGGACCGTAGGTGTTGAAGATGCGGGCGATGCCGACGTCGGTGCCGCGCTCCCGGTGGTGGGCGACCGCCAGGGCCTCCGCGTAACGCTTACCCTCGTCGTACACGCTGCGCGGACCGGTCGGGTCCACGTTGCCGCGGTACAACTCGGTCTGCGGGTGCTCCAGCGGGTCGCCGTAGATCTCGCTGGTGGACGCGATCACGCAGCGCGCACCCCGGTCGCCCGCGAGCTCGAGGGCGTGTCGGGTCCCGTCCGCGGCACACCGCAGTGTGTCGATCCCGTGGCGCAGGTAGTACGTCGGCGACGGCGGACAGGCCAGGTGTGCGACGAGCGACACGGGTCCCGCCACGGGCAACGGGTCGACGACGTCGTGCCGGACGACGGTGACGCCGGCGGCCTCGAGGCCCGCGACGTTCATCGGTGCGCCGGTGGAGAGGTCGTCGATGCAGACGACGTCGTGACCGAACTCGACGAGCCGGAGACACAGGTGCGTGCCGAGGAACCCGGCGCCACCGGTCACGACCGCGCGGTCACCCATGCGACGTCCGGCGGTCGGCGGCGCCCGGGCGGACCTGGCGCCCCACGACGTCGATGTAGAGGTGCCGGGTCTCGGCGGCCACCCGAGCCCACGAGTACCGCTCGTGGACGCGTCGTCGCCCGGCCGCGGCGTAGCGGGACCGCTGGGCGGGGTCGTCCAACAGCGCCCGTGCGGCGCCGGCGAGTGCCGCGGGATCACGCGGGGGCACCAGCGTGCCCGTCACGCCGTCGATGACGGTGTCGGTCAACCCACCGACCGCCGTCGCGACCACGGGCGTCCCGGAGGCCATCGCCTCGAGGGGCACGATCCCGAACGGTTCGTACCACGGCACACAGGCGACGAGGTCGGCCGAGGCGAGCACCTCGGGCATCGCCTCACGGGGGAGCTTGCCGAGGAGGTGCACCCTGTCCGCCACGCCGAGCTCGGCGGCGATCCGGTCCAGACGGTGGGCCTCGGGGTCGTCGGCGACGTCCCCGTCCGCGGGCCCACCGACGAGGAGCAGCTCGGTGTCGGGGATGTCGGGTAGGGCGCGGACCGCGACCTCGAATCCCTTGCGGGGGACGAGCCGTCCGACCGAGACGATGCGATGGCGCCGCGTGCGGGGGGCGACGTTCACCGACGTCGGGTCGGCGCCGGTGAAGGCGGTGAGGTCGACACCGCAGGGGATGACCGTGCTGCGCCCCGCGGGCAGGCCCATCCGCGCGAGCGTGAACACCTCGTCGGTGCACGTCGCCGCGACGGCCGCGGCGTGACGGGCGACGACGGTCTCGATCGCGACGCGACCGGGGGGTGAGGTGTCGGCGTCGCCGAGGAACGCCCGCTTCACGATCCCGAGGGCATGGAACGTGACGACCACGGGGATGGGCACGCGTGCAGCGTGGGCGGCGAGGACCGCGGCCAGGCCCGACATCCAGAAGTGCGCGTGCACGACGTCCGGGACGTCGCGGGCGAACTCGTATTCGAGGACGTCGGCGAGATCCGGCACGTGGGGGTAGATGTCGTCCTTCGGGATCCGGCACGGCGGTCCGGCCGGTACGTGCACCACGTCATATCCGCCGGGAGCGTGAACCCGGTCGGGGAGACGGGGGTCGTCGCGACGTGTGAAGACGGTGACGCGGTCGCCGCCGGCGACGAGCGCGCGCGCCAACGCGTCGACGTGGACGTTCTGCCCACCGGCGTCGGGTCCACCGAATTCGGCCAGGGGGCTGGCGTGTTCGGAGACGAAGGCGATGTGCAGGCCACGACGGTCGACCATCATCGGATCACCTCGGCCAGGAGCGTGTCCCACTCGCGCGTGAAGCGGTCGAGCCCGAAGCGGTCGAGAGCCCACGTGCGGGCGACCTTCCCGCGCAGTTCGGCGGTGGTGGGGTCGTCCACGAGGGCGGCCGCGGCCTCGGCGAGCTCGGCGGGGACCGCCGAGACGGTGCCCGCCTCCGGCGGGATGGTGACGGCCTCGGTCGCCGCCACCGCCACGACGGGCATGCCCATGGCCATGGCCTCGATCAGCGAGAGCCCGAGAGACGTCCACCGCGCCGTGTGGACGTACACCCGTCGACGGGCGACCGCCTCGTGCAGGGCAGGTGCGGGTACGTCGCCGTAGCCGACGACACCATCGAGACCTGTTGTGCGACCGGTGGTCCCGATCCCGTCGGTGTCGATCCCCCACAGGTCGACCGGGGCCCCGCGCGCGATCGGCGCCAGGAGGTCGGTCCCGGTGATCCGCCAGCGTCGCCGCGGCTCGTTGATCATCGTCGCCGCCCGGGGCAGCTCACCGGTGTAGCGGTGTCCCGGGTCGGCGATGCCGTGCTCGACGACGCGGACGGGCGCCAACCCGTTGTCCCACATGAGCGCGTTGGTGTGGGTCACGTGTACGAGAGGGATGTCGTCGCGGTGCGCGACCGGGTGCCGGGTCGTCGCGGCGTGGTCGGTCGGGGTGTTGTGCTCGACGTAGACCACGGGGATGTCCACGCCCGGTCGACGGCCGGTCCATCGACGGACGAGGTCCAGCTCCTGGGCCCGCTGCACGACGGCGACGTCGATGTCCGCATGACGCAACTCCGACGGGGACACCTCCATCGCCGACGACGGCCACGGACGCCCGGCCCGCCCACGACCCCACGGGTCGTCGGGCCGGGTCGTGGGGATGAGGTGGTCGCGGTCGCCGGCGACGAAGGACGTCATCCACGACCCGTGCACGTGCCAGCAGAGCACGCGTGCTCGTCGCATCGTCGCCGCCTCTCCCGTGCGAACAGGTGTCCTCGCACGCGCGATCTTGTGTCCGGTCATCGGGCGGATACCCGGTGGTGAGGGCGAGAAACGCGGTCACAGGCGATCGGTCGTTCCGCGGAGAGGGTGTGCAGACAGGCGAGAACGTGCCAGTATCGAGATGGACCGGGGCTCGGTTGAGTTGGAAGCCCAGCATTTTCCCGGTCGTCGGCGCGAGAAGTGCGCACACCCCCAGATCTGTAGCCCACCAGGGATCTCCACAGACGTGGCGCGGTCGTCGACGACCTCGACGTGCCGACCCGAGATCAACCCAGAAACAGGGTGATTCATGACTTCCAACGCTGCTCCCCGCCGTTCCACGCCGTCCGATGCACGACCGCACGAGACGCGCTCCCGGGGAAGCCATGACGACGACTACTCCGATGTCCCGGCGCTCCTGGCGCGCGTCGCCGGATCAACCGGATGCGACCGAGAACAACTGCGGGAGAGCGTGATCGCTCGGTGCCTCCCTCTCGCCGATCACGTCGCCCGTCGGTTCGGCGGACGCGGTGAACCCTTCGACGACCTGGTGCAGGTCGCACGCGTGGGGCTGGTGAACGCCATCGACCGCTACGACGCCGAACGGGGCAGCGACTTCCTGTCGTTCGCGGTCCCCACGGTGATGGGCGAGGTGCGCCGGTACTTCCGCGATGCCGCCTGGTGCATGCGGGTCCCGCGCCGCACCAAGGAGAACTACCTGCAGATCACCCGCGTCTCCGACGCGTTGATGCAGCGTCTGGGCCGCTCGCCCCGCCCGTCGGAGATCGCCGCCGAGACCGGGCTCGGGATCGACGACGTCATCGACGGGCTCGTGGCCGGCGCGTCGTACCACACGACCTCCATCGACGCCGAGTTCGGCGGCGAGACGACGACCCCCAGCATCCGCGAGACCCTGGGCAGTCGCGACGAGCGCATCGGTCAGGTCGACGAGCTGGTGTCGGTGCGCCCGGCCCTCGACGCGTTGCCCGCCCGCGAGCGTCGCATCCTCGTGCTGCGCTACTTCGACTCGATGTCGCAGTCGCAGATCGCCCGCGAGGTCGGGATCTCCCAGATGCACGTGTCGCGGATCCTGTCGGCCACACTCGACCGCTTGCGGGCCGGCGTCCGCGACCGGTCCGTCGACGAGGAGTGGTCGGGAGCGGCCTGACGTCGCGCCCACCGCGTCAGGGCAGACGGCGGGTCGCGGGGCCCTCGAGGACCTCCCCGTCGGGGCCGAAGCGGGAGCCGTGCAGCGGGCAGTCCCACGTCCGTTCGCTGTCGTTCCAGTGCAGGATGCCGCCGAGGTGCGTGCACACGGGCGTCACGTTCGACTCGGCACCGTCGACGCGGCATCGACCGACGGGACGGAGCCCGGCGCGGCCGACCGACGCGTCGCCGTCCGCCGACGACGGGCGGTCGGCGCTGTGGGTCACGGCGTGTGCCCACCCCGTCACCATGTGTTTGGCGACCTGCGCGTTGATCTGCGCCGCCGACACCACCGAGGTGACCTGCGAGGGGCGCCACGAACGGTAGACCTGCGCCCACGGGTGGTGGCCGCCGAGGATACGACCACTGCACGCCAGCGCCGCGGCCACACCGTTCGTCATGCCCCACTTCGAGAAGCCGGTGGCCACCAGGACGCGGTCGTCGCCGGGGACGATCGGCCCCACGACGGGCAGTTCGTCGACCGACGAGTAGTCCTGGGCCGACCAGAGGGTCCGCATCTCGGCGCCGGGGAACGCGGCCCGTGTCCACCGGATCAGTTCGTCGGTGTGCGACCGCTCGGACGACGTGCGGCCCGTCTCGTGGCCGAAACCGCCGACGAGCAGGGCACGCTCGGACCCGTGCGGCGACGGCCGCCACGCGTAGCGCAGTGACACCGACGGTGAACCCGCGGCCAGCGACATCGACCGGGGGATGCGCTCGTCGTCGAGTGCGAACACCGCGCCATAGGAGCGCTGCGCGGTGAGACGCGCGAAGTGCGCGCCGCGGTCGAGAATCGGCATCCCGGTGGCGAGGGTCATCGTCGCCGCGCGCACCCGGCCGTGGTCGGTACGGATCGTGACGTCGCCGCGGGGCAGCACGCCGGGGAGACCCGGCAGCGGCGACCCGGTCCCGCGCACCCGCACCCCCTCCAACAGCACGCCGCCGTGGTCGCGCAGGTCGTCGGCGAGGGCGTCGAGCACCGGCATCGGGTCGAACTGGGCCTGGTCGGGCAATGCGACCGCGGCGGCGACGTCGAAGGGCAGGTCGGTGTCGGCGACGATCTCGACGTCGAGGCCGGCGTCCCGGGCCGCCCGGTGCTCGGCGAGGACGATGTCGGCCGCGTCCTCACCGGTCGCATAGGTCAGGGCGGTCTCGCGGTCGACCGGGAGGTCGCGGTCGGCGCAGAACCGCAGGAGCCATTCCATGCCCTCGCGGTTGGCGTCCACGTAGGCCGCGACCGTGGCGCTGTCATGGCGCCGGGCGATGGTCGACAGGCGCGTCCCCTGCAGGAGGCTCACCTTGCCCGTGGTGTGCCCGGTGGTCACCGCCCCGAGGTGGCGCGCCTCGAGCACCGCGACGCTCACGCCCGCGCGGGCCAGCAGGACGGCCGTCACCATCCCGGTGATCCCGGCCCCGACCACCACGTGGTCGAACCGGGAACCGTCCAGATCGGCGACCTGGACGGGAGTGGCGGGGCAGGAACGGTTCTCGAGCCAGGGTGATGTCATGGTCTCCTCGTCTGGGTGGGCGGTGCGATCACCCGACGTAGCGTCGGGCGGTCGAGGCGCGCTGCGGCGCCTCGAGAGATCTCAGGCCGCGTTCGACGGCGGGCGGGACGACGCGGCGGTTGCGCACCACCCACGGCAGGCCGGTCAGCGCCTCCGTCACCGCGCGCAGCGTCGACAGGTCGTGCGGGGCCGACGCGACGATCTCCGCGGACCGACGCGCGGCGACGGGGAGTGGTCGTCGCAGCCACAGCGTCCACAGGGTGTTGCGGATGCCGAGCCGGCGCCGACGGCCCGCGTCCCGCGAGAGCGACGGTTCGTGGTGGATCACCATGCCTCCGTCCCACACCATCCACCAGCCCGCGGCGGCGAGGTCGAGGGCGAGCAGTTCCTCCTCACCGCCGAGCCAGAAGCGCGGACAGAAACCCCCGACGGCGACGAACGCCGATCGGCGGATCATGGTGAGCCCGGCCATGATCCCCAGCAGAGCCGGGCCCGGGAGCCATTCCGGTCCGTCGACGGGGGAGTCGCGCATCTCGGGGGTGATCGGGTCGTCGTGGAGATCGGGGGCGACCAGGCACCGGCCCGTGACCGTCGCGATCGACGGGTGGCGGTCGAGGATCCGTGCGCCGCGGGTCAGTGCGCCGGGTTGCCATCGCGTGTCGTCGTCGCAGAACGCGACGTAGGGCGTCGTGACGAGGTCGACGGCGACGTTGCGGGCGACCGCGCCGAGGTTGTCGTGGGCGGCGATCAGGCGCACCTCGGGATGGGTGGTCCGCACCGCGTCGGCCGTGCCGTCCGCGGAGTCGTTGTCCACCAGGATGATCGGCGCCGCATCGGGCAGTGACGTCATGTGGTCCAGGGTGCGCAGCACCTCGTCGCGGCGGTTGTGGGTGATGACGACGACCGTCACCGACGGCCCGGTCACCGGTGCGCCCGTTCCACGAGGCGCAGCTCGGCGTCCACCCGTGCGGGCAGCCGTTCACGCCGTGCCAGGGCGCCCGGCAGGGCCCGCGCGATGTCACCGACGACCCCCAGCGGCGCGCGATGTGTCGCGACATCGGTGAGCAGACCGACAACCGCTCCCGCGCACCGGGTCACGGGCCGACGGAGGACGCAGGTCAACAGTTCGTTCCGTGAAGCCGCCCGGGCGCGCTCGCGCGGTGAGGGGCGCCGCGGGCTCGGGTGGTGTTCGACGACGCTGTCGGCGACGTAACAGATCTCCCACCCGTCGGCGACGAGATCCATGGCCAGCAGCGACTCCTCGCCGACGAAACCGATGATCGAGGAGAACCCGCCCACGTCGAGGAACGCGGCGCGGCGGACGACGAGCGCACACGCGAGGAATCCCCGTACCCGCGGTCCGGGGAGTCCGTCGACCGGCGGGAGGGGACTCGCGGCGAGGAGGTCGTTGATCGGGTCCGACGCCCGCGCGTCGCCGACGACGGTGTGCCCGCACACGGCCCCCACCGTGGGTGCCGATCGCAAGGCACGTACCGCGATGTCCAGAGACCCGGGCGCCCACCAGGAGTCGTCGTCACAGAAGGCGACGAACGGTGTGCGCGCGGCCCGTGCCCCCACCGTGCGCGCGGTCGCGCCGATCGCGTCGGGAACGGAGACGAGGAGTAGGGACCCGAAGCGGTCGACCATGTCCGCGACCACCGCGGGCGTCGCGTCGGTGCATCCGTTGGCCACCACGATCGTCGGCGGCACCTCGGGCAACCGGGACAGCTCCAGAAGGGTGCGCGCGAGGCTCGCCGCACGCTGGTGTGTCGCGATGACGACCGTCACCTGGTCGGCGAGGACGGTGTCGGTGTCGTGGTGACCACGTCCGTCTGGATCCCGCATGCGCGGCGGATACCCGCCGGTCGGTGCGACAAACACCCCGGCCGCGACGATGCCCGTGCCCCGTGGCGGCGTTTCGCCACCCGACACCCGGGTACCTCGAACGGCAGTCGAACGTGGCGCCGCCGGAGGGCGTCGCGGTGAGGAGGGCGGAGTCGCCGATGCGTGTCCTCGGGATCAACGCCGTGTTCCACGACTCGGCGGCCGCCGTCGTCGTCGACGGCGAGGTGGTGGCCGCCGCGGAAGAGGAACGGTTCACCCATCGCAAGCACGCCAAGCAGGCCGTGCCCTTCTCGACCTGGGAGCTGCCGACGGAGGCGATCGGGTGGTGTCTGGCCCAGGCCGGGGTGGCCCCGTCCGAGATCGACTGTGTCGCCTACTCGTACGACCCGGATCTCGTCGGCCACGACGGCCCCGGACTCGACCCGGGGTGGGAGGGACTGCGTACCGATTACGTACGGCACGCGCCGGGGTTCCTGTCCACCGCCCTGCCGGACTGGCCGGCGGAGCCGTCGGGGTTCCGGTACGTCCGCCACCACGTCGCGCACGCCGCGTCGTCCGGGCTCCTGCACCCGGCGGGCGACTGCGCGGTGCTCGTCGCCGACGGACGCGGTGAGGCGACGTCGATGCTCGCGGGCCACTATTCGGACTCGCGCCTGAAGATCCTCGCCGACCAGCCGTTGCCCCACTCCCTGGGTCTGCTGTACGAGGACCTGACCGAGCACGTCGGGTTCGCGCGCAGCAGCGACGAGTACAAGGTCATGGCGCTGGCCTCCTACGGGACGCCGCGCTTCGCCGACGCGGTGCGCGACCACGTCCACGCCACCGGGGACGGTCACTTCCGCACGGCCGGGCTCCGGCTCGGCGACCTCGCGCCGCGGCGTACGCGTGCCGGGGAGTTCGTCCCGGAGCACGCCGACCTCGCCGCCAGCGTGCAGATGGTGCTGGAGGAGGTCCTGCTCGACCTCTGCGACTGGCTCCACGCGCAGACCGGGACGCGCGCACTGGCGATGGCGGGGGGCATCGCGCTGAACTGTGTCGCGAACACCCGCATCGTCGAACGCTCGCCGTTCGACGACGTCTGGGTGCAGCCGGCGGCGGGGGACTCGGGGACCGCGGTCGGTGCCGCCCTCACCGTGGCCGCTGAGGCGGGCGATCGGATCGCGCCATGGCGCACAGCAGGATTGGGACGCGGCTTCGACGACCGGACCATCGAGCGCGAGTTGCGCGCCGCCCGCGTCCCCTACGAGCGGCCCGCCGACATCGCCGCGGCCTGCGCCGCCGTGCTCGCCGACGACGGGATCGTCGCGTGGTTCCAGGGCCGGTCGGAGTTCGGCCCGCGCGCACTGGGCCACCGATCGCTGCTGGCCCACCCGGCCCGTGCGGAGAACGTGGAGCGGCTCAACGACGTCAAGGGTCGCGAGCAGTTCCGGCCCGTCGCCCCGATGGTGCTGGCCGATCGCGCGCCCGCCATCTTCTCTCGCGGTCCGCTGCCGAGCCCGTACATGCTCTTCGTGCACGCCGTCGACCCCGCCTGGCAGGACAGACTGGCCGCGGTGACCCACGTCGACGGGACCGCGCGGGTGCAGACCGTCGACGCCGCCGACGAACCGCTCGTCGCGGACCTGCTGCAGGCGTTCGACGCTCGCACAGGCATCCCCGTCCTGGTGAACACGAGTCTGAACACCGCCGGACGGCCGATCGTGGACACGCCGCGCGACGCCCTGGAGTTGTTCGGCTCGTCGCCCGTCGACGCGATGGCCCTCGGACCGTTCCTGGTGCGCCGATGACCGCGCCGTACGCCGTCGTCGTGCCCACGGTGGGTCGGGCGTCGCTGGCCGCGCTCATCGAGCGGCTCGACGAGGCCGATGCGTCCGCGCCGGCGGAGATCGTCGTCGTCGACGACCGACCCTCCGCCGACGCGCCCCTCGACCTGCCCGCCACGGCGGTGCGCGTCCGCGTGATCGCCGGCGGCGGGCACGGACCCGCTGCCGCACGCAACGCCGGGTGGTTCGCCGTGACCACGCCGTGGGTGGTGTTCGTCGACGACGACGTCCTGCCCGGCCACGGCTGGAGCCGTGACCTCGTGGCCGATCTCGCGGCCGCCGCCGACGACACCGCAGCCGTGCAGGGACGCATCGTCGTCCCCGGTCCTCGCGGTCGACCGCCGACCGACGACGAGCGGCGCACGCTGGGACTCGCGTCGGCACGGTGGATCACCGCCGACATGGCGGTACGTCGTCGGGTGTTGCAACAGGTCGGCGGGTTCGATCCCGGCTTCCCGCGGGCCTACCGCGAGGACTCCGACCTCGCCCTCCGGATCGTCGACGCCGGCCACCGCATCGTCGTCGGCCACCGGCAGAGCGTGCACCCGATCGCGCCCGGCGGCTGGTGGCGCAGCGTGACCGCGCAGCGGGGCAACGCCGACGACGCGCGGATGCGGGCCCGCCACGGGCGGGACTGGCGACTCCGCAGCGGGGCGGGCCCCGGGCGGGGTCCCTGGCACGTCGCGGCGGTGCTCGCGGGCGTCACGACCGTGGCTGCCACCGCACTGCGTCGTCGCGGGACGGCCACGACTGCCGCCGCGGTGTGGGCGTCGATGGTCGGCGAGTTCACCCTGCGACGGGTCCTCCCCGGCCCCCGGACCGCACGCGAGATCGTCTGCATGGCGACCACGTCCGTCGTCATCCCGTGGGCGGCGGTCGTCGCCCGTCTCCGTGGCGAGGTCGCCGCCCGACCACTGCGCAGGCGCCGACCCGTCGCGGTGCTGTTCGATCGCGACGGCACCCTCGTGGAGGACGTGCCGTACAACGCCGACCCCGCCCGGGTCCGGCCCGTCCCGGGCGCGCTGGACGCCGTGGCCGCACTGCGCCGCCGCGGCATCGCGACCGGCGTCGTGTCCAACCAGTCCGGCATCGCCCGCGGTCTAGGGTCGCGCTGCCGGAGCTGGCCGCGGTCAACCACCGCGTCGAACGCGCTCCTGGGACCGTTCGACACCTGGCAGATGTGTCCCCACGGCGACGCCGAGGGCTGCGGGTGCCGCAAGCCGCAGCCCGGGATGGTCATCTGTGGTGCACACGCGGTCGGTGCGGATCCGGCGGACACGGTGGTCATCGGCGACATAGGGTCCGACGTGCTCGCCGCCTGCGCTGCGGGTGCGCCGGCGATCCTCGTCCCCACCCCGGTCACCCGGCCCGGCGAGGTCGTCGACGCCGCGCTGCACCGGCGACTCGCCACCTCACTCGTCGACGCCGTGTCGTCGCTGCTCGGCGAGGACATCCCCACCGCTCCGGAGAGCTGCGACGACCGGACGACGGACGTGCCGGACATGGCTGCGAGGTCACGATGAGGGCGGGGCGGCTCACGGGCCACGTGCTCGTGGTCCGACTCGACTCCCTCGGTGACGTCCTCGTCACCGGGCCCGCGGTGCGTGCGGTCGCGAGGACCGCGGATCGGGTCACGATGCTCGTCGGACCGCGCGGTCTGTCCGCGGCCCGGCTGCTGCCGGGGGTCGACGACATCGCCGTGTTCGCGGCTCCGTGGATCGGCCCCGACCACCTCGACGTCGACCCCGACGCCGTCGACGACCTCGTCGACGACCTGCGCGACCGGCGGGTCGACGCCGCGCTCGTCGTCACCTCGTTCCACCAGTCGCCGCTGCCGATGGCGCTGCTGCTGCGCCTGGCCGGTGTCCCGTGGATCGGTGCGATGTGCGAGGACTTCCCGGGGTCGCTGCTGGACCTGCGGATGCGACCGCCCGGTGACATCCCCGAGGCCCGACGGGCCCTCGCGCTCGCCGAGGCGGCCGGTGCCCGCCCCGACGCCGCGGGCAGCGCCCTCGCCGTCCGCACACCGTTGCCGCCGTCGCCCGTCGAGGGCACCGACTTCGTCGTCCTGCACCCGGGCGCGTCGGCCCCGGCCCGCTGTCCCCGACCGTGCGAGGAGCCGGGCGTTCTGCGCGGCGCTGGTCGCGGCCGGCCACCGCGTGGTCGTCACCGGCGGCCCCGGCGAGGACGAGCTGGTGGAGCACGTCTCCGACGGGCT
>JAQIJH010000057.1:0-23611 GCA_036946345.1 Gordonia paraffinivorans | reverse complement strand
GGCTACGTCGGGCAGGTGACCGGTCACGGGTCGACGAGTCGTACCGACAAGCGCTACCAGGTGAACGGCACCGATCTCGGCATCATGTGGCAGTCGGCGCCGGACAAGGTCGCGGTGGCGTTCGGCGACACCTTCGGTCGCGGCTTCCGGCCGCCGGGCGCC
Source organism: Gordonia paraffinivorans (assembly GCA_036946345.1). GTDB lineage: Bacteria > Actinomycetota > Actinomycetes > Mycobacteriales > Mycobacteriaceae > Williamsia_A > Williamsia_A paraffinivorans_A. The sequence goes on along the minus strand of JAQIJH010000057.1, from coordinate 23,449 downwards.
AACGGTGGTGACTGGCGGTCGAACACGCTCGGCTTCTCGACGACCAAGGACCTCGCGCGCGGACTCACCATCGACTCGATGGTGCAGGACAGCCGCTGTCACGCCGCCGAGGTGATCGCGAGCCGCAAGATCAACCACGTCGAGCAGACCGTCATCCCCACATCGGGTTTCGCGGTCGGCAATCGGCAGTACATGAGCTACATGTCGATCAACACGTTCACCGCTGCCCGGTCAATGGTTCACCAACTACGGCGGGCTCGCCTGGTCCGACGACGGCGGGTCGACGTGGACCAACTCGCAGTACGCGCGCTGGGACAACTTCTTCGGGCAGTCCAAGTTCCAGGTGTCGTCGATGGTCCCGGCAAACGGGTACGTGTACATGTTCGGTACGCCCAACGGTCGGCTGGGCACCACGGCACTGGCGCGGGTGCCGGCGTCGGACGTGCTGAACAAGACCGCGTACCAGTACTGGGTCGACGGGACCTGGCGTCCCACCGCCAACGGTGACCAGGCGACGCAACTCTTCGGCGGCCCGACCGGCGAGCTGTCGGTGCGCTACGACGCCGCATCGCAGCTGTGGCAGGCCACGTACCTCGACGTCCTGCGCGGTGGGATCGTGCTGCGCCAGTCGAGATCTCCCGCAGGGTCTCTGGTCGGAGCCGACCCTGCTGATGTCGACCGCGCAGTACCCGCAGCTCTACGGCGGGTTCATGCACCCGTGGTCGACGGACAAGGACCTGTACTTCACGGCGACGACGTACACGTCCTACAACGTCGACCTGATGCACATCCGCACGAACTGACCCGGGGCACCGCTACTGACCGCGTGGTGCGGTGAGGTCGTAGAGCGTCACGTCGTCCACGACGCGCGGGGGTGAAGTGCGCGCTCACCCAGCGGGTGATCTGCGTCGAGGCGCGGTCGGGGTCGCGACCGCCGAACAGCGCGAGACCGCCGATGAACCAGTGGATCTCATGGTCCCGCACGAGTCCCTGGAACCGGGCGAGTGTGGGCGCCGGGTCGCTGCCGGCGAAGCCCCCGATCGGCATGACGGGACGCTGGATCGCGAGTTGGTAACCCGCCGCCGAGAGTGAGCTGACCGTCGCCGCCGACCACCGGTAGCGATCGCTGCCGGATGCGAGCAGGTCGGTGACGGCCTGCGGTGGCGCCTCGCCGGTGAACAGTCGTCGGGCGGCGCGTTGCGCCCCGGGGCCCCCGGGCAGCGTGGAACCCCCCGGGCCGCTTCGACCGAACGGGAACGACGTCGTCGACGGTCCGGCGCTGACGAGTCCCCCGGTGCGCGGGGTGGTGATGGTGTCGATGCCGTAGGCGAGCGGTCCGGCGAGTCCGGTGACCAGGGCCGCTGCCGCCGTCGTGAGTACGAGTGCCCCGGCCGGGGCGTACCGCCTCGGCGACGAGCGCCGCCGTCGTCAGGACGGCGGCGATCACCACGACCCAGGAGAGCCAGCCGACGAAACCCGGTGTGCGACGCAGGAACACCACGGCCACGGCGGCGGTGAGGATGACCGTGGCGACGAGCGTCGCCCGCACCCACCGTCGTCGGCGCGCCTGCCACCCGCGGACCACGCCGGCGCCGACGAGGATCGCGATCGGCGGCGCGAAGGCGAGCGTGTAGTAGGGATGGAAGATCCCCGCCATGTAGCTCATCAGCAGGGCGTTCGACGCCAACCACAGCCACGAGAACACGAGTGCGGCGCGCTCGGGATCGGTGCGTGGCGCCCGTCCCCGCAGCACGATGGCGACGACCCCGAGGATCAGGGCCGCAGGGATGAGCCAGGCGACCTGTCCGCCGACGGCCGGCGAGAACATCCGCAGCGGCCCCGTGTGCCCGCCGAACGCCGCGAGCATGTGGCCCATCCCGGCGGCGGAACCACCGGGCGCGCCGCCGATCCCGCTCGCCTCGTCGCCGGTGACGCGGCCGAGCCCGTTGTAGCCGACGGTCAGCTCGATGATCGAGTTGTGCTGCGAACCGCCGATGTACGGCCGCGAGCTCGCGGGCCACAGCTCCACCACGAGCACCCACCACCCGGCCGCGACGACGAGCGACGCGAGCGCGGCCACGAGGCTCACGATCCTGCGGCGCACAGGCGCGGCGGCGAACACGAGATAGGCCACGGCGATCGCCGGGACGACGATCAGCGCCTGGAGTTGCTTGGTGAGGAACGCCAGCCCGAGCAGACCGCCCGCCAGCACCGCCCAGCGCAGCCGGCCGTCGTCGAGGATGCGGACGGTCGCCCACGCCGCGCCCGTGAGCAACAGGACGAGCAGCGCGTCGGGATTGTCGAAGCGGGGACATCACGACGACGACGGGCGTGAGCGCGAACGCGGCACCGGCGAGCAGACCTGCCGTGGGTCCGGCGATCCGCCGACCGATCGCGTACACGATCGCGACGGTGGCCACACCCATCAGTGCCTGGGGCACGAGCACCGACCACGAGCTGAGACCGAACACCCGGACAGCGATGCCCGGGATCCACAGCGACATCGGGGGTTTGTCGACGGTGATGGAGTTCGCGGCGTCCGACGAGCCGAAGAACCACGCCGTCCAGCTCCGCGAACCGGCTTGGATCGCAGCGGCGTAGAAGTCGTTTGCGTAGCGGTTGATCGACAGGTCCCACAGGTAGAGCAGCGCGCTGCCGACGAGCAGTGCCGCGAGACCGAGGCGCTGCCACGGCCACGTCCGCGGCGGCGTCTCGACCGGCTGCACGGACGTGTCGGCGGGGGCGACCGCGGTCATGCCGATGCCGCCGTCCGGATGTGGCGCCGGAAGACCCACCGCAGCGCGACGAACCGGATCACCGTCGCGACCAGGTTGGCGACCACCAGGACGGTGAGGTCGACATGCTTGTCCGCGTGCGGGAAGTCGACGTGCAGGACGTAGAGCGCGCCGGCCGAGATCGCCCACCCGACGAGGAAGATGGCGATGCCCTGCAGGTGATGACCGGCGGCGCCGTCGCGCCCACGGACCCCGAAGGTGAAGGCGCGGGTTGGCCCACGTGTTCAGCACGGCCGTGATGAGCAGTGCGAGGAAGTTCGCCGGCTGTGCTCCGACGACGGGGTGCAGGAGCAGGTAGAGGACGGCGAAGCCGATCGTCGACGCGACGCCGATGATGCCGAACCGCACGAGGTGCCTGATCATCCCGCGAGGGACGCCGGTGACCTCGGGCTCGTCGAGGCGATCACGCCCGATCGTTCGCCGCAGCTCCGCGATCGGAAGGTCTCCGCGGCTGATCGCCCGGGCCACCCGCCAGCAGCCGCGGAGATCGTCGGTGGCCGTACGGACGATGTCGACCTTCGAGTCGGGGTCGTCGACCCAGTCGACGGGGATCTCGGCGATACGCAGCCCGACGCGTTCGGCGAGGACGAGCACCTCGGTGTCGAAGAACCATCCGGTGTCGGCGACGAGCGGCAGCAGACGCCGGGCGACGTCGGTGCGCATCGCCTTGAAACCGCACTGGGCGTCCCGGAAATGGGTCCGCAGGGCGGTCCGCAGGATGAGGTTGTACCCGCGCGAGATGACCTCGCGCTTCGTGCCCCGCACCACGCGCGACGAGTGCGACAGACGCGAGCCGATCGCGATGTCGGAATGCCCCGACAGCAACGGTGCGACGAGGGGGACGAGCGCGTTGAGGTCGGTCGAGAGATCGACGTCCATGTAGCAGACGACCTCGGCGTCGCTGTCCCGCCAGACGGCGTTCAACGCGCGCCCGCGGCCTTTCGCGTCGAGGTGGACCGCGCGGACGCCGTCGATGCGGTCGGCGAGGGACCGTGCGACGGCGAGCGTCCCGTCGGTGCTCGCGTTGTCCGCGATGGTGATCCGGGCGGCGAACGGGACCGACGTCCGCAGGTGCGACGCGAGCCGACGCACGCAGCGCTCGAGGCCGGCCTCCTCGTTGTACACGGGTACGACGATGTCGAGCGTCGGTGACGGGTCGGTGTGGTCGAGGCGACGACCATCCCGGGACGGTCGACCTTCGGTGGGGTCGTCATGCGGCGAGCCTCGCTGTGCCGGAGCGGATGTCGGATATGTCGCGGTCGTGAGAACCGCTAACGATCCGAGTGTACGTGCGTGCTCTCGACCCGACCGCTCGCGCGAGCTCAGTCCGCGGTGGTCTCCGCCACAGTCGCAGGCCTCGTCTCGCCGCCGGCGAGACGAGCGTGCTGACGTCCGTAGAAGACGTAGATGGCCAGGCCGATCGCGAGCCAGACGATGAACCGCAGCCAGGTCTCCACGACGAGGTTCGTCATCAGGTAGATGCACGCCAGTGCGGAGACGATCGGCACGACGGGGGAGAAGGGGACGCGGAAGGGACGCTTCAGGTCGGGCTTGGTCCGCCGCAGCACGGGTACTGCGATGGACACCACGAGGAACGCGAACAGCGTTCCGATGCTGACCATCTCCGACAGGTCGGCCAACGGCACCAGCCCGCCCAGGATCGCGACGAAGATCGTCGTGCCGACGGTGAACCGGAACGGCGTCCCGAACCGCGGGTGCGACTTCGCCACCGCCTGCGGCAGCAGGCCGTCGCGGCCGAGGGCGAACCCGATGCGACTCATGGCGATGATGTCGACCAGCGTGACCGAGGTCAGGCCGGCGACCGCGGCGATCGCGATGAGCGTTCCCGCCCAGCTCGCGTCGTTGGCGTCGAAGGCCTTCGCGATGGGGGCGCTCGCATCGAGGCCGGTTGTACTTCTGCATGCCGGTCACGACGAACGCGACGAGCACGTAGAGCGTCGTGCACAGGCCCAGGACGATGAGCAGCGCGCGAGGGATGTCCCGCGACGGATTGCGGGTCTCCTCACTGAGATTCGCGACGGCCTCGAACCCGGTGTAGGCGAAGAACACGACCGCGGCGGCGGTGAAGATGCCGGCGACACCGAACGTCGCGGGCTCGAACCCGCCGATCCACTGCAGCAGCGGCTGCTTCAGCGTGCTCACCGATTCCGTCGACGGCACCGACTTCGGGACGAACGGCACCAGGTTCGCCTTCGTGACGAAGAACGCGCCGACGACGATGATGAAGACCGAGATCGCCACCTTCACCAGGACGAGGGTGTTGGTGACCCGCGCGGACTCCTTGACCCCGACCGCGGCGATCGTGCCGAGCACCAGGACCAGGGCCACCGCACCGATATTCACGGTCGCGTCCTCGGTGAAGAGGGACTTCGGGAGGTCGAAGAGGTCGGCGAGGTAGCCCGACCAGCTGCGTGCGACGACCGCGGCGCCGAGCGCGAACTCGAGGACGAGGTCCCAGCCGATGATCCAGGCGAACACCTCGCCGAGCGTCGCGTAGGCGTAGGTGTAGGCGCTGCCGGCGGTCGGGACCGAGGAGGCGAGCTCGGCGTAACAGACCGCGGCGAGCATGCTGACGACACCGGCGACGAGGAACGAGATGACGACCGCGGGCCCGGCGTTCTGCTTCGCCTGGATGCCGGTGAGGGTGAAGATGCCCGTGCCGATGACGATGCCGACACCGAAGCCGACGAGGTCGCGGGTGGTGAGGGTCTTCTTCAGGCCCCTGCTCTCGCCGTCGCCGGTGCCGCTCTCGACGTCGCGGTTGATCGCCTCGACGCTCTTGGTCCGCAATATGCCCACCGACGTGACGCTACTGCGCATGTCCGCGTGGCCGACGTGTACCGCGCCAACCGGACGAAAATGTCCGACTCGCACGGCATGATCGCGACCATGCAGCTGGATGAGGAGCAGCGGGACCGCGCGGTCGGTGCCCTGCTGGGGAGTGCCGTCGGCGATGCGGTCGGGGCCGGGTACGAGTTCACGCACCCGCCGCAGGACGTCGTCGTCGACATGATCGGTGGGGGCCCGTTCGACTGGGAGCCCGGGGAGTGGACCGACGACACGTCGATGGCCACCGGCGTGGCGGCGGGGCTGTCGCCGGGTGCGGTCGACCTCGACGCGATCGCCGCGGCGTTCGTCGCCTGGTACGACACCCGGCCGGCGGACATCGGGAACCAGACGCGGTCGGTGCTCACCCACCGCGACACCTCCGCGACGTCGATGACAGCGCGCGCGTCGTCGTTGTCGGGTCGGACCGGCGGCAACGGGTCACTCATGAGAACCGGCCCCGTCGGCGTCGCCTTCGTGCGATCCGACGACGCGGCGTGCGCACGGGCGGCCGGCGACATCAGCGACCTGACACACTCCGACCCGCGGGCGCGCCAGGCGTGCGAGCTGTGGTCGGTGGCGATCGCCCGCGGCATCCGCACCGGGCAGCGGTCGGGTCTGCGCGAGTACCTGTCGGAGCGGGACGCCGACGTGCGCTCGTTCTGGGAGCCCCTGCTCGACCAGGCGGAGGCCGGCGCGCCGTCGGACTTCCCGAACAACGGGTGGGTCGTCCATGCGCTGCAGACGGCGTGGTGGGCACTGACCACCGCGGACGGCGACGTCGTCGGGACCATCGAGAACTGCGTGCGGGCCGGCGGCGACACCGACACCACGGCGGCCATCGCCGGCGCGGTGGCGGGTGCCTGTGCGGGGACCGCGGGCATCCCGTCGCGATGGACCGACGTGCTGCACGGCTACCCGGGCTGGACCGCGACGGACCTGCGGGCCACCGCGTTGCGGATCCTCGGCGAGGACCCGGTGAACACGCTCGGGCACTCCTGACATCGCGCGGGGGTCTGGCCCCGGACGGTGATCGACCACAGGTCCGGTAGGGCAGTATTGGGCCCATGGCCGACTCGCGACCCCACGTCCTGATCATCGGCGGCGGATTCGGCGGGGTGTACGCCGCGCGTCGGCTCAAGCGCGCCGACGTCCGCGTCACCCTGCTCGACCGCGGGACGTCGCACGTGTTCCAGCCGCTGCTCTACCAGTGCGCCACCGGCCTGCTGTCGGAGGGCGAGATCGCGAGCCCCCTACGACACCTGTTGCGACGCAACAAGAATCTGTCGGTGCTGCTCGGCGAGGCGTCGGGGATCGACGTCGAGAAGAGAGTCGTCACCGCCACCCGTTTCGACGGCACCACCTTCGAGGTCGAGTACGACCACCTCATCGTCGCGGCGGGGATGCGGCAGAGCTACCACGGCAACGAGCAGTTCGCGATGTACGCGCCGGGCATGAAGACCGTCGACGACGCGCTCGCGATCCGCCGCAAGATCATCTCGTCGTTCGAGATCGCCGAGACCCTCCCGACGGCCGACCTGCGCAAGCCGTGGCTCACGTTCGTCGTCAGCGGCGGCGGCCCCACCGGCGTCGAACTCGCGGGACAGATCCGCGAGATGGCGACGCGGGCGCTGTCGAAGGAGTTCGACACCATCGACCCCACCGAGGCCGACGTCATCCTCGTCCACGGTGGTGACCGGGTGCTCGAGTCGTTCCACCCGAGGTTGTCGGGGAAGGCGCAGAAGATCCTCGACCGGATCGGTGTCCGCACCCTGCTGGGCCGCCACGTCACCGACGTGTGCAGCGACTACGTCGTCACCACCGACAAGAAGACCAAGGCCACCGAACAGATCGACGCGCACACCATCCTGTGGACCGCGGGCGTCGAGGCGGTGCCGTTCGCGCATGCCCTCGCCGAGGCGACGGGCGTGACGCAGGGACGCGGCGGCACCATCCCCGTGCAGCCCGACCTCACGATCGCGGGCCACCCGACCGTCTCCGTCGTCGGGGACGTCATGAGCCTCGAACAGCTGCCCGGCGTCGCCGAGGTCGCGATGCAGTCGGGCTTCCACGCCGCCGGCAACATCGCCCGCGTCGTCGAGGGGAAGTCGAACCCGCGCACACCCTTCACGTACCGCGACCTCGGAACCGCCGCGTACATCGCGCGCTATCACGCGTTGCTCGAGTCGGGCCCGATCCGGCTGTCGGGGTTCCTGGGCTGGCTCGGATGGGGTGGCATCCACATCACGTTCCTGGCGGGGACGCGCAACCGCGCGTGGACGCTGGCCAGCTGGGCCACCACCATCATCGGCGGCAGCCGCGGCGAACGCGCAATCACCTACGGCGACCCCGACACCGCTCGTCGGCCCTACGCCTGACGGATCGGCACGGTCGGCGAAGAGTTTCGGCACGCTCGGCGGGGGGTGTCGGCACGCTCGGCGGGGGGTTTCGGCGCGCTCGGCGGGGAGTTTGGGCCCGCTCGGCGGGGAGTTTGGGCCCGCTCGGCGGGGAGTATCGGCCCGCTCGGCGGGGGTTTCGGCCCGCTCGGCGGGATCTACTGCACGGTCGGGGAGTCGTCGGCGCGAGTCTCGGTGCCGGGGGTCTCGTCGCCGTCGTTCCCGCTGACGATCGTGTAGGTGGGGTCGATGATGACGGTGCCCTTGCGGCCTTGACGGGCCTTGCCGCCCGCGCGGACCAGCTGGCCGGGGACCAGGTCGCTGCCCGTGCTCCCGTTCCGCCCGGTGAAACGCAGGCGCATGAGTCCGCTGTCGTCGGTGACCTCGACGATGTGCACCTCGGCGTCGTCGATGACGCGGTCGAACGTGTCGCGGACGCGGCCCTCGATCGTCCCGCGGTGACCGGGGATGAGTCCGCTGATCGCCAGCACCGACGACGAGCTCTCGGGGGCGTCGTGGTCGGCGATGTCGCGGTCGGTCTCCTCGGCCAGGCGCGCCTGGAACGACTCGACGCGACGGGCGAGACGCTCCTCCATGAGATCGGGGAACGCCTTGCGGATCTCGGCCTGCACGTCGAACGGGATGATCGTCGCGGCGGCGTGCGGGATCTCGCTGATCGCACGGGAGATCTTGTCGGCGCTGCGGTCGTGCAGGAGGCGACCGAGCAGCGGAGCGTACGTGCGTCGGGGGAGCAGCACGGTGACGTGGGTGCGCGGCGCGGCCGACAACGCCTCGACCACCAGTCGCTGCACACCGCGGGTGATGCGCCGGTCGGGGCAGTCGATGATCTTGAGCGGCGTGGTCAGTCCGTAGTGCTCCCAGCGCTCGCGCAGCTTGCGGGCCTGCGCGGCGTCGACGACGAGGTGTACCGCGGTGAGCTCGTCGGCGCGGAGTCCGTGCCCGTAGCGCAGTGCCTCGAGGACGGCGAGGTCGACGGAGTTCACGAGGACGAACGCGGTGTGCCGGGCGTAGTTGACCTGCTCGGGCCGGTTGGACCGGAACTCCTCGAGGATGGCGGCCTCCGCGCGGTACTCCCGGTTCAGGCGGATGAGGATGAACACCAGGAGCGGGAACACCACGACGACGAGCCAGGCGCCCTCGGTGAACTTCGCGACCGCGAAGATCCCGACGACGATCGCCGACAGGATGCCCGCGCTCAGGTTGATCGCCAGCCGACGCCGCCAGCCCGACTCCTTGTGCGTCAGATGGTGTTTGGTCATGCCGAATCCGGCCATCGCGAAGCCGGTGAACACGCCGATCGCGTAGAAGGGGATCAGTGCGTTGACCGAGCCGCCGGTCACCAGCAACAGCACCACCGCGAGCACGGTCAGCACGATGATGCCGTTGGAGAACACCAGGCGATGTCCGCGCTTGCCGAGCTGTCGCGGCAGGAACCGGTCGGCGGCGACGAAGTTGGCCAGCGCCGGGAACCCGTTGAAGCTGGTGTTGGCGCCGGTGAACAGGATCGCCGCGGTCGCGATCTGCAGCAGGACGTACAGCGTGGTGCCGACGGCGCCGGACCCGAAGACCGCGCGGGCGATCTCGCTGAGCACCGACGGGTAGCCGTCGACGTAGGGCGTCGCGTGGGTCTCGTGTGCCAGCCAGGCGACGCCGCTGAGCAGGATGAACAGGATCGTCGCCATCACGGTCAGCACCCGTCGCGCGTTGGCGCCCTCCGGCTTCCGGAACGACCCGACGGTATTGCTGATGGCCTCCACACCGGTCAGCGACGACCCGCCGTTGGCGAACGCCCTCAGCAGCACCAGGATCGTCGCGCCCGCGATCAACCCGCCGCCCTGGTGGACCTCGACGGTGCCTGGCAACTCCGACGGGACGTAGCGCGTCAGACCCGTCGTGAAGTCCTTCACCAGTCCGACGACGATGAGCAGCAGCACCATGCCGGTGAAGAAGTACGTGGGCACCGCGAACGGCCGCCCGGCCTCCCGTAGGCCGCGCAGATTCACCAGGCACATGACGAGCACGACACCCACGGTGATCTCGAGGCTGTAGGGCCCGAGCACCTTCACCGCCGACACCACCGCGACCGTCCCGGCGGCGGCCTGGACGGCGACGGTCACGACGTAGTCGATGAGCAGTGCCGCGGCCGCGATCTGCGCGACCCGCGGACCGAAGTTCTCCCGCGCGACCACGTACGAGCCGCCCGCCCGCGTGTAGGCCATCACCACCTGGCGGTAGGACGCGGCGACGAGCACCAGGATGGCGAGGATGACGCCGGTGATCGGCAGCAGCAGCGAGAACGCGGCGAGGCCGGCGTAGGGGAGCAGCTCGACGAGGATCAGCTCGCTGCCGTACGCGGTGGACGAGATGGCGTCGGGTGCGAGGACACCGAGCGCGACCGGGTTGGTCAGCCTCTCGTCGCGGAGCTGGTCGGTGATCATCGGCTTGCCGAGCACCAGTCGCTTGAACCCGTACCCGAGCGATTCGGGCACGTCCCGCGACAGCCGGACGTCGACGGCGCGACGGGAGCGCGACGCGGGTTGCTGCGACATGACGCCCCTCTCGGAAGTGCTCGACCGCGCAGACGATACGCAGCCGACGACGCCCACGTACGCGCAGTGGCGCGGCCCGTCGACGGGTCCGGACATATCCGGCGCGACCGTCCCGCGGACACGGGTACGGCCCGTGTCGCGAACGTCCGAATGCGCCGACTTCCCGCTGCTAGTGTCGGTTTTCATGTCCGCCGCACCGACGCTCGACCGCCCCGACGGCCGCGACGCACGCCCCGCCTCGCCCCCGGCGCCGACCCGGAAGCAGCGACCGTCCCGTACCCGTCGCGACACCTCCGCCGAGCTCATCGCGCGGTGGTCGTCGCGGCTGCTGACGCTGGCCGCGATCGTGTCCCTGCTGTCGATCCCGCTGCGGCACTTCCGCATCACCGACATCGCCACCGACATCCTCGGCGCGCTCAACCTCCCGGCCGACCCGAGCATCTTCGTCGTCTGCCTGGTGTTCGCGCTGGCGGGTGCGGTCCGGCGGCGGTTCAAGGGCGCGCACACCGCCCTGATGCTCGTGATGGCGCTGTCGGTGCTCGATGACGTGTTCGCGTTGGTCTCCGTCTACAGCGACGACGTCACCGTCTCCGACGCCTACGGGCAGTTCCGTACCTCCGCGGTCACCGCGGCGGTGGTTCTCGCCGTCGGCGTCGTCGTCTTCGTCGTGGTCGCGTTCTCCCGCCGCGCCTACACCGCCGAGCTCGCGCCCGGGTCGGTGCGGACGGCGCTCGCGGTGCTCGTCGGCGGCATCCTCACGTCGTTCGTCGTCACGTTCGTGCTCACCGTGCTGTTCCCCCGGCGGCTGCGAGGTCTCGACGAGGAGTTCGTCTGGTCGCTGCGCTCGACGTTCGGTGATCGCGCCGATCTCGGCGACGCGGTACTGCAGGGACACGAGGGACACCACTGGATCTACGCCGCCGCCGGCTGGATGTCGGCCATCGCGCTGATCCTCGCGTTGGTCACCCTCTACCGGGCCAACCGCGACAACGACTTCGTCGACGCCGACGAGGAACTGCGCGTGCGCGAGCTGCTGCTGCGGTTCGGTGAGGACGACTCCCTCGGCTACTTCGCGACCCGCCGCGACAAGTCGGCGGTGTTCTCCCCCGACGGCAAGGCCGCCGTCACCTTCCGCGTCGTCGGCAGCACCAGCGTCGCCAGCGCCGACCCGATCGGTGACCGGGAGTCGTGGCCGGCGGCGGTGCAGGAGTGGCTGCGCAACTGCCGCGTCCATTCACTGCACGCCGCGGTCCTCGCCGCATCCGAGGCCGGCGGCCGGGTCTACCGCGAGGCGGGTCTGCGGACCCTGGCGATCGGTGACGAGGCGATCATCGACGTCGACGACTTCACCCTGCGCGGGCAGTCGATGAAGCCGGTGCGCCAGGCCGTCAACCGCGTGACCGCGGCCGGGTACACCACGACGATCCGTCGCCACGGTGAGCTGACCGCCGACCAGCTCGCCGAGGTGGAGCGCCTCGCCGACGAGTGGCGCGGCGAGGAGACCGAACGCGGGTTCTCCATGGCGCTCAACCGTGTCGGCGACCCCGTCGACGGACGCTGCCTCATCATCTGTGCGCACGACGCCGACGGCCGCATCCGAGCTTTCCTGTCGTTCGTGCCGTGGGGCCTGCGCGGGGTGTCGCTGGACCTGATGCGGCGCGACCGGGCCGCGGAGAACGGGGTCAACGAGTTCCTCGTGGCCCGGCTCATCGAGGCCTCGCACGACCTCGGCGTGCGACGGATCTCGTTGAACTTCGCGGTGTTCCGGTCGGTGTTCTCCAGCGCCGAGCGGGAGGGCGCCGGTCCGGTCACCCGCGCCGTCGACGGCGTCCTGGGGTTCGCGTCGCGCTTCTACCAGTTGGAGTCGCTGTACCGGTCGAACCAGAAGTACCACCCGGTGTGGGTGCCCCGACTGCTCTGCTACCACCCGTCGCTGACGGTCATGCGCGCGGCGATCGCCGTCGGCGTCGCCGAGGGCTTCCTGCCGCACCTGGGCCCGAAGTTCCTCGTCGGCGACAAGACCCCCGAGGAGCAGCCCCGCCGCACCGACCCCGCGTTCCTCGCGCGCGTCGCGGGACTCGACGACCGGTTCCTCGTCGCCCGCGCACCGGCGCCGCGGCTCAACGACCAACAGCGCGTGCGGATGTCGAAGCTGGAGCGGATCCGTGCCGAGGGGGACGAGGCCTACCCGGTGTCGGTGCCGCGCACCGACCGCGTCGCCGACATCGTGGCCGCGCACCGTGGACTCGCGGCCGAGAAGCGTTCGGGCACCACGGTGTCCGTCGCCGGTCGCATCCGGGCGATCCGTGACCTCGGCGGCGTCGAGTTCGCCGTCCTCGAGGACGACCGCGCGCGCATCCAGATCCTGTCCGACGCGCGCGTCGCCGAGCGCGGCATGCACGAGACCTTCCGCCGCCGTGTCGACACCGGCGACCTGGTGAGTGTCACCGGGGAGATCGTCGCCTCGCGCACGGGCGAGCTGTCGATCGCGATGTCGTCGTGGCGGATGGCGGGCAAATGTCTCAACCCGCTGCCGACGCTGGGCTCGGAGATCGGCGACGACGTCCGCGTCCGCGACCGGCCGCTGGACCTGCTGACCAATCCCGACGCCGTCGACCTGCTGCAGAAGCGGTCGCGGGGTGTCCGGGCACTGCGTGACACCCTGCAGCGCAACGGGTTCGACGAGGTCGAGACGCCGATGCTGCAGACGGTGCACGGCGGTGCGTCGGCGCGCCCGTTCAAGACGCACATCAACGCCTACGACCAGCAGTTGTTCCTGCGCATCGCCCCCGAGCTGTACCTGAAGCGGTTGTGCGTGAGCGGGATGGGCGCGATCTTCGAGCTGAACCGCAACTTCCGCAACGAGGGCGCCGACGCCACCCACAACCCCGAGTTCACCTCGCTCGAGGCGTATCAGGCCTACGGCGACTACAACTCGATGCGCGAGCTGACCCGGGAGCTGATCCTGGCGATGGCGGTGGCGATCAACGGCGCCCCGGTGGCGTATCAGCCCGACGAGAACGGGCAGCGCCAGGAGGTCCGGCTCGACGGGGCGTGGCCGATCATGACGGTGCACGAGGCGGTGTCCCGGGCCTGTGGGACGTCGTTGACGTCGTCGAGTTCGCAGTCCGAGGTCGCCGCGGTGTGCGCCGAGCACGGCGTGGAGGTCACCTCGGAGATGCCCGCCGGGAAGATGGTGATGGAACTCTACGAGGCGCTCGTGGAGAAGCAGACCCGGTTCCCGACGTTCTACTGCGACTTCCCCAAGGAGGTGTCGCCGCTGGCGCGGAGGCACCGCACGGATCCGCGGCTGACCGAGCAGTGGGACCTCGTCGGGTTCGGCGCCGAGCTGGGCACCGCCTACTCCGAGCTCACCGACCCCGTCGACCAGCGCGAACGCCTCACGACGCAGTCGATGCAGGCCGCGGGCGGCGACCCGGAGGCGATGAGCCTCGACGAGGACTTCCTGCACGCGCTCGGGTACGCGATGCCGCCGACCGGTGGCCTCGGACTCGGCGTCGACCGGCTGGTGATGATGCTGACCGGCGTGACCATCCGGCCCACGCTGACCTTCCCGTTCGTCCGTCCCACGCAGTAGTCGCACGGCTGCCGCGTACCGTCGCGTCCATGGTGATCGCGGACACGCATGGTCGGCAGATCCGCGCCGTCGACCGCGCCGAATGGCAGTCATGACGTCGACGACGCCCGGCCCGCACCCGCCGGTGCTGCACCGCATCCATCACGTCGCGGCACCCACGGTGGTGGTGCTGGTGCTGCACGGCGGCAAGGTGCGCAGCACCGAGCCCGCCCAGACCCACCACCTGTCCGCCGCCCGGATGCGTCCGTTCGCGCGCGCCATCGCCCGGACGATGCCCGATGCGTCCGTGCTGATGCTCCAGTACCGCTTCCGCGGGTGGAACGGCAGCGACCGCAGCCCCGTCGCCGACGTGCGGTGGGCGCTGGACACGATCCGCGACCGCCACGGCGACGTGCCCGTCGTGCTGCTCGCCCATTCGATGGGCGGTCGGGCCGCGGCCGCCGTCGCCGACGACCCGTCGGTCGACACGATCGTCGCCCTGGCGCCGTGGTGGCCCGACGGCACCGAGACCGACCTCATGCGCCCCGGCCAGCACTTGCAGGTGCTGCACGGCCGACTCGACCGCTGGACCAGCCCGAAGCTGTCGCTGCAGGCGACCCTGCGCGCCGCCGAGCGTGGCGTCGACGCCCGGTGGCTGTCGATGGGCCTGGCCGGACACTTCATGCTCATGCGGCCGTGGGTGTGGACCCGCCGCGTCACCGCCGCCGTCGGCGCGGCGGCCGCCCGTATCGCCGACGACACCGACCGCGCACCCCAGGAGAACCTCCGATGACCACCACGCAGACCGCCACGACACCCACCGCGACCGGTGCGGCCCAGACCATCGCCGAGCTCCTCGCCCCCTACGTCGGCGGCGAGCTGCCCGTGCACCTGCGGGCGTGGGACGGCAGCGAAGCCGGTCCTGCCGACGCCCCCGTCGTCGTCCTGCGCAGCCCCGACGCGCTGCGTCGCCTGCTGTGGAGCCCCGGCGAGCTGGGCGCGGCGCAGGCGTACGTCACCGACGAGCTCGACGTCGAGGGCGACCTCAACGCGGCGCTGACCCACGTGTGGTCGGTGATCGCCGAGCGGGACCTGTCGCGCATCGCGCTCACCCCGTCCCGCGTCGCGCGTCTCGTCCGGTCCGCGGCGAAGCTCGGTGCGATCGGCCGGCCGCTGCCGGCGCCGGCGAGCCAGGCCGTGGTGAAGGGCAAGCTGCACACCCTCGCCCGCGACCGTGCCGCGATCAGCCACCACTACGACCTCTCCAACGACTTCTACGCCCTCGTCCTCGACCCGCACATGGCGTACTCGAGCGGCTACTGGACCTCGGACGCCCCCGACTACACGCTCGCCGACGCGCAGCGCGACAAACTCGACATGGTCTGCCGCAAGGTCGGTCTCGACGCACGGCCGGGGATGCGGTTCCTCGACGTCGGGTGCGGTTGGGGCTCGCTGAGCCTCTTCGCGGCGCAGAACTACGGCGCGCAGGTGGTCGGCGTGACCATCTCGAAGGAACAGAAGGCGTTCATCGACGCCCGCATCGCCGAGCGTGGATTCTCCGACCGCGTCGAGATCCGCATCCAGGACTACCGCCAGATCCCCGACGGTCCGTTCGACGCCGTCGCGTCGATCGAGATGGGCGAGCACGTCGGCCAGGAGAACTACCCCGTCTACACGAAGGCGTTGCACGACAACGTCGTCGAGGGTGGTCGGGTGTTGATCCAGCAGATGTCCCGCAAGCACGGCGACAACCCCGGCGGCGGGCCGTTCATCGAGTCCTACATCGCGCCGGACATGTTCATGCGTCCTGTCGGCGAGACGGTCGCGATGATCGAGGAGTCGGGGCTCGAGGTCCGCGACGTCCACGCGATGCGTGAGCACTATGTCCGCACCGTCGACGTCTGGTACGAGACGTTCGAGAACCGGTGGGACGACGTCGTCGCCATGGTCGGCGAGGAGGTCGCCCGCGTGTGGCGGCTCTACCTCGTCGGCGGCGGGATGGCGTTCCGCGACGGCCGGATGGGTGTCGACCAGATCCTGTCGGTGCGTCCCGACGCCCGTGGGCGGTCGTCGATGCCGCCGGTCCGGAATTTCTGACCGACGCCGCGACGCTGACCCCGGCGTCAGCACGCATCACCCGAGCCGGAGGTGTCAGCAGTGAGGTTCGACTGGAGCCAGTTCGGGATCGTCACCGGGGCGAGCATCGCCGGCGTAATCATCCTGCTGGCGATCACCGCGGCGATCGGGTTCTCCATCGGTCGGCACAACGTCGTCGACGTGACGTGGGGCCTGGGTTTCGTGCTCATCGCGGCGATCACCGCGGTGCTCGGCAACGGCGACCTGTGGCGTCGCCTGGTGGTCCTCGTCCTCATCGGTGTCTGGGGCCTGCGACTGGCGTCGTCGATGTTCCGGCGATCGCGCGGCAAGGGTGAGGACCCGCGGTACGAAAAGCTTCTCGACGACGCGGGCGGAAACCGCGCGCTGACGGCGATCACGAAGATCTACGCGACGCAGGGACCGGCGCTCTGGTTCGTCTCGCTGCCGCTGCAGGTGTCCTCCGTCGCGCACGGCACGCTGTGGTGGTTCGCCGTGATCGGCATCGTCGTGTGGATTGTCGGCGTCACCTTCGAGACCGTCGGTGACCTGCAGATGGACCGGTTCAAGTCGGACCCGGCGAACAAGGGCACCGTGATGGACCGCGGCCTGTGGCGCTACACCCGACACCCGAACTACTTCGGCGACGCCTGTGTCTGGTGGGGGACGTTCCTGGTGTGTCTCACGTTCTGGCCGACGATCGTCACCATCCTGTCGCCGGTCGCCATGACGTACTTCCTGGTGTTCGCCACCGGCGCGCGGCTGCTCGAACGCCACATGGCGGAGCGGCCCGGGTACCGCGAGTACCAAGAGCGGACCAGCTACTTCATCCCGCTGCCACCCAAGAAGGCGTGACTTAGCAGGGATGACCCGGCAGGCGTGACCGGGCCGCCATGTCCGATTGGCGGCAGTTCACTACCTTCACCCGGCGTTCACCTCCGCGCCGCCCGTCGGACACCGTGCTGCCCGGCCGGGGCGGTGGTCTCATATGCATGGCTGACACTGCGTCCCGCTCGCGCGTGAACCCCCTCGGAGAAACCGTCGACACCGGCATCCCGCGCGAGGTCGCGGAGTCGATGACCACGGCGGAGCAGCACGACTGGCACCGCTGGAACCTCAAGCGTCACAGCGTCAGCCGTCGCAACTTCCTCACCGGGTCGGCCGCGGTCGCCGCGGCCGCCGGGATGGGCAACCTCGCATGGTCGGGCATCGCCTACGCCGCGGACGCCCCGCTGGCCGTGGGCGGTCGGCACGTCTCGTTCGGCAACGACGCCGCGAGCCAGCTCCGCTTCTCCGCCCAGCTGTCGCGCAACCCGGGCGTCGCCCGGGTCTTCCTCGACCACGGCCCCACGCCGGCGCTCGGTGCCACCACCGTCGCCGAGGTCCGCAACCTGGTGAGCCAGGTCCCCATCAGCACCGGCGGCATCCTCGGCGCCGAGCAGTTCTACGTACACGCCGCCGTGAACGGGCTCCCCGCGCACCTGCCGCACTTCTATCGCTGGCGCACCGCCGACGGCCGCACCACCGACATCCGCAGCGCCTCGAC
This sequence comes from Gordonia paraffinivorans, assembly GCA_036946345.1. Taxonomy (GTDB): domain Bacteria; phylum Actinomycetota; class Actinomycetes; order Mycobacteriales; family Mycobacteriaceae; genus Williamsia_A; species Williamsia_A paraffinivorans_A. The sequence goes on along the minus strand of JAQIJH010000057.1, from coordinate 5,624 downwards.
CGGTCTGCGCGCAGGACGCAGCCTGCCCTTCCGGTTCACGATGATGGGCGACCAGGGTGTCGACGAGACCCCGACCCAGCCGCCGGGTCTCAAGGCCGGCGACTACGACGACCTTTACTACAAGGCCGACAACGACCCGACGGTCAAGCACGCGGCGAACATCGTCAACCAGATCGCCGCGCGGAACCCGGCGTTCCACATCCTCGCCGGCGACATCGCCTACGCGGACCCGTCGGGCGCGGGCAAGCAGCTCAACTTCGTCCCCAGCGGCGCGTCGAACCCGTCGGGCTTCGACAAGTACAACCCGTACGTGTGGGACGGCTACTTCGCCGCCATCGAGAAGAGCGCGTCGCGCGCGCCGTGGATGTTCGCGACCGGCAACCACGACATGGAGGCCCTCTACTCACCGCACGGCTACGGCGGCCACGCCGCGCGCCTCGACCAGCCGACCAACGGCCCCAGCGGGTGCCCGTCGGTGTACTCGGTGACCTACGGCAACGTCGCGGTCCTGTCCCTCGACGCCAACGACGTCTCCTACGAGATCAAGGCGAACACCGGCTACAGCGGTGGCGCCCAGACGTCGTGGGTCGCGTCGACGCTCGCCCGGCTGCGGAACGACCCGAACATCGACTTCATCGTCTGCTTCTTCCACCACTGCGCGTACTCGACCACCGACTCGCACGCCAGCGACGGCGGCGTCCGCGCCGCGTGGACGAAGCTGTTCGACCAGTACCAGGTGGACGCCGTGTTCCAGGCGCACAACCACATCTTCGAGCGCACCGACCCCATCCGGAACAACCAGGCGCGCAAGCCCGCACCGGACCGCTCGACGGTGTCGTCGAAGACCGACGGGACCGTCTACTACACGGTCGGTGGCGGCGGTCGCCCGCGCTACGGCTTCCAGCCGGGCGAGTCGGAGAGCTACCGCGGCAACGTCGTCGCGGACAACACGGTGCCGAACAGCTACGTCTGGACGCCGGCGGGCACCAAGCAGACAGAGAGCGTCGAGTGGTCGCGGGTGCGCTTCCGCAACTACTCGTTCATCAGCATCGACGTGACGCCCGGGTTCCCCGGCCTCGAGTCGAGGATGGACATCTCGGCCATCGACGAGTACGGCCGCGAGTTCGACCGTCTCACCTTCACCCGTCGCGTGCCGCTGGGCGTCGGTTTCGGGTCCTGACGCACCGTCGGGGTCGTCGCCGATCGTGACCGGCGACGACCCGGCGTGGCCGTAGGCTTGCCGCCATGGGCCGGCCGCGGGGGACGACGTCGCACGGCGTCGGTGACACCCTCGGCCGACTCGCCCGGTTCCTCGTCGTCTCCGACCCCGGGCAGCTGCGCCTGCGCAGCGCGAGCCAGACCACGTCGACCCTCGTCGTCGCGCTCGCGTGCCTGGTCGTCACCACACGGGCGCTGGGGCAACCCATCACGGTGGCGATGCTGGGCTCGGTCGTCGCGATGTTCTCCGCGTTCGTCGTCCGCGACCGCACGGCCGCCGGACGTCTGCTGACCACGGGGCTCATCGTCGTCCCTGCGTCGGTCGCGGTGACGGTCTCGACGCTGCTCGGCCCGATCCGCGTCGCCGCCGACGTCGGGTTCATCGTCGTGCTGTTCACCGCCGTCTACGTGCGACGGTTCGGGCCGCGGGGCTTCGCGCTCGGGATGGGCGCGTTCATCTCCTACTTCTTCGCGCTGTTCCTGCGCGCCACGACCGCGCAACTGCCGTATCTGCTGATGGCCGTGGTGATCGGTGTCGCGGCCGCGCTGATGGTTCGCTTCCTGTTCCAACGCGAATGGGCCGGAGCGGAACTCACCCGACTCACCCGTGCGCTGCGGGCGTCCGCGCTCGACGTCGTCGACACCATCGATCCTGTCGGCGCGGAGGGATACACGCCGTCCATCCCCGGACGCCACGAGGCGGGTGCACGCCGGACGGTCGCGGAGAAGCTCGAGCGGCTGGCGAACACGGCGCTGATGATCGAGGACTGGCTCGACCGCAACGTCGCCGCCAACCACGTGTCGGTGACCGGGAACGACCTGTCGCGCCGCATCTTCGACGCACAACAGGCCACCGAGCAGGTCGCCTTCGCGATGCGCGGCGCCGACCCGACGCACCTCTCGCCGACGGTGCGGCGGGTGTTCGCCGCGCTGCGCGTCGTGCTGCACACCGCACCCACCGACGACGAACTGCGGTCGGCCCGGCGGGTGGTGACGAAGGCCGAGGCCGCCGCGACGGGCAGCGATCAGGAGTCCATCGTCATCCGGTCGGTCGCGCGGGCGGTCCGCGCGCACACCGCCGTCCACCGCGTCGCCGCGCACGCGATCGAACGGGAGGCCGAGGGGGAGCGGTCGAGCGCGCCGGACGTCCCGCCCGCGAGGGCGGCCGGGGATGACACCCCCGCCGACGAGAGCGCGTCCTCACAGCCGACAGGGTGGTTCGCACGTCTGCAGCCGACGACCCGCACCGCGATCCAGGTGGCCGTCGCGACGTCCATCGCGACCGTGCTCGGGGAGATGGTGTCGCCGGCCCGGTGGTACTGGGCGGTGCTGTCGGCGTTCGTCGTCTTCACCGGCACCACGACGCGGGGTGAGATCCTCACGCGCGCGGGCCATCGCATCGTCGGCACGGTCATCGGGGTGATCGCCGGTGTGCTGCTGGCGGCGCTCGTCGGACACAACCCGCCCGTGCAGCTCGCACTCATCGTCGTCTGCGTGTTCTTCGCGTTCTACCTCGTCGCGGTGGCGAACGGCCTGCTCGTCTTCTTCATCACTGTGCTGCTGGCCATGCTCTACGGCCTGCTCGGGACGTTCAGCATCGCGGTGCTCGAACTGCGCATCGTCGAGACGTGTGTCGGCGCGAGCGTCGGCATCGCGGCCGCCTACTTCATCCTGCCGACGCGGACGCGGGAGACGGTGCGCGAGAAGGTCGACGACTACCTCGAGGCCCTCGACGACCTCATCGTGCAGTGCGTCGACTCCGTCGTCGAACCGGGTCGCGAGGTGGACCTCGTGCCCGCGGCACGTCGCCTCGATCTCGCGCTGCAGGCGTTGCAGACCGCGGCGCGGCCGCTGCAGGTGGGTGCGTCCGACCGGCGGTCGCTGCGGGTCGCGCCGGCCAGTCGGGCGCGGCGGTCCACCGCGCGGCTGGTTCGGGTGCTCGAGGCGTGCGATCGAGCGGCGCATGCGTTGACGCGCGCCGGGATCGTCGCCGCCACAGCCGATCCCACGACGGCGCCGTCGGAGGACGTCCGGGAGGCGTTGCGGTCGGGGCGGGACGACGTCCGCGCGTCCGTCGCCGCGCTGCGGTCGGTGGTGCGGGACTCCGGCGGTCGGGACGCCGACGGATACGAGGGAACCCGGGCGCACGCCATGGAGCAGACCCCGGTCACCGCGCTCGTCGAACGGGATCCCGAGCATCTACCCACCGCCACCCGCATCGCCGTCCGCGCCCTCGATCGTCTCGACCATGCCGCAGCGCTGACCCGCGTGCGGATCTGACGAGCGCAAGCCCTTCCGTTCGGGCGTACGAATGTGGTACTCCTGACGTGGGCCGGGGACCCCGATGAGAGGAACCCCATGCGCAGGATGCTCACCGCCGCTGCCGGACTCGCCACGCTCGGTGCCGCGATCGTCGTCGCCGCCCCCGCAGCCTCGGCGGCGACCGGCGTCCCTGATCTACGCCTGTCGATCACCCGGAACTCGTGCGACATCACGGTGACCAACGTCGGCGGCGCCACCGCGACAGGTGTATCCCTGTACTCGCTGGCCTTCGGGCGACTGTCCACGTTCCCGACGACGCTCACCCCGGGCCAGGCGTCGACCTATCACATTCTCGACTGCCCGCCCGGATCGCCGTATCCCGACGCGTTCCTGACGACGACGAACAACGGAGACGCGAACCCCTTGAACAACGTCGGCGTGCTCATCTAGCGTCCATACGACGTCGGGATCCGCCCACTCGACGGTCCCGGGTGCCCAACAGACGGTTCCGGGTGCCCAACAGATGGTTCCGGGTGCCCAACAGATGGCGGGTGCAGTGGGGTGGGGTGCGATCTCAGGTCAGGTCAGGTCAGGTCAGGTGAGAGAGAGGGCGAGGGTGGCGACGACCGCCCGGGCGATGCCCTCGCCACCCGCCGGGGTGGGGTGCGTCGACGGGACACCGTCGGAGGCGTGGACGCCGGTGAACCATCGCTGCCCGTCGGCGGCACACGCATCGTGGCCCACCGCCGCGGCACCGACGTCGACCAGTCCGGCGCCGGCACGCTGCGCCGCGGCCCGGTACACCCCCTCGAGCTCACGGAAGAACGCGGTGATCACGGGCGCGTCGGCATCGCTGAACGGGGCCGCGACGGTGCAGCCGCGGGGTCCGAAATAGCCGCCGTGGCCGACGACGAGGATCCGCGCAGCCGGGGCGTGGGACCGGATCTGGGCGAGCACATGATCCAGGCGTGCGGACAACGTGGCCAGGCGGTCGGCGACGAGTCGCGGCAGCGACGGGTCGGCCCGACAGTCCCTGTCCTGGCCGGGCGTCGTCTCCAGGCAGCGACTGACCATGCCGAACCAGCGGATGTCGTTGCCGCCGACGGACAGTGTCACCAGGGTCGTGTCCGGGCCCAACGCGGCGGTCTGCACCGGGACACGGCGACCGTTGCTCGTCGACTGCCCGCGGTCGACGACGTCGGCCGTGACCGCACCACCGCAGGCGACGGTGGTGAACGACGCCACCCGGAGTGCCCTCGCGACGAGGTCGGGGTAGCCGGCGTCGGTCCGTCCGCATCCGTCGCCGCCCGCCTGCGACGTCGTGGTCAGCCCCGCGGCGCGTGAATCACCCAGTGCGACATAGTGGACGGAGGACGTCGTCGGAGCGCTCGCCTCGTCTGCGGGGACCGGGGTCGCCGACGCGGCCGTGAGGTGGCCGACGAGGATCGCGATGAGGGCGAGTACGACAGCCGGGAGGGCGGCCGACGACCGCCGGCGCGCCGGCGCGCGTCGAGACTTCCCCATGGTGTCAGGATCGTAAGGCGCGCAGCACGAGATCGGCCATCGACGCGCTGCCGAGCGGCGTCGGGTGATTCGGCGGCGTCAGGCCCGACGGGAACTGCCCGGCGAACCATCGGGTGCCGACCGGCGCGCAGGCGTCGTGACCGACGGCCGGACCGGCGACGTCGACGTAGGTGTCACCGCGGGACGCCGCGGCACGTGCGATCGTCGCGTCGAACCGGCGGAAGAAATCGGCGACGAACACCAGGTCGGGTCGATCGACCGTCGCGGTGGGGAAGCAACCCGCATGCCCGTAGTACCCGCCGTGTCCGACGACGATCACGCGCGCCCGCGGGGAACGCTGACGGATCGCGTCGAGAACTCGCTGCAGCTTCGGAAGCAGGCCGGTGAAAGCGGCGTCCTGGCGCACGCGGAGACCCGCGTCGCGTCGACAGTCGCTGTCGACGGCGTCGGTGGGGCCGAAGCACGGCTGCAGGAGTGACGCCCAGGCGATGTCGTTGCCACCCGATCGACAGCGTGACCAGGGTCGTGTCCCGGCGCAGCGCCTCGACCTGCGGGCGCTGGGTCCGCAGCAGCGTCTGTTGGCCGTGATCGAGGACGTCGTCGGTCGTCGCGGCGACGCA
>JAQIJH010000056.1:0-22371 GCA_036946345.1 Gordonia paraffinivorans | reverse complement strand
CCGGACGTCCGGGCCGATCTCGTCGACGAGGTCGGCGGTGGCGGTGACGTCCGGGGCGGTTTCTGAACTGTCGGTCACGACGGGGAGTCTAGGACCGCTCCTCGGCCCCGACGCGGACGGCGACCCCACCGATCTCCACGACGTCCCCCGACGGCCAGCTGCCGTCCGCGGCGGGTGTCGATCTCGCCGTTGACGCTCACCGCCCCGTCGGCGATCACCTCCTTGGCCTCCGCACCGCTCTCGATGAGGTTCGCGAGCTTGAGGAACTGCCCCAGGCGGATGGTGCCGTCGGAGATGGCGACCTCGGGAATGGTCATCGTGGGCGTCCTCGTGGTGATCGGGCGGTTCTCGGGTGTCACCTGACACGATTGCACGCGAGGCCGCTCCCCGACGCGGCCAGGCGGGAGGCCCGATGGACACACGGCGGGCGCCGCATGTCGCCGGCGTGGTGGTCGGCGTGCTGTCGGGACTGTCCCTGGTGGGCAGTGTCTCGACGACGTTCCGTCACCTCATCTCCATCCCCCGCGACTGGGTCGACAGCTACGTCATCTCCATGCCGGACACGAGCTTCGCGTGGGCGTTCGTGCTGGCCGTCGTCGCCGTCGCATTGTCCGCGCGCAAACGCATCGCGTGGTGGGTGACGGCGGGGTACCTCGTCGTCTTCGCGGTCTCCAACGCGCTGTACTTCGTGCCGTCGGTGGCGGCCGGTCTGGACCTCACGACGACGGACCGGGTCAACCTGGTCGTCGGTCTGGTGATCGACGCCATGGTCCTCGCGTTCCTCGTCGTCACCTACCGGCAGTTCTTCACCCGCGTGCGCCGCGGGGCGGTGTTGCTGGCCCTCGCGGTCCTCGGCGGTGGTCTGGTCGCCGCGACCGGCATCGGCTGGGGACTGGTCGAGGCGTTCCCCCGCACCCTCGAGCCCCACCAGCGCCTCGCCTACGCCTTCAACCGCGTCGTCGCGTTCGCCTCCGTCGACACCCGGACCTTCGACGGTCGGCACTCCTACATGGTCATCAACGGGGTGCTCGGCCTGCTCGGTGCGCTCGCGCTGATGACGGCGGCCGTCGTCCTGTTCCGCTCCCAGCGGTTGTCGGGGCTGGTGACGCCCGACGACGAGCGCGTCATCCGAGCGCTGATCGCCGCGTACGGCGACGACAACTCCCTGGCCTACTTCTCCACCCGACGCGACATCGCCGCGGTGTTCGCCCGCTCCGGTCGCGCGGTCATCACCTACCGGGTGGAGCTCGGTGTCTGTCTCGCGTCCGGCGACCCGATCGGCGACCCGCGGCACTGGCCCGACGCGATCGCCCAGTTCCACGCGCTCTGTGAGCGGTACGGGTGGTCACCCGGGGCGATGGGTGCGAGCGAACGGGGTGCGCAGGCCTACATCGACTCCGGCATGACCGCTCTCACCATGGGCGACGAGGCCGTCATCGAGACCCGGCACTACCGCACGACGGGGCCCCAGATGCGCGGCGTGCGGCAGGCCGTGACCCGGACCGTCCGTGCCGGCGTGTCCGTCCGGATCCGCCGTCACGCCGAGCTCTCCGCCGACGAACTGACGCAGATGGAGATCCGCGCCGACGCGTGGCGCGACACCGCCGAGGAACGCGGGTTCGCCATGGCGCTCAGCCGACTCGGCGACCCCGCCGACGGTCAGTGCCTGCTGGTCGAGGCGGTGCAGTACGCGGGCACGCCGGCCGAACGTGTCGTCGGGATGCTGTCGTTCGTGCCGTGGGGCCGCGCCGGGTTGTCGCTGGACCTGATGCGCCGCGACCGCGACGCCGTCAACGGCGTGGTCGAGGCGATGGTGTCCGAGGTGGCCACCCAGGCACCCGCTTTCGGGATCGCCCGCATCTCGTTGAACTTCGCCGCGTTCCGCGCGGTGTTCGAGCAGGGCGACGCCATCGGTGCGGGGCCGGTGATGCGCGGGGCCCACGGTCTGCTGGTGTTCGCGTCGCGGTTCGTCCAGATGGAGTCGCTGTACAAGTCGAACGCCAAGTACCTGCCGACGTGGGAGCCACGGTACCTGTGCGCGGCCGACGCCCGCGACATCGTGCGCGCCGGCCTCGCGGCCGTCCTCGCGGAGGGGTTCGTCGCCGTCCCGTGGCGACGCCGGGGCGACACCAGCCGGTACGTCGGCACCTCGTCGGCCCTCCCGGCCGGTCTCTACGTCGACGACCTCGTCGCCGCGATCGAGGCGGAGTCGCACGCCGCCGCGCCCGGTCACCGCCGCCCCGAACAGGTTCGAGTGCGGATGACCAAGCTCGACGCGCTGCGCGCCGAGGGCGTCGACGCCTACCCGCCCGCCGATCCGCCCACCCACCGGATCGCCGACGCCCGGGCGGCCGCGCCGTCGACGCCGGTCGCCGTCGCCGGTCGGGTCCTGCGCATCCGCGACCTCGGGAGCGTCGTCTTCGCCGATGTCCGCGACTGGACCGGGACAGTGCAGGTCGTGATCGACCGCGCGGTCGCCGGGGACGAGACCGGGCGGTTCGCCTCGACGGTGGACCTCGGCGACCTCGTCCGGGTGCGAGGGGTCATGGGCCACAGTCGTTCCGGCGAGCTGTCGGTGCTCGGCGACAGCTGGACGATGCTCGGCAAGTGCCTGCACCCGCTGCCCGACAAGTGGAACGGGCTGTCGGACCCGGAGACGCGTGTCCGACTGCGCCATGTCGATCTCGCGGTCCACACCGCCGCCCGCGAGATGCTCGTGGCGCGCAGCGCGGTCGTCGGGGCACTGCGGTCGACGCTGGCCGGTCGCGGGTACCTCGAGGTGGAGACCCCTGTGCTGCAACGGGTGCACGGGGGTGCGAACGCCACGCCGTTCCGGACCCACATCGAGGCCTACGACCTCGATCTCTACCTGCGGATCGCACCGGAGCTCTACCTGAAGCGCCTGTGCGTCGGCGGGGTCGAGCGTGTCTTCGAGATCGGCCGGAACTTCCGCAACGAGGGCGCCGACGCGACCCACAACCCGGAGTTCACATCGCTGGAGGCATACGAGGCCCACGGTGACTACCGCACGATGCTCACCCTGGCGCAGACCATGATCCAGGCGGCCGCGGTGGCCGCCCACGGGGAACCGGTCGCGCTCCGGCCCCGGGACGACGGTGGGTTCGACCGCGTCGACATCGGCGGCGACTGGGCGGTGCGGGACGTGCACGAGGCGGTGTCGTCGGCGGTGTCGTCGGAACTGGGCGAGTGCGTCGTCGTCGAGCCGTGTTCCGACCTGCCGACGGTGGTGGGGGTCGCGGAGCGTCTGCAGATCGCGGTGCACCCGGACTGGGATGCCGGTCAGGTGGTCCTCGAGCTCTACGAGCACCTCGTCGAGGCGCGGACCACCACGCCGACGTTCTATCTCGACTTCCCGGTGTCGGTGTCACCGCTGACACGGTCGCACCCCCACCGGCGCGGCGTCGCCCAGCGATGGGACCTCGTCGCGTGGGGCATGGAACTCGGTACCGCATACAGCGAGCTCACGGACCCCGTCGAGCAGCGGGCGCGGCTCACGGAACAGTCGGAGAAGGCCGCCGGCGGCGACCCCGAGGCGATGGAGCTCGACGAGGACTTCCTCACCGCGCTCGAGTACGCGATGCCCCCGACCGGTGGCCTCGGACTCGGCGTCGACCGGATCGTCATGCTGCTCACCGGACGTCCCATCCGGGAGACCCTCCCGTTCCCTCTGGTCCGGCCGCGGTGACCGACACGCGGCCACCCGGGACGGTCACCGAGATCGCCGGACTGCCCACGCACGTGGTGGTCGACGGGTCCGGTCCACCCGTGGTGCTGATGGCCGCGCTCGGCAGCAACTGGTTCGATCTCGACGCCCTCGCCGCACGCCTGGTCGACTCCTTCACCGTCATCCGGTACGACCGTCCCGGTTACGGACTCAGTGGTTCCCTCCCCCGCGATCGCTGGCCGACGCTGGCCGGTGAGATCGACCGTCTGGCGGCCGTGCTCGACCACCTCGACATCACCGAACCCGTTGTCCTGTGCGCGCACTCGATGTCGTCGCTGTACGCGGAGGGGTTCGCGCTGACGCACCCGGAGCGGACCCGGGCGGTGCTCATGATCGACGGCACGTTCTCGCTGATCGGCGTCCGTGCGATACCGACCGCGCGACGGGTGGCGAACTGTCACAGGGCCGCTGACGTTCTCGCGCGCCTCGACGTGCCACGGCGCCTCGGCCCCGCGGCGCACGCGTCGGTGCTGCCCCGGCCACCCGAGGGATACGACGACGCGCAGCGGCATTGGATCCGCCACGTGTTCACCCGCGTCGACATGGCGCGGGCGACCCTCGTCGAGAACGCGGCCTACCCCGCGATCGACGAGGACCTGCACGCGCTGCGTTCCGCGCGCGGCCGCCCGACCATGCCGGTCACCGTCCTCGCCGCACTCGGCGACGGCGGCGGGTGGCGGTCGGCCTGGCGGTCCCGACAACGGCGGTACGCGGCGGCGCTCGGGGCCAGCTACGAGGAGATCAGCCCGGCCGGACACCTGCTGGTGCTCAGCCGGCCCGCCCTCGTCGCCGACGCGATCCGCCGCCTGGCCCGCCGCGCGGACGGAGGGTGGATCAGGGGTTCAGCAGTGCCAGATCCGATGCGGTGACGAGGCGTTCGGCCTCCTCGGGCCACATGCGGGCGGCGCGGTGGCGGTGGAGGCGACCCGGCGGCCGGGTGGGCCGTCCGTCGGTCGATGCGGGGCGGAGGACGGACGGTACGTGAGGAACTCTCACACGGATCACTTCCCTGGACTCGGCTGATTCCGTGTGACGGATGTTACTCATGGGACTGCGAGGTTCCTGTCAAGGACACGCTCGATCTGCCCTGTGGACAACGGATTCGCCCGCGAGTACGTCCGTACAGTACGTTCTCGTTCGTCATCGTAACGATCCTCGGGGAGATCTCATGCGTTCGCGTGTTCGCTCGTTCATCGCCGCCACCGCCGTAGCCGTCGCCGCCGTCACCGGAGGGGTTGTCGCAGCCGCGCCGGCAGGTGCCGCGCCGCCGCCGAGGAATCTGCCCAAGCTGTCCATCTGGAGTGACATCATCTCCACGGTGGGCGACCACGACTTCTGCCGGGGGGCGTTTCGCGTCGGCCTCTCTTCCCCGAAACGGGGCGTGACGCGCTTGACCCTGGTGTCGTCAGGCTTCACCGGAAACGGTGGCGGGTGGAAGCGGAACCCTCGTTGCAGCTTCGCTGTCGGTATCTACAACAGCAATGGACTCATCACGCTGAGCGAGAAGTACTTCACCACGTCGTTCGGTTCGCGGCGCGGGGAGATCACGACCCAGGAGATCGTGACCGGATCAGGATTGCGGACTCTTGGCGTCGGCACCTACGCGGTCCGGACCCCGGTTCGTCTTCCGCAGTCCTATCCCGCCTCGCTCACCTACATCGCGCCCTGAGTCACCGCCCCTTCCACACCGGCTGCCGTTTCTCGACGAAGGCGGTGATGCCCTCGAGGGTGTCCTGGCTGACGATCAGTTCGTCGAGGGCGGTGGTCGGGTACCGGGCCGCCGCGACGGGATCGGCGATGCCCTGGGTCTCGGCGATCGCGACGAGCGACGCCCGCACGGACGTCGGTGAGCACGCGACCACCTCGGCGGCGAGCTGCCGCGCGACGTCCATGACGCTCCCCGCCGGGGCGACGCGGCTCGCGATCCCGCGCTCGAGCGCCTCGGCGGCGGGCATGCGACGTCCGGTCAGGATCATCTCCATCGCGACCGACCGCGGCAGGGCACGGGGCAGGCGCACCAGCCCGCCGGCGAGTGCGGCCAGGCCGACCTTCACCTCGGGAAGTGAGAACGTCGCGTTCTCGTCGACCACGATCATGTGGGAGGCCAGGGCGATCTCGAACCCGCCGCCGAGGGCGTGCCCGTTGACCGCGGCGATCACCGGCTTGACGAGGTCCGCGCGTGACGTCAGGCCGCCGAAACCGTTGAGCGGCACCGCGCCCATCCCGCCACTCGCCGCGGTGGCCGCGAGGTCGTTGCCGGCGGAGAACGCCTTGTCACCGGCCCCGGTGATGATCGCGACCCACAGGTCGGGGTCCGCGAGGTAAGCGTCGAAGACCGCATCCAGTTCCGCGTTGGTGGTGGGGTCGAGGGCGTTGCGGGCCTCGGGGCGGTTGATCGTCACCTCGAGGACATGTCCGTCGCGGTGGACGAGGACCCCGGAGTAGTCCTCGCGGAACCCGATCGGCGTCGGCGGCCGGAGCCTGTCCATCGTGTCGGCGTCGAGGCTGATGCGAGTGCCGTCGGCGAACGAGCGCGCGAACACCGTCGTCCCGATCGGCTGGTCGGCCTCGACGAGATGACGCATCATCGCCTCGTCGGCGCGGTCGACGGTCGCGATGAATCGGTCGCCGGCGACGCCGTGGCGATCCTGGACCCGCCCGACGACGATCGCCTGCCGCGGGCCCTTCTTGCCGAAACCTACGACGTAGGAGTCGATCACCGCCGGACCGTCGACCCGGTCGACCGTCGGGACGTCAGGGATCGCGTCGAGCTCGGCCTGCCTGCCGCCACTCGTCGAGGACCGCCACCCCGTCGGCGTGGTCGAGTAGATCCCGGTCGAGTACTTGCTCAGCACACCGCCGTTGGCCCCCACGAGCCCGAACGACCCCGGCTCGGCGCGCACGCGGCCGACGATCTCGGCGATGGCGTGCATGGAGTAGTCGTTGCCCGCCCCACCGAAGTACGGCAGTCCGCCGGTGACCGTGAGGCCGCGGGGATCGTCCGCGGACAACCCGAGGGCGTCACACACCGCGGACACCGCGATCGGGAAGCAGCTGTAGAGATCGAGGTGGGCCACGTCGTCGAGGCCGATGCCGGCCGCGTCGAGTGCATGCGAGATCGAGGCCGCAGCAGCCGGAGAGGACGACAGATCGGGTCGCCGCATGAGCGGCTTCTCGACGAGGTCGGCGTGCCCGTGGAGGAACACCCAGCGGTCCTGCGGCACACCGAGCTCCCGTGCGCGCGCCACCGACATCACGACGACCGCGGCGGCCTGGTTCACCTGGTCGCGCGCGATCATCAGGCGGGTGTACGGGTCGGTGATCCGACGGTTCGACTCGTCCGACTCGGCGATCTCCTCGACGGTCCGCTCGACGGGCGACGCGGAGTGAGGGTTCTTCGCCGCGACGACCGACATCGGGGCGAAGAGCTCTGCCATCGCCCGCCCGTAGGCCTCGCGCGACAGGCCCAGCCGGGCCCGTCGGGCGTTCTCGAGCACCGAGTACTGCAGCAGGGGCTCGCGCAGACCGTGCCGGGCCTCCTGCGCCGTGACGATCCCGGCGATACCGAAACCGCGGTCCTCGACAGCGGCGTCGTGGTGCTCGGACCAATCCGGACGTGGTCCGTCCCCGTCGGCGATGTGGCGCTTCGTCGAGATGACCTCGGCCCCGGCGATCACGGCGGCCTCGGACCGACCCGCCGCGATCTCCTCCGCGAGCTCGGTCAGGAGATGCTGGGGACTCTGTCCACCGACGGCCTCGGCGATCAGCCGTCGCGCAGTGATCCCGACGCGCTGGGCGACGGCGGCGGGCATCACGTCGGGACGCCCGAAGGGCGACGACGACAGCGGACTGGAGATCTCGAACGAGCGGATCGAGCCGACGGTATCGACGGCAGCAGCCACGCGTTCGGCGTCGATACCGCAGTCGGACAGTGCGGTTCGCACCGCGTCGGCCGCGAGGTCGGCCTCCGCGAGACCTCGGTAGCCGTCGTCGTCGAGCCGCTCGCTCGCCTGCCCGACACCGACGACGACCGGCGTCGTCGGGTCCAGCGCATCCACACCACTCACGACAGCTCCTGTGGGTCTGAGACGATTACGGCACCAATCGTCTCACAGCGTCGTGTCGACCCGTGAGACCATCTCCGCGTGACTCGACCCGGGGCCCCGCTGGGTGATCTGTTCGCCCGCGCGGTCCGCCAGACCATCGGCGGGACCGCGGCCGCACGCGACGCCGCGGCGGACCCGACCGCCGATCGCATCCTCGACGCCGCCGTCACGGTCCTGGGACGGCGTGGCACCACCGAGGCCACCGTCGACGAGGTCGCCCAGGAGGCCGGCGTCGGGCGCGCGACCGTGTTCCGCCGGTTCCCGTCGAAGGACGCGATCTTCGAGGCGGCGCTGACCCGCGTCGTGGGCGGCGTCATCGGTGCGATGGTCGACCGCTTCGCCGTGGTGCGGGATCCCGTGGATCAGGTGGTCGAGGGCTTCGCGATCTGCATAACCCTCGACGGCGACCCGCTGCTGGCCCGCCCGCGACGACAGCGCGCCGAACTCCTCGCCGCCCTGTGCGACGGCGAACCGTCGCCGCTGTCGCTGGCGTTCCACGCGGTGGCAGCCAATCTCCGCCGCGCGCATCGGGACGGCGCCATCACCGTCGGTGATCCCGACCAGCAGGCGGACGCCCTCGTCCACCTCGGACTCGCCTACCTCATGGCTCCGGGACTCGCCGTCGACCTGGCCGACCCCGATGCGGTCCGCGCCTTCGCCCGCAGCACCATCGCACCCGTCATCGGATACGCCCCCGACGCGGCAGACGGCGTGGTTGCATCGGACACATGACACCCGAGGTGACGACGGTCCTGGAGAACTACACCTACTTCGAGTGCCCCCGCTGGCACGACGGCCGGGTGTGGGTCTCGGACTTCTACTCGTACAAGGTCATCTCGGCGAACGCCGACGGCTCCGACGTGCGGGTGGAGGCGGAGGTCCCGCAGCAGCCGTCGGGTCTCGGCTGGCTGCCCGACGGTCGTCTGCTCGTGGTGTCGATGCGGGACCACACCATCCTGCGCCGCGAGGAGGACGGGTCCCTGGTCGTCCATGCCGACCTGTCGTCGCTCGTCACCCATCACCTGAACGACATGCTCGTCGACGACCGGGGTCGCGCATACGTCGGCAACTTCGGCTTCGACCTCATGAACGGTGGCGACCCCGCTTCCACCTCGGTGATCCTCGTCGGGCCGGACGGCTCGGCGCGGGTGGTCGCGGAGGACCTGTGGTTCCCCAACGGGATGGCTCTGACCTCCGACGGTCGGCTCGTGGTCGACGAGACGATCGCCAACCGGGTCAGCGTGTTCGAGATCCACGACGACGGCTCGCTCGGCGAACGCCGTGACTGGGCGGTGTTCGGCGACCTCCCGGACATGGCCGACACCGCGACCGCGATCGGTCAGATCGTCCTGGCACCCGACGGCTGCGCGATCGACGCCGACGACGCCCTGTGGGTGGCCGACGCCCTCGGCGGACGCATCGCGAAGGTCGTCGAGGGCGAGGGGGTCGTCGACCAGATCAGCTTCGACAGCGGCGTGTTCGCGTGTGGTTTCGGCGGCGACGACGGCCGCACCCTCTTCGTCTGTGCGGCCCCGGACTTCGACGAACACGCACGCAAAGAGGCCACCGACGGCAGGTTGCTGTCGGTGGCCCTTCGCTGAACGTTCTCTAGCGCTGTGGCGCCTGCGTGGGGTGGATCGGTGCCGGCAGGTAACTCTCCTGCGTCAGGTACCGGTCGACCCCGGCGGCCGCCGAACGGCCCTCGGCGATCGCCCACACGATGAGCGACTGTCCGCGACCGGCGTCACCGGCGACGAACACGCCGGGGACGTTGGTCTGGAAGTCGTCGTCTCGCTTGACGTTCCCGCGCTCGTTGTAGTCGACACCGAGGCCGTCGAGCAGGCCGGTTCGTTCGGGGCCGACGAAGCCCATGGCCAGCAGGACCAGATCCGCCTCGAGCTCGAACTCCGAGTCCTCGACCTTCTCGAACTTGCCCTTGTTCATGACGACCTCGTGCGCGGCCAGCTTGGTGACCTTGCCGTTCTCGCCGATGAACTTCTCGGTGTTGACCGAGAACACGCGCTCGCCGCCCTCCTCGTGGGCCGAGGAGACACGGAACATCAGCGGGTACGTCGGCCACGGGGTGCTCTCGGCACGCTCGTCCGGCGGCCGCGGCATGATCTCGAACTGGTGGACGATCTCGGCGCCCTGGCGGAGCGACGTGCCGAGGCAGTCCGCGCCGGTGTCGCCGCCGCCGATGATGACGACCTTCTTGCCCTTCGCGGTGATGGGCGGCTCGCCGTCCTCACCCTCGACGTCGTCGCCGTGCTGGACCTTGTTGGCCCAGGGCAGGAACTCCATCGCCTGGTAGATGCCTTCGAGGTCGCGGCCCTCGATGGGCAGGTCGCGCCACGAGGTCGCACCGTTGGCGAGCACCACGGCATCGTGCTGGGCGCGCAGGTCCTCCGGCGAGACGTCCTGTCCGACGGTGACACCCGTCTTGAAGACGGTGCCCTCGGCCTCCATCTGGGCGATGCGCCGGTCGATGTGGCGCTTCTCCATCTTGAACTCGGGGATGCCGTAGCGGAGCAGGCCGCCGATGCGATCGGCACGCTCGTAGACGGTCACGTCGTGACCGGCGCGCGTCAGCTGCTGCGCGGCAGCGAGTCCGGCGGGGCCCGAGCCGATGACCGCGACGTGCTTGCCGGTCTTGGTGCTCGGCATGACCGGGTGGACCCAGCCCTTGTCGAAGGCGTTGTCGATGAGCTCGACCTCGACCTGCTTGATGGTCACGGCCGGCTGGTTGATGCCGAGCACGCACGACGCCTCACACGGGGCGGGGCACAGACGACCCGTGAACTCCGGGAAGTTGTTCGTCGCGTGGAGACGCTCGATGCCGTCCTTCCACTGACCCTTGTAGACGAGGTCGTTCCACTCGGGGATCAGGTTCCCCAGGGGACACCCGTTGTGACAGAACGGGATACCGCAGTCCATGCACCTGCTGGCCTGGCGCTGCAGCACCTCGTGATCGTGCTTCTCGTACACCTCTTTCCAGTCCTGCAGGCGCAGGTCCACCGGGCGCCGCGGCGGCAGCTCCCGCTCGGTGTACTTCAGAAATCCGCGCTGATCACCCACGAGCGGCCTCCATGATCGCCTCGTCCACATTGCGGCCGGCCTTCTCGGCGTCGGCGATCGCGATGAGGACTCGCTTGTAGTCGCGCGGCATCACCTTGATGAACGCGCGCTGTGTGTTCTCCCAGTCGGCCAGGATCGCTGCGGCGACCGGGGACTCGGTCTCGTTGCCGTGCTTCTCGACGATCCCGTGCAGGAACTCGATGTCCTCGTCGTCGAGGCCCTCGGGCTCCACCAGCTCGGTGTTCAGGTTGTCCGGCAGCTTGCCGAACGGGTCGTAGACGTAGGCGACACCACCGGACATGCCCGCCGCGAAGTTGCGGCCGGTGTCACCGAGGACCACGACGCGGCCACCGGTCATGTACTCGCAGCCGTGGTCGCCCACGCCCTCGACGACGGCGGTCGCGCCCGAGTTGCGGACGCAGAACCGCTCGCCGACCACACCGCGCAGGAGGATCTCGCCGGCGGTGGCGCCGAACCCGATCACGTTGCCCGCGATGATGTTCTTCTCGGCGACGAAGCCCTCCGGGGCCACGCGCGGCGGACGGATCACGATCCGACCACCCGAGAGTCCCTTGCCGACATAGTCGTTGGCGTCGCCTTCGAGTCGCAGCGTGATGCCCCGCGGCACGAAGGCGCCGAAGCTGTTGCCCGCCGACCCGGCGAAGTCGATGATGATCGTCCCGTCGGGCAGACCGTTGGCGCCGTAGGCCTTGGTCACCTCGTGGCCGAGCATCGTGCCCACCGTGCGATTGACGTTCGAGATCGCCGACGTGAACGAGACCCGCTCGCCCGCGTCGATCGCCGCGCGGCTCTGCGCGATGAGCTGCTGGTCCAGCGCCTTGTCCAGCGCGTGATCCTGCCGACCCGAGTTGTAGAGGTCCTGGTTCATGAACGGCGAGTCGGCCACCGCGAGGATGGGCGACAGGTCGAGCTTGCCGGCCTTGGCACCCCTCCAGTGGCTGAGCGCCTTCGTGGTGTCGAGTGCCTCGACGTGACCGACCGCCTCCTGCAGCGTGCGGAACCCCAGGCGCGCGAGCAGCTCCCGGACCTCCTCGGCGATGTAGAGGAAGAAGTTCTCCACGAACTCCGGCTTGCCGGTGAACCGCTTGCGCAGCTCCGGGTTCTGCGTCGCGACACCCACGGGGCAGGTGTCGAGGTGGCAGACGCGCATCATGATGCAGCCCGAGACCACGAGCGGCGCCGTGGCGAAACCGAATTCCTCGGCACCGAGCAACGCGGCGACCACCACGTCGCGACCGGTCTTGAGCTGGCCGTCGACCTGCACGACGATGCGGTCACGAAGACCGTTGAGCAGCAGCGTCTGCTGGGTCTCGGCCAGGCCGAGCTCCCACGGCGCACCCGCGTGCTTCTCCGACGTCAGCGGCGTCGCGCCGGTACCACCGTCGTGCCCGGAGATGAGCACCACATCGGCGTGGGCCTTCGACACACCCGCGGCGACGGTGCCGACACCCACCTCGGAGACCAGCTTCACGTGGATGCGGGCCGCCGGGTTGGCGTTCTTCAGGTCGTGGATCAGCTGCGCCAGATCCTCGATCGAGTAGATGTCGTGGTGCGGCGGCGGCGAGATGAGGCCGACGCCCGGCGTCGAACCCCGCACCTCGGCGACCCACGGGTACACCTTGTGCGGCGGGAGCTGGCCGCCCTCACCGGGCTTCGCGCCCTGCGCCATCTTGATCTGGATGTCGGTGCAGTTCGTCAGGTAGTGCGACGTGACACCGAACCGACCCGACGCGACCTGCTTGATCGCGCTGCGCCGCCAGTCGCCGTTCTCGTCGGGCTCGAAACGGTCGACGCTCTCGCCGCCCTCACCCGAGTTCGACCGACCGCCGAGGCGGTTCATCGCGATGGCCAGCGTCTCGTGCGCCTCACCGGAGATGGAGCCGTAGCTCATCGCGCCGGTCGAGAACCGCTTGACGATCTCCCTCGCCGACTCGACCTTGTCGATCGGGATGGGGTCGCGGTCGCCGAAGTTGAAGTCGAACAGTCCACGCAGCGACGCGATCTTGCGCGACTGGTCGTCGACGAGCTTGGTGTACTCCTTGAACACCGAGTACTGACCGGTGCGCGTGGCGTGCTGGAGCTTGAACACCGTGTCCGGGTTGAACAGGTGGTACTCGCCCTCACGACGCCACTGGTACTCGCCTCCGACCTCGAGCTCGCGGTGTGCGCGCTCCTCGGGCCGGGCCTCGAACGCCAGCGCGTGCCGTGCGGCGACGTCCGCGGCGATCTCGTCGAGACCGATGCCGTCGAGGTGGCTCAGCATCCCCGAGAAGTACTCGTCGACGGTGGCCTGACCGATGCCGATCACCTGGAACAGCTGGGCACCGGTGTACGACGCGAGCGTCGAGATGCCCATCTTGCTCATCACCTTCAGCACGCCCTTGCCGGCGGCCTTGATGTAGTTCTTGCACGCGGTCTGGAAGTCGATGTCCCCCAGAACACCCCGCTCGACCATGTCCTCGATCGACTCGAAGGCCATGTACGGGTTGATCGCCGCGGCGCCGAACCCGACGAGGCACGCCATGTGGTGCACCTCGCGGGCGTCACCTGCCTCGACGAGCAGGCCCACCTGGGTGCGGGTGCGCTCGCGGACGAGGTGGTGGTGGACCGCCGACGTCAGCAACAGCGACGGGATCGGCGCGAGCTTCTCGTCCGACTCGCGGTCGGACAGGACGATCAGCCGGGCACCGTCGGCGACGGCCTCGGAGACCTTCCGGCGGATGTCCTCGATCGCCCGACGCAGACCCTCGCCGCCCTCGGCGACGGGGTACAGACCATGGATCTGCACCGACCGGAAGTCCGGCCAGTTGCCGTCGTCGTCGATACGGACGAGCTTGGCGAGATCGTCGTTGTCGAGGATCGGCTGCGGCAGCGCGATCTGACGGCACGACTCCGGCCCGGGGTCGAGGAGATCGGACTCCTTGCCGATGGTGACGCCGATGCTGGTGACGACCTCCTCGCGGATGGCGTCGAGCGGCGGGTTGGTCACCTGCGCGAAGCGCTGCTGGAAGTAGTCGAACAGCATCCGCGGACGCATCGACAGCACGGCGATCGGGGTGTCGGTGCCCATCGAGCCGATCGCCTCGGCACCGGTCTTCGCCATCGGGGTCACCAGGAGGTTCAGCTCCTCGGTGGTGTACCCGAACACCTGCTGGCGCAGGCGGACCCGCTCGTGTGCCATGTGGATGTGCGGCCGGCTGGGCAGGTCCGAGAGGACGGTGAAGCCCTCGTCGAGCCACTGCTGGTACGGCTGCTCGGCGGCGAGGGTGTCCTTGATCTCCTCGTCGTCGACGATGCGGCCCTGCGCGGTGTCGACGAGGAACATCCGGCCCGGCTGCAGACGCAGGCGACGGACCACCGTCGCGGGATCGATGTCGAGGACACCGACCTCCGACGCCATCACGACGAGGCCGTCCTCGGTCACCCAGATGCGGCTCGGACGCAGGCCGTTCCGGTCGAGCACGGCGCCGATGACGGTGCCGTCGGTGAAGCAGACCGACGCCGGGCCGTCCCAGGCCTCCATCAGCGTCGAGTGGTACCGGTAGAACGCCCGGTGCTCGGGCTTCATGGTCTCGTGGCGCTCCCACGCCTCCGGGATCATCATCAGCACGGCGTGCGGCAGCGACCGGCCGCCCAGGTGGAGCAGCTCCAGGCACTCGTCGAAACGTGCGGTGTCGGAGGCACCCTCGGTACAGATCGGGAAGATCTTCTCGCCGGTGCCCTCGCCGAACACCGAGGTGTCGATGAGCGCCTCGCGGGCACGCATCCAGTTCTCGTTGCCGGTGACGGTGTTGATCTCACCGTTGTGCGCGACACGACGGAACGGGTGCGCGAGCGGCCACGACGGGAACGTGTTGGTGGAGAAACGCGAGTGGACCAGGCCCAGCGCGCTCTCGACGCGGTTGTCCTGCAGGTCGAGGTAGAACGCCTTGAGCTGCGGGGTGGTGAGCATGCCCTTGTAGACGAACGTCTTGCCCGAGAGGCTCGGGAAGTAGACCGTCTCGCGACCCGGGCCGTCCTGGCCGGCGCCCTTCAGGCCGAGCTCGTGCTCGACGCGCTTGCGCACGACGAAGCTGCGCCGCTCGAGGTCGTCGCCGGACGTACCGCCGAGGAAGATCTGGCGGAAGGTCGGCATGGCGTCGCGGGCGAGGGCGCCGAGCGAGGCGTCGTCGACCGGGACCGAGCGCCACCCGAGGACCGTCAGGCCCTCGGCCTCGGCGATCTTCTCGACCGACTCGCACGCCTGCACGGCGTCGTTGGCGCCCTGCGGAAGGAACGCGATGCCTGTCGAGTAGGAGCCCTCCTCGGGCAGCTCGAAGTCGACGACCTCGCGGAAGAACCGGTCGGGGACGTTGAGCATGATGCCCGCGCCGTCGCCGGTGTTGGGCTCGGCGCCGGCCGCTCCGCGGTGTTCGAGGTTGACCAGCGCGGTGATCGCCTTGTCGACGATCTCGCGACTGCGCCGACCGTGCATGTCGACCACGAAGGCGACACCGCACGAGTCGTGCTCGTTCATCGGGTGGTACAGGCCCTGCGGGCTCGGGTACCGGTGCCCTGCCGGGCCGGGAGCGTGCTTCATTCGTATCCGCCCTAACGTCGCTCGCGCGACAACTCCTCATCTCGACCGAGGGTACGACGGCGTGCTGGTCCAGTCGTGATGAGTCCTACCTAAGATCGGCCTTGACCTGCGACGATGCGGGCCTCACCGATGGGCTGCGTGCGGCCAGCCCCATTGCTGACCGACGCTGACCGCCCACCGAGGAGCGGCTGTGTGCGATGACCTCGTCCGACGGGATCACCGTCACCTGGTCATTCGGGCCATTTTCTCACGCCGGACGGTCCGGACAGAAATCAACGAAACAAACAGTGACCTGAGGTGACGAAGAGGTCACGAAACCGTTCCGCCGTACGTCACCAGCATCCCCCACCCGGATGACGGACGCGAGCCGATTCCGAGACCGTGCCCGGTGGGCGCGGGTGGTCCACAGGCCGATGTTCGGCCCTGGTAGTTGTCGGTGGGCGTCCGTACAATCGAACACATGAGCGAGACGGCGGCCGTCGACACCTCGGGTGTTGTCGCGTCTATCGCTGCCGACAAGGACTTGTCGGCGACGGACTTGGTCGAGGTTCTCGCGCATTGCCGGTCGATCACCGCCTCCGCGGACTACCGGATGCTGTGCGCGGCGTCGTTGATTCACGACGAGCGGTGCGAGGACTTCCTGGTCGTGGTCGCCGAACGGGATTCGGGTCAGCGCGGGTCGGTGGACGAGCTGATGGCGGCCGGGATGGACCATCTCGCCGGGCGCGATCCGCGGGCGGAGTTCGGGCCGGATGGGTTGGAGCGTGCGACGGCCGAGGTCGGGGCGGTGCTGAACGTGCCGGCCGCTAAGGCGCGAGAACTGATCACCGCGGGTGACGTCGCGCGGTATCGGTTGGTGTTCACCGGGCAGGCGCTCGCCGTCGGGCGGATTGATCTGGCGGCGTTTCTCCTGGTCTGCGCCCGCACGAAACTCGTGGTGGACCCGCAGCTGGTGAGGGTCCTCGACACTCACATCGCTCAGGCCCTGTTCGACCGGCCGCCACTGTCCCGCGCCCGGCTGGTCGCGATGGTCGACACCGTTGTCGCCACAGTCGACCCCGACGCCCTGCTGCGCCGCAAAGAACGCGCCGCCGCCGACCGCGACGTCACCATCCGCCCCGACCGCTTCCAACCCGGCGCCTCCCGTATCTCGGCGTCGTTGCCGATGATCGACGCCGCCGCCATCGACGCCCGCCTCACCGCAATGGCCACCTCGGTCCATTCCGGTGATTCGCGCACTCGCGCGCAGCGCCGCGCCGACGCCCTCATCGCGCTGGCCGCCGGATACGACCATCTGGACTGCGGCTGCGACACCTGCACCCTGCCGCGAGAGGAGATCGCCGAAACTGTCCCAGCCACCGCTTTGGTCGGTCCCCCGCGGCCGACCTTCCACATCGTGGCGAACCTGTCGACGCTGCTCGGTCTCGACGACCAGCCCGGCTACCTCGACGGCCGCGGGATCATCGACGCCGACACCATGCGCGCCCTGCTCGCCGACGCCCAGCGGGAGTTCCTCCGCCGCGACGACCCCGCCCAGGCAGCCCGGGCTGCCTCGACGTACGTGCCGTCGAAGAAACTCGACGCACTTGTGCGGGCCGGCGAGATCTGCTGCACCTTTCCCGGCTGCTCAGCACCCGCCTGGACAGTCGACCTCGACCACACCGACCCGTTCGACCACCGCGACCCTGCAGCCGGCGGCAAGACCTCGAGAACAAACCTCAAACCGCTGTGCCGGTTCCACCACCGAATCAAGACGTTCGACAAGAAGTGGCGCGACTACCAGACACCCCTCGGGGAAGCGTTCTTCCAATCCCCCACCGGGCACATGTTCCTCGGCAACGCCTACACCGCCGTCGACATCTTCCCCGCCCTCGGACCACCCGGAAAGCTCGAGAAGCACCCCGCGAGAACAACCCTCGCCGACAGGCGCCAGAGGTCTCGAGCCGCGCACATCCGTGCATGTGACCGCGCCGACGACGCCGACCCACCACCGTTCTGAGCACCCGAGGTCACAACCACCCGCGCCGTTCGGCCGTCGCGGCGGCTTCGGCGCGGGTGGAGGTGCCCGTCTTGCCGATCGCACTCGACAGGTAGTTCCGGACGGTCCCCGGCGACAGATGCAGGCGCCCGGCGATGGTCGCGACCGTGGCGCCGTCGAGGGCGGCGCGCAGGACGTCGCGCTCGCGGTCGGTGAGCGGACTGGTCCCGTCGGTGAGGCTCTCGGTGGCGAGGGTCGGGGTCGATGACCCGCAGGCCCGCGTGGACCCGGCGCACGGCGTCGGCGAGCTCGCGGCCGGGGTGTCCTTGACGATGAACCCGGACGCACCGGCGTCGATCGCCCGTCGGAGATATCCGGGGCGACCGAACGTCGTCACGATGAGCGACCGCGCTCGGGGCACCGAGTCCCGGATGGCGGCCGCGGCCGTGATGCCGTCGGCGCCGGGCATCTCGATGTCGAGGAGGCAGACGTCGACGGCGTTGTCGCGTGCCGCCTGCACCACCTCGTCGCCCCGCCCCACCTGGGGCCACAACGGTGAGGTCCTGTTCGAGGTCGAGCAACGCGGCCAGTGCGCCGCGGACCAGGGCCTGGTCGTCGGCGAGGAGCAACCGGATCGGCTCACCCATCGAACGCCACCTCCACCGTCGTCCCCGACGTGTCCCCCCGCACCCGCAGACGCGCCCCCCGCGGCCTCGACCCTTTCGGTGAGACCCCGTAAGCCGTTGCCGAATGCGTGGTCGGCGATGCCGGACCCGTTGTCGCGCACCGTCATCCTGTCCGACGCGAGTTCGACGTGGCATCGAGACGCACCGCTGTGGCGCACCACGTTGGTGACCGACTCCCGGAGGACCCACGCGAACAAACGACCCCCGCGCGGTCGTCACGTCGACCTCGACGGGGAGATCAGCGTCGATCTGTGCGGCCGTCAACGCAGACCGCGCCGACGCGAGCTCCGTGCGCAGGTCCGGAAGTGCGCAGCGCGCCGACCGTCGACCGCACCTCGGCCAACGCCTGACGTGCCAGCGAGTGCAGTTCGGGCGAGTTCGGCCTTCGCGCGCTCGGGGTCGATGTCGACGAGCCGCCCGGCGAGCTCGGTCTTCACAGTCATCACGGTCAGCGAGTGCCCGAGGACGTCGTGGACGTCGCGGGCCACACGCTCACGTTCGGCCACCACCGCGAGCTGCTCGTCGGCCTCGCGCTGCCGAGCCTCGGCCTCGTCGCGCCGCTGTTCGGCGCCGCGGGCGGAGGTCATGAGGACCATCACGAACGCGACGATGACGAGGGCGAGAACCGTTCCGAGTCGAGCGTCCACCCGGGGACGATCTCCGGGAGCCCGAGTCCGACCATGAGGATGAGGCCGACGAGGACCGGACCGAGCAGACCACCGAAGCCGAAGGCGGCGACGCCCATCAGGTACGGCGCGAACGACACGACTCCGTCGGCGAGCACGGGCGTCGTGGCGGCGGCCAGCACCAGGAGGATCGCGCCGTAGATGAGCGCGAGTCGCGGCCGGTGATCGCTCTGGCGCCACGACATGATGTGCGTCGCCGCGACGACGTAGGTCGCCGCGAAGAGCGCGATCAGCACGAGGCCCCCCGACGACGCGCGCCACGCTCTCGCCCGAGCGCACCAGCGAGACGACCGAGGTACCCGAGGAAGACCAGCCAGACGGCGGTGAACGCCCAGGACCGATCCGGGGCCCGTCGCGACACCGGGCACCACCGGACACGCTGTCCGGTGGTGGCGGCCGTCGACTCGACCTGGGTCATGGCTGCGACTGTAGGACCGGTCACTGCCGCTCGGTGCTCCGCCGGAAGAACCACGTCGCGGCGCCGGCCATGATCGCCGCCCACACCACCACGTTGGCGATCGCGACCCACAGCGGGATGTGGTCGCCGTACGGGGTCTCGCCGCCGGTCATCGGATGGTTGGCCAGGGCGTTGACACCGAACATGGGCGTGAACTGCGAGATGGTCAGCATCGTGCCCCGCAGGGGGGACGAAGACGTTGCCGGCGAAGGCCAGCACCGTCAGCACGCCGCCGGACGCCTGCATCGCCGCCTCCGACCGCAGCCCGCTGCCCATGGCGAGGCCGAACGCGGCGAACACCGCCGAGCCGAGCCACCCGAGGACGACCGATCCGACCCACACCCCGACGGGCGCGCTGGCCCCGGTGATCGCGCCGACGACGCTGAGCAGGATCAGCGGCAGCGCCGCGACGGACATCGCGACCGTCGCCTTCGCGACGACGTACGCCGTCGGCGACAGGCGCGTGAGACGAAGCGTCCTGGTCCAGCCCGCCTGCTGTTCGAGCGCCACCGAGGCGGCATTGGTCGTGGTGGCCAGGATGGCGCCGTAGACCGCCATGTGGACCATCACGTACGCCTGGGTGTTGGCGTGGCCGATCGTCCCGGTGAACTTCTGCGACGCCCCGAAGACAAGATAGAGGACCGTCGGCATCACCAGAGTGAAGATCATCGCCCGGCGGTTGCGGAGCACCCGTCGGAGATCGTGGCGGACGTAGGTGGTCGAGAACCCGCGCAGCCCGGGCACAACCGGTCGTGGTCGGGTGGCGAGGGTGGTCATCGGAGGATCTCCTTCTCGGCGGGTGGCGGAGGACGTGAGCGCGACGAACGCGTCCTCGAGGTCATGGGCGACGATCTCGACGTCGTGGGCGTCGCTGTGGGCGAACAGGAATCGGGCGGTGGCGTCGGAGTCGTCCGTGGTGATCTCGACACGGTCGCCGCGGACGGTCACCTCGCGTACACCGGGCGCTGGTGTCCCGGATCCAGCCCACCGACGCAGAGGTCGAGGACAGCGGACACGGTGCGCCCGGACGCCTGCGCGCGGATGGCCGCGGTGGACCCGTCGGCGACGACCCGCCCGCCGGGCGATCATCACGATCCGGTCGGCGAAGGCGTCGGCCTCCTCGAGGTAGTGGGTCGCGAACAGCACAGTGCGGCCCGCACCGGCGTCCTCGCGCATGGCGGACCAGAAGGCACGACGCGACTCGACGTCCATCCCGGCGGTCGGCTCGTCGAGGACGATCAGGTCCGGGTCGGGCAGGAGTGCGAGCGCGAACTTCAACCGCTGCTGTTCACCCCCGGAGCACTTCGACACGCGGCGGCCGGCGAGGTCGGTGATGCCCGCGCGGCGCATGACCTCGTCGACGGGGGCGGGGTCACGGTGGGTGGCGGCGATGATGTTCGACGGTCTCGCCGACCGTGAAATCGCCGAGCAGCCCACCGCTCTGCAGGACCGCCGCGATCCGGCCGGCCGCCACGGCCTCGTCGGGAGACTCCCCGAACAGGCGGACCGAGCCGCTGTCGGGCCGGGAGAGCCCCAGCACCATGTCGAGCGTGGTGGTCTTGCCGGCGCCGTTCGGCCCGAGGAAGGCGACGACCTCCCCCTGCCGGACAGCCAGGTCGACACCGTCGACGGCACGGACGGGACCGGTTCCCCGTGTTCGGAACGATTTGGTCAGCGCCCGGGCCTCGAGCGCGAGTGGTAGTGGTCATGAACTCACGATCGCGCTGGTGAGACTGTCGTTCCCCCGTCGGATGTCACGGGTTCGCTGTGACATCTGTCAGTACCGCACGGATGCCCCGACCGATTCGTTACCTGATCACAGAACGTCATCGATCCGCACCGACGAGAACCCGCACAGGTGTAACCGTGGTTACGTCGATGTGCGGACGGGCACCACGTCCGCAGTTCGATCACCAGCTGGTCGACGCGCCAGGAGGTCGCACGCGGATGAGTCTGACCATCGAGCCCGACGGAACCGCCCGCACGGGCACGGTCACCGAGGCCCTCGACATGCCGTGGTGTCCGACGCGGGGTTCCCGCCGCTCACGCACCATCAACGGATCGATCAGTCGCACGCTCCCGGCCGTGGTGTCGGGGTTCGGTCTCCGGCCGTTCGGCGTCAGCACCGACCCCGTCATGCTCACCCCGCCGCCGTCGGTGATCCGGCGGATGCGCCCGGTGATCAACCAGACGATGTTGTCGGCTCAGCCCCGTCCCGCGGGGTACGCGCGTCTCGCGGGGTGCACCACCCTCGTGGACTGCGGGGCGAATGGTGTGAACGGTCGGGGCGTCGGGCCCAGCGGCACCGTCATCTACTACCTCCACGGCAGCGGCTACGCGATCTGTTCACCGCGGACCCACCGTGGCCTGGTGTCGCGGCTGTCGACGCTGACCGACATGCCCGCGTTCGTGCTCGACTACCGCAAGGGGCCGGTAGCACCGCTTCCCCACCGGCGGCGACGACGCCATCGCCGGGTACCAGTGGCTGCTGGACAAGGGCTACTCCGCAGACCGCATCGTCGTGGCGGGCGACTCCGCCGGCGGTCACCTCGCGCTCGACCTCGTCGCGCACAACCACCACAACGGGGTCCCGCAGCCCGGCGCGATGGTGCTGTTCTCGCCGCTGTCGGACCCGACGTTCGGGCTCGCGCTCGCCCGGCAGGAGTCCGGGTACCGGGACCCGTTGTTCGACGCGCGGCTCGGTGCCCACGTGCTCGGGCTGTACCTCGGCGACGTGGATCCCGACCACCCGCGGTTGATGCCGGAGCTCACCTCGGACATGGCGCTCCCGCCGACCCTCGTGCAGGCCGGCAGCCTCGAGTGCATGAGCGACGACGCCCGCGACATCCACTCCCGGATCTCGGCCGCGGGCGGTCGCAGCGACCTGCAGATCTGGCCGGACCAGACCCACGTCTTCCAGATGTTCCCGGTGCTGACACCCGAAGCCGGCCGGGCGGTGCGCGCCGCGGCCGACTTCGTCGACAAGGTGTTCACACCCACCCGCTGAGGACCGCTGCTCACGCTGCCCGCACGACCGC
>JAQIJH010000055.1:0-30805 GCA_036946345.1 Gordonia paraffinivorans | reverse complement strand
GGGGCTCGCAAGGCCCTCACCGCCACCGTCATGGCGAACGTCATCCGCAACGTGTGGAGCAACGCGATCATCTTCTGCGGGCACTTCCCCGACGGTGCGGAGAAGTTCACCAAGCAGGACGTCGACTCCGAGACCCGCGGTGAGTGGTACCTGCGACAGATGCTCGGCAGCGCCAACTTCCACTGCGGTCCGGTGCTGGCGTTCATGAGCGGCAACCTGTCGTTCCAGATCGAGCACCACATCTTCCCCGACCTGCCCAGCAACCGTCTGCGCGAGATCTCGCTGCGGGTGCAGGCCCTGTGCGACGAGTACGATCTGCCGTACACGACGGGATCGTTCCCGGTGCAGTACGCGAAGGCGTGGCGCACCATCGCCAAGCTGTCGCTGCCGGACAAGTACCTGCGGGACACGCGGGACGATGCGCCGGAGACGGCATCGGAGAAGCGGTTCGCGGACCTGTCGTGGGACGGTGGCACGCCCGCCTCGGTCGATCCCAGCACCGGACGCCGGCGGGGTCTCGCGACCGCGATCGCCGCGCTGCGTGCGCGCCGACGTGGTGGTCGGGGCCTGGTGCCGCAGGCCCGTCGCGTCGACAGCGATCGCGCGGCGGCCTGACGTCCCGCGACGTCACCTGCACCACCACCGTCCGGAGGAGGTATCGGCCGCATGGCCATCACGGACATCAACACCTACGCCCATCTGAGCAACGAGGACGTGGCCGCACTCGGCGACGAGATCGACCGCCTGCGCCGTCGGATCGAGGCCGACCGCGGCGTCCGTGACGCCCGCTACCTCCGTCGGACCATCACCGCGCAGCGGATCCTCGAGGCCGCCGGCCGACTCGTGTTGTGGAACAACCGCTCCCGCACCGGCTGGCTGGCCGGGACGGGCCTGCTCTCGGTCGCCAAGATCGTCGAGAACATGGAGCTCGGGCACAACGTGATGCACGGGCAGTGGGACTGGATGAACGACCCGGAGGTCCACTCCACCTCGTGGGAGTGGGACATGGTGTGTGCGGCGCCGCACTGGAAGCACTCGCACAACGTGGTCCACCACAAGTACACGAACGTGTGGGGGATGGACGAGGACCTCGGCTACAAGGTCATGCGGGTGACACGGGACGAGCCGTGGCAGCCGAAGCACCTCGGCGGACCCTTCGTCAACGTCTTCCTCGCCGCGACCTTCGAGTGGGGGATCGCACTGCACGATCTCAGCCTGAAAGAGGTCGTCACCGGCGAGAAGTCGTGGGAGGAGGCCCGTCCCGAGGTCCTGACCTTCCTGCGCAAGGTCAGCCGGCAGATGCTGAAGGACTACGCCCTGTTCCCGGCCCTGTCGGGTCGACGTGCTCGTCGGACGATCACGGCCAACCTGACCGCCAACCTCGTCCGCAACCTGTGGGCCTATGTCGTCATCTTCTGCGGACATTTCCCCGACGGGGCCGAGAAGTTCACGGTCGAGTCGCTGGAGAACGAGACGCCCGGGCAGTGGTACCTGCGGCAGATGCTGGGGACGGCCAACTTCCGGGCCGGCCCGGCGATGGCGTTCATGAGCGGGAACCTCTGCTACCAGATCGAGCACCACCTGTTTCCCGATCTGCCGAGCAACCGCTACGCCGAGATCGGCGTCGAGGTCCGTCGGCTCTGCGCCGAGTACGACCTGCCGTACACCACCGGGTCGTTGTTCCGGCAGTACGGCCAGACGCTGCGCACCATCTGGAAGTTGTCGCTGCCCGACCGCTTCCTGCGGGCGACCGCCGACGACGCCCCCGAGACCGCGTCGGAGCGACGCTGGTCGTCGCTGCCGAGCGCGGTCACCGACCCGTCGCGACGTACTCGTCGGGTGCAGAGCGGGTTGAAGAGCGCCATCGCGCGTCGGCGCCAGCGCGTCGCGGCCTGACCCCCTGCGTCAGGGCCGGTCCGGCTCGTCGGCGCGTGTCGGGTCCTCGATCCGCCCCCGGGCGGGGTCGGTGGCGTGCAGCAGTCGACGCACGGCCATCGCGCGGCGACCTGCGGCACCGGTGAGTTCGTCGAGGGCACACTCCGGGTCCGACGGCGGGCCGAGGTGCCGACAGCCGCGCGGACAGTTCTCGACGACCTCCGCGAGGTCGGCGAACGCCTTCACGACGTCGTCCGGGGAGACGTGGGCGAGCCCGAAGGAGCGGATGCCGGGGGTGTCGATCACCCAGCCGCCGCCCGGGAGTCGCAACGCGACGGACTGTGTCGACGTGTGCCGCCCCTTGCCCACCCCGGACACCTCGCCGGTGGCGCGGTCGGCGTCGGGGACGAGGCGGTTCACCAGCGTCGACTTCCCGACACCCGAATGGCCGATCAGGCAGGTGACCTTCCCGGTCAGCATGTCGGCGACGACGTCGGTCGGGTCGTCGCGCCCGGCGACGACGATCGGCAGGTCGAGGTCCTCGAACGCGGCCCGGAACTCACCCGGGTCGGCGAGATCGGACTTCGTCAGACACAGGATCGGCTGCGGCCCACCGGTGTAGGCCGCCACCAGCGCGCGCTCGACGAAGCCCGTCCGCGGGGGCGGGTCGGCCAGGGCGGTCACGATGAGCAGCTGTTCGGCGTTGGCGACGACGATCCGCTCGAAGGGGTCGGTGTCGTCGGCGGTCCGTCGCAGCACCGTCGACCGGTCGGCGACGCGGACGATCCGCGCGAGCGAGCCCTCGTCGCCGGACAGGTCACCCACCACCGACACGTGGTCGCCCACGACGACCGGTGTGCGGCCCAGCTCGCGCGCCCGCATGCAGACGACCTCGCGCTCGTCGGGGGTGTCGAGCACGCAGCCCCACCGGCCGCGGTCACGGGAGACGACGAGCGCCTCGACGGCGTCGTCGTGTGCGGGGCGGGTCTTGGTCCGGGGTCGGCTGCCCTTGCCCGGCCGGACGCGGACGTCGCTCTCGTCGTATCGGCGCGCGGAGCGACCGGCGCCCGCGTCAGCCACCCAGCATCGCCGACCACATCGCGGGGAAGTCGGGCAACGTCTTCGACGTGCAACCGATGTCGTCGACCTCGACGCCGTCGACGACGAGACCGACGAGTGCGCCCGCCGTGGCCATGCGGTGGTCGGCGTAGCTGTGCCACGTGCCGCCGTGCATCGTCGCCGGCTCGATGCGCAGGCCGTCGGCGGTCTCGGTGCAGCGGCCTCCGAGGCCGGTGATCTCGGCGGTCAGCGCGGCGAGGCGGTCGGTCTCGTGGCCCCGCAGGTGCGCGATGCCCGACAGCGTCGACGGCGAGTCCGCGAGCGCGCACAGGGCGGCGATCGTCGGCGTCAACTCGCCGATGTCACCGAGGTCGGCGGTGATCCCCGACAGCCGGTCGGGGCCGCGGACCGTCAGCGTCCCGTCGGAGAGCGACGTCGTCGCGCCCATCTGCCCGAGGACGTCGACGATCTGGGCGCCGGGTTGCGTGGTGCGCGCCGGCCAGTGGGGCACCGACAGCGATCCGCCGGTGGCCGCGGCCGCTGCGAGGAACGCCGCCGCGTTGGAGAGATCGGGTTCGATCGTCCGGTCGACCGCGGCGATCGGGCCGGGCGCGACGCGCCAGGTGTCCGGCTCGCCGTCGTCGACGTGGACGCCGGACTCCCGCAGCATCTCGATGGTCATGTCGATGTGCGGTTGCGAGGGAACGGGTTTCCCGACGTGGCGGATGGTGATGCCCTCGTCGAACCGAGCGGCCCCCAGCAACAGCCCGGACACGAACTGCGACGACGCGGACGCGTCGATGGTGACCGCGCCGCCCCGGACGGCGCCGGTGCCGGTGATCGTGAACGGCAGCGACTGCCCGTCGACCGCGACACCGAGATCGGCCAGCGCACGCAGGATCGTGTCGACCGGGCGCGCCCGCATCTGTTCGTCACCGTCGACGGTGACCGCACCGTCTGCCAGCGCGGCGACCGGTGGGACGAACCGCATCACCGTCCCGGCGAGCCCGCAGTCGACGTGACCGCCGTGCAGGGGGCGCGGGGTGACGACGACGGTCGTCGGCTCGGTCGCGTCGGCCTCGACGCCGACACCGAGTGCGTCGACGGCTGTGAGCATCAGGTCGGTGTCACGGCTGCGGAGCACGCCGCGCAGGGTGCTCGGGCCGTCGGCGAGCGCGGCGAGGACCAGCGCACGGTTGGTGATCGACTTCGACCCGGGCAGGGTGACCGTCGCCGTCACGGGGCCGGTCGCGGTCGGTGCGTGCCAGGTGCTCATCGCCGCCGATTCTTTCACGCGCGCCGCGGGTCGCCCGAGAGACGACCGCGGCGTCGGAGCAGCTCAGTGCGCGACGACCACCTTGATCGCGACGATCGCCGTCGCCACCGCGGCCGTGACGAGCGCACCGACGAGGACCTTCAGCGTCATGGGGCGGTCCTGCAGACGTTGGATCGCGACCTCCGCCACCGCGATCCGCACGATCGGGCCGGCGCCGGCGAGGACGTAGGCCCAGGACGTCGAGAGAGCGCCGAGCCACCCGAGCAGGAGGAAGAAGGCGGGGAACGCCCCCGACGAGGCGATCGGCAGGGCGTCGCGGAGTTCCTCGGCCACCGCCCGCGCCCGGACGCGCTCCGTTCGGGCGTCGTCGACGTCCCCGATCGCTCGGTAGGCGACGACCTCGGCGAAGACGTGCGCGAGAAACGTCGTCGCGGTGGTGCCGAGGACGATCAGCACCGCCGTGCCGTCCTCGATCGCGTGGGGGTCTACCACGACCACCGCGGCGAGGGCCAGGAGCGTGCCGTAGACGTACGCCGACATCCGCGCCCGCGCCCGCGCCGGCTCGAGCGGTCCGTGCCCGCGGTGGACGAGGCGCCGGTATCGGCGTGCGAGGGCCGCGCGAGTGGTCATCGTCGGATGCTCGCACGTCGGGCGGTCCGGTTCGCGACGCACGACGTCGGTGCGGGGTGTCAGCATGGACGCATGTGCGGACGCTATGCGGTGACCACCGACCCGGCGACGCTCGCCGCGGAACTCGACGCCCTCGACGAGGTGAGCGCACCTGCCTCGCGGGAGACCGAGAAGGACGTGCAGGAGGCCGCCGCGTCGGACAGCGGCGACACCGCGACCGCCGGGAAGCGCGGACCCGGCGTCAACTACAACGTCGCGCCGACGACCACGATCATGACCGTCGTCTCCCGCCACGAGCACGACGATCCGGACTCGCCGGCGCGGATGCGCGTGCGGGCGATGCGATGGGGTCTCGTCCCGCCGTGGACGAAAGACCTCGCCAAGGCGCCGCTGCTGTTCAACGCGCGTGCGGAGAGCGTGGCGGAGAAGTCGTCGTTCAAGTCGTCACTCAAGGGCCGTCGGGCGCTGGTCCCGATGGACGGCTGGTACGAGTGGCGCAAGGACACCGGCCCCGACGGGAAGCCGTCGAAGACGCCGTTCTTCATGTCGCCCGTCGACGGGACGCGCCTGTTCATGGCCGGGCTGTGGACCACATGGCGCCCGAGAGACGCCGACGCGGACACACCGCCGCTGATGAGCTGCACCATCATCACCACCGACGCGGTCGGACCGCTGCGGGACATCCACGACCGGATGCCGCTGATCATGCCGTCGGAGAACTGGGACGCCTGGCTCGACCCGGACGCTCCGCCCGTCGAGACGCTGCTCGCCCCGCCGTCGGACGAGGTGGTCGAGGCGATCGTCCGCCGCGAGGTGGCGCCTCTCGTGAACCGCGTCGCCAACAACGGCCCCGAACTCCTCGCGCCCGTCGGCGACCGCCCGGAACAGCAGACCCTGCTCTAGCCCCCGGAGCCTCCCGCCGAGCGGGCCGATACACCCCGTCGAGTGGGCCGAAACACCCCGCTGAGCGGGCCGAAACACCCCGTCGAGCGGGCACTCGATGTCGTCGACCGTGCGCCAGATCTCGCCGAGCGTGCACCCCCGTCGCCGTCGGGGGATCGACTGCACGGTCGGCGGGATCTACCGCACGCTCGGCGGTGAGTTTCGGCACGGTCGGCGGTGATCTTTGGCACGGTCGGCGAAGTCGGTCGGGGGGTGAGGTGGGGCGTCAGGCGCA
The DNA here is from genome assembly GCA_036946345.1 of Gordonia paraffinivorans. Lineage (GTDB taxonomy): Bacteria > Actinomycetota > Actinomycetes > Mycobacteriales > Mycobacteriaceae > Williamsia_A > Williamsia_A paraffinivorans_A. Next base: position 24,788 of record JAQIJH010000055.1, on the reverse strand, counting down.
GATGTCGGCGACGACCGCGTCGGTGACGGCGACGAGGTCGGTGGGGGAGAGTTCGATCTCCAGTCCGCGCCGACCGCCGCTGCACAGGATCGTCGCGAACCCCGTCGCCGACGTGTCGACGACGGTGGGCAGGGCCCGGCGTTGCCCGACCGGTGAGACGCCACCGAGCACGTAACCCGTCGCCCGGGTGACCGCCGCCGCGTCGGCCATCTCCACCCGCGGGACCCCGAGCGCCGCGGCGACCGCCTTGGGCGCCATCCGGCGGGGGACGGGCACGACGGCCACCGCGAGCCCGGCCCGACCGGCTCCCGGCGCCTGAACGACGAGCGTCTTGAAGATCTGCACCGCGGCCACCCCGAGCGTGTCCCCGAGCTGGTCGACCGCCTCCTCGCCGAACGATCCGTTCACCATCACGGAACGATAACGATGCACGGTGTAGGGCACCCTTGCTGCGGTGAGCGCGGCGGTCGCGGGGGTGCTCACGCCCACGTCAGGCGCCATCCGGAGGGGTCACGAGGATCGATCGTAGTGCTGCGGAACATTCCGCCCCGTGCCACTGTTGAGCGATTCGGAGACAGGATCCGACCCGCGGATCGACGAGTTGTTCACCATCTCGTTATCGATTTGCGATCACGGAACCGACCGGTCCGCCCGACCGGAACGACGAGAGGACGAGGAGGTCGACATGGTGGGCACTGTCCTCGACGCACCGACCGGCGTCCGACCCATGTTCGTCCACCGCATGCCCTCGGTAGGCTCATCGGATGGCCATGACCATGGCCGGTCCCGCATGAGCACGGCCGAGAGGGTGTTGGTGAGCGATCCCGAAGCGACGGCAGCGGCCGAGCCGGAGGCGATCGACCAGGAGGTCGAGACGCAGGCGGAACGCGATGCGCGGTTCGAACGCGACGCGTTGCCCCTGCTCGACCAGATGTACGGCGCCGCCCTGCGGATGACGCGCAACCCGGCCGACGCCGAGGACCTGGTGCAGGAGACGTTCGTGAAGGCGTTCTCCGCCTTCCACTCGTTCAAGGCGGGCACGAACCTCAAGGCGTGGCTGTACCGGATCCTGACGAACACCTACATCAACGGGTACCGCAAGCGTCAGCGGCAGCCCGCGCAGTACCCCACCGACGAGATCACCGACTGGCAGCTCGCCGCCACGGCCGAGCACACGTCGACGGGGCTGCGGTCGGCCGAGATCGAGGCGCTCGACGCCCTCCCGGACGACGACATCAAGAACGCACTGCAGGAACTCCCGGAAGATTTCCGGATGGCCGTCTACTACGCCGATGTGGAAGGCCTGCCCTACAAGGAGATCGCCCAGATCATGGACACTCCCATCGGAACAGTCATGTCCCGGTTGCACCGCGGTCGCAAGCAGCTCCGCTCGCTGCTGGCCGACGTCGCGGCGGAGCGTGGGTTCGCCCGTCGATCAGGTGGCGACACCGCGGAGGTGACCCGATGACCGCCGAGCACACCGACCCGACACAGGTCGATCCGACTGCGCTGTCCGCGGCCGAGGACGCCGAGTTCGAGCAACTCGACTGCTCGGCCGTCATCGCCGACGTGTGGCTCCTGCTCGACAACGAGTGTGACGAGGACGTCCGCGGGCGTCTGCAGTCCCACATCGACGAGTGCTCGAGCTGCCTGGCCCACTACGGCATCGAGTCGCAACTGAAGAACCTCGTCAACCGCAAGTGCGGTGGCGACAGGGCGCCGGATTCCCTGCGCGACCGGTTGACGACGGAGATCCGCAAGACGGTCATCACCCGCGCGACCGAAGGCTGAGCAACCCCTGCACGACGAGGGCCGGACCTGTGATCAGGTCCGGCCCTCGTCGTCTGCGCGCCGCACGTCAGGCGTTGGGGCGCTTGCCGTGGTTCGCGGCGTTCTTCTTGCGACTGCGCTTCTTGCGTCCTCGCTTGCCCATTCCGGACTCCCTTCGTCGGGCGCCATTCTCCCACGTCGGTGTCACCGCATCACAATCCGTCGCGATAGGTTGTCTCCGACAGTCGACGTCGCGGCGACCCCGTGGCGTCGCGGCATCGGCGTGGAGGATGGCTGTGGCAGAACCAGTGGTGGCCGAGATCGTGGCGAGCGTCCTCGAGGTGGTCGTGTCCCCGGGGCAGGAGATCGCCCCCGGCGACACCGTCGTCCTGTTGGAGTCGATGAAGATGGAGATCCCCGTCCTCGCCGAGGAGGCGGGCACCGTCGGTGAGGTGAAGGTCGCGGTCGGCGACGTCATCCAGGCCGGCGACGTCATCGCCACCATCGACTGACACCGTCGGCCGTCAGAGCATGTCGACGCTGACCGATCTGCTCGCCGAGCACACCGATCTCTCCGGGGCCGTCGCCGGTCACCTGCAGCGGGTCGTGGCCGAGTGGCAACTGCTCGCCGACCTGTCCTTCGCCGACCTGCTCATGGTCGTCGACGCCGACGACGACGGGCTGATCTGCGTGGCCCAGTGCCGCCCCAACACCGCGTCGACGGTCTACCCGGTGGACCAGGTCGGCCGGTCGACCACGTCCGCCGACGACCCCCTCGTGGCCGAGGCGTTCCCTGCGCGCCGCATCGTGCGCGCCCCGCAGCCGACCGTCCTCGAGCTCGAGGTGCGTCGTGAGTCGGGAGCGATACAGGTGCAGCGCGAGGCGGTACCGGTGACGTTCGACGGGGAGGTCGTCGCCGTCGTCACGCGTACCGCCAACCTCGCCCAGCTGCGTCTGCCGTCGTCGCTGGAGATGTCGTACCGCGACTGTGCCGACGACCTGTCGCAGATGCTCGCCGACGGCACCTTCCCGCAGAACGAGGGCAACCCGCGCGGGTTGTCGACACCGCGCGCCGGTGACGGTTTCATCCGCGTCGACACCGACGGTGTGGTCGCGTTCGCCAGCCCGAACGCGCTGTCGGCGGTGCACCGCATGGGGTGGACAGCCGACCTCACCGGGAACCGCCTCGTCGACGTGATGTCGGAGCTGCTCACCGACCGCTTCGAGGCCGAGGAGGTGGTCGGGATGATCACCGACGCCGTCGCCGGGCGGTCGGGGATGCGGACCGAGGCCGACGCCCGTCGCGCGACGGTGCTGCTGCGTGCGGTGCCGCTGCACCCCGAGGGTCGAGCCGCGGGGGCGGCGGTGCTGCTGCGCGACGTCACCGAGCTGAAACGGCGCGATCGGGCGCTGATCAGCAAGGACGCCACGATCCGCGAGATCCACCACCGGGTCAAGAACAACCTGCAGAGCGTCTCGGCGCTGTTGCGGTTGCAGGCCCGCCGCACCGACAACCCCGAGGCGCGTGGGGCGTTGAACGAGGCGGTGCGTCGCGTCGCGGCGATCGCCCTGGTGCACGAACTGCTGTCGGGGTCGGTCGACGAGGCGGTCGACCTCGACGTCGTCGTCGACCAGTTGGTGCCCGTGCTCGCCGACGTCGCGGCCGGCGACGGGCAGGCCGTCGTGCGGCGGGCGGGCAGACTCGGTGTGCTGCCGTCGGACATGGCGATGCCGATGGTGATGGTGTTGACCGAACTGATCCAGAACGCTGTCGAACACGGCTTCTCCGACGGCGACGAGGGCGAGGTGGTGATCGACGCCGACCGCAACACGCGGCGACTCGTCGTGGCCGTGCGCGACGACGGTGTCGGCCTGCCGGAGGGGTTCGACCTGCGTGCCGCCGAGCGCCTGGGCCTGCAGATCGTGCACACGCTGGTACGCATCGAGCTCGGCGGGACCCTAGACCTGTCCACGCGCCCCGAGGGCGGCACCCAGGCGGTCCTCACCGTCCCGTTGCGCTGAGACACCCGACCCCGGACATGCGACGAGCCCGGCGGGATCCGCCGGGCTCGTCGCTGGTGTCCGTGCGATCAGACGGTGCTGCGGCTCCGCGTGCGCGCGTTGCGACGCTTCAGCGCCCGACGCTCGTCCTCGCTCATGCCGCCCCACACACCCGCGTCCTGACCGGACTCGAGCGCCCACGACAGGCACTCGGCGGTCACGGGGCAGCGGTTGCAGACGAGCTTCGCGTCGGCGATCTGCGCGATGGCCGGACCGCTCGTCCCCACGGGGAAGAACAGCTCCGGATCCTCGTCACGACAGATCGCCTTGTGCCGCCAGTCCATTCCTGCTCCTTCGCATGCGCGTTCCACACGCGCGCCGTATGTCATGTGTCGTTCACGTGTGCGTACTGAATGTTTCCGCACTGTTGCTTGTGAATGCTTTCACGAATCGCGATGAAGTCAATGGCCTCGCCCCTACACGTGGGCAACGTCACTGATTCCAAGGGGTACCCCGTCGCGTCCTCGAACCGTTGTACTACGGTCGGAACAACTCTGCCGAGATTTTCCTGATCAGCGCAGTGATCCCTGTCACGCCTCAGCGCGCCGGGCCGGCCCCGATCGGCGGGGCGACGACCTCGATCCGATCCCGCACGCAGCCGAACTCCGCGACCGTCCGCTCGCCGATGTAGTCGCCGTCCATCTGCAGATCTGTCGGCTCCGACGCGTCGATGCGTACCCGCGCGACGTCGTCGTCGCGGACCAGGTGCCGGTGTCGGGGAGCGATGCCCAGCAGCAGCTGCGCCGAGACCCCCAGGATGCGTCGCACCCGCATCGACCGCACCGCGAACAGCCCGAGGCCGGTCGAGTAGTCGGTGTCGGGGTTGGTCCACACCGGACGGTTGCCGATGTAGGTCCAGGGGTTGGCGTTGCTGACGAACGCGAAGTGCACACCGTCGACGACACGACTGCCGCCGTCGGGCGTGGGCACGGTGACCGTCAGCTTCGGGGACCGCCGCGAGCCGCGCAGGAAGTGCGAGACGGTCGTGGCGATGTAGCGGGCGTCGCTGGCCGCCTTGCCCGCACGACGCTGGTCCTCGATCGAGTGCACGACCTCGGCGTCGACGCCCAGTCCCGCGTTGAAGAGGAACCAGCGGCGGTCGACGTGACCGAGGCTGATCCTCCGGCGCGAGCCCACCGACAGCAGCGTGACGAGCTGCCCGGTCGCCTGCAGGGGCTCGGCGAGCACCCCCAGCGACCGCGCGAAGACGTTGGCGCTGCCCCCCGGCACCACCGCGAGGGCCGGGACCGGCCCGGTCTCCGCGGGCGCACCCGGCGGCGCGATCAGCCCGTTGACGACCTCGTTCACCGTCCCGTCGCCGCCGTGCACGATGACGACCTCGAAACCCCGCGCGCCGGCACCGGCAGCGATCTCGCCCGCGTGACCGCGGTGCGTGGTCAGCTCGACGGTGAGATCGCACCGTGCGGAGAGGGTGTGCGCCAGGGCGTCCCGTCCCGCGTCGGTCGTCGACGTCGCGAACGGGTTGACGATCAGCAGGGCGCGCACGATGTCCGAGCCTAGAGGGTGCGGAACTAGGCTGGCCGCGTGACATCGACCGATCCGTCGGGCCCCGACCCGCAGGACACCCGTCGCCCCGACCCGCCGCCCACCGCGGTGCGCCGCGCCGGTCTCGTCGTCGCGCTCGAGGGTGCGGTCGGCATCGTCGCCGGCGTGGTGTTCCTCGTCCGCGGACTCACCGGGGCCGAGGACAGCGTGTTCATCAACGACTACGGGACCGCCGCGTGGTTCGCGATCCTCGGCGCCGGCGTGGCCGCCGGTGGCATCGCCCTCGTCCGCGGCCGTCGGTGGGGCCGCGCGATCGCCGTGGTGGCGCAGATCCTGCTCATCCCCGTCGCGTTCGCGCTCCTCACCGACAGTGGCCGTCCGTGGTTCGGTGCGCCGCTGTTGGTGGTCGTCGTGATCGTGCTCGGCCTGCTCTTCTCGCCGTCGTCGGTGCGCTGGCTGTCGGGTGAGGCCGCCCCCGACGCCGACGACTGACCCGGACGGCCCTAGCCCATCCGACGGCTCGGCAACTCAGCCCATCCGACGGCTCGGCCGCTCAGCCCATCCGACGGCTCGGCCACTCAGCCCATCCGACGGCTCGGCCGTCCTGCGTCGACGTAGTCCGCGCTGCGGTACCCGGTGATCCCCAGCGCGGTGAGGTTCTGCGACCGGCCGTCGAAGCCGAGGACCGCGATCGACGCCGGCAGCATCGTCAGGTGCTGACCGAGACCGACCGGCGCACCGAGCCATCGGGCGAGCAGGCTGCGGGAGAAGTGCCCATGCGTCACGACGACGACGTCGCCGGTGTCCAGCCGCGGACGGAGCGCGTCGATCACACCGTCCACCCGACGCGTCATGTCGTCGGGGGACTCGCCGCCGGGCCCTCCGTCGGCGAACACCGTCCAGCCGGGATCGTCGCGGTGGATGTCCGGGCTCGTCCGCCCCTCGTAGTCGCCGTAGTCCCACTCGGTCACCGACTCGTCGACGGCGTCGACGCGCAGACCGGCGAGCTCGGCTGTGCGCTGGGCGCGGACACGCGGTGAACTGACCACCCACGGCGACACGAGCGACAGCTCCTCGACCGGTCCGCGCAGCGACCGCGCCTGGTCGACGCCGAGCTCGGTGAGGTCGATGTCGGTGGTCCCGGTGTGCCGCCCCGTCTTCGACCACTCCGTCTCGCCGTGCCGGATGACGACGAGCCGGTGGGTGGCGACGTCTGCGCTGTCGGATCCGGAGGCCTCCGGCCGTGTCGTCTCGACCATGCGCCCATGGTGGCACCCCGCACGCCTATCCTCGACAGGCACGGTGCCCGCACAGCAACACGCGGCCCGCCGACGTCTGTGCTGGAGAGGGAGCCGCCCGATGACCGTCCCCGCGAACACCGACCGCCGATGAGCCGGACCCTGGCCGTCGCGAACCAGAAGGGTGGGGTCGCCAAGACCACCACCGTCGCGTCCGTCGGTGCCGCGCTCTCCGGGATGGACCTGTCCGTCCTCGTCGTCGACCTGGACCCCCAGGGCTCGCTCACGTTCTCCCTCGGCCACGATCCCGACCAGCTCGAGGTGTCGGTGCACGAGGTCCTGCTCGGTGAGGTGGAGATCGTCGACGCGCTGCTGTCGACGGAGGACGGCGTGACGCTGCTGCCCGCCACCATCGACCTCGCCGGCGCCGAGGCGCTGCTGCTGATGCGGCCCGGCCGCGAGTACGCGCTCAAGCGGGCGCTGGCACAGGTCGCGCAGGACTACGACGTCATCCTCATCGACTGCCCGCCGTCACTCGGGGTCCTCACGCTCAACGGCCTCACCGCCGCGTCGGAGGTCGTGGTCCCGCTGCAGTGCGAGACCCTCGCGCACCGCGGCGTCGGCCAGCTGCTGCGGACGGTCACCGAGATCCAGCAGATCACCAACCCCGACCTCACCCTGCTCGGGGTCGTCCCCACGCTCTACGACTCCCGCACCACCCACAGCCGCGACGTCCTCGCCGACGTCTCCGACCGGTACGACCTGCCGGTGCTGCACCCGCCGATCCCGCGCACCGTCCGCTTCGCCGAGGCGTCGGCGTCGGGGACGAGTGTCATGACGGGTCGCAAGCACAAGGGCTCGCAGGCCTACCGCGAGCTGGCGGAGAACCTGTGGGCCCACTGGGACGCGGGCACGCCGCTCGCGGTGGTGGAGGCCGCGGTCTGAGCCGACGGTCTCGCGCCGAGCCTGCGCGCTCTCAGTTCGAGCCGCGCAGCAGGTGGACGACGCCGTCGTAGGCGACGGCGATGTCGGTGCCGATCGGTGCCAGGCCGACCGTGCCCCCGGTGTATCCCGGACGCGCGACGGCGATGGTCCGGCGCTGCTGTCCGGTGGCCGGGTCGACCACGGTGATCCCCGACGGCCCCGGGACGATCAGATCGGCGCCCATCAGCACGGCGGGGCCGAGCGTGCCGGGGATCTGGTAGCGCGGTGTGAGGGCCGTCGGGTCGAGGACGACGGTGGCGCTGCCGGTGAACACGGTGAGCGCGGTCTGGCCGTCGCCGCTCGTGGAGCGCACCGGCATCGAGTTCGGGGGCATGTCCGTCGCCCCGAGCACCTCGTGGGTGCTGCGCAGCGTGGCGTCGGTGCCGTAGACGCGGATCTGCGGGCCGGTGGCCGCCGGGGCGCCGGCGGTCGAGGCGGTGGGGGAGCCACCGCGGTAGACCGCGACCGCCCCCGACGACACCGCCACCACCCGCGGGACGGGTCCGGCGGTGCCGTCGGTGATGAGACGTGAGCCGAGCTGGGTGACCTTGCCGTCCTTGTCCTGCGACGCCGAGATCACCGTGAGGCGGTAGCCGTTCTCGTCCGGGCACTGTTCGACGACGGCGATGTCGTCTGCGCCGGTCGCGCTGGACTGCAGCCGACACCCTGACCGCGGCTGCGTGTTCGGCTGCACCGGCGCGGAGACCCGTCCGTACTCGACGCCCCGGACGAGCGTCGACCCCCACGACTCGAGACGGCTGTCGCCCTGGGCGACGACGTAGTCCGACGCCGTCTGCAACGAGATGCGGTCGTCGGCATCGCTGCTGCGGCTCGACGACCGACGGCCGTCGTCGGCGCGGAGCGCGGTGACCTCACCGCACCCGCGAGCGTTGCGATAGGCGGCGACCACCCGCGGGGCCGACGGGTACGCCGCGATCACGCCGCACAACGGCAGGTCCCGACGGTAACTCCAGACCACCGACCCGTCGTCGGGGTCGTGTGCGACGACCGAGCCGCCGTCGGCGGTGACGACCGTCGACTCCGTCACGACCGGCATCGGCGTGACCGGCGAGGGCGCCGACCACCCGGGAACCAGCGTCGCGGGGGCGGCCGTGGCGTCGGCGACGGGCTGCAGCGGCACCGGCGCCGAGTCGACCTCGGTGTGCCGCGACGGTGCGACCCACCAGACGATCGCCGCCACGACGAGCACGACCACGACGATCACCGCCGAGACGACCAGGTCCGTGCGTGTCCGACGTTCCGGACGGATCCGGCGTGTCGACCGCGGCGGCCGCGTGAGGGTCATGGCGTCGGGCTCATCGGGTGGCGGTTCCCCCTGCGGTGGGTCGGGCCGGCGTGGTCAGCGGGTCACTGGTCGGAGGACGCGGTGGCCTGAGAGGCGTTCGACGCGGTGGCCTGGGAGGCGTTCGACGCCGTGGCCTGCGAGACGCCGTCACCCGACGCACCCGAGCCGCCGCGACCACGACCGCGACGGCGCCGCCGCCGCGGACGGGACGCGCCGTCGCCCGAGTCGGCACCCGAGGCGTCCGACGAGGTCTGCGGCGCGTCCGCGGTGGCCTTCTCCGACGGGGCCTTCGAGGCCGACGCGTCGTCGCCTGCCGTGCCCGACCGCGCACCGCGGGTGCGTCGTCGTTCGCGGTTCGCCCGCGGCGCGCGCTGCTCGCGTCGGCCGCCGTCCGACGACCCCTCGCGCTCCTTCGGCGCCGGCGGCGCGATGCGGCCGGTGGCCGAGTCGGGGATCGACAGGTCCGACCGCAGGTGGTCGGAGCTGGAGTAGGTCTCGACGGGCTCGGGGATGCCGAGGTCGAGGGCGTCGTTGATGAGCTTCCACTTGTGCAGCTCGTCCCAGTCGACGAGCGTCACCGCGATGCCGGTCCGCCCCGCGCGACCGGTGCGGCCGATGCGGTGCACGTAGGCCTTGTCGTCCTCCGGGCACTGGTAGTTGATGACGTGGGTGACGTCGTCGATGTCGATGCCTCGGGCGGCGACGTCGGTCGCGACGATGACGTCGATCGACCCGTCGCGGAACCGGCCGAGCGCCTTCTCGCGGGCCACCTGGCCGAGGTCGCCGTGGACGGCGCCGACCTTGAAGCCGCGCTCGGCGAGGTCGTCGGCGACCTTCTGCGCGGTGCGCTTGGTACGGGTGAAGATCATGGTCGCGCCGCGGCCCTCCGCCTGCAGCACCCGTGCCACCAGCTCCGCCTTGTCCAGCGCGTGCGCGCGGTAGGCGTACTGCGTGGTGCGGTCGTGCACGGCGGAGTCACCCGCGTGCTCGGCCCGGATGTGGGTCGGCCGGTTGAGGAACGTGCGCGCCAGCGTGACGATCGGGCCGGGCATGGTCGCCGAGAAGAGCATGGTCTGACGCTGGTCGGGCAGGGCCCGCATGATGCGCTCGATGTCGGGCAGGAAGCCCAGGTCGAGCATCTCGTCGGCCTCGTCGAGGACGAGGATCTGCACCTTGCCCAGGATGAGGTGGCCCTGCTGCGCGAGGTCGAGCAGTCGACCCGGGGTGCCGACGACCACGTCGGCGCCGGCCTGCAGCTCGGCGATCTGCGACTCGTAGGGCCGTCCCCCGTAGATCGAGACGATCGACAGCTTCCGCTTCGGGTTCGGCTGCGGGTCGACCTCGATGTCCTTGCCCGCGACCTGCAGGTCGCCGGTGACCTGCAGACACAGCTCGCGGGTCGGGACGATGACGAGGGCACGCGGGGTGCCGTCGAGCGGACGCAGCGGGCCGTCGGATCCGGGCGCGACCTGGGTGATGCGGTGCAGCAGCGGCACGCCGAACCCGAAGGTCTTGCCCATGCCGGTGCGGGCCTGGCCGATGAGGTCGTCGCCGGCGAGAGCGAGCGGGAGGGTGAGCTCCTGGATCGCGAAGGTGTGGGTCTTGCCGTCGGCCGCGAGCGCGGCGACGATCTCGTCGCTCACGCCCAGCTCGGCGAAGGTCGGGGCCACGTGGGTGTCGGTGTCGACGATCGTCGTCTGCGGCACGTCGGGGTCGATGGGTGACTCGCCGGTCACGATCGTGGTGCCGTCCGCCTGCGTGGTCTCGTCGGCGGTGCTGATGTTGTCGGTACTGATGTCGGTGCCTTCCGGTGTCGCGTCTGCGCGTACCCGGGTTCGGTGGCGTTCTCGAGGGGGCGGGAGCCGCCCGCGGAAGCTGAGCGTTGGCGTCTCGCCTGCGGCGGGCCGGATGATCGCGGCTCCCGCGGGGCGTCGACGTACGCGGTACGCGCGCATCTGTCGTGGCGGTCGGGATCCGCCCCGGCGACGCGGACGCGGGTCTCGTGTCGCCGGTCGCAGCGGCGACCGTCCCCGCGAGTGTACGTCCTGCCTGCGAGGAGGCCGCATCGGCGCAGCGTGTCCGGGCCGGGGACGCCCACACACGGGGTCGCCTACGATCGCCGCATGCCCGCCTCGACACCCGGACAGGACCCGCAGTCGTCACCCACCGAGGTGCTGCCGGGATCGTCGGCGTCCATCGCCCCGCACGTCCGTCCGCGCGGTGAGACGCGCCCCCTGCCGGACGATCATCCGGGCGTCACGGCGCTGTTCGGGGTGTTGCTCGCCGGCGAGATCGCCGCGTTCTACCGACTGACCTCGGAGGCCGCGATGGCCCCCGACCTGCGCGGTCGCGTCGCGATGGCGCAGATGGCGGGTGCGGAGATGGTCCACTTCGAGATCCTGGCCGAGGAGCTGAGCCGTCGCGGCCACGACATCGGTGAGACGGTCGAGCACTACGCACCCGTCCTGGACCGCTATCACGGGTCGACGACGCCGAACACCTGGCTCGAGTCGATGGTGAAGGCCTACATCGGCGACGGCCTGGCCGCCGATTTCTACCTGGAGGTCGCGCACACGCTGCCGCACGACGCCGAGGTGATCGTGCAGAAGGTGATGGCCGAGACCGGGCACTCGGAGTTCGCGAAGGAGCAGGTGCGCGGGGCCGTCGCCGCCGACCCGGCGATCACCTCGCCGCTGCGGCTGTGGGGCCGACGTCTGCTGGGTGAGGCGATCACGCAGGCCCAGCACGTCCTCGCCTCGGAGGAGGCACTCACCGACGTCCTCTTCAGCGAGGCCGCCGACCTCGGACGCATCTCGGCGTTCTTCGAGTCCATCCAGGACCGGCACGCCGCGCGCATGCGCGACCTCGACCTGGGCTGACACCGACCGTCGGCTCGCCCCGGGGTACGCCCACAGCGGAAGTCGATGGGGTCGCGCCGGGACGCTCCACTAGCCTTGTGTCGACAGCCCAGAGGGATCTACCTCAGTCGGGTGACGCGTGGAGGAGGACGACCGTGACGGTGGACGTGAAGATCGGTATCTCGGACAGCTCGCGTGAGGTGCTCGTGCAGACCGATCAGACCAGCGACGACGTGCACGCCGCCGTCGAGGCCGCGCTCTCCGGCAAGGAGCAGCTGCTGCGTCTCACCGACGACAAGGGTGCCCGCTACCTCATCCCGGTCACGAAGATCGCCTACGTCGAGGTCGGCTCCGCCGAGCGTCCCCGCGTGGGCTTCGGCGCCGCCTGAGCGTCGCCGCCTGCCGGTGACGCGGGGTCAGCCCTGCGGTACCGGGTTGCCCTGCAGCGGCACCCGCGACAACCCGCCCCACAGCAGCGCGACGGTGGTCTCGACCGCGTCGGCCTTGCTGATGGGGCGGCGTGCGTCGAGCCAGTACCGGGCGTTCACCTGGCTGGCGCCGACGAGCCCGGCCGCGAGCATCCGTGAGCGGTACGGGTCGAGTCCCGAGTCGTGCATGACGAGCCCGTACACCGCGTCGACGCAGGCCTCGGTCGCGCTCTCGACGCGTCGGATGGCGGCCGGGTCGAGGGCGTCGGACTCGAAGATGAGCCGGTAGCCCTGGTGGTCCTGGTCGATGAAGTCGAAGAAGGCCTGGACGGCGGCGCGCACGCGCAGACGGTTGTCGGTGGTGGTCTCCAGCGCCTTGCGCACCTGCGACACCATCGCCTCGGCGTGTTCCTCGAGCACCGCGAGGTAGAGGTCGAGCTTTCCCGGGAAGTGCTGGTACAGAACGGGTTTGCTCACACCGGCGTGGATGGCGATCTCGTCCATCCCGGCCGAGTGGTAGCCGCGTTCGACGAAGATCTCGCTGGCCGCGTCGAGCAGTTGCACGCGGCGCGCGCTCCGCGGCATGCGGGTGTTGCGGCGCGCGGTCTCGTCGGCCACCCCGACGGAGTCGCGTTGGGGTGCTCCGGGCATGCGACGACCCTACTCGGACCCCGGCAGGGGTGAGGCATGCTGGACCGGTGTCGACACCCCGGGCCGAGCCGACGGCCTCGACGACGTCCCCCGCCGATCTCCTCGCCCCACTCGACCGCACCAGCCCGCTGTGGCCGGGCAGTCGTGTCGAGATCGACGGGCGCGGGGTGTTCCTGCGCCGTGTCCCCCGAGCGACGGACACGCCGACGCCGGCGGGCCGCGCGCTGTACGTCCACGGGTTGGGCGGCTCGTCGCTGAACTGGACCGACCTCGGGGAGGTCCTCGGGCCGGTCCTGGACGGCTGGGCCATGGACCTGCCGGGGTTCGGTTTCTCCGACCCGCCGGTCGGCGACGACTACTCGCTCACGACGATGGTCGAGTCGGTGATCGCCGTCCTCGACCACCTGGGCGGGGCGCACCTCGTCGGCAACTCGCTGGGGGGCGCGATCGTCGCGCGGGTCGCCGCGGCCCGCCCCGACCTGGTGACGACCCTGACCCTGATCTCGCCGGCCTTCCCCGACCTCCGCCCGCGCGTCCGACGGTTGAGTTTCGTGCCGCTCACGCTGGCGCAGGTGCCGCGGGTCGGCCCGGCGGTGTTCGGCTACCTCGGACGGGCGCATCCGGAGCGCCAGGTCGCGCAGACGCTGCGCGAGATCATGGTCGACCCGTCGCGGCTGGGCGCGGTCCGCACCACGCAGGCGGTGGAGCACGCGATCGCCCGCGCCGGTCTGCCGTGGGCGCCGGTCGCCCTGTCCCGGACGCTGACCTCGCTGGTGACCAGTTGGGTGTGGATGTCGGGGCGGGCGCACTGGCGCACCGCCACGGCGATCACCTCCCCGACGCTGGTGATCTGGGGTGGCCGCGACAAGCTCGTCAGCTCCGCGATCGCCCCGCGGCTGGTCCGCGCCATCCCGAACTCACGGCTCGTGATGTTCGGCGCGGTCGGACACGTCTGCCAGATGGAGATCCCGGTGGAGACCGCGCGCGAGATCGCCCGCCACGTCGGGGCCGGGGTCGCCTCGGCGACGCCCTGACGTCGTCCGACGTCCCCGGCGAGGGTCCCCCGAACGGCCGCGGCGCGTGTGAGATGGTGGCCGGTGTGAGCACCGGCGGCGGTGGACGTCCCCGCACCCCCACGGCGCCCGGGCCGTACGGCCCGTCGGCGCCCCACGGTGGCCACCCCGTGCCCGGTGCGCCCGGCCCCGCGTCCCCGACCGGCGGCGTCGGCGGCCCCGGGCACCCGTCGGGACCGATGCCGAGCGCCCGACCGCCCCGCCCGCAACACCGGCCGTTCCCGCCGTCGCAAGCTTTGCCGCCGGGAGCGACGCCACCGCGCCCCGACCGTCCGGCGGACGATCAGCCGCTGCGCGCGCACTGGGATCCGATCGAGGTCGACACCCGCGGTCGCCGAGGCCCCCGGCCACCGCGCAAGAAGCAGACGGCCCTGGGCCGGTTCGTGAGCACCTACGGGTGGCGGGCCTACGCCATCCCGGTGCTCGTCGTCCTCACCGTGGCCCTGCTCGTCGTGACGATCACCGACCACGGCTCGTCGGGCTCGGCGCAGCCGGCGACGACGCCGTCGGAGACCCGCAACACCGCGGTCAACTCCGAGACCACGGCCATCGGCGCACCGCGTGGCTCGATCGCGGCATCGAGCCTGCCGGCGGGCCAGCTGCCCGACGGCGGCCCGTTCACGACGGACGGCGCCAAGTCGTGGCGGACGGTGCCCGGCACCACCGGCGTCGTCGGCAACCCCCGCGCGAGCCGGACGTACACCTATTCGATCGAGGTCGAGAACGGCCTGAACCCCGCGGACTTCGGCAGTGACAGCGCCTTCGGGAAGCTCGTCGACGCGACGCTGGCCAACCCGCGCAGCTGGATCGGCGGGGGAGCGGTGGCGTTCCGTCGCGTGGACGCCGGCACCCCCGACTTCCGGGTCTCCCTCACGTCGACGAACACCACCCGCGAACTGTGCGGCTACCAGATCAAGCTCGAGTCGAGTTGCTACTACCCGCCCGAGGGCCGGGTCACGGTGAACGAGGCGCGGTGGGTGCGTGGGGCCGTCTCGTACCAGGGCGACGACCTGCTCTACCGGCAGTACCTGGTCAACCACGAGGTCGGTCACGCCATCGGGTACGAGCAGCACGAACCGTGCGGCAGCCAGAACGCGTTGGCGCCGATCATGATGCAGCAGACCTTCGGCGTCTCGAACAGTCAGATCATGGCGCTCGACCCCGACATGCGCGCCGACCGCGACCTCACCTGCCGCGCCAACCCCTGGCCGTTCCCCCAGGCCTGAGCCGGCCGGGTCACCCGGGCCTACCCTGGACGGGTGACAGCCCTCCCGCCGCTCGTGGACCCCGCGCCGTCCCTGGGGCGCGACGAGGTCGCCCGCTACAGCCGCCACCTCGTCCTCCCCGACATCGGCCCCGACGGACAGCGTCGTCTGAAGGCGGCGCGCGTCCTGGTGATCGGTGCCGGCGGTCTCGGATCGCCGGTGCTGCTGTACCTGGCCGCGGCGGGCGTCGGGACCCTCGGCATCGTCGAGTTCGACGTCGTCGAGGAGTCGAACCTGCAGCGCCAGATCATCCACGGCCAGTCGGACATCGGACGGTCGAAGGGGGTCAGCGCCCGCGACGCGATCGCCGAGACCAACCCCCACGTCGCGGTCGAACTGCACGAGCACGCGCTGACCGCCGAGAACGCGGTCGAGCTGTTCGGCCGCTACGACCTCGTCGTCGACGGCACCGACAACTTCGCCACGCGCTACCTCGTCAACGACGCCGCCGTGCTCGCCGGGAAGCCCTACGTGTGGGGCTCGATCTTCCGGTTCGAGGGCCAGGTGTCGGTGTTCTGGGAGGACGCACCGGACGGGCGGGGACTGAACTACCGCGACCTGTACCCGCAGGCGCCGCCCGCGGGGTCGGTGCCGTCGTGCGCCGAGGGCGGTGTGCTCGGGATGCTCTGCGGCACCGTGGGTTCCGTGATGGCCACCGAGGCGGTCAAGCTCGTGACCGGCACCGGTGACCCGCTGCTCGGGCGGGTCCTGCTCTACGACGCCCTGCGGATGTCGTTCCGTACCGTGCAGGTGCGCAAGGACCCCACCGCGGCCCCCGTCACCGGCCTCGTCGACTACGAGGCGTTCTGTGGGATCTCCGCGCCCGCGCCGACCGCCGCCCCGGACACGCTGTCACCGTCCGCGCTCCGCGAGCAGCTCGCCGCGCCGGAGCCTCCGGTCCTCGTCGACGTCCGCGAGCCCGTCGAGTGGGACATCGCGCACATCGACGGCGCCACCCTGATCCCGTTGGGCGACATAGAGTCCGGCTCCGGCATCGAGCGTGTGCCCCGCGATCGTCCCGCGGTCCTGTACTGCAAGACGGGGATCCGGTCGGGACGCGCACTCGCCGCCCTGCGAGAGGCGGGGTTCGACGACGTGCGTCACCTCGACGGCGGGATCGCCGCGTGGACCCGGGAGATCGACCCGTCCCTGCCCGTCTATTGAGCACCGTCCCGCCGTCGCAGCCGGGCGCACCCGGCGTGGCACTGGCGTCGGCGCAGGGACGGTGGGTGGTGGCCGCGGCGGTGCTGGGCACGGCGATCGTCATGCTCGACTCGACGGTGGTCAACGTCGCCCTCCCGCGGATCGCCGAGGACCTCGACGCGGGTCTCGCCTCGCTGCAGTGGACCGTCACGGCCTACATGACGACGCTGTCGGCGCTCGTGCTGTTGGGCGGTTCGCTCGGTGACCGCTTCGGCCGGCGCCGCGTGTTCCTCTGCGGCATCGTCGTGTTCGCGCTCGCGTCGCTGGCCTGCGGTCTCGCGCCGGGCATCGAGGTCCTCGTCGCCGCGCGAGCGGTGCAGGGCGTCGGGGGCGCGCTGCTGACGCCGGGGTCGCTGTCGATGATCCAGTCGTCACTGCGCCCCGCCGATCGCGCGCGGGCCATCGGGCTGTGGTCGGGGCTCGGGGGCGTGGCGTCCGCGGTCGGCCCGTTCGTCGGAGGAGCGCTCGCCGACGGGCCCGGATGGCGGTGGGTCTTCCTGGTCAACATCCCCGTGGCGATCGCGTGCGTCCTCGTCGCCGTCCGGCACGTGCCCGAGACCCGGGACACGCAGCAGCACCGCGGATTCGACACCCTCGGCGCGGGTGCGGCGATCGTCGCGCTGGCCGCGACGACCATCACGCTCATCCGCGCCGCCGACGGTGGCACGGGCCTCGAGGTGGGTCTCGAGGCGGTGATCGCGGTCGTCGCGGGCGTGGTCTTCGTGCTCGCCGAACGTCGGGCGCGCGAGCCGATGGTGCCCCCGCATCTGTTCTCCTCACGCACCTTCACCGTCGTCAACGTCATGACCTTCGCGATCTACGCCGCCATCGGCGGGCAGCTGTTCCTCACCGCGCTGCAGCTACAGGTCGTCGCGGGATACCCGGCCGTGTGGGCCGGTGCGGCTCTGCTCCCGGTCACCGTGCTGATGCTGCTGCTGTCGGCCCGGTCGGCGGCGCTGGCGGCACGGATCGGGCCGCGAGTCCCGCTCAGTGTCGGCGCGTGCGCGCTGGCCGGCGGGCTGCTGCTGTTCCTGCGGATCGGGCCCGAGGCGGACTACCTCACCGACGTGCTGCCCGGTGCGCTGCTCATGGGTGTCGGGTTGGTGACGCTGGTCGCGCCGCTGACCGCGACGGTGCTCGCCGCGGTCGACGACGCACACTCCGGTGTCGCGAGCGGGGTGAACAACGCCGTCGCCCGGGCGGCCGGTCTCCTCGCCGTCGCGGCGGTCCCGCTCCTGGCCGGCACGTCGGCGGCGGGCACGCTCGACGCCTCGTTCGACACCACTTTCCGACGTGCGGTGCCGATCTTCGCCGGCGTGGCACTCGTCGGCGCCGTGATCGCCTGGGTCGGCCTGCGCGGTCGTGGGCCCGACGTGTCCGACGGCGGCGCGGCGTCGTCGGACACCGCCGGGCGCCTCCCCGGGAACGACGTCGTCGATCGGTAACGTGACGTCTCGTGAACGCACCGGAGCCGCCCGATCACGTCGTCGCGACGTTCGGGCTGTCCGGGACGGAACCGATCGCGCTGACCCGGGAGTGGGAGGGCGGTTGGCGCATCGGTGAGGTGGTCCTCTCCCTCGTCCCGGACCACGCCCGCGCA
This sequence comes from Gordonia paraffinivorans, assembly GCA_036946345.1. Taxonomy (GTDB): domain Bacteria; phylum Actinomycetota; class Actinomycetes; order Mycobacteriales; family Mycobacteriaceae; genus Williamsia_A; species Williamsia_A paraffinivorans_A. The sequence goes on along the minus strand of JAQIJH010000055.1, from coordinate 6,845 downwards.
GCCTGGTCGGCCAAGGTCCGCGAGGACCTGTTCGTCGACGGGATCCGCGTCGCCCGGCCCCTCCGTGGCACCGACGGCCGCTATGTCGTCTCGGGCTGGCGGGCCGACACCTACATCGCCGGGTCCCCCGAACCCCGCCACGACGAGGTGGTCTCGGTCGCGAACCGGCTGCACCAGGTGACCGCGGCCATCGAGCGGCCCCGCTTCCTGCTGCAGCCGCCCGCGCCGCCGTACACCGACGTCGACGTGTTCACCGCGGCCGACCGCGCCGCCTGGGAGGACGTACCGTTGCGGTCTGCGCGCGCAGCGGGATTCGGCGAACCGACGTCCCCCGACGGCGTCCGCAGCATCGAGATGCTCAAGACCCTCGCGACCCTGCGCACGCCGGTGTCGTCGCCGCCGCAACTGGTGCACGGGGATCTCTTCGGCACCGTGTTGTTCGCCGGTGCCGCCGCGCCCGGTATCACCGACATCGTCCCGTACTGGCGCCCCCCGGCGTGGGCCGCGGCGGTCGTCGTGGTCGACGCGTTGGCGTGGGGCGGTGCCGACGACGACCTCGTGACCCGCTGGTCCGATCTGCCCGAGTGGCCGCAGATGATGCTGCGTGCGGTGCTGTTCCGACTCGCGGTGCACGCCCTGCACCCGAGGTCGTCGGCGGGCGCGCTGGCGGGCCTGTCGCGTGTGGTGGACGTCGTCCGACTCATGGTCTGACGCGTGGGACGCCGCTACTCGCACATCGCGTTCGGCCCGCAGGCCCTCGCCCGTCAGGAGCACGCGGGCAGCGTCGTCGCCTACGGTGTCGACCTCGACAGCCCGGACACGGGCCCGCAGCAGATCACCGACCGCGAGATCCGACTGCTCACTGCGGTGTTCCAGTTCCACCTGGCCTCGATCACGCCGCAGGGCTGGCCCTACATCCAGTACCGCAGCGGGCCCCCGGGATTCCTGCACCACCTGGGCGGCAACCGGTTCGCGTTCCCCGACTTCCCGGGCAACCAGCAGTTCGTGTCGGTGGGCAACATCGAGGCCGACGACCGCGTGGCCCTCTTCGTCGCCGACCTGCCCCGGCGCACCCGCATCAAGGTGTTCGCCCGGGCGCGGGTGGTCGACGCCGCCGACGACCCCGACCTCGCGATGACGCTGCGGCACATCGACGGTCGCGAGATCGCGACGCGCGTCGAACGCTGCGTGACGCTCGACGTCGAGGCCTTCGACTGGAATTGCTCACGCAGCCTCATCCCGCAGTACACCGCCGAGATGATCGCCGATCGGACCGCGCCCTACGTCGCACGCATCGGCGACCTGCAGGACGAGAACGCCCGCCTGCGCGCCGAACTCGCCGCGCTGCGCGGCGAGTCCGACACGTGAGGCATCAGCTGCCGAAGCAGAAGGGTGTGCACGGCCCGTCGTACACGATGGTCACGCGCGCACCCTCGCCGTTCTTGGCGATCTGTGTCGTCGCGGCGAACGGCAGCGGGCTGCCGCCACCGCCGCCACCGCCGGCGTAGCCACCCGCGCCGCCGAAGCCGCCGCCCCCGCCGCCGCCACCGCCGGTGGTTGAGGCGTCGCCACCCACACCGAGACGGCCGGGCTGCGAGTCGCCGGCGCTGGAGCCGCCGTTCGCCGGGCCACCGGCGCCGCCGCCGAGCTTCAGGCCGTTGCTGTCACCGGGGCGGCCACCGTCGCCGCCGCGGGTGCCCGCCGACCCGCCGCCGCCGGGCGCCGAGACGAGCCGCGACGCGATCGACGCCGGGTTGAGCGCGTCGCCCCCGATCGTCCGGACGTCGCTGGCACCGCCACCGCCGTTGGGGTAGCCCGCACCGCCGCCGTTGTACCCGCCGACGCCACGCGGGCTGCCCGGCGCGTTGTGCTGCCCGGCTCCGCCGACGTAGACGAAGAGACGCTGCCCGCCGAACACCGGGGCGTAGGCGTAGGTCTTGCCCGCCTTGGTCGAGGGGAAGCCCGACCCGCGGGTGTCCGCGCCGTTCGCGCCGACGGCGAGGACGAGGATCTGGCGCAGCCCCTGCGGCACCGTGAACACCTGCGGGGCGCCCGTGTAGGTGAAGGTGCAGCGGATGTCGCTCTGAAACAGCGCCTGCGTGCAGTTGCGGGGCAGCGGCGCGGCCGACGCGGCCGGGGCCGTGACGATCGCGGCGGTGGTCGCCGCGAGCAGCGCGGCGACGACGGACAGTCGCCTACGACGAAGCATCGGATGGTCCTCCCTGAGAGCCCCCGACGCGGTGTTCCGACGTCGGCGCGGCCTGCATGTCTGGTCCGAACTCTAGAGGTGCACCCCGGCGAGCGGACGGCAATCCGTGCGAAACATCGCAGACCGCGTCTCACACACCCTCCGACGCAGGGGTGAGAACACCGTGACGACGCGGTCATCGCGGGACGCATCGCGGCAACACCGGCTCCCTAGCGTGACCCGCAATCGATCCGCAGACCCCCGAGAGCTCAGACGCCCCCGAGAGGACACCGTGACCACCGCCACGCGCAAACACCACATCACCGACTGGGACCCCGAGGACCGGGAGGCCTGGGACAACGGGAACGCGGCCATCGCCCGACGCAACCTCGTCTGGTCGGTGATCTGCGAACACGTCGGCTTCTCGGTGTGGTCGCTGTTCTCCGTGCTCGCCCTGTTCATGGGTCCGCAGTACGGCATCTCGTTGGACCAGAAGTTCGTCATCGCGGCGACCGCCACCTTCGTCGGCGCGTGCCTGCGCATCCCCTACACCCAGGCCACCGCGCGCTTCGGCGGCCGGAACTGGGCGATCTTCAGCGCCGTCGTGCTGGTCATCCCGACGGTGATGCTGCTGATCCTGATGCTCAACCCCGGTGACTTCGGCTTCGGGTGGTTCCTCTTCGTCGCGGCCCTCACCGGCCTCGGTGGCGGCAACTTCGCGTCGTCGATGACGAACATCAACGCCTTCTTCCCCCAGCGCATGAAGGGATGGGCACTCGGGCTCAACGCTGCGGGCGGCAACATCGGCGTCCCCGCGGTGCAGCTCGTCGGACTCTTGGTCATCTCGCTGGCCACCGATCGTCCCGAGATCGTCTGCGCGGTCTACCTCGTGCTCCTGGCGGTGGCCGGCGTCGGCGCGGCCCTCTTCATGGACAACCTCGACCACCAGACGTCGTCGGGCAAGGCCATGATCGACTGCCTCAAGTACCGCGACACGTGGCTCATCTCGCTGCTCTACGTCGGCACCTTCGGGTCGTTCATCGGTTTCGGCTTCGCGTTCAGCCAGGTGCTCAACATCAGCTTCACCGCGTCGGGAGACCCGAAGCCGGCGCTCGCCGCCGCGCAGATCGCCTGGCTGGGTCCGCTGCTCGGCTCGCTGTCGCGCCCCATCGGCGGTCGGCTCGCGGACAAGGTGGGTGGCGGTCGCGTCACGATGTGGTGCTTCGCGGCGATGGTCGCCGCCTCGGCGATCCTCGTGGCCGCCGGCACCGTGTCCGACAGCAACGGCAAGCGGATCACCGGTGGGGTGCTGACCGCCTTCGTCATCGGCTTCGTCCTGCTGTTCCTGATCTCGGGCATCGCCAACGGCTCGGTGTACAAGATCATCCCGGCCGTCTTCGAGGCCAAGGCCCAGTCCATCCGAGGTCTCAACGCGTTCGGCAAGGTCACCTGGTCACGGTCGATGTCGGGTGCCCTCATCGGTATCGCCGGCGCGTTCGGCGGCCTGGGCGGCGTCGCGATCAACCTGGTGCTGCGGGCGAGCTACAAGTCCAGCAAGTCCGCCACGACCGCGTTCTGGGTGTTCCTCGCGTTCTACGTGGTCGCCGGAGCCGTCACCTGGTGGTTCTACGCCCGCGGCGAGAAGCGTTCGTCCGCGGCCGAGCAGGACGCGGCCGCGGCGTCGAGCGCGGTGGGAGTGGCATGACCGACAAGACCGTCGTCGTCGTCGGTCACGGCATGGTCGGTCACCGCTTCGTCACCGACCTGCGCCGTGCCGACATCACCGACCAGTGGCGGATCGTCGTCCTGGGCGAGGAGTCCGATCCCGCCTACGACCGCGTCGGCCTGTCGTCCTACGTGTCGTCGTGGGACCGGAGCGCGCTCGCGCTCGACGGCAACGACTACGCCGGCGACGAGGCGGTCGAGGTGCGCCTCGGTGTCCGGGCCGAGTCGATCGACCGTGCGGGTCGTCGCGTCGTGGCCTCCGACGGCACCGAGATCACCTACGACGCACTGGTCCTCGCGACCGGCTCCTACGCGTTCGTCCCGCCGGTGACCGGCAAGGACCACCCGCGCTGCTTCGTGTACCGGACGCTCGACGACCTCGACGCGATCCGCGCCGCCGCGGAGTCGGCCGACGCGGGCGCGGTCGGCGTCGTCGTCGGCGGCGGCCTGCTGGGACTGGAGGCCGCGAACGCGCTGCGATCACTGGGGATGATGCCCCACGTCGTCGAGTTCGCGCCGCGCCTCATGCCGCTGCAGGTCGACGACGGGGGAGGGGCGCTGCTCGCCAAGCTCGTCGGTGAGCTCGGCGTCGCCGTCCACACCGGGGTCTCGACCACCGCTGTCGAGGCCCGTCACGACGGTGGGGTCACCGTCTCCCTGTCCGACGACACCGAGATCGACGCGGAACTGCTCGTGTTCGCGGCCGGTGTGCGACCGCGCGACGAGCTCGCGCGGGACGCGGGCCTCGACGTCGGCGAGCGCGGTGGGGTGCTCGTCGACACCGCCTGTCGCAGCGTCGATCCCGACATCTACGCGATCGGCGAGGTGGCCGCGGTCGACGGCCGCTGCTACGGCCTGGTGGCGCCGGGCTACTCGACCGCCGAGATCGTCGCCGACCGCCTCGTCGGCGGCGAGCGTGCCTTCGCCGGCGCCGACATGTCGACGAAGCTGAAGCTGCTCGGTGTCGACGTCGCCAGCTTCGGCGACGCCATGGGCACCTCGGCGGGGGCGCTGGAGATCGTGCACAGCGATCCCGTGGCGGGCACGTACGCCAAGGTGGTGGTCTCCGACGACGCCACGACGCTGCTCGGTGGCATCCTCGTCGGTGACGCCGCCGCGTACGCGACGTTGAAACCGATGGTGGGGCGCGAGATCCCGGGAGATCCCGCCGCGCTGATCACCCCGGCGACGTCCGGCGGCGGGATCGGGGTCGGTGCACTCCCCGACGACGCGGAGATCTGCTCCTGCAACGCCGTCACCAAGGGCACGATCTGCGCGGCCATCGCCGACGGCTCGTGTGACGTCGCCGCGATCAAGGGATGCACCGGCGCGGGGACCACCTGCGGCGGTTGCGTCCCCAGTATCACGACCCTGCTCGCGGACTCCGGTGTGGAGCTCTCCAAGTCCCTCTGCGCGCACTTCCCGCAGTCGCGGGCGGAGCTGTTCGAGATCGTCGCGTCGACGGGCATCCGGACGTTCTCCGAACTCATCGCCCGGTTCGGGACCGGCGCCGGCTGCGAGGTCTGCAAGCCGACGGTCGCGTCGATCCTCGCGTCGACGTCGTCGGACCACATCCTCGACGGCGAGCAGGCCGCTCTCCAGGACACCAACGACCACTTCCTGGCCAACCTGCAGAAGAACGGCTCGTACTCGGTCGTGCCGCGTATGCCCGGCGGTGAGGTGACGGCCGAGCAGCTCATCGTGATCGGCGAGATCGCCCGGGACTTCGGGCTTTACACGAAGATCACCGGTGGCCAGCGCATCGACATGTTCGGCGCACGCGTCGACCAACTACCGCAGATCTGGCGGCGCCTCGTCGACGCCGGCATGGAGTCGGGCCAGGCGTACGGCAAGAGCCTGCGCACGGTGAAGAGCTGTGTCGGGTCCAGCTGGTGCCGCTACGGCGTGCAGGACTCCGTCGCCATGGCCGTGCGCCTGGAGACGCGGTACCGCGGGCTGCGGTCGCCGCACAAGATCAAGTTCGGCGTCTCGGGCTGCGCCCGGGAGTGCGCCGAGGCGCGGGGCAAAGACGTCGGTGTCATCGCGACCGAGAACGGCTGGAACCTGTACGTGGCCGGCAACGGCGGGCAGCGGCCCGCCCACGCCCAACTGCTCGCGCAGGGCCTCGACGACGAGACGCTGGTCTCGTACATCGATCGCTACCTGATGTTCTACATCCGCACCGCCGACCGTCTGCAGCGCACGGCCCCGTGGCTGGAGGCGCTCGAGGGCGGCCTCGACCACCTGCGTGACGTCGTGTGTTCCGACAGCCTCGGCATCGCCGCGCAGCTCGAGGCGGACATGGATCGTCACGTCGCCGGGTACCGCGACGAGTGGGCGGCCGTGCTGGAGGACGAGGAGAAGCTGTCGCGGTTCGTCTCGTTCGTCAACGCGCCCGGCGAGCCCGACCCCACCATCGGGTTCACCGAGTCCGACGGCCGGCGGGTGCCGGTGTTGCTCGGTGCGCCGGCGATGCCCGCGCGCGACTGATCGTCGGACGCCGACACGCCGCATCACCAGCGGGTTCACGCCGCGCCGACATCGGGGAAACAACGCCGTCACATGGCATCGACACACTGGACACGCACACGAGATCGAGGAGATCCGCCATGACGCTCACCCACCACGACCGCGCCGACGGCGTCGTCGAGGACACCGCCTGGGTCCCCGCCTGCCGTCTCGACGCGTTGGTGCCCGGGCGCGGCGTCGCGGTCCTCATGCCCGACGGCATGCAGGCGGCGCTGTTCCTGCTGGGCACGGGGGAGCTGTTCGCGGTCGGCAACATCGACCCGTTCGGGCGCGCCGCCGTGATGTCCCGGGGTCTCGTCGGCGACCGCGACGGCGAGCCGACCGTCGCCTCGCCTCTCCTGAAGCAGGTCTTCTCGTTGCGCACCGGCCGCTGTCTCGACGACGACACCGTCGGTCTCGGAAC